>NZ_JBVKBW010000013.1:60654-225213 GCF_055635295.1 Streptomyces sp. NPDC111520 | reverse complement strand
TTCGAGACCGTTTCACCGGCCCCTCCGGGCTTTCCCTTCGTTGTCTCCAGCTTAGCAGATCCGATTTCCTTCTCTGCCACCCTCTGGAGGGGGTTTCACTTTCGGCGTTTCCGCCTCGGCGACATTCACTACGTTAGCGGATTCCTTCGCGTCTTGCGAATTCGTCCCCCACTCGCCGTCCGATTCCACGCCAATGGAATTCGAGGGCACGGATGTGCGCCCGAATCTCGGGGTGGTGTCGTAGTGGTGAGTGACCGCCGATCGGAGGATCCGGACGAACCGGGTGCACCGTCTCAAGCGGCTCGGGCTACGTTACGCAAGCGCGGCGGCGGAGTCAAGCTCCGCCGCCGCTCAAACGTGGGAATCCGGCCGACGTCAGCTGCCGGCGACCTCGACGGCCGCCAGGCTCTTCTTGCCGCGCCGCAGCACGAGCCAGCGGCCGTGCAGCAGGTCGGAGGCCTCGGGGCTCGCGTCCTCGTCGCCGATCTTGACGTTGTTCACGTACGCGCCGCCCTCCTTGATGGTGCGGCGGGCCGCGGACTTGCTGGCCACGAGCCCGACTTCGGCGAAGAGGTCCGCGACGGAGGCCAGCTCGGCGACCTTGGCGTGCGGCAGTTCGCCGAGGGCCGCGGCGAGGGTCCGCTCGTCGAGCCCGGCGAGTTCGCCCTGGCCGAAAAGTGCCTTGGACGCGGCGATGACGGCGTCGCACTGCTCGGCGCCGTGGACGAGGGTGGTGAGCTCCTCGGCGAGCGCGCGCTGGGCCGCGCGGGCCTGCGGACGTTCCTCGGTGAGCCGCTCCAGTTCCTCGATCTCCTCCTGCGACTTGAAGCTGAAGATGCGCAGGAACTTGGACACGTCGCGGTCGTCGGCGTTCAGCCAGAACTGGTAGAAGGCGTAAGGCGTGGTCATCTCGGGGTCGAGCCAGACCGTGCCGGACTCCGTCTTGCCGAACTTCGTGCCGTCGGCCTTGGTGATCAGCGGGGTCGCGAGCGCGTGCACCGAGGTGCCCTCGACGCGTCCGATCAGGTCGATGCCGGCCGTCAGGTTGCCCCACTGGTCGCTGCCGCCGGTCTGCATGGTGCAGCCGTAGCGGCGGTGGAGCTCCAGGAAGTCCATGCCCTGGAGGATCTGGTAGCTGAACTCCGTGTAGCTGATGCCGGCCTCGGAGTTGAGCCGGCGGGCGACGGCCTCCTTGGCGATCATCTTGTTGACCCGGAAGTACTTGCCCACGTCGCGCAGGAACTCGATGGCCGACAGGCCGGAGGTCCAGTCGAGGTTGTTGACCATCACGGCGGCGTTCGGGCCCTCGAAGGAGAGGAAGGGCTCGATCTGGGCGCGGATCCGCTCCACCCACCCGGCGACGACGTCGGCGTCGTTCAGCGTCCGCTCGGCGGTCGGCTTGGGGTCGCCGATCAGACCGGTGGCGCCGCCGACGAGGGCGAGCGGCCGGTTGCCGGCCAGCTGGAGCCGGCGGATGGTGAGGATCTGCACCAGGTTGCCGAGGTGGAGGCTGGGGGCGGTGGGGTCGAAGCCGCAATAGACCGTGACCGGGCCGTCCGCGAACGCCTTGCGCAGTGCGTCCTCGTCGGTGGAAACGGCGATCAGCCCTCGCCACCGCAGCTCGTCGACGATGTCCGTCACGGTTCTCGTGCCTCCTGGTGTCGTTCGATGCCTCGTACCCGGTCGTACGGAGTCTTTCCGAGACTACGCGTTCCGCTCGACTCCTTTTGCGCCCCCCGGGGCGCGACGGCGCGGTGCGTGGGCACGGTACGGGCTGACGCTGGGGTCGCCGTCGATCCAGAAGCGCCACGGGTGGGCCGCGCCGTCGCCGCCGACGCCGGTGCGCGGCCCGGTGCGGACGGCGGAGGGGTCGGGCGGGGTTCCGGTGAGGACACGGAAGGGGGAGTCGGCGGAGTCGTCGGGGCAGACGTCGGCACCGTTGAGGGCGCGGTCGATGTCGAGGGCCGTGGCGAGGCGGGCCGGGCCCTGGGCGAGGTCGTGGGGGCGCCGTGAGGTGACCCGGCGCGCGCGGGCGAGGTCGGCGCCCTCGATGACGTCACCGCCGCGCAGCAGGATCCCGCTGGGATTGCCCTCCGGGCCGCAGACGATGTTCATGCAGTGCCACATTCCGTACGTGAAGTAAACGTAAGCGTGGCCGGGCGGACCGAACATGACGGCGTTGCGGTCGGTGCGGCCGCGGTAGGCGTGGGAGCCGGGGTCGAGGGGGCCTGCGTAGGCCTCGACCTCGGTCAGTCTGAGCGCGACGGGGCCGTCGTCCGTCGTGCGTACGAGGGTTCGCCCCAGGAGGTCGGGGGCCACCTCCAGCACCGGGCGGTCGAAGAAGGACCTGGGGAGAGGGGTGCTTTCCGGAGGGGGGATCATGCGGTACGAGAGTAATGGAACCGTTCGGGGTGGGGCCGCGTTCGTAATGACCGAGGCAACCGCCAGTAAAGGGAGAGGGACATCGTGGGCTTCAAGAAGCTGCTTGCGAGCTTGGGCGCCGGTGGCGCGTCGGTGGAGACGGTGCTCAACGAGCCGAACGTCGTCCCGGGCGGGGTCGTCCAGGGCGAGGTGAGGATCCAGGGCGGCTCGGTGCCGCAGCAGATCGAGGGGCTGTCGGTGGGCCTGCAGGCCCGCGTCGAGGTCGAGGGGCAGGACACCGAGTACAAGCAGGACATCGAGTTCCACCGGCAGCAGCTGGGCGGGGCGTTCGAGGTGCAGCCGGGTGCGGTGCACGTGGTGCCGTTCGGGCTGGAGATCCCGTGGGAGACCCCGATCACGACGTTCCTGGGGCGTCACCTGACCGGGATGAACGTCGGGGTGACGACGGAGCTGGCGATCGCCCGTGCGGTGGACTCCGGTGACCTCGACCCGATCAACGTGCACCCGGTGCCGGCGCAGCAGGCGATCCTCGACGCGTTCGGCCAGCTGGGCTTCGGCTTCAAGAACGCGGACCTGGAGCGGGGCCACATCCGCAACACGCGGCAGCGGCTGCCGTTCTACCAGGAGATCGAGTTCTTCGCGCCGCAGCAGTACCGCGGGCTGAACCAGGTGGAGCTGAGCTTCGTCTCCGACGGGCACGAGATGGACGTCGTCCTGGAGATGGACAAGAAGCCGGGGCTGTTCAGCGAGGGCAGCGACGCCTTCCGTTCGTTCACGGTGGACCTGAACAACTTCCACACGACCGACTGGGCGGGGTACCTCAACCAGTGGCTGGCCGAGGTCGGCGGCAAGCGCAACTGGTTCTAGTATCGGCGGGCGGAAGCGCGTTTCGCGATCAGCAGGAGGTACCGAGGTGACCGAGCAGAAGCGGCGGCCGCTCCCCCACGACTTCCACCCGCCGGTGGCGTCGTTCACGGTGGTGAGCGACGACATCGAGCCGGGTGGCACGCTGAAGGACGCCCAGGTCTACGCCGAGGGCAACGTCTCGCCGCACCTGCGGTGGGAGGGCTTTCCCGAGGGAACAGGGAGCTTCGCCGTCACGTGTTACGACCCCGACGCGCCCACGGGCAGCGGTTTCTGGCACTGGGTGCTCTTCGACATCCCGGCGTCGGTGACGGAGCTGCCCGCGGGCGCCGGCAGCGAGGGGTTCAAGGGGCTGCCCGAGGGTGCGGTGCACGTACGCAACGACTACGGCAGCAAGGACTTCGGCGGTGCGGCGCCGCCGCCCGGGGACGGGCCGCACCGGTACGTCTTCACCGTGTACGCCGTGGACCAGGAGAAGCTGGGTCCGGACGGGGACGTGTCGCCCGCCGTGGTCGGCTTCAACCTGCGGTTCCACGCGATCGCACGGGCCAACCTGATCGGCGAGTACGAGAACCCGCAGTAGCGGTGGCGCCCCCGGCCGCGGCCGGGGGCCCGAAATTCCGTTGCGCCCCGGCGCTCCCGCATCGCACTGTGGTGTCTGCCTGGTGACCTGACCGTCACCGGGGGTCGGCACCGCAGTGGCGGGGGCGGCGGGGCGTTCGCGTTGTGCGGTTCTCGCCGCGCGATCCGCCTGCCGTCCGCCGGAGCCCGGTCATGCGCCCGGGTGTCCACGCCGATCGCCGCGCTCCGGGCGCCCGGGCCCCACGGGGGAGGGCGCCCGGGGTGGCCGGCCCCGGGCGGGGGCCACCGTTTCGTTCCCTGTTTCCTCCTGTTCGCTTTGACGTGCGGAAATTGCGTTGTCCGCGCGGGTATGGCCCGGTCACAGTGGAGCCACCTCGCCACGGGGCGGGGACGGACCCGAGGGGTGGGCGACGTGCGTGAGACGCTGGTGCTGAATGCGACCTTCGAGCCGCTGTCGACTGTGTCGCTGCGGCGTGCGGTGGTGCTGGTGATGCAGGACAAGGCCGTGGTCGAGCAGGCTCATCCCGGGCTGCGGATCCGCGCGGCGGCGGTGGAGGTGCCGGTGCCGCAGGTGATCAGGCTCTGCAGGTACGTGAGGGTGCCCTTCCGACAACGGGCCGCGTGGTCGCGGCGGGGTGTGCTGGTCAGGGACCGGCACCGGTGCGCGTACTGCGGCCGGAGGGCGACGACCGTGGACCACGTGCTGCCGCGGTCGCGCGGTGGCGGGGACACATGGCTGAACACGGTGGCGTCGTGCGCGGAGGACAACCACCGCAAGGCGGACCGTACGCCGGAGCAGGCGGGGATGCGGCTGCTGACCCAGCCGTTCGAGCCGACCCCGGCGGACGCGTTGCTGCTGGCGCTGGGTCTGAAGGACCGTGAGGGCGTGCCGGGCTGGATCGCGCTGCCGGCCTGAGCACCGTCCGGGGCCCGGGCGGTCGTCCGGCTACTTCAGCAGGAGCTGGGCGATCGCCACGAGGCCGACGACGACGATGACTGCGCGCAGGGCGACGGGCGGCAGGCCCCGGCCGATGCGGGCGCCGAGGACGCCGCCGAGGGCGGCGCCGGCGGCGATGAGCGCGACGGCGGTCCAGTCGAAGTCGGCGACGAAGAGGAAGAACAGCGCGGCGACGCCGTTGACCGTGAGCGCGAGGACGTTCTTCGCGGCGTTGATCCGCTGCCAGGACTCCTCGAGGAGGACGCCCATCAGGGAGAGGTAGACGACTCCCTGGGCGGCGCCGAAGTAGCCGCCGTACATGCTGGCGACGAGGAGTCCGCCGATCAGGGCGGGGCCGCCGTGCTCGGGGACGTGGGTGCCGTTGCCGGAGCGGCGGGCCTGGAGGGCCCGGGAGAGCCGGGGCTGGACGACGACGAGGACGAGGGCGACTCCGATGAGGACCGGCACGATCGTGTCGAAGGCCTCGGAGGGCAGGGTCAGCAGCAGGAAGGCCCCGATGAGTCCGCCGATGAGGGCGGCGGCGCCCAGCCGCAGCAGGCGGGGGCGTTGCCCGGCGAGTTCGCGCCGGTAGCCGATGGCACCGCTGACGGAGCCGGGGACGAGTCCCAGGGTGTTGGACACGTTGGCGGTGACGGGGGGCAGCCCCACGGCGAGCAGGACGGGGAAGGTGATGAGCGTGCCCGATCCGACGACGGTGTTGATGGTGCCGGCGCCGATTCCGGCGGCGAACACGGCCAGGGCTTCCCAGTAGGTCATAGGCGTCTCCATGGTCGGTGCGGCTCCTCTCCCCCCGACGGGACCGGGGGGAGCCGGAGCGCACGGATCATGTCATACGCGTTCGCGGTGGTGGCCGCGGTGCTCAGTCCTTGTCGAGCCGGGGGGTCTCGCGGCGGGTGCCGGTCTCGGCGTTGCCGGGGCCGCTGCCGGGGGCGCCGGGGAGGTTGACGATGCCGCCGAGGCCCTTGAGGGCGTCGTTGAGTTCGCTGGGGATGATCCAGAGCTTGTTGGCGTCGCCCTCGGCGATCTTGGGGAGCATCTGCAGGTACTGGTAGGCGAGCAGCTTCTGGTCGGGGTCGCCCGCGTGGATGGACTCGAAGACGGTGCGGATGGCCTGGGCCTCGCCCTCGGCCTTGAGGGCGGCGGCCTTGGCCTCGCCCTCGGCGCGCAGGATCGCGGACTGCTTCTCGCCCTCGGCGGTGAGGATCTGGGACTGCCGGATGCCCTCCGCGGTGAGGATGGCGGCGCGCTTGTCGCGGTCGGCGCGCATCTGCTTCTCCATCGAGTCCTGGATGGAGGTGGGCGGCTCGATGGCCTTGAGCTCGACGCGGTTGACGCGGATGCCCCACTTGCCGGTGGCCTCGTCGAGGACGCCGCGCAGGGCCGCGTTGATCTCCTCGCGGGAGGTCAGGGTCCGTTCCAGGTCCATGCCGCCGATGATGTTGCGGAGGGTGGTGACGGTGAGCTGCTCGATCGCCTGGATGTAGCTGGCGACCTCGTAGGTGGCGGCCCGCGCGTCGGTGACCTGGTAGTAGATGACGGTGTCGATGTTGACGACCAGGTTGTCCTGGGTGATCACCGGCTGCGGCGGGAACGGCACGACCTGTTCGCGCAGGTCGATGCGGTTGCGGATGGTGTCGATGAACGGGACCACGATGTTGAGGCCCGCGCTCAGGGTCCTGGTGTAGCGGCCGAAGCGCTCGACGATCGCGGCGCTGGCCTGCGGGATGACCTGGACCGTCTTGATGAGCGCGATGAAGACGAGCACCACCAGGATGATCAGGACGATGATGATCGGCTGCACGTCCACTCCCACGCCGTTTGCCTGTGCCTACCTGTACGAAGACATGATCAAGTCTGGCAGACCCCGCGGGGAGGCGGGCCGGGTTCGGCGAATTCCCGTGCCGTCTCGGGTGCGGGGCGCGCAGGGTCACATCACGACGGCCGTCGCGCCCTGGATCTCGACGACGTCCACGCTCTCGCCGGGTTCGAAGGCCCGTCCCGTGTCGAGGGCGCGGGCCGACCAGACCTCGCCGTTGAGCTTGATCCGGCCGCCGTGCCCGTCCACCCGTTCGAGGACGACGGCCTGGCGGCCCTTGAGCGCGTCGATGCCGCTGCGCAGCTCCGGGCGCTGCGCGCGACTCCTGTTGGCCAGCGGGCGTACGACGGCGATGCCCGCGACCGAGACGATGACGAAGACCAGCACCTGTCCGGTGATGCCGAGGCCGAGGCCGGCCGCGACAGCGGCGGCGACGGCTCCGACCGCGAACATCCCGAACTCGGGCATCGCGGTCACCACGAGCGGAATACCCAGCCCCACGGCGGCGATCAGCCACCACAACCAGTCGTCCACAGGCCCATGGTAGGGGCCCGCAGTGGATCTGTGACAGGGTGCGACGGCTCTGCCGGGCGCTTTCGTCGTGGGACCGGGTGCGCGGGTGTCCTCGGTGGGTCGGTTCGCGGGGTGACGTCACCGGTCGCGCCGGGGGTCACCCGGGGAAGGTCACTTCAGGGGCAGGCCGTTGGCGGTCCAGCGGTCGCCGCGGCGCTCGACGACGAGCGGGAGGCCGAAGCAGAGGGAGAGGTTGCGGGAGCTGAGCTCGGTCTCCATGGGGCCGGCGGCGACCACCTTGCCCTGGCGGATCATCAGGACGTGGGTGAAGCCCGGGGCGATCTCCTCGACGTGGTGGGTGACCATCACCATGGAGGGGGCGATCGGGTCGCGGGCGAGCCGTCCCAGGCGGCGGACGAGGTCCTCGCGGCCGCCCAGGTCGAGGCCGGCGGCGGGCTCGTCGAGCAGGAGCAGCTCGGGGTCGGTCATCATGGCGCGGGCGATGAGGGTGCGCTTGCGCTCGCCCTCGGAGAGGGTGCCGAACCTGCGGTCGAGGTAGTCGCTCATGCCGAGGCGGTCGAGGAAGGCGCGGGCGCGGTCCTCGTCGACCTGCTCGTAGCTCTCCTGCCAGTGCGCGGTCATGCCGTACGCGGCGGTGAGGACGGTCTCCAGGACGGTCTGCTTGCGCGGCAGCTTCTCGGCCAGGGCGACGCCCGCGATGCCGATGCGGGGGCGCAGTTCGAAGACGTCGACGCCGCCCATCTTCTCGCCGAGGATCTGGACGGTGCCGGAGGTGGGGAAGAGGTAGCTCGAGGCGATGTTCAGCAACGTCGTCTTGCCGGCGCCGTTGGGGCCGAGGATGACCCACCGCTCGCCCTCGGCGACCGACCAGGAGACCTGGTCCACCAGAGCCCGGCCGTCTCGGACCACGGATACGTCCACCAGCTCCAGAACATCGCTCATGAGCGTGTTGTCTCCCACTTCCCGATCGCACGTCTGCCGTCGCGAGCACCTGTAGGCGCCGCCCCCAAGGAAATCTACGCCACGCCCGGGCCGCCCCAGTCCTTAGGCTGGGGGGATGCTCGACGAACCTCGCTCAGGACGGCTGGCCGCCTGGGGAAATGCCCTGATTGCCGGACTTGCCGCGCCGGATGACGCCGCTCAGGAAGTGCTCGCCGACGACTCGGTGCACCGGGTCTCCGGACTCCCCGGCGAGGAGGGCCCGGTGGGGCTGACGCTGGGGCTGGGGCGGCTGCGCGCGCTCGGTGTGCGCGGGCTGCGGATCGCGCTGCCGGTGCCGGGGCACCCGCTCGGGCTCAGCGGGCCGCCGGAGTTCAACGCGCGGGCGCTGGCGGCGGGCGAGGCGGTCATCGCCGTGGGCGGGCCGGCCGTCGGGCTGGTTCCGGAGGTCACGGAGGCCGGGCCGCGGGGCGACGTGCACGTGTCGGTGGAGTGGCACTGCCTGGAGGTGCGGGACGCGCCGCCGGCGGACGTGCCCTCGCTGGGGGAGGCGGAGCGGGAGCTCGCCGAGGCGTTGCGGGACGCCACGGAGGCGCTGGCGCGGCTGGACGTGGCCGGCGCGGGGCCGACGGCGCAGGCGGCTCTGGAGGCGTACCGGGCGCGGGCGGCGCGTGGGCGCGAGGTGCTGGCGCCGGGGTATCCGCCGCGGGCGGTGCGGGTGCTGGAACTGGCCCAGCGGGTGGGCGCGCTGATCGGGATCGCGACCGGTGCGGGGGCCGGGCACGGGGCGGCGGTCAGCGCCTCGGAGATCGCCGCCCGGGCGGAGTTGCTGCGGCCGGTGGAGCGCACGGCGCGGCGGGCGCAGGTGGCGGCGTACAACGCGTACGTCGAGGAGACGGAGCGGCGCCGGGGCTGAGACCGGCCGGGGACGGGAGAAGGCCCCGCGGACGACGCTGTCCGCGGGGCCTTCCGCGCACGTCAGTTGTTGAAGCAGACGTTGCCGACGGCCGGGTTGAGGATGCCGACGGCGTCGATGGTGTTGCCGCAGAGGTTGACCGGGATGTTCACCGGAACCTGGATCACGTTGCCGGAGATCACACCGGGCGACCCGGCGGCCACGGCGCCCGCGTGGGAGTCGGCGAGCGCGGTACCGGCCGAACCGGCGGCGGCCGCACCGGCGGCGGCGATGATCAGGGCGGCCTTCTTGGCGCTGTTCATGAAACTGTTCCTCCTGTGATGGCACGGCCCGGTTCGAGGAGCCGCACTGTGAGGAACGCGGAGCCCGGGGCGTTGACACGGGAAGGGCGCCGGAAACCTCCGTACGGCGGAATCCGCGTGTCGTACCGGCGTGTGCCGCCCGTCGTGCGGGAAGGCGCCGTGGGCCGCACGAACGGACCGGCCCCGGGGCGGCGGAGCGCTCCGGGGCCGGTGGTCACGGCCTTGCCGTGGGAGGTGACGTCCTGGGTCAGCGGTTGACGCAGACGTTCCCGATGGCCGGGTTCAGCAGACCGATCACGCTGATGGTGTTGCCGCAGACGTTCACCGGGACGTGCACCGGGACCTGGATGACGTTGCCCGAGACCACACCGGGGCTGTTCTTCGCGCCACCGTGGGCCTGGGCGCCACCGGTGTGGGCGGAGGCGGCACCCGCGCCGACCATGGCGAGGCTTCCGGCGACCATGGCGACGGCGGCGGCCTTGTGCAGGTTCTTCACGTTCTTGACCCTCCTTGCATGGGTGCCGCGGCAGTCGCCGCAGCACGCCATGGAGAACGGCCCACGCCCGGCCAGGTTGCGCCATCCGGGCGACATACACCCGACGGTATGAATCTCACTCCGGACCGAGACGATCCGCTTGTCCTACCGCTAAGCGCCCCGGCTTTCGCGGCGGTGGCCCTCTGTATCGGTGGCCTTCTGCGTCGGTGGTCCTTCGCCGCGTCGTCGGCCGCCCTCGTTCAGCTCCCGATACCGTGCCGGACCGCCCACAGGGCCGCCTGGGTGCGGTCGGAGAGGTCCAGCTTCATCAGGATGTTCGACACGTGGGTCTTCACGGTCTTCTCCGAGAGCACCAGGGCACGGGCGATCTCCCGGTTGGAGCGGCCCTCGGCGATCAGGGACAGCACCTCGCGCTCGCGTTCGGTGAGGGTGCCCCCGCGGCCCTGGCCGGGGGTGGAGTCCTCCTGGGAGAGCAGGGCCTCGGCGACCTCCTGCTGCAGCAGCACGTGTCCGGCGTACACCGAGCGGATCGCGCCGGCCAGGGCGTCCGGGTCCACGTCCTTGTAGACGTAGCCGGCCGCGCCCGCGCGCAGCGCCGGGACGACGGTGCGCTGCTCGGTGAAGCTGGTGACGACCAGCACGCGGGCCTTGCTGCCGTTGTCGCGCAGCCGCCGCAGGGCCTCGATGCCGTCGACGCCGGGCATGCGGACGTCCATGAGGATCACGTCGGGGGCGAGTTCGCCGGCGCGCTCGACGCCTTCCTCGCCGTCCCCGGCCTCGCCCACCACCTCGATGTCGGGCTGCACCTCCAGGAAGGTCCGCAGGCCGCGGCGGACCACCTGGTGGTCGTCGACCAGCAGGACGCGAATGGGGCCGTCAGCCACCGGGCACCTCCATCTCGATCACGGTGCCCCTGCCGGGCGCCGAGTCCACCGTCAGTCCGCCGCCGACCCCGTCGGCCCGGTCCCGCATGGAGACCAGTCCCAGGTGTCGGCCGGCCCGGCGCACCGCGGACGGGTCGAAGCCGCGCCCGTCGTCGCGCACCGTGAGCACCGCTCCCCTGCCCCGGCCCTCCAGGCGCACCGTCACCGTGGCGGCGTCCGCGTGGCGCAGCGCGTTGTGCAGGGCCTCCTGGGCGACCCGCAGCACCGCCTCCTCCTGGGCGGCGGGCAGGGCTCGTACGTGGCGGTGGCCGAAGGAGATGTGCGCCGAGTGCGCGCGGTCCAGGACGTCGACCTGGGTGCGCAGGGTGGCCAGCAGGCCGTCCTCGTCGAGCGCGGCGGGGCGCAGCTCCACCACGACCGCGCGCAGTTCGTCGGCTGCCTCGGCGGCGAGCGCGGCGACCTGCCGCAGCTCCTCCCGGGCGCGTTCGGGATCGCGGGCCACCAGGGCGGAGGCCGCCTGGGCGGTGAGCCGCAGCGAGAACAGCTTCTGCGAGACGGCGTCGTGCAACTCGTGGGCGATGCGGGCCCGTTCCCCGGCGAGGGTCAGCTCCCGGCTGCGCTCGTACAGGCGGGCGTTGGTGAGGGCGATGGCGGCGTGCGCGGCCAGGGTGCGCAGCAGTTCCTCGTCCTCCTCGCTGAAGCCGCGGCCGTCCCGCGCGGGGCCGGTGGCACAGCGCTTGTTGGCGAGGAAGAGGGCGCCCAGGATCTCGTCGCCGTCGACCACCGGCATGCCGAGGAACTCGGCCATGTCGGGGTGGGCGGACGGCCAGCCGCCGAAGCGGGGGTCGCCCTTGACGTCGGTCAGCCGCTGGGGGGTGGCCTCGTGGAGCATCGCGGCGAGGATGCCGTGCTGCCGGGGCAGCGGGCCGATGGCCTTCCACTGCTCGTCGCTGACGCCGTCGACGACGAACTGGGCGAAGCCGCCGTGGTCGTCCGGCACGCCCAGGGCCGCGTACTGGGCCTCGAGCAGTTCGCGGGCGGACGAGACGATGGTCTGCAGGACCTCGCGCACTTCCAGGTGCCGGCTCATCGCGAGGACGGCCGCGCTCACCGCCTCGATGCCGCGTCGGGACGATCGGCTGGACATGTGCTCACCGTACCGGCGGGGTGACGGCGGCGGGATCGGCCCGCTGACCGAGCTCCCCCGGTCCGCGGACCTAGGGCGAAGTTCCTTCCGCCGGTGCTGCGGGCGGCCGAGGTGCGGGGGGCGGGCGCGTTCCTACGGTGGGGGCAGCCGCCGGGCGACGGGCCGGGCGGCCGGTGGGAGGACACGTCATGCCGGTGGCAATCATCACGGGAGCGTCGCGGGGACTGGGACGGGCCCTCGCCGGGGCGCTCGCGGAGCGGGGCTGGGACCTGGTGGTCGACGCGCGGTCGGCCGGGGCGCTGGAGGAGGCGGAGCGGGAACTGGCGGGCCGGGCCCGGGTGGCGGCGCTGCCGGGTGACGTCACCGATCCGCGGCACCGGGTGGGGCTGGTCTCGGCGGCCTGGGACTTCGGCGGGCTGGACCTGCTGGTGAACAACGCCGGCGCGCTCGGCGCCGAGCCGCTGCGGCCGCTGTCCGAGCATCCGCTGGAAGGGCTGCGGGAGGCGCTGGAGACCAACGTCGTGGCCGCGCTGGGTCTGGTGCAGGAGGCGCTGCCGCTGCTGCGCCGGCGGCGGGGGGCGGTGCTCAACATCAGCTCGGACGCCGCCGTCGAGGCGTACCGCACGTGGGGAGGGTACGGCGCGAGCAAGGCGGCGCTGGAGCGGTTGTCGGCGGTGCTGGCGGTGGAGGAGCCGGAGCTGCGGGTGTGGTGGCTGGACCCGGGCGACATGAGGACGGCGATGTACGCGGCGGCGGTGCCCGGCGACCCGGACGCGGACGCGCGCCCGGAGCCCGCGTCCGTGGTGCCGGCCGTGCTGGGCCTGATCGACGGCGGCGCGGCCAGTGGCCGCTACGCCGCCCCGGCCCTGCTGGAGACCGGGCGGTGACCGCGCTGGGCGCGCTGAGGGTGCCGGCGGAGCTGGCGGCGCGGGTGCCGGTGGAGCAGCGCGCGGACGGGGCGGCGGGCCGCGACGGGGTGCGGATGCTGGTGGGCCGACGGGCCCGGGGCGAGGTCGCGCACCACTCCTTCGGTGACCTGCCGCAGCTGCTGCGGGCCGGGGACGTGCTGGTGGTGAACACCTCCGCGACGCTCCCGGCGGCGGTGGACGCCACGCTCGGGGAGTCCGCCGTGGTGGTGCACTTCTCGGGGCTGCTGGACGACGGGCGGTGGGTGGTGGAGCTGCGGACGCCCGACGGGCGGGGCACGACCCGGCCGCGCGCGGGCGGTCCGGCGGGGGTGGCGGTGGCGCTGCCCGGCGGCGAGCGGCTGGTGCTGCAGGAACCGCTGAGCCCCCGCGGGGAGCGGCTGTGGGTGGCGCGGGCGTCGGCGGCGGACGCGGCCGGCTTCCTGCGCCGGCACGGGCGGCCGATCCGGTACGCGTACACCGAGCGGGACCAGCCGGTGGCGGCGTACCGGACGGTGTTCTCGGTGCCGTCGGCGGGCGGTCTCGGCTCGGCGGAGATGCCCAGCGCGGCCCGCCCCTTCACGGACGGGCTGGTCACGGCGCTGGTGAGCCGGGGGGTGCAGATCGCGCCGGTGGTGCTGCACACCGGGGTGTCCTCCGGCGAGGCGCACGAGCCGCCGTACCCGGAGCGCTTCTCGGTGCCGGAGAGCACCGCGTGGCTGGTGAACGCCGCCCGGGCGGGCGGCGGGCGGGTCGTGGCGGTGGGCACCACCGCGGTGCGCGCCCTGGAGACGGCGGCCGACGCGCGGGGGCGGGTCGCGGCGGCGGGCGGCTGGACGGACCTGGTGGTCACGCCGGAGCGGGGCGTGCGGGCGGTGGACGGCCTCCTCACGGGGCTGCACGACCCGGCGGCCTCGCATGTGCTGATGCTGGAGGCGGTCGCCGGCCGGGAGCTGCTGGGGCGGGTCTACGACGCGGCGGTGGGGGCGCGTGACCTCTGGCACGAGTTCGGGGACGTCAACCTGCTGCTGCCCTGACGGGCCCGCGCGGGGCACCAGGCGTCGCCGGGCGGTCGCGGTGGGCCACGCGTCTGTGAGGCGGCGCATAGGGCGTACGTCACGTACGAAGGCGCGTAGTAGGGGCCGGGGCGGCCGGATCGGCAGGGAGCACGGCGTGTGCCGTGCTCCGTCGGTCCGGTCGCTACGACTTCGGGTAGTAATGCACGGGTTTGGTCGGGGAATTTCCCGCGGCTAAGAATGCTCGGGTCGCTCCGCGCCGTGTTCGACGCACGGCGCTTCTCCTTGCCCGAGGGCGGAGTGGGGCGCAGCCGAATGGAAGAGGTCACTCCCCCATGCAGCTCCCGACGATCCCGAAGTTCGACCGTCTGACCAAGGCCCACAAGTACTCCGCCGCCGGCATCGCCGCGGCCGGTGTGGGCGTCCTGGCCATCACCGGTGTGACCGGGACCAGCGGGACGGCGCAGGCCACCGGTAAGGCGTCGGAGCAGGTCTCCCCGCAGGCCCGGGCCGCCGCGGCCGAGCGGCACGCCGCGCACGTCGCCCACGTCGCGCACCGCAAGGTGCTCGCCGGGCGGCACGCGGCCCACGTCGCGCACCTGGCCGCCGAGCGCAAGCACCAGGCGGACGAGCGTGCGCGCGAGGCCGTTCGGGAGGCGCGCGAGCGCCGGGCCGCCGCCAACCGCAGCCACGAGCGCGAGGCCCTCGTCCCGCAGCAGCGGCACGAGGCCTCGGCCCCCGCTCCGCGCGCGGCCGCCCCGAAGGCGCCTGCGGCGCCCTCCGGCACCCCGCAGCAGATGGCGCGGCAGATCATCGGCGACGCGGCGCAGTTCGAGTGCTTCGCCAACATCGTGATGCACGAGAGCACCTGGAACCCGTACGCGGTCAACCCCTCCTCCGGTGCGTACGGCCTGGTCCAGGCGCTGCCGGGCTCCAAGATGGCCTCCGCGGGCGCCGACTGGCGCACCAATGCGGCCACGCAGATCAGGTGGGGCCTCGACTACATGAACGGGCGCTACGGCAGCCCGTGCGGCGCCTGGTCGTTCTGGCAGGCCAACCACTGGTACTGAGCCGTCCGGCGCGGGCCGCGCGGACGTGCGGAAGGCGGCGGTTCCCCTCCTGGGGAGCCGCCGCCTTCCGTTGTCGTACGCGGGGGCCGCTACTTGCGCATGACCTCCGGCTCGTGGCGGCGCAGCAGGCGCAGCACGAGGATGCCGCAGACGAGGGCGATGCCGAGCAGGATCCCCATGTCGAAGCCCCACTGGCTCGCGGTGTGCTCCCACAGCGGGTCCAGGTTGTCGGGCTTGGCCGGGTCCCACGGCGGCATGATGTGGCCGAGGTCGAGGGTGGCGCCGGCGGCGCCGACGGCCCAGCGGGACGGCATGAGCCAGGCGACCTGCTCCAGGCCGACGGTGCCGAAGATCTGGAACAGGACGCCGGTGAAGACGACCTGGACGATCGCGAACATCACCAGCAGCGGCATGGTCTTCTCGGCGGTCTTCACCAGCGAGGAGATGACCAGGCCGAACATCATCGAGGTGAAGCCCAGCGCGATGACCACCAGGGTGATCTCCGCGGCCGGGAAGCCCTTGACGATCAGGCCCTCTTCGGGGAGCTTGCGCGCCGACAGCCCGATGGCGCAGATGATGACGCCCTGCAGGGCGCTGATCAGGCCGAGCACGAAGACCTTGGAGAGCAGGTACGCGGAGCGGGACAGGCCGGTGGCGCGTTCCCGTTCGTAGATCACGCGTTCCTTGATCAGCTCGCGGACCGAGTTGGCCGCGCCCGAGAAGCAGGCGCCCACCGCGATGATCAGCATGATGGTGCCCGCGTCGGTGTTGAACTTGCCCGCCTCGTCCGGCGGCGCCAGGCCGAACTTCGCCGGGATCACCACGCTCACCAGGCCGAGGACGGCCGGGAGGATCACCATCAGCGCCATGAAGCCCTTGTCGGAGGCGATCACCGACAGGTAGCGGCGGACGAGGGTGACGAACTGCGCCGGCCAGCTCTGCGGCTTGGGCGGCTTGGCCCGCTGCGGGGCCGCGCCTACGGACTGCGGGGCGACCGCGTCCAGGTCCGCGGCGTAGATCTGGTAGTGCTGGGAGCCGCGCCAGCGCCCGGACCAGTCGTAGTCGCGGTAGTTCTCGAAGGCGGAGAAGACGTCGGCCCAGGTTTCGTAGCCGAAGAAGTTCAGCGCCTCCTCGGGCGGGCCGAAGTAGGCCACGGCGCCGCCCGGCGCCATCACCAGCAGCTTGTCGCACAGGGCGAGTTCGGCCACCGAGTGGGTCACGACGAGCACGGTGCGGCCGTCGTCGGCGAGGCCGCGCAGCAGCTTCATGACGTCCCGGTCCATGCCCGGGTCGAGGCCGGAGGTGGGCTCGTCCAGGAAGATCAGCGAGGGCTTGGTCAGCAGCTCCAGGGCGACCGAGACGCGCTTGCGCTGACCGCCGGAGAGCGAGGTGACCCGCTTGTCGGCGTGGACGTCGAGCTTGAGCTCGCGCAGCACCTCGTCGATGCGGGCCTCGCGCTCGGCGGCCTTGGTGTCGCCGGGGAAGCGGAGCTTGGCCGCGTAGCGCAGGGCTCTGCGGATCGTCAGTTCCTTGTGCAGGATGTCGTCCTGCGGGACGAGGCCGATGCGCTGCCGCAGCTCCGCGAACTGCTTGTAGAGGTTGCGGCTGTCGTACAGCACCTCGCCCTCCTCGGCCGGCCGGTAGCCGGTCAGGGCGCGCAGCAGCGTCGACTTGCCGGAGCCGGAGGGGCCGATGACGGCGACCAGCGACTTCTCGGGGACGCCGAAGGAGACGTCGTTGAGGATCGTCTTGGTGCCGCTGCCCTGCGGCACCTTCACCGTCAGCCGGCGGGCGGAGAAGGAGATCTCGCCGGTGTCGACGAACTCCTCCAGCTGGTCGCCGACGAGCCGGAAGGTGGAGTGGCCGACGCCCACGATGTCGTTGGGGCCCAGCAGATGACGCTGTATGGGCTGGCCGTTGACGTACGTGCCGTTGTGGCTGCCGAGGTCGACGATCTCGTAGCGGCCGTCGGGGTGCGCCCGGAACTCCGCGTGGAAGCGGGAGACCTGAAGGTCGGAGACGACCAGGTCGTTCTCCAGGGCGCGGCCGATCTTCATGACGCGGCCGAGCACCAGGTGGTGGAAGGTGGTCGGGCTGCGGTCGCCGTAGACGGGCGGCGCTCCGGCGCCGCCGGACGGCCCGTGCGGGGCCGGGATGTGCGCCTGCGGCGTCCGCCCGTCGGGCCGCGGGGACGGCTGCGGCACGTGGGCGGCCGACGACCCGTTCCCCCAGCCGCCCTGCCGCGGCGGGGCCACGGAGTTCGGCCTCGACTGCGCCGCCGGGCCGGACTTGTGGGCCTGCTGCGGGTTCGCCAGCGCGGTGTCGGCGCTGTAGAGGTCACCGCCGGCCGCGGCGCCGCTGAAGCTCAGGCGCGGGCCGTCGGCGGCGTTGCCGAGGCTGACGGTGGCCCCGGCGGCCACGTCGTAGGCGTGGACGCGCTGGCCCTGGACGTAGGTGCCGTTGGTGCTGCCCAGGTCCTCGATGACCCAACCGCGTTCGCCACGCCGGATGGTGGCGTGCCGCCAGGAGACCCGCGCGTCGTCGAGGACGACGTCCGACTGCGGGTCCCGGCCGAGACTGTACGACCTGGCCGGATCGAGCGCCCAGGTCCGACCGTTCAGTTCGAGTACGAGTTCAGGCACCCCAAGCCCCACAAAGTTGTCCCCCGGGTTGTCCCCCATGAGGGGAGTCTAGGGATTGCGAACACCGGGAGGAACCATTCCCGGCACGCCGACCCGTCGGGAGGCCACACCGTTGCGGTGATGTGAACCGTCTTCCGAGAAGCCGTTGACGGCGCCGAAACACCACCGGAGAGTGGTAACCGCCCATGAACCGTGCGGATCATGACGGATCGGGGCACCATGCGGCGCAGGCGGTTCGGACGCGAGACCTCGGGGGCGGGCATGACCGCGTACACCTCCACACCTTCGAACGCGCCCGCGCGCCCGGTCCCGTGGGGCGGCGTGCTGCTCTTGGCGATCGCCGCGGTGAGCTGGGCGTACCTGGGGATGGTGGGGGCCGCCGCGCTGGGCCTGCACCTGCTCGGCGCCGACACCGCGGGCTCGCTGGGGCCGATGACGGCGGCCGTGGTCGCCATGGCGGTGGGCGGCAAGGTCGTCCCCTCGGGTGACGTCGCGGTGTTCGGGCTGGGCGGTGCGGGTGGCGAGGGCCGGCTGGACCTCATGCCGCTGGGCGTCGGCCTGGTGGGCGCCCTGCTGCTGTCCTGGGTGTTCCTGCGGTCGCTGCGCGGGGCCGGGCTGACCGTCCCCGGGGGCGAACTCGCCGCGCGGGCCGGTGCGGTGGTGGCGCTCTTCGTGGCGCTGCTGGGCGCGCTGGCGTGGGCCGGGGAGGACACCATCGCCCTCGACGGCGCCGCGCTGGGCGGGGACGGGGGCGGTGGTCTCACGGACCAGCTGCCGGGCATCGGTGACATCGGCGGGGGGCTCGGGGACGGGCTGCAGGACCTGATCGACGCCAAGGCCTCGGTGAGCTTCCACGTCGCGACCGGCCGCACCCTGCTGGGCGGTCTGCTGTGGGTGCTGGTCGTCCTGCTGCTGGCGCTGCTCACCTCGCGCCGTTCGCCGCTGCCGCCCGCCCTGGAGCCGCTGCACCGGGTCGTGCGGCCCGCGGCGTCGGCGCTGCGCTGGGTGCTGCTGCTGGCCGTCCTCGCGGGCTGCGCGGCCGCCGGGTACGCGGCGGTGACGGGTGACGAGCCGGGCCGGATCGCCGGGGCGGCCCTGCTGGGGGCGCCCAACGGGGTGTGGCTGGCGGTGCCGCTCGGGCTGTTCGTGTCCTGGCGGGGCACGGCCACCGGGGAGTTGGCCAAGGTGCTGCCGGACCCGCTGGACCGGCTGTTGTCGACCAGCGTGCAGGAACCCGTGACACCCGCCCGGCTGGCCGAGTACGACCAGCGGGTGTGGCTGCTGACCCTCGCCGCGGCGCTGATGATGCTGGCCGCGGGGGCGCTGGCGGCGGCCCGCACCCCGCTGTGGGGGTCGACGCGGGCCGGGTTCGCGGGCCGCTGCGCGCTACGGCTCGGCCTGGTCACCGCGCTCGCCTTCCCGCTGCTGGTGTGGGTGACCGGCGTCTCCGTGAACGCGGGCGTCTCGGTCTTCGGCTTCGACGCGGTGGGCGCCGGGGTGGACCTGCACGGCAGCCTCCCCCTGGCGTTCCTGCTGGGCGCCGCCTGGGGGGCGGCGGCCGGCGGCGCGGGGGCGCTGCTGGCACTGCTGACGGGCACGGCCGGGCGCCGGGTGTCGCCGTACGCGCTGCGCCGGGCGGCCGAGGCGGCGGCCGGGGAGAGCAGCTCGCGCACCTACCCGGGCATCGCCTACCAGCCCGGTCCCTACCTCCCGAGCCCCGGCTACGGCCCGCCGGACACCGGGCCCAACCCCTACCGGCAACCCCAGCACGGCCAGGCGCCGCACGGCCAGGCGCCGCAGGGCCCGCCGAACGGCGCCCCGCCGCAGGGCCGCGGGCCGCACTCCGCCCGGACCGTCACCGGGGCGCCGCTGCCCCCGCCGCCCGGGCCGCCGCCCGGTCCTCCCCCGGTGCCTCCCCCGGGACCGCCGCCCGGCCCCTCGCGCGGGGGCCCGCCGCCCGGCGCGCCCGGGGGCCGCCGCTGACCACGGACGGTGTCCGGCAGGCGGAACACATGTCCGTCCCCGGCACGGTGCCCGATACGGTGGAGGCACCATGAACGACGCATCGCAGGCGACCGCTGCCACCGCCGCCAATGTGCCGACACT
Source organism: Streptomyces sp. NPDC111520 (assembly GCF_055635295.1). Taxonomy (NCBI): domain Bacteria; kingdom Bacillati; phylum Actinomycetota; class Actinomycetes; order Kitasatosporales; family Streptomycetaceae; genus Streptomyces; species Streptomyces sp. NPDC111520. The sequence goes on along the minus strand of NZ_JBVKBW010000013.1, from coordinate 205,654 downwards.
GCTGGTCAAGATCTTCGGCAAGGACCGGCCGGGGATCACCGCCGGGCTCTTCGAGACGCTGGCCCGCTTCCAGGTGAACGTCATCGACATCGAGCAGGTCGTCACCCGGGGACGCATCGTGCTCTGCGCCCTGGTACCCGCCCCCGCGGGCCGTCCCATGGAGGGCGAGCTGCGTGCGACGGTGCACGCGTGGGCGGAGTCGATGCGCCTGCAGGCCGAGATCATCTCCGGCATCGGCGACAACCGGCCGCGCGGTGAGGGCCGCTCCCATGTGACGGTGCTGGGGCACCCGCTGACGGCGGAGTCCACGGCGGCCATAGCGGCCAGGATCACCGGCGCGGGCGGCAACATCGACCGTATCTTCCGGCTCGCGAAGTACCCGGTGACGGCGGTGGAGTTCGCCGTCTCCGGCGTCGCCACCGACACGCTGCGCCCGGCGCTGGCCCTGGAGGCCCACGAGCGCGGCGTCGACGTGGCCGTGGTGTCGGCGGGCCTGCACCGCCGTGCGCAGCGCCTGGTGGTCATGGACGTGGACTCCACCGTCATCCAGGACGAGGTGATCGAGCTCTTCGCGGCGCACGCGGGCTGCGAGGACCAGGTCGCCGAGGTCACGGCCGCGGCGATGCGCGGCGAGCTGGACTTCGAGCAGTCCCTGCACGCGCGGGTCGCCCTGCTCGAGGGGCTGGACGAGTCGGTGGTGGACAAGGTCCGCCAGGAGGTGCGGCTGACGGCCGGGGCGCGCACGCTGATCCGCACGCTCAAGCGGATGGGTTACCAGGTGGGCGTGGTCTCCGGGGGCTTCACGCAGGTCACCGACGACCTCAAGGAGCGGCTGGGGCTGGACTTCGCCGCCGCCAACACCCTGGAGATCGTGGACGGCAGGCTCACCGGCCGGGTGACCGGCGAGATCGTGGACCGGGCGGGCAAGGCCCGGCTGCTGCGGCGCTTCGCGGCGGAGGCCGGGGTGCCGCTCAGCCAGACCGTCGCCATCGGCGACGGCGCCAACGACCTGGACATGCTCAACGCGGCGGGCCTCGGGGTCGCCTTCAACGCCAAGCCGGTGGTGCGGCGGGCCGCGGACGCCGCCGTCAACGTGCCGTTCCTGGACACCGTGCTCTACCTGCTGGGCATCACGCGCGAGGAGGTCGAGGCGGCCGACGCCGACGACGGCTCCGCCGCCGGGGACTGACCGGCGCACCCACGGGCACGGCGAGGGCCCCGGAGCACCGGCTCCGGGGCCCTCGCCGTGCCGTCCCGGGCCCCGCGGCGCGCCGGACCGCGGCCGGGGTGCGGCTCAGTCGTGCGGCGACCAGAAGTCGACGAGGCGGCCGACGCCGTGCTCGACCGTCTTCCACGGGCCCGAGAAGGTGATCACGGCGATGGCCGCCGTCGGGAAGCCGGTGCGGTTCATCCGCGCGCGGGCGTCCCCGTCGCTCTCCCCCGCGAGCGCGTCGGCAAGGGCGTGGATGGCCGGGTTGTGGCCGACCAGCAGCACGTCGTCGACGTCCTCGGGGGTCTCGTCGAGCAGGGCGATCAGGTCACCGAGGGTGGCGTCGTACAGACGCTCCTCGTAGACGGTGCGGGGGCGGTGCGGGAGTTCGTGGGCGGCCAGCTTCCACGTCTCGCGGGTGCGCGTGGCCGAGGAGCAGAGGGTGAGGTCGAACGGGATCCCCAGTTCGGCGAGCCTGCGGCCGGCGACGGGGGCCTCCTTGCGTCCCCGTTCCGCCAGCGGTCGCTCGTGGTCGGGGACGTCGGGCCAGTCGGCTTTGGCGTGCCGGAGCAGGACGATCCGGCGGGGCGATGCAGCTGCGCTCATGACCCTCAGCTTTCCAGAAATCCGGCCGTCAGGCGCGGGCTGCGGGACGGATCACGGTTCGCCGCCGGAGGGTCACAGCAGGTACTGCAGCAGCCCCGGGAGCCCTTCGCCGACCGTGTGCAGGAGCTGTCCGACGGGCTCCGCGGCCGAGGCCTCCGCCGCCCCCGGGCCCGCGACCAGGGCGAGCAGCGCGGCGAAGGCGAGCGCGGGCAGGGCGAGCGCCCACCACGGCAGGCGCGTCTGCGTGCCGCGTCCGGCCGCCGGGCGGGCGGCGCGGGTACGCCGGGTACGCGAGGGAACAGCCTGCGTGGACACGGGTCGCCTCCGTGGGTCGGCCGCGGTGCCGGAACGTCGTCCGACCTTGCACCACGACGCTACGGAAGGGCGGCCGCCGGGCCCATCGGGTGGCCCACCCACTTGACCCTGACCCTGGCCCCCTAGGGGAGGTGGGGTTGTCCCTACCCCCGCTCTCGGGGTGGCGGGTCAGCGGGTCCGCGGGGCGGGTCCGCTGGGCGCGGGTCAGCCGAACTTCGCGCCGATGACGGCGATCACCGCGACGAGCGCGGGCACGGCCATCATGAGACCGAAGACGATCAGGAGCTTCTTCTGCGGCTGCGGGGGGTTCGGCTCGAGCACGGGCATGCCGCCCAGTCTCGCATCCGCCCGCGGCCCCCGCGTACCCGGGTGGTCAGAGTTCGTCCTCCACGGCCCGGTCACGGCCGGCGACGACGCCCGCGGCGATCTGCGGCACCAGCAGGGCGAGCATGAAGGCCACCGGCAGGTCCCAGCCGCCGGTGTGCTGGTAGAGGGTGCCGACGAGGATCGGACCGGGGATGGAGATCAGGTAGCCGGTGCACTGCGCGAAGGCCGAGAGCCGCACGACGCCGCCGCCGGTGCGGGAGCGCATCCCGATCATGGTGAGGGCCAGCGGGAACGAGCAGTTGGAGATGCCCAGCAGCACCGCCCACACCCAGGGCGCGCCGGCCGGGGCCGCCCACAGTCCGCCGTAGCCGACGATCCCGAACAGGCCGAGGCCGACGGCGAGTCCGCCCTGGTGCCGCATGCGGCCGGCGAGCGCGGGCAGCACGAAGGAGAGCGGCACGCCCATCACCATGGTGACGGCGAGCAGCACGCCGGCGGTGGAGGCGGAGACCCCGGCGTCGCGGAAGATCTGCGGGAGCCACCCCATGGTGATGTACGCGCCCGTGGCCTGGAGCCCGAAGTAGACGGCGAGCGCCCAGGCGGTACGGCTGCGGGCGATGCTGCCGGTCCGGTTCCGCTCCTCCCCGGCGGGGGCCGCCGGCGCGGCCGCGGCGGCGGGGGCCCGGTCGCGGACGAGGGCGAGCCAGGGCACCACGGCGACCGCGGCGATCACGCCCCAGGCCGCGAGGCCGAACCGCCAGTCGCCGCCGAGCGCACGGGTCGCCGGGACGGTCGCCGCGGCGGCGACGGCGGTGCCCAGGGACAGGGCCATCGAGTAGAGCCCCGTCATGGTGCCGACACGGTCCGGGAACCAGCGCTTGACGACGACGGGCATCAGGACGTTGCCGACGGCTATGCCGCCCAGGGCGAGGGCGCTGGCGGCGAGGAAGGGCACCGTGCCGCCGGTGAACGGCCGCAGGAAGAGCCCCAGGGTGATGGCGACCAGGCCCGCGCAGACGACGGCACCAGGGCCGCGCCGGCGGGCCAGCCGGGGCGCGGTCACCCCGAACACGGCGAAGCACAGCGCGGGGACGGAGGTGAGCAGGCCGGCGACGCTGCCGCTCATCCCGAGGCCGTCGCGCACCTCCTCGAGGAGCGCGCCGAGGCTGGTGATGGCTGGCCGCAGATTCAGTGCCGCGAGCACCAAGGCGACCGCCACCAGCGTCCGGGCGCGCCGTGTGCCGGGCACGCTGTTGGGCAGGTGTGCGGGCACGGAGGCCCGTTCCGTGGCAGGGTCGAGCGTCGCTTCGTCGTCACGCATGCCGACCATCATAGAATGATGGGATGAATGTTGAGGAGAGCCCATGCCCCTGACCTCACCCCGGCGCTCCGCCCTGGCCGACCAGGTGATCGCGCAACTGCGCGCGCAGATCACCTCCGGTGAGTGGCCGGTGGGGTCGCGGATCCCCACCGAGACCCAGCTGGTCGAGCAGCTCGGGGTGGCCCGCAACACCGTCCGCGAGGCCGTCCGGGCGCTCGCGCACAACGGGCTCCTCGACATCAGGCAGGGATCCGGCACCTATGTGCTGGCCACCAGCGAGCTGGCCGGGGTGATGCACCGCCGCTTCGCCGACTCCGACCCCCGGCACGTGGCGGAGCTGCGCAGCGCCCTGGAGGCGTCAGCGGCGGCACTCGCCGCGCGGCGTCGCACGGAGCGCGACCTGAAGCATCTGGACGCCGCCCTGGCCCGGCGGGAGAGCGCCTGGGAGTCGGGCCGGGCCGAGGCCTTCGTCGACGCCGACGCGGCATTGCACCTGTCGGTCGTGGCGGCCTCGCACAACGACGTCGTCGTCGAGCTCTACGCCGACCTCGGCGAGGTGCTGCGCGCCTTCCTGCGCGCGGACGTCGGCGAGGAGCTGCGGCCCGAGCAGTACGTGGACCACGCGCGGCTGGTCGAGGCGATCCGGGCCGGTGATCCGGAGGCGGCCTCGGGCGAGGCCTCCGCGCACGCCTTCAGCTGCCGCTTCAGCCCAGCTGCCCGGTGACCCAGACGTCCTGGATCTCCTTCCAGCAGCGGTCGCTGAGGGTGACGGTCTCGGCGGGGCCGACCGGGACGGACGCCCCGTCGACGTCCGGGTCCCACCACTGGCGGCACTCGATGTGCAGCTGGACGCTGTCCAGGTCGGGGTCGGGGTTGAAGCAGACGGCGACGCCCTCGCTGCCCTGTACCGAGGTCCGGCACTGGGCGACGTCCGGCAGCCGTGCCGCGGCCCCCGCCGTCGCGGCTGCCGGGCCCACGCCCGCGACGAGCGCCGCGACGGCCGCCGCGGCGCACATGTAGGCACGCACGATGCACACCTCCCTCCGCTGACCCCCGGCTCACCCCCGCACGGCCATCCTCCCGGCCCGCGGGGCCCGGCCACCCGGTCTGCTGGGCCGAACGGGGGACACGGCCCCGAACGCGCGTACGGCCCCGGCGCCGCCCGAGGGCGGCACCGGGGCCGTACGCGAGGGGGCCGGAGCGGCCCTTACGATCAGGCGCCCACCGCGTGCAGGCCGCCGTCGACGTGGATGATCTCGCCCGTCGTCTTGGGGAACCAGTCGCTCAGCAGCGCCACGACGCCGCGGCCGGCCGGCTCGGGGTCGGCGAGGTCCCACTCGAGCGGGGCACGGTGGTTCCAGACGTCGGCCAGCTCGCCGAAGCCCGGGATGGACTTGGCGGCCATGGAGCCGATCGGGCCGGCCGAGATCAGGTTGCAGCGGATGTTCTGCTTGCCCAGGTCACGCGCCATGTAGCGGGAGGTGGCCTCCAGCGCCGCCTTGGCCGGGCCCATCCAGTCGTACTGGGGCCAGGCGAACTGCGCGTCGAAGGTGAGGCCGACGACCGAGCCGCCCTCCTGCATCAGCGGCAGGCAGGCCATGGTGAGCGACTTCAGCGAGTACGCGGAGACGTGCATCGCGGTGGCGACGGACTCGAACGGCGTGTTGAGGAAGTTGCCGCCGAGGGCGTCCTGCGGCGCGAAGCCGATGGAGTGCACGACGCCGTCGAGCCCGCCCAGCTCCTCGCGGACGACGTCGGCGAGCCTGCCGAGGTGCTCGTCGTTGGTGACGTCGAGCTCGATGACCTTGACCGGCCTGGGCAGCTTCTTGGCGATGCGCTCGGTCAGCGTGGGCCGCGGGAACGCCGTGAGGATGATCTCGGCGCCCTGCTCCTGGGCGAGCTTCGCGGTGTGGAACGCGATGGAGGACTCCATCAGCACGCCGGTGATGAGGATGCGCTTTCCAGCGAGGATTCCGCTCATGTGCTCAGTGACCCATGCCCAATCCGCCGTCGACGGGAATGACGGCTCCGGTGATGTATGCGGCCTCGTCGGAGGCGAGGAAGCGGACCGAGGCGGCGATCTCCTCGGGCTGCGCGTAACGGGCCAGCGGCACCTGGCCGACGATGCTCTCCCGCTGCTCGTCGGTGAGCACGCGGGTCATGTCGGTGTCGACGAAGCCGGGGGCGACCACGTTGACCGTGATGTTGCGCGAGCCGAGCTCACGGGCCAGCGAGCGCGCGAAGCCGACGAGGCCGGCCTTGGACGCGGCGTAGTTCGCCTGCCCCGCCTGGCCCGTCAGGCCCACCACGGAGGAGATCAGCACGACGCGCCCCTTGCGGGCGCGCAGCATCTTCCGCACCGCGGCCTTCACCACGCGGAAGGTGCCGGTCAGGTTGGTGTCCAGGACGGACGTGAAGTCGTCGTCGGACATCCGCAGCAGCAGCTGGTCGCGGGTGACGCCGGCGTTGGCCACCAGCACCTCGACCGCGCCCTGCTGGGCCTCGATCTCCTTGAAGGCCTGCTCGACCTGCTCACCGTCGGTGATGTCGCACTTGACGGCGAAGAAACCCTCCGGGGGCTCGCCCGAGCGGTAGGTGACGGCGACCTTGTCGCCCGCGTCGGCGAACGCTCGGGCGATGGCGAGGCCGATGCCCCGGTTTCCTCCGGTGACGAGAACCGAGCGGCTCAACGGATCACCCTTTCCCTAGAGGTCTGGTACTCCAGAAAACTATCTGCCTACGTCGCGGTACGGGGAATCGACCCCCGACAGGGGCATGTGCGAGTCGCTGTCGAGTCCCTACAGAAAACCGCAGGCGGGCGGATTGTCGGAGCGGCATGATTCACTGCGGAGACACTGACGATTGGACAGAAGGGGAGGCCCTCGTGCCCCACGAGGTCGATCAGTCATTCCTGGCGCTGCCGCTCAGGGCGCTCGCCGACGCGGCACTGGCACGCGCCCGCGCGCTGGGCGCCGAGCACGCCGACTTCCGCTTCGAGCGGGTGCGCGGCGCCTCGTGGCGGCTGCGCGACGGCAGGGCCTCCGGCTCGTCGGACACCACGGACGTCGGCTACGCGGTACGCGTGGTGCACGGCGGGGCGTGGGGCTTCGCCTCCGGGGTCGACCTGTCGATGGACGCCGCGGCGCGCGTGGCCGGGCAGGCCGTGGCGATGGCGAAGCTGTCGGCCAAGGTGATCGCGGCGGCGGGCTCCGACGAGCGGGTGGAGCTGGCGGCCGAGCCGGTCCACCCGGACCGGGTGTGGGTCTCCTCGTACGAGGTCGACCCCTTCCAGGTGCCCGATGCCGACAAGACGGGTCTGCTGTCCGAGTGGAGCGGGCGGCTGCTGGCCGCCGACGGCGTGTCGCACGTCGACGCCTCCCTGATGACCGTCCACGAGAACAAGTTCTACGCGGACACCGCGGGGACGACCACGACCCAGCAGCGGGTGCGGGTGCATCCGGAGCTGACCGCCGTCGCGGTGGACCCGCGGACCGGTGAGTTCGACTCGATGCGGACGCTGGCGCCGCCGGCCGGCCGCGGCTGGGAGTACCTGACCGGCACCGGCTGGGACTGGGACGCGGAGCTCGCGGAGATCCCCGGGCTGCTCGCCGAGAAGATGGCGGCGCCCTCGGTGCAGGCGGGGGCGTACGACCTGGTGGTCGACCCGTCGAACCTGTGGCTCACCATCCACGAGTCGATCGGCCACGCCACCGAGCTGGACCGCGCGCTGGGCTACGAGGCCGCCTACGCCGGCACCTCCTTCGCCACCTTCGACCAGCTGGGCACGCTGCGGTACGGCTCCGCGCACATGAACGTCACCGGCGACCGCACCGCCGAGCACGGCCTGGCGACCGTCGGCTACGACGACGAGGGCGTCGCCGGGCAGTCCTGGGACCTGGTCAAGGACGGCGTCCTGGTCGGCTACCAACTCGACCGCAGGATCGCGCGGCTCACCGGCTTCGAGCGCTCCAACGGCTGCGCCTACGCGGACTCCCCCGGCCACGTCCCCGTGCAGCGGATGGCGAACGTGTCACTGCAGCCGGCACCGGACGGGCCGTCGACGCAGGAGCTGATCTCCGGCGTGGAGCGCGGCATCTACGTCGTGGGCGACCGCTCCTGGTCGATCGACATGCAGCGCTACAACTTCCAGTTCACCGGTCAGCGTTTCTTCAGGATCGAGAACGGCCGCCTGGCCGGGCAGCTGCGCGACGTCGCCTACCAGGCCACCACCACCGACTTCTGGGGCTCCATGGAGGCCGTCGGCGGGCCGCAGACCTACGTCCTGGGCGGTGCCTTCAACTGCGGAAAGGCCCAGCCGGGCCAGGTCGCCGCCGTCTCGCACGGCTGCCCCTCCGCGCTCTTCCGCGGCGTCAACATCCTCAACACCACGCAGGAGGCCGGTCGATGACCTCCGTTTCGAAGCCCCACGAGATCGTCGAGCGCGCCCTGGAGCTGTCCCGCGCGGACGGCTGCGTGGTCATCGCCGACGAGGACTCCTCGGCCAACCTGCGCTGGGCGGGCAACGCCCTGACCACCAACGGCGTGACGCGCGGCCGCAGCCTGACCGTGGTCGCGACGGTGGACGGCTCGCAGGGCACCGCGTCGGGCGTGGTGTCCCGCGCGGCGGTCACCGCGGACGAACTGGAGCCGCTGGTACGGGCCGCCGAGGCGGCCGCGCGCGCCGCCGGTCCCGCCGAGGACGCCCAGCCGCTGGTCGAGGGGGTGCCGGCGAGCGCCTCCTTCACCGAGCCGCCGGCCGAAACCTCCTCCGAGGTGTTCGCCGCCTTCGCGCCCGCCCTGGGCGAGTCCTTCGCCGCGGCGCGGGCCGGCGGCCGGAGGCTGTACGGCTTCGCGTACCACTCCGTCACCTCGACCTACCTGGGCACGTCCACGGGGCTGCGGCTCCGTCACGACCAGCCCAGCGGCACCCTGGAACTCAACGCCAAGTCCGAGGACATGTCCCGCTCGGCGTGGGCCGGAGCCGCCACCCGCGACTTCACCGACGTCGACCCGGCCGCCCTCGAGGCCGACCTCGCGCAGCGCCTGGCCTGGGCCGAGCGCCGGGTCGACCTGCCCGCCGGGCGGTACGAGACGCTGTTGCCGCCGTCCGCCGTCGCGGACCTGGTGATCTACCAGCAGTGGAGCGCCGCGGCCCGCGACGCGGCGGAGGGCCGTACGGTCTTCAGCCGCCCGGGCGGGGGCACCCGGGTCGGCGAGAAGCTCTCCGAGCTGCCGCTGACGCTGCGCAGCGACCCGGCCGAACCGGGTCTGGAGTCGGCGCCGTTCGTCATCGCGCACGCCTCGGGCGACGTCGCGTCGGTCTTCGACAACGGGCTGCCCGTCGAGGCCACCGACTGGGTGCGCGAGGGCGTGCTCAACCGGCTGTCCACCACGCGGCACAGCGCCGGGCTGACAGGGCTGCCGTTCGCGCCGTCCGGGGGCAACCTGGTCCTGGACGGCGGCGGCAAGCGGTCGCTGGAGGAGATGGTGGCGGACACCGAGCGCGGCCTGCTGCTGACCTGCCTGTGGTACATCCGCGAGGTGGATCCGGCCACCCTGCTGCTGACCGGGCTGACCCGGGACGGGGTCTACCTGGTGGAGGGCGGCGAGGTGACCGGCGTGGTGAACAACTTCCGGTTCAACGAGTCGCCGGTCGACCTGCTGGGCCGGGCCACCGAGGTGGGCCGCACCGAGCGCACGCTGCCGCGCGAGTGGAGCGACTGGTTCACCCGGGCCGCGTTCCCGGCGATGCGGGTCCCGGACTTCAACATGAGCTCGGTCAGCCAGGGCGTCTGACCAGGACGACGGGTGGGGCGATGAACGAGAAGCAGACGGTCAAGGTCTCGAAGTTCCTGGCGCGGGTGCTGCGGCACGACCCGGCCTCGATCGGGATCACCCTCGACCCGGCCGGCTGGGTGGACGTGGACGAGCTGATCGCCGCGTCCCACCGGTCGGGCCGGCGCTTCTCGCGCGCCGACCTCGACCACGTCGTGGCCAACAACAACAAGAAGCGCTACGCCTTCTCCGAGGACGGGCGGCGGATCCGGGCCAGCCAGGGGCACTCGGTGGAGGTCGACCTCGGGCTGTCCCCGGCGGACCCGCCGGCCGTCCTCTTCCACGGCACGGCGAGCACCACCCTGCCGGTGGTGCTGCGCGAGGGGCTCAAGCCGATGTCCCGGCAGGACGTCCACCTCTCCGCGGACGTGGAGACGGCCGTGCGCGTCGGTACGCGGCACGGCCGTCCGGTGGTGCTGGAGGTGGACGCCGCGGGGCTGGCCGCCGCGGGTCACGTCTTCCGGGTGAGCGCCAACGGGGTGTGGCTCACCGATCTGGTGCCGCCGACGCATCTGCGGCAGCACGTCCTCTGAGCCGCACGCCCCGTCGGGAGGCCGGACGCCCCGTCAGGTGGCCGTCCGCCGGCGCCTGCCGCGGATCGAGGCCCACAGCGGTGTGATCACGGCGACCACGAGGATCGCGCCCAGGATCTGCAGCACGTGACGGGTCCAGTCGACGCCGCTGGTGTGCCGTACCCCGACCCATCCGGCGACCGCGTTGCCCAGGAAGGCGCCGAGGATGCCGCAGATGATGGTGAGCCACCACGGGATGTCCTGCTTCCCCGGCAGGAGCAGCTTCGCCAGGAAGCCGAGCACGATGCCGACGATGATCGCCCAGAACCAGTTCATGCGGCCAGTCTCGGTGCGGCCGGGGTACGCCGCATGCGGAAGGCGGCCATACGCCGTACGGCGGGTGCCGTCACACACGGGCGGCCTCCCCGGTCTCCACTGCGACAGACCCGCGGCGTAACGTGGACCGTGCCGGAACCGGGTGGCTTCCGGCGTTTCGAGCAGGTGGTGGAACGTGATGCGGAAGCGGAGCGGTACCGAGGTCTTCCGGATCACCGGGACCGCGGCGGGGCTCACCGAGGACGTCCGCGGAAGGCAGCGGCGCTACATCATCTCGATGTCGGTCCGCACCGTGTCCTTCATCCTGGCGGTCGTGCTGTGGCACGTCTCGGCGCCCCTGGCCTGGATCGCGCTGGTCCTCGGCCTGGTGATGCCCTACGTCGCGGTCGTCATCGCCAACGCCGGCCGGGAGAACGCGCCCGGGCTGCCCTCGGCGCGGGTCGCGCCGCCGGCGCCGCCGGCGCTCGGCCCCGGGGGGACCGGGGAGTCGCACCTGCCGGCGGAGCGGATCCCGGAGGAGGACGGACGCCCGCGTTCCGGTCAGGTCTGAACCTTTGCACCGGTTCGTCCCCCGCTCCGAAGCTCAGGAAAACCTCAGATCAATCATGGGGATCCCCTGCACTGGGGGCCATGGTGCGTGACATACTGCGTACGCGCTCCGCATCCCCCGTCGGAGCGACGGACCGACGCCGGGCGGCTCCCCCCGTGGCTGCCCGGCGTCGCCATGTTTGGATGGGGTTCGTGAACGACGAATCGCCGATCTGCTCCGCCAAGGGTTGCCGCGCCCCCGCCGTGTGGGTGCTCGCCTGGAACAACCCGAAGATCCACATGCCCGAGCGCCGCAAGACCTGGCTGGCGTGCGAGGAGCACCGCGAACACCTGTCGTCGTTCCTGGGCGTCCGCGGCTTCCTGAAGGACGTCGTGCGCTTCGAGGAGTGGGAGAAGAGCTCAGCCGCCGATGGCTGACATGGGCCGCTCGGGCTGCAGGAAGGTGGGGTCGTCGAGGCCGGAGCCGGCTTTCTTGCCCCACATCGCCTTCCGCCAGAGCTCGGCGACCTCCTCGTCGGAGCCGCCGGAGCGCAGCGCGGCCCGCAGATCGGTCTCCTCGCGCGCGAACAGGCAGTTGCGCACCTGACCGTCGGCGGTGAGGCGGGTGCGGTCGCAGGCCCGGCAGAAGGGCCGCGTGACGGAGGCGATCACACCGACCCGGGCGGGGCCGCCGTCCACCAGCCAGCGTTCGGCGGGGGCGTGTCCCCGGGCCCCGTCGGGCTCGGGGGTCAGTGTGAAGCGGGTCCGCAGGCTCTCCAGGATCTCCTCGGCGGTGACCATGTCGCTGCGCTGCCAGCCGTGCTGGGCGTCCAGCGGCATCTGCTCGATGAAGCGCAGCTCGTAGCCGCGCTCCAGGGCCCAGGTCAGCAGCTCGGGGGCCTCGCCGTCGTTGACGCCGCGCATCAGCACGGTGTTGACCTTGACCGGGGTCAGACCCGCGGCGTGGGCGGCCTCGAGGCCGCGGACGACGTCCTCGTGCCGCTTGCGGCGGGTCAGGGTCTGGAAGACGTCGGGACGCAGGGTGTCCAGGGAGACGTTGACCCGGTCCAGCCCGGCCCCGCGCAGCGCCGCCGCGGTCCGGGCGAGGCCTATGCCGTTGGTGGTGAGGGAGAGCTTGGGGCGGGGCGCCAGCTCGGCGCAGCGCTGCACGATGCCGACGAGGCCGGGGCGCAGCAGCGGCTCGCCGCCGGTGAAGCGGACGTCCTCGACGCCGAGCAGGGTGACGGCGATCCCCACCAGCCGGACGATCTCGTCGTCGGTGAGCAGCTCGGGCTTGCCGAGCCACTGCAGGCCCTCCTCGGGCATGCAGTAGGTGCACCGCAGATTGCACCGGTCGGTCAGCGAGACCCGCAGGTCGGTCGCGATCCGGCCGTAGGTGTCGATCAGCACGGCGCGCCTCCCTGTGCGGGTCGGTGGTGGGACGTCAGTGCCGTCCCGTTACTTCGCAGCCTACGGGACGGCACTGACGTTCAACAGTCTGTTTAATGCGCCCCGGCTCCGGTGAGGGACCGGACCTCCAGCTCCGCGTACTTGCGGTCGGCGTCCTCCTCCGGCTTGGACAGGAGCGTGCCCACCACACCGAGCAGGAAACCGACGGGGATGGAGATGATCCCGGGGTTCTCCAGCGGGAACCAGTGGAAGTCGACGCCGGGGAACATCGCGGTCGCCTTGCCCGAGACCACGGGCGAGAAGACCACCAGGAACACGGAGGTGATCAGACCGCCGTAGATGCTCCACAGCGCGCCGGTGGTGTTGAAGCGCTTCCAGAACAGGCTGTAGAGGAGCGTCGGCAGGTTCGCGGAGGCCGCGACGGCGAAGGCCAGGGCGACCAGGAAGGCGATGTTGAGCTTGCCCGCGAAGATGCCGAGCAGGATCGCCACGGCCCCGATGGCGATCGCGGCGATCTTCGCCGCCGCGACCTCCTCCTTCTCGCTCGCCGTGCCCTTGCGGATGACGTTGGCGTACAGGTCGTGCGCGAAGGACGACGATGAGGCGAGGGTGAGTCCCGCGACCACCGCCAGGATGGTGGCGAAGGCGACCGCGGAGATCACCGCGAGCAGGATCGCGCCGCCCGTGGAGTCCGCGCCGCCGCCGATCTCCTGGGCGAGCAGCGGGGCCGCGGTGTTGCCGGCCGCGTTGGAGGTGGTGATCGTCTCCGGGGTGAGCAGGGCGGCGGCCCCGAAGCCCAGCGCGATCGTCATCAGGTAGAAGCAGCCGATGATGCCGATCGCCCAGTTCACCGAGGTACGGGCGGCCCGGGCGGTGGGCACGGTGTAGAAGCGGATGAGGATGTGCGGCAGGCCGGCCGTGCCGAGGACGAGGGCCAGGCCCAGCGAGATGAAGTCGATCTTCGAGGTCGCCGTGACGCCGTACTTCAGCCCCGGCTCCAGGAAGGCCGCCCCCTTGCCGCTCTTCTCCGCGGCCGCGCCCAGCAGCGAGGACAGGTTCCAGTTGAACTTGGCGAAGACCAGGAAGGTGATCAGCAGGGTCCCGCCGATCAGCAGCACCGCCTTGACCATCTGCACCCAGGTGGTGCCCTTCATGCCGCCGATGGTCACGTACAGCACCATGACGACGCCGACGAGTATGACGATCAGACGGCGCGGTCCCTCGCCCGTGATGCCGAGCAGCAGGGCCACCAGCGCGCCCGCGCCCACCATCTGGGCCAGCAGGTAGAAGATGCTGACAACGATGGTCGAGATGCCCGCGGCCGTGCGCACCGGGCGCTGCCGCAGCCGGAAGGCGAGGGCGTCCGCCATGGTGAACCGGCCGGAGTTGCGCAGCGGTTCGGCGACCAGCAGCAGCGCCACCAGCCAGGCGACGAGGAAGCCGATCGAGTAGAGGAAGCCGTCGTAGCCGACGAGGGCGATGGAACCGGCGATGCCGAGGAAGGACGCGGCCGACATGTAATCGCCGGAGATCGCCAGGCCGTTCTGGAAGCCGCTGAAGGAGCGTCCGCCGGCGTAGAAGTCGGTGGCGTCCTTGGTCTGGCGGCCCGCCCAGACGGTGATGCCGAGCGTCGCGACGACGAAGACCGAGAACAGGGTGATGATCAGCGGCCGGTGCTCGCTCGCTCCGACCGCGACCACCTGGACTCCCGTGGTGTGCAGCGCGGTCATGCGGTGGCCTCCGTGCTCTCGGTGTCGTCGGTGTCGTCGGCGCCCCTGGAACCAGTGCCTTCCAGGCGCGCCTTGATGGCGTCCGCGCGGGAGTCGAGCTTGGCGTTCGCGTGCCGGGAGTACCAGACGGCGATGCCGAAGGTGGTGGCGAACTGCGCGAGCCCGAAGACGAGGGCGACGTTGATGTGGCCCACGACCTTGGTGTCCATGAAGCCGCCGGCGTAGTTCGACAGCAGGACGTACAGCAGGTACCAGGTGATGAACGCGAACGTGAGCGGGAACGCGAACGAGCGGTATGAGCGGCGCAGTTGGGCGAACTCCGCGCTCGCCTGCACCTCGGCGTACGAGTCGGCAGACGGCGGACCGGAGCTTGCCGAAGGTCGTGCGGGGTCCACGATGCCTCCTGTGGGGCGGAGCTTGAGCGGGCATGAGCGGGCGACGCGACCCGCGTCGGCGCACACGGCGCCGACGTGAGCTACGTCACGTAAAGATCGGACCCGCGCATGGTAGAGGCGCGACCACGGCCTTCGACAGAGGGCGGTAGTTGAAAACTGGTTCTTCTTCGGCAACCGGAACTTGAGCTTTCTTTACCAATCCATTGATAGCGCGTGGACGGCGGCGATAGCTTCCAGCGTCATGTACCCGTCCAAGGGCAACCCTGCCCGCCAGGACGGGTGTTTGGACGATTGGAGATCCCATGGCTCCACTGCCCGGACGGCGCCGCGCCTTCGCGCTACCCATCGGATTCGCCGTGGCGAGTGCCCTCGCCTTCCTGCCGAACGCCGCCTCGGCCGCCACCGCCGGATCCGCCTCGGGCGGCGGCGGTGCCGTGTACGACGGCCCCTCGCTGTCGTACGTGGTCAACACCAGGACCGACCGGGGCACCGTCAAGTCCGTCGAGCGGGCCGTGTCCCGCAACGGCGGTGACGTCGTCACCACCTACGACCGGATCGGCGTGATCGTCGTCCACTCGGCCAACCCCGCGTTCGCGAGCGAGATGCGCAAGGTCCGCGGTGTGCAGACGGCCGGGGCGACCCGTACCGCCGCGCTGTCCACGGCGTCGACGACGGAGCTGGGCGCGGTGCAGGAGATCACGGCCGCCGACGCCGCGCGGGCGAAGGCCGCGGCCACCGCCGGGCAGGAGCCGATGGAGCCGGACCAGTGGGACCTGCCGGCCATCCGGGCCGACAAGGCCGCCCGGATCAACCCCGGCAACCGCAAGGTCACCGTCGCCGTCATCGACACCGGCGTGGACGACACCCACCCGGACCTGACCGCGAACTTCTCGGCCGCACAGTCCGCCAACTGCGTGGGCGGCAAGGCCGACACCAGCCCGGGCGCCTGGCGTCCGTACACGCCGGACGCCTACCACGGCACGCACGTCGCGGGTGAGATCGCCGCGGCGCGCAACGGGATCGGCGTGGCCGGCGTCGCCCCGGGTGTGAAGGTCGCCTCCATCAAGGTGGCCGACCCCGTCACCCAGTTGTTCTTCCCGGAGAGCGTGGTCTGCGCCTTCGTCTTCGCCGCCGACCACGGCGTCGAGATCACCAACAACAGCTACTACATCGACCCGTGGCTCTACAACTGCTTCGGCGACCCCGACCAGCGGGCCATCGTCGACGCCGTCAACCGGGCCGCGCAGTACTCCCACAAGAAGGGCGTGCTGAACGTCGCCTCCGCGGGCAACTCCAACCACGACCTCGACTCCGACGCGATCGTGGACGCGACGAGCCCCGACGACACCACCCCGGTCACCCGGACGATCGACCCGCACGTCTGCTGGGACATCCCGACCCAGCTGCCGGGCGTGGTCACCGTCTCCGCGACCGGCGTGCAGAAGCTGAAGTCGTACTACTCCAGCTACGGCCTGGGCGTCGTCGACGTCGCGGCCCCCGGCGGCGACCGCTACCAGATCCCCGCCACGCCCTCGGCCAACGGACGCATCCTGTCCACCCTGCCCGGCAACACCTACGGCTACCTGCAGGGCACGTCGATGGCCAGCCCGCACGTGGCCGGCGTCGCCGCGCTGATCAAGAGCCGCCACCCGCACGCCTCGCCGGAGCAGCTGCAGTGGATGCTCAAGGCCCAGGCGGACGACCCGGGTTGCCCGACGGGGCTGTACGACCCGGACGGCAACGGCGTGCAGGACGCCACCTGCACCACCGGGCGGCACGTGAACAGCTTCTACGGCCACGGCGTCGTCGACGCCCTGGACGCCGTCACCAGGTGACGCCTCGCGGGTGACGCGTCGTACCCGGCACAAGGGAGCGCCCGGCGGGATACCCGCCGGGCGCTCCGCCGTCCCGGACCGGGTCAGGCCCTGACGAGGACCTTCAGCGCGATCCGCTCGTCCATCGCCTTGTAGCCGCCCGGGACTCCGTCCAGGCCGACGGTGAGGTCGAAGACCGGGGACGGGTCGATCGTCCCGTCGAGGATGTCGGGGAGCAGTTCGGGGATGTAGGTGCGGACCGGGGCTACGCCGCCGCGCAGGGAGACGTTGCGGTCGAACATGTCGCTCAGGTCGAGGCCCGTGCCGCTGCCGTGCGGGACACCGACGTAGCCGACGGCGCCGCCGTCGCGGGTGACGGCGACCGCGGTGCGCATCGACTGCTCGGTGCCGACGGCCTCGATGACGGCGTGGGCGCCGTGGCCGCCGGTCAGTTCGCGGACCGCCGCGACGGCCGCCTCGCCGCGCTCGGCGACGACGTCGGTGGCCCCGAAGGCGCGGGCGACGGCGGTGCGGTCCTCGTGCCGGCCGAGTGCGATGATCCGCTCCGCGCCGAGCCGCCGGGCGGCGAGCACCCCGCACAGGCCCACCGCGCCGTCGCCCACCACCGCGACGGTGGCGCCGGGCCGCACGCCGGCGCCGACCGCGGCGTGGTGGCCGGTGCCCAGCACGTCGGAAAGGGTGAGCAGACCGGCCAGCAGGCGCTCGTCGGACAGCGCCTCCGCGGGCAGTCGCACCAAGGTGGCGTCCGCGAACGGCACGCGTACGGCCTCGCCCTGGCCGCCGTCGGAGCCGACCTGGCCCCAGAAGCCGCCGGCCGGGCAGGAGGTCGTCAGCCCCTCCGCGCAGTAGGCGCACGTGCCGTCGGACCACACGAAGGGCGAGACGACCAGGTCGCCGGGCTTCAGCCCGGACACCTCGGAGCCGGTCTCCTCTACGACGCCGAGGAACTCGTGCCCGATGCGCTGTCCCGGCTGCCGGGCCGACTCACCGCGGTACGCCCACAGGTCGCTGCCGCAGACGCAGGCCAGCACCACGCGCACCACCGCGTCGGTGGGCTGCCGGACCGCCGGGTCCGGCACCTCCTCCACCCGGATGTCGTGGGGGGCGTGGATCACGGTGGCGCGCATACGGAGGTCGTCCTCGCTGCTGGTGCGAATGGGGTCGTACCACCGTACCGGCCGGTAGTGAGCAGGAACTGCGCGCCGAGGTAGGTGAGCATGATCCAGAAGCCGGCCGCCGGCAGCTGCGGCAAGTCGGCGAGCCGGGTCGCGAGCAGGGTGTCCGAGAGCAGGAAGAGCGCCCCGCCCACCGCGACCGCCCGCCGGCCGGACGCGGCCGCGGCGGTCGCCGTGGCCGTCAACAGCAGGCTGTACGCGGCGACCGGGATCCGCAGCCCGGAGGGCAGACCGGACCACACCACGAGGAGCACGGCGAGCCAGACGACCGCGTAGCAGGCCGCCGTCGCGGCCGCTCGCCGCCGGTCGGCGAAGGCCCCGCGCGCGGTGAGGAGTGTGAGGTAACAGACGTGCCCGGCCGCGAAGGCGCCCATCCCGGCGAGGAAGGACGTGTCCCCGCCGAGCTGCAGCAGCACGTCCCCGGCCCAGCCGCACAGCAGCGCCGCGACCAGCAGCCGGGGGCCGCCGCGCAGCGCCGCGCACGCCGCGAGCAGCGGCACCAGGACGGGCTTGGTGAGGTGGTCGGCCGTCGCGGAGCCCGCGAGCTGCGCGGCCAGGTGCACGGCGGCGGCCACCGCGAAGACGGCCAGGACCGCGCGGGCGGCCCGCTCCCGCGTCACGCCGCCGGCTCCTCTCCCCGCGGACTCCAGCCGGGGCCGCGCAGGACGTGGCCCGCGCGGTCCCGCCAGCCGCGGGCGCCGGCGACGTCGCGGGCGATGGCGGCGTACTCGTGGGTGGCCACCCGCAGCGGGTTGAACGTCGTGATGTTCTTGGTGAGGCCGAAGACCGGACGCTCCCCCTCCGCGGCGAAGGACCCGAACAGCCGGTCCCAGACGATCAGGATGCCGCCGAAGTTGCGGTCCAGGTAGCCGCCCTGCGAGGCGTGGTGGACGCGGTGGTGCGAGGGGGTGTTGAGGACGTACTCGACCGGGCGGGGCAGCCTGTCGACGCGCTCGGTGTGGATCCAGAACTGGTAGACGAGGTTGAGCGAGGAGCAGAACGCCAGTGCCGCCGGGTGCACCCCGCAGGCGATCATCGGCAGGTAGAACACCCACGACGTCATGCCGGTCCACGGCTGGCGCAGCGCGGTGGAGAGGTTGAAGTTCCGGCTGGAGTGGTGCACCACGTGGCTCGCCCACAGGATGCGGACCACGTGGTGGCCGCGGTGCTGCCAGTAGTAGAAGAAGTCCTGTGCCAGCAGCATCAGCGGGATCGTCCACCAGTGCACGGGCACCCGGAGCGGGGTGAGCTCGTACACGGCGGTGTAGACCGCGACGATCGGGATCTTCCAGAGGAAGTCGAAGAACAGGCTGCCGAGTCCCATCGACAGGCTCGTCGCGGTGTCCTTGGCGGTGTACCCGGCGGCGTCCTCGTCCGGATGGATCCGGTAGCTGATCAGCTCCAGGACGGTGAGCAGCACGAACGCGGGTATGGACCACATCACGGCATCGGGGAGTTGCGACATGCGCGCACCTTAAGGGCGCGTGGCGGCCCCGGCCAGGGGTCGTTACCGATCGGTTCTACCCGGGGGTACCGACGGGGATCCGCACGGCCGGCCGGCCCCGCCGGGGCGGTTGCCCAACCAAGCTCGTGGGGCGGGTGGTTGACGGGGCGGACGGCCGCGTCACGCCTCCGGCACGCCGCCCCGCGCGGTCCGTCCGCGGAGTCATCCGACGGTGCGCCAGGGCCGGGTGGCGGCGGGCACTGTCGGTGGCCGCCCGTATTGTGTTCCTCCATGCACGCGCCCCAGCTTCCGCAACCGTCGTGGCCAGAGGCCTACCCCGACGGATACGCCGTCGTGGACGTCGAGACCACCGGCCTCGGCCGCGACGACCGGATAGTGTCCGCGGCCGTCTACCGGCTGGACGCGCACGGCGAGGTGCAGGACCACTGGTACACCCCCGTCAACCCGCAGCGGGACCCGGGCCCGGTGTGGATCCACGGCCTCACCTCGGAGATGCTCGCCGACGCCCCGCTCTTCGGCGAGGTCGCCGCCGAGCTGGCGGAACGGCTGTCGGACCGGGTGTTTGTCGCCCACAACGCGGTCTTCGACTGGTCCATGCTCGCCCGGGAGTTCGCGCGGGCCGGCACCGTGGCGCCCGTGCAGCACCGGCTGTGCACCATCGTGCTCTCCAAGGCCCTCGCGCTGCCGCTGGCCAACCACAAGCTGGAGTCCCTGGCCGCGCACTTCGGCGTCGTCCAGCAGCGCGCCCACCACGCGCTGGACGACGCACGCGTGCTGGCGGAGGTGTTCCGGCCCAGCCTGCGGCAGGCCGCGGCGGGCGGACTCCAGCTGCCGCTGCACGCCTGCCGCCCGCTGACGGAGTGGATCGACACGGCCGCCCCCGCGCAGTCGGCCGCCGCGGGCTACCGCAGCACGTACCGGCCGATGAGCTGGCGCCCCTCGCGGCGGCGGCCGGCCTGCCCCTACCCCAACCCGGGGCGGCTGGAGTCCGGGGGACCCCTCGTCCAGGGGATGCGGGTCGCCTTTTCGGGCGACACCAGTATCGACCGCGAGCTGCTGGAGGACCGCGCCACCGAAGCGGGGCTGCACGTGTCGTCCTCGGTGAGCCGGCTGACCAGCCTCCTGGTGACCAACGACCCCGACGCGCTCACCACGAAGGCCGTGCGGGCCCGGCAGCTCGGCACCCCGGTCGTCGACGAGCGCCGCTTCGCCCGGTTGCTGGGCGACGTCGCCCCCGCGCCGGACGTGCACGGCTGACGCCGCCGTTCGAGTGGTGCGCCCGCGACGCACCCGGTCACCGATTGCCGCACCAGGGCCCGGCCCGCACCCTGGGCCTCATGGCCCGATGCGAAGTATGCGGAAACGACTACGTGATGAGCTTCGAAGTGCACGCCCAGGGGGCCGTGCACGTCTTCGACAGCTTCGAGTGCGCCATCCACCGGATGGCGCCCATCTGCGAGCACTGCCGGGTGCGGATCGTCGGCCACGGGGTCGAGGTCGACGGCCACTGGTACTGCGGCGGTCACTGTTCGAAGGCGGAGGGCCGCAGCGGCATCGTCGACCGGGTCGGCTCGTTGCCCAGTGACGGCCGGTGACCGCGGCGCGGCACTGCCCGACCCCTCCGGAGAGCGCCCCGCGACCGAGTTGTACGGTCATGGGGTGTACCGCTTCCTGTTGTCCCGGCAGTGGGTGATCCTCACCCTCATCGGACTGCTCCTGATGCCCGTCATGGTCAAGCTGGGCTACTGGCAGTTGCACCGGCACGAGCGCCGGGTGGCCAGCAACCACCTGATCGCGGACAACCTGGAGGCGAAGCCCGTCCCCGTGGAGTCGCTGACCGCCCCCGGCACGGCCGTGCCGAAGCGGGAGGTCTACCGCACGGTCACCGCGACCGGACACTACGACGCCGCGCACGAGGTCGTCGCCCGCCAGCGCACCGCCGCCGACGGGGACAGCATCGGCTACCACGTGATCACCCCGCTGGTCCTGGCCGACGGCCGGTCGGTGCTGGTCAACCGGGGCTGGATCCCGGCCGGCACCGACCTGACGAAGGTCCCGAAGATCCCGGCGGCCCCGTCGGGCGAGGTCACCGTCACCGGCCGGCTGCGCCCGGACGAGACCACGGCGGCGACCGGCATCCGGAACAAGGGCGGACTGCCCGACCGCATGATCATGCTGATCAACAGCACGCTGGTGGCCGAGGAGCTGCCCGCGTCGGAGCGGCCGGTCGGCGGCTACGTCGAACTGACGACGACCTCCCCCAAGCCCTCGGGGCGGCAGCCCGAGCTGATCCCGGACCCCGACCACGGCAGCATCGGCATGCACATGGGGTATGCGATCCAGTGGTGGCTGTTCACCGCCATGGTGCCGGTCGGCTGGGTCATCCTCGTCCGCCGGGAACGGCGGGAGCGACTCGCCGCCCTCGACGCGGCTCCAAAGGAGACGGGCGGTACGGCGGAGCCTGCCGCCGCTGCGGTCGCGTCGCCTTAGCGCCGGGGGCACCCTCGTAGAGCAGGGACCCTCGTACGAGGGAGAGACGGAGGCCGACCGTGGCGGCACTGATCGAGGACTACGCGATCATCGGCGACCTGCAGACCGTCGCGCTGGTCTCCCGGAGCGGCTCCCTCGACTGGCTCTGCCTGCCGCGCTTCGACTCCCCCGCCTGCTTCGCCGCGCTGCTGGGCGACGAGGACAACGGCAACTGGCGCATCGCCCCGGCCTCGGCCTGGCGCGAGGAGCCCTGCACGAGCCGCGCCTACCGCGACGGCACCTTGCTGCTGGAGAGCGTGTGGGAGACGCGGGACGGCGCCGTCAAGGTGATCGACTTCATGCCGCAGCGCGACCGCGCCCCCGACGTGATGCGCATCGTCGAGGGCGTGCGCGGGAGCGTCGCGATGACCAGCGAGCTGCGGCTGCGCTTCGACTACGGGCGGGTCGTCCCCTGGGTGCGCCGCACCGACGGCCACCGCGTCGCCATCGCCGGGCCGGACTCGGTGTGGCTGCGCACCGAACCCCAGGTGCCCATGTACGGCAAGGGCTTCGCGACCCACGCCGACTTCACCGTCGCCGAGGGCGAGCGGGTGGCCTTCGCCATGACCTGGCACCCCTCCCACGAGAGCCGGCCCCGCCTGATCGACCCCTTCCGGGCGCTGGAGCAGAGCTGCGCCGACTGGGAGTCCTGGTCGGCCAAGTGCCGCTACGAAGGTCCCTGGCGGGACGCGGTGCTGCGCTCGCTGATCACCCTCAAGGCGCTCACGTACGCGCCCAGCGGCGGCATCGCCGCGGCGGCGACCTCCTCGCTGCCCGAGGAGATCCGCGGGGTGCGGAACTGGGACTACCGCTTCTGCTGGCTGCGCGACGCGACGCTCACCTTGAACGTGCTGGTGGAGACCGGTTACCTCAAGGAGGCCTACCACTGGCGTGACTGGCTGCTGCGTGCCGTCGCCGGCGACCCTGCCGACCTGCAGATCATGTACGGGCTGGCGGGCGAGCGCCGGCTGCCGGAGGAGGAACTGGACTGGCTGACGGGGTACGAGGCGTCCTTGCCGGTGCGGACCGGCAACGCCGCGGCCAAGCAGCTCCAGCTCGACGTCTACGGCGAGGTCCTCGACTCGCTCTTCCTCGCCCGCAGCTTCGGGCTGCGTGACGAACCGCACGCCTGGGCGGTGCAGCGCACGCTGATGGACTTCCTGGAGAGCAAGTGGCACGAGCCCGACGAGGGCCTGTGGGAGGTGCGGGGCGAACGGCGGAACTTCGTGCACTCCAAGGTGATGGCGTGGGTGGCGGCCGACCGGGCGGTGCGCACCCTGGAGAACCAGCCGCACCTGTCGGGCGACGCGGACTCCTGGCGGGCGATGCGCAGCGAGGTGCACCGCGAGGTGTGCCGCAAGGGCTTCGACCGGGAGCGCAACACCTTCACCCAGTACTACGGCTCCAAGGAACTGGACGCGGCGACCCTGCTCATCCCGCAGGTGGGCTTCCTGCCCGTCACCGACAGCCGGGTGGTGGGCACGGTGGAGGCGGTACGGCGGGAACTGGACCACGGCGGCTTCGTCCGGCGCTACACCCTGGAGGACAGCAGCGTGGACGGGCTGCCCGGCGGCGAAGGCGCCTTCCTGGCCTGCTCGTTCTGGCTCGCGGACGCGCTGCACCGGATCGGCCGCGTCGACGAGGCCCGCGAGCTGTTCGAACGGCTGCTGGGCCTGCGCAACGACGTCGGCCTGCTGGCGGAGGAGTGGGACCCGGTCGAGCGGCGCCAGCTGGGCAACTTCCCGCAGGCGTTCAGCCACATCGGCCTGGTCAACACCGCGCTCACGCTGTCCGGTCGCGACGGAGGACGATGACGCATGGACCTCGGGCTGAAGGACAGGGTGTACGTCGTGACGGGCGCGACCCGCGGGCTGGGCCTCGCCGCCGCGCGGGAACTGGCGGCCGACGGTGCGCGGGTGGTCGTCGGCGGCCGTGGCGAGGCGTCGGTGGCCGGCGCCGTCGCGGCTCTGGGCGGCGCGGATCGGGCGACCGGCGTCGTCGCCGACAACGCCGAACCGCAGGCGCCGGAACGGCTGGTCGCCGCCGCCCGGCGGGCGTTCGGCAGGCTGGACGGCTTCCTCATCAGCGTGGGCGGTCCGCCCGCGGGCGGCAGCGACGTCATCGGGGACGACCAGTGGCGGGCCGCGTTCGAGTCGGTCTTCCTCGGTGCCGTACGGCTGTCCCGGGCGGCCGCCGACGAGCTCGGCGAGGGCGGCGTCATCGGCTTCGTGCTCTCCGGCTCGGTCTACGAGCCGATCCCCGGGCTCGCGGTCTCCAACGGGCTGCGGCCGGGCCTGGCGGGCTACGCCAAGAACCTCGCCAACGAGCTGGGGCCGCGCGGCATCCGCGTGGTGGGGCTGCTGCCCGCCCGGATCGACACCGACCGCGTGCGCGAACTCGACGCCCGCACCGGCGACGCGGAGGCCGCCCGCGCCCGTCTCAGCGAGCGCATCCCGCTGCGCCGCTACGGCACCCCGGAGGAGTTCGGCCGTGCCGCGGCGTTCCTGCTGTCGCCCGCGGCGTCCTACCTGACGGGGATCATGCTCCCCGTGGACGGCGGGGCCCGGAGCGGCTTCTGAGCCCCGTCCCGGCGAGGACGTCCGCCCCCGCGGCGGTCAGTTGACGCGGGCCGCACGGTGGCTGACGGCGCGCAGGCGGGCCTCGGCGGGGAGCAGGGGGAGGCCGGCGCTGACGCGTGCGCTGTCGAGGACGGCGGAGTCGAGCGCGGCGAGGACGTCGCCGGGGACGGCGTGCGGGGACAGGGCGAGCTGGAGCCGGGCGCGGGGTGCGGTGGGCGTGCCCATGAGCGCGGTGGTGGCGTGGTCGACGCCGTGGAGCTGCTCGGCGTCGGCGGCGATGATCTCCTCCAGGGCGCGGCCGCGCAGCAGGACCAGGCCGTCCTCGTCGGCGTCCACCGCCAGCCGGCGCAGCCTGCGGTCGCGCACCTGGGCGAGCAGCCACCACAGGGCGCACAGCAGGGCCAGGGCCAGCACGCCGATCACCACCGGCCACCACCAGGAGGTGCCCTCGTAGCGGGTCCGGTCGCCCTCGCTGAGCAGCACGTCGTCCCGCCCCGTGTACGGCCGGTGCAGCAGTCCCGTCGCGGAGCACAGCACGACGGCGCCGCCCAGCACCAGGACCAGCCCGGTGAGGGCGAGGACGACCCGGTTGACAGTGGCGCGCACGGCGCCTCACCCCTCTCCGACACGGCGGACGTGCAGCGCGAGGCCGAGCGGCCGGGCCAGGCCCAGCTGTTCCACGGCCTGGTTCAGGGCCGCCACGAGGTCGGCGTGGACCGCCTCCGTCTCGCGGAAGGTGATCACGGCACGCACCGTCGCGGTGCGGCGGGTGACCGTGACACGCGCCGAGCGCACCCCGGAGACCTCCACCGCGCGGTCCCGCAGGGTGAGTTCGGCGGCGTGGCGGTCGAGTCCGGCCCGTACGGGCGCCGTTCCGGCGCGCATGGGGAGGACGTCGCGGAGCCCGGGGGTGACGGCGAGGACGAGCAGCCACAGCCCCAGCACGACCGCCACGCAGGCCCCGGCGAGGATCCACGGGTCGTCCAGCGGGCGGGTGGCCAGTTGCTCCGTGAGGGCCCGGCGCCAGGCCGTCCCGGGCCGTCCGGCGCGTACCGCGGCGATGTCGTAGAGCAGCAGCCCGGCCAGGAGGGCCAGGAGCCCGGCGGTGACCGCGGCCGGGAGCCGGCGCGGGGACCAGAAGCGCCGCGCGCGGGAGCGGCGCCGCGACGGTGCGGGCGGCGGGGGCTCGGCCGGCGGGAGGGGCGCCGGGGCGGGTTCGTTCACCGGACCCTCGCCTCCTGCGCGAGGTGGACGGCCCGCGAGTGCAGGCGTTCGACCTCCACGGTCACCCCGAGGACCGCGACGCCCGTCAACTCCTGGACCCGGGAGGCGACATGGCGGCGTACCGACCGGCACACCGCCGTGATGTCCACCGGATAGCCGAGTTCGACGGAGAGCCGTACGTACACCTGCTCGCGGTGGACGGAGACGCCGGCCTCGGGGCGCGCGCCACGCGGCACGTACTCCCGTCCGGGGGCGTCGGCGAGGGCCTCGCGGGCCGCCTGGGAGGCGATCTTCGCCAGCACGCGGTCGGCGAGGCGCAGCGAGCCGCGCTCCGCGGGGGCGTGCGGCGGTGAGGGGGGCGTCGGCGCCGGCACCGCGGCCGTCATCTTCGTGGCTCACCGCCTCCGGTCACGGCTGCGGAAGAACTCCCCGGGCTCCAGGTCGCCGTCGAGGAACCGGCCGACGACGAACCCGACGGCGCCGAGCGCCGCCACCAGCAGGAAGGCCGCGAACCCGCCGAAGAACCCGGCGAATCCGAGCGCCATCCCGACGATCAAGCCGAGCACGGCCATGCTCATCGTTCCGCTCCCTGTGTCCCACCCGGGGCCCGTCACTGGACCCGCTGCTCCTGGTCGTCGTCGTCCGTGTCCTCGGGGAGCTTGACGTCGCCCACCGCGATGTTGACCTCGATGACCTCCAGGCCGGTCATCCGTTCCACCGCCGCGATGACGTTCTCGCGCACCCCGTGCGCGACCGCCACGATGGAGACCCCGTAGTCGACGACGATGTCCAGGTCGAGGGCGGCCTGCACCTCGCCCACCTCGGCCCGCACCCCCCGGGTCACGGACCTGCCGCCCGGCACCCGGTCGCGGACCGCGCCGAAGCCGCGGGAGACGCCCGAGCCAAGGGCGTGTACGCCCTCCACGTCGCGCGCCGCGAGCCCGGCGATCTTCTCGACCACGCCGTCCGCGATGGTGGTGCGCCCGCGTGTCGCGGGATCGCCCAGGGGCGCGCGCCGCCCTGACGTGCCGTTTCCGGCCGGGCTGCTCCCCTTCTCCAGGGTCCGGCCCCCCTCCGCCTGCGGAGCGGTCTCGGTCATCGCACCTCTTCCCTTCGGGTTTCCGACGGCGGGAGCGGTACGGGCTGCTCCGTGCACCACACTATGTGGGCATGCCCCGTCGCGCCGTGAGGATGCAGCGATCAGGGACAGGATGGCGGCACGCGCGCACGCGCGCGGCGGAGGGAGACGAGGGCCGATGACCGCGGACCTGGCTCGTGCGGTGCGCCGGCAAGTCGGGCACGGCCGGGTCCTCCCCCTGGGCGGGCCCGCGGACACGGCGTGGGTCACCGAGCGGGCGGCGGCCGGGACGCTGCGCGCGGCCGCCGAGGCGGTGCCCGGGATCCGCCTGGGCGCGCTGCGCGTCGGCACGGTGGACGGGCCGAACGGCCCGGACGGCGAACCGGGCGACGTGGCCGGGACGCTGCCGGAGTCGGCGCCCTCCGGGGCCCTGCCGAGGCTGCCGCTGCGCGTGGAGGCCCGCTTCGAGGCCACCCCGGAGCACCCGCTGCCGGAGTCGGCCGGGCGGCTGCGCGACGCCCTGTGGCGGGCGGCCACCGAGGGCCTCGGGCTGGAACCGGAGGCGATCGACCTGGCGGTCACCGGGCTGCTGGACGGCGACGCCGCCCCGGCGGCGCTCCCCTCGGAGGCCGTCGAACCGCCGGAGGACACCGGCCCCCCGGAGGGCGCGGTGCCCGCCACCACCGCGGGCCGCGCCGCGACGCGGGTCCCCGGGGTCGCCGGGCTGACCTCGCGGCTCGGCGGGCAGCGTCATCCGTCGCAGGTGCAGATCGCGGTGGCCGCGGGTCACCGCGCCCTGGACGTCGCGCGGGCGGTGGCCCTGGCGGTGACGGCCGTGACGCAGGACGTCACGACCGTCGTGGTCACCGACATCGCCGCAGGCTGAGCACGCTGCGGCCGGGCGCGGCACCCGGCTGTCCGGGGCCGTGCGGTGCCCGGCCGACGGCGTGGTCCTGCCGGCGACGGCCGGTCGGCCCACCGCCACCACGGCGGCGCGGTCGCAGCTGCTGCGCTGGTCGCGCAGACGCACGAGCGGCCCGGGCCCGCACGTCAGCGGACTGGCGTCCCGGTCGCGAGGCCGGGCCCGCACGTCAGCGGACTGGCGTCCCGGTCGCGAGGCCGGGCCCGCACGTCAGCGGACTGGCGTCCCGGTCGCGAGGCCGGGCCCGCGGCGCCCGCGCACCCGGATCCCGGCGTGCACAACTGGCCCCCGCGCTCGGGCGTACCCCGGCGACGTACGACGCGCGAAAACCGGCCGGGCGGCTACTCCTCCACGCCCGCCAGGTCCCGCAGGCGGCGGCCCTGGGCGGCGCGCTCGGCCACGCGCTGCTCCTCGTACGTACGGCCGGAGGCCTCGCGCAGCAGGGCCTTCGTCTCGATCACGGCGTCGCGGGGCGCGGCCAGCAGCGCGCCCGCCAGGTCCTTGACGGTGGCGTCCAGCTCGGCCGCGGGGACGGCGACGTTGGCCAGACCGGTGGCGCAGGCCTCCTCTGCGCCGACGTAGCGGCCCGTGGCGCAGATCTCCAGCGCCCGGGCGTAGCCGACCAGTTCGGTCAGCGGCTTGGTGCCGGCGAGGTCGGGGACCAGGCCCAGGCTGGTCTCGCGCATGGCGAACTGCACGTCGTCGGCGACGACGCGCAGGTCGCAGGCGAGGGCCAGCTGGAAGCCCGCCCCGATGGCATGCCCCTGGACCGCGGCAATGGTGACGACGTCGTTCCGCCGCCACCAGGTGAAGGCCGACTGGTACTCGGCGATGGTCGCGTCGAGTTCGCCCTCGGGAGCGCGCGCGAGGTCGATGAACGACGGCTCGCCGTCGAAGCCCTCGGGCGTGAAGGCCTGCCGGTCCAGCCCCGCGGAGAAGGACACGCCCTCCGCGCGGAGCACGACGACCCTGACGCTGCCCGGGAGCAGCCGGCCGGCCTCGACCAGCGCCCGCCACAAGGCGGGCGACTGGGCGTTGCGCTTGGCCGCGTTGCACAGCGTGACGGTTGCGACGGAATCCTCCGTCACGAGTCGTACGCCGTCACGTTCCAGCAGCACAGTGGGGTCGGACATCGGGCACCTCCTGGCGATCCGCAGTCTGGATTACCGAAGAGTAACCACCCGGTCGGCCGTTCCCGCGACCGGGTGGTTCTGCCACGACTCCGAGCCGCTGCGCAAGGAGCCCGGCCGCGTCAGGCCGTGGAAACCTTCTTGCCCCGTGTCGCTCCGCCGCGACCGCGCAGGGTCACGCCGGACTCACTGAGCATCCGGTGGACGAAGCCGTACGAGCGGCCGGTCTCCTCGGCCAGCGCCCGGATGCTTGCTCCGCCGTCGTACTTCTTCTTGAGGTCTGCCGCGAGCTTTTCGCGCGCGGGGCCGGTCACCCGGCTGCCCTTCTTCAGAGTCTCGGCCACCCGTGCCTCCTCTAGGGAAGTGCGCTCTGTGACTCTCATGATCACCCCTAGGAGACTTCCTGGCCACCCATTCGGCAAGGTCCGTGCGACAACATTTGGCGCCCCGTTGACGCGAACACGCGGTGCCGGAGGGGTGGAATCCGGCATTCCGTACGGCCTTCCCGGGCCGCCTCCCGAGCGCCACGGAGAAAGGGCAGGTCATCCGGGCCGGTAAGGAGTTCTCCCATGTGACGCGGCTGATCCGCTCGTACGTCCGGTATTTCGCACGTTCCCGCGCCGGAGTACGAGCCCGTCTCACACAGATGAAGGATCACCCGTCGGCCGAATGATCCAGTGGAGTGATCCACACGGATGATCGGCCGCGGGCCCCGGAAGGATCAGGCGAGCGCGACGAGGTCGGCGTAGTCCTGGCCCCACAGGTCCTCGACGCCGTCGGGCAGGAGGATGATCCGCTCGGGCTGGAGGGCCTCCACCGCGCCCTCGTCGTGGGTGACGAGGACGACCGCGCCCGTGAAGGTGCGCAGCGCGCCGAGGATCTCCTCGCGGCTGGCCGGGTCGAGGTTGTTGGTGGGCTCGTCGAGCAGCAGCACGTTGGCGCTGGAGACGACGAGGGTGGCCAGCGCGAGACGGGTCTTCTCGCCGCCGGACAGCACGCCTGCGGGCTTGTCGACGTCGTCCCCGGAGAAGAGGAACGAGCCGAGGATCTTGCGGACGGCGACCAGGTCCATGTCCGGGGCCGCGGAGCGCATGTTCTCCAGCACGGTGCGGTCGGCGTCGAGGGTCTCGTGCTCCTGGGCGTAGTAGCCGAGCTTGAGGCCGTGGCCGGGGACGACCTCACCGGTGTCCGGCTGCTCCACGCCCGCCAGCAGCCGCAGCAGCGTCGTCTTGCCGGCGCCGTTGAGGCCGAGGATGACCACCCGGGAGCCCTTGTCGATGGCCAGGTCGACGTCGGTGAAGATCTCCAGCGAGCCGTACGACTTGGACAGGCCCTCGGCCGTGAGGGGGGTCTTGCCGCACGGCGCGGGGTCGGGGAAGCGCAGCTTGGCGACCTTGTCGGACTGCCGTACCGCCTCCAGGCCCGACAGCAGCTTGTCCGCGCGACGCGCCATGTTCTGGGCGGCGACCGTCTTGGTGGCCTTGGCGCGCATCTTGTCGGCCTGGGCGTTGAGGGTCGCGGCCTTCTTCTCGGCGTTGGCGCGCTCGCGCTTGCGGCGCTTCTCGTCGGCCTCGCGCTGGGTGAGGTACTGCTTCCAGCCCATGTTGTAGACGTCGATCTGGGAGCGGTTGGCGTCCAGGTAGAAGACCTTGTTGACGACCGTCTCGACCAGGTTGATGTCGTGGGAGATGACGATGAAGCCGCCGCGGTAGGTCTTGAGGAAGTCCCGCAGCCACAGGATGGAGTCGGCGTCGAGGTGGTTGGTCGGCTCGTCGAGCAGCAGGGTGTCGGCGTCCGAGAAGAGGATGCGGGCCAGCTCGACGCGGCGGCGCTGACCGCCGGAGAGGGTGTGCAGCGGCTGGGCCAGGACGCGGTCGGGCAGGCCCAGGGCGGCGGCGATGGTGGCGGCCTCGGCCTCGGCGGCGTAGCCGCCCTTGGTGAGGAACTCGGTCTCCAGGCGCGCGTACTTCTTCATCGCGTTGTCGCGGGTGGCGCCCTTGCCGTTGGCCATCCGCTCCTCGTTCTCGCGCATCTTGCGCAGGACGGTGTCCAGGCCGCGGGCGGAGAGGATGCGGTCGCGGGCCAGGACGTCGAGGTCGCCGGTGCGCGGGTCCTGGGGCAGATAACCGACCTCACCGGAACGCGTCACGGTGCCGGCGGCGGGCAGGCCCTCGCCCGCGAGCACCTTGGTGAGGGTGGTCTTGCCGGCGCCGTTGCGGCCGACCAGGCCGACGCGGTCGCCGCGGGCGATGCGGAAGGAGGCGGACTCGATGAGGACGCGGGCTCCGGCGCGCAGCTCGATGCCGGTGGCAGTAATCACGGGAAGAAACTCCTGGGCGTGGCGGACGGCAGTCGGACGGGGGTTCGCGGTGGTCGCGGTCGGACGCCGTCTAATGCGTGCGGATCACTGCCATGCCTCCAGTCTACCGGGGGCGGCACGGGTGCCCGGCAAGCGGTTTTCGGCCGGTGGGCCGGGACGGGCCCGGGGCGGGGGCCGCCCCACCGGCCGCGACGGGCCGGGAGGGACACGACGGCCGATAATCGGAGGTATGCAGTTCGACGACGACGCATCGCTCGACACGTCCCAGGTGGAGGACCAGCGGAGCGGCGGACGGTTCGGCGGCAGGCCGCGGGGCAAGGCGGTCGGTGGTGGTCTGATCGGACTGATCGTCGTGGTGATCGGGCTGATCTTCGGCATCAGCCCCGACCAGCTGGGGCTCTCCTCGGATCCCCCGCGTCAGGCCCCGGGCACCACCTCGGGCTCGGACCTCGCCGAAGGCTGCCGCACCGGCGCGGACGCCAACGCGCGCCAGGAGTGCCGCATGGTCGCGGTGATCAACAACGTGCAGGCGTACTGGTCCTCGGAGTTCCGCAAGCGCGGTATGACCTACGAACCCGCGCCCACCGTCTTCTTCGACCAGCCGATCCGGACCGGGTGCGGGGTCGCGGACCCCGCATCGGGGCCGTTCTACTGCCCCGTGGACCGCAAGGTCTACCTGGACCTCGACTTCTTCTCCACGCTGACCAGCCGCTTCGGCGCGGAGGGCGGGCCGTTCGCCGAGAGCTACGTCGTCGCGCACGAGTACGGGCACCACGTGCAGGACCTGGTGGGCACGCTGGGCAAGGCGCAGGACCGGCTCACCGGCCCGAGCAGCAACTCCGTGCGCGTGGAGCTGCAGGCCGACTGCTACGCGGGCGTGTGGGCGCACAACGCCACCAGGACCCTGGACGAGGACACGGGCAGCCCGATGATCAGCGCGCTCGACGAGGACGACATCCGGCGGGGGCTGGACGCGGCCGCGGCGGTCGGCGACGACGCGATCCAGTCCCGGGTTCAGGGCCGGGTGACCCCGGAGTCCTGGACGCACGGCTCGTCGGCGCAGCGGCAGCAGTGGTTCACCACCGGGCTGGACAGCGGCGACCCCGGCGACTGCGACACGTTCGCGCGCTGACGGGTGGCCTGACCGGGCGCTTTGTCCGTGCGCGGGGCCATTGTCGGACCCCCCTGC
This sequence comes from Streptomyces sp. NPDC111520, assembly GCF_055635295.1. NCBI lineage: Bacteria > Bacillati > Actinomycetota > Actinomycetes > Kitasatosporales > Streptomycetaceae > Streptomyces > Streptomyces sp. NPDC111520. Next base: position 173,683 of record NZ_JBVKBW010000013.1, on the reverse strand, counting down.
CAGACTGTGATCCACGTCGCACAGGACGTCAGGTCCCGGAAGGGGAGAGTGATCGTCATGGCCCGCGAGGCAACCGCACCCACCGTCTGCCCGACGCTGCGCTACAAGGACGCGAAGGCCGCCGTGGCCTTCCTCGAGGAGGCCTTCGGCTTCACCGAGGTCGCGGTGCACGAGGGCGAGGACGGCGTGGTGGAGCACGCGGAACTCGCGTACGGCAACGGCGTGGTGATGCTCGGCAGCGAGCGGTCGGGCACCGCCTTCAGCCGGATCGCCGCCGGCCTGGGCGCCGCGTCGGTGTACGTCGTCGTGGAGGACACCGACGCCCACCACGAGCGTGCCGTCGCCGCCGGTGCCGAGGTCGTGCTGCCGCTCACCGACCAGGAGTACGGGTCGCGGGACTACACGGCCCGCGACCCGGAGGGCAACCTCTGGTCCTTCGGCACGTACGTGCCGCGGATACCGGGGTAGCCCCGGTCACTCTCCCCCGGTGTGCACCTGGAAGGCGGCCCGGCGGATCATCTTGGACAGCGCCGGATCCGGGTGCGCGGCGGCGAGGGCGACCAGCACCTGGACGGTGCGGGGGTGGCCGGCGTGGCGCAGCTCCTCCAGCAGACGGGTGACGGAACCCTGGACGGCCGTCTCGAGGTGGCTCACCAGCAGGTGGCTCTCGCCGTGGTCGGCGACGGCCGCGGCGGTGTCGACCCAGAGCCAGGTGGACTCCTCGCGGGTGAGCAGCGCGGCGACGTCCTCGGGGTCCGCCCCCTCGTGCTCGGCGAGCCACAGCAGCGCGTAGGGCCGCAGGCCGGCCTCGTCGACGACGGCGCGGACGGACGGCTCCGCGGGGCCGCCGACGACGCGCAGCGCCTCGAAGGCCAGGGCGCGCAGCAGTGCGTCGTCACCGCGGGCCACGTCCAGGAACTCGCCCACGGCCTGGGCCACCGGGCGGGCGGCCAGCCAGGCCTTGTACTCGTCGCGGGCGGCGCCGGGCGGCATCCCGATGCAGGCCTTGAGCATCTCCTCGGCGGAGTGCTCGAAGTGCCCGGCGGGGCCCTGCGCGGCCACGCAGATCTGCTCCAGCTTCACCCACACCGCCCAGCTGCCGAGCGCGGTGATGGTGACCTCGCCGGGGCGGGCCGGGTCACGGGGCCGCAGGGCGCCGACGCGGGCGAGCGCGTCCAGCGTCCAGTCCAGCAGCGCGGGCAGCTCGTCGCGGCCCCCGCCGGCCGGGGGCTCGTGGCGCTCCGCGCGTAGCTCGGCCACACGCTGCCGCAACAGGTCCAGCAGTACGGCCACGGCGACCGGACCGGAGGAGAGGTGGAGCAGGGAGAGCAGTTGAGGAGCGGCCTCGACGACCTCGGCGACGAGCGAGGGGTCGGCGTCGGCGCACTCCGGCTCGAGCGCCGCGGGGTGCGCCAGCGACCAGGCGTCGAAGAGCGCGACCCAGCCGCGCAGCACGGCGGTGTCGTCGCGGTCCCAGGCGCGCAGTCGCCAGCCGGGCCGGGCGGCGCCTCCTTTGTGCAGCTCGATCAGGCCGGTCAGCCGGGCCCGGTCCCAGGCGGCGCGCACCTTCCGCTCCGTCAGGCCCAGGGCGGCGACGGCCCGCAGCACGTCGGGGTCCCGTAGTATCCCGGCGGTCCCGGGGGCGGCGGCGCCGGTCTCCGCCTCGGCCCAGCGGGCCAGCCGTACGGCGTCCGAGAGTTCGGTGCGCGCCCTGCGGGCGAGCTCGGGCAGTGCCGGGATTCCCTCCGGCGGCCGCGGCGGGCGGCTTCGCCGCGTGGTGGCGGCACGGCGCGCGGTGGCGAGTGGCCTGCGCGGGACAAGACGCAGCGGAGTGTCTCGCGGGATACGGGACGTCACGGGAGCAGTCTTGCGGGTGAGCACCCGGAAACCCAAACGAGCGTCCCCGTAGCGTGATGGACGGCGCCCGAATTGGGGGGAGAGATGCGCTTTTGTCGAGACATAAGGACCACGTAGGGAAGGCCTCAGAGGAGGGGGGTGAGGAAGCGCCGGAGGGCCTCCTCGTATGTTGAGGGGTTCGCGTTCCACATGGCCGCGTGCGAGGCGCCGCCGACGGCGTGCAGCGTGACCAGGTCCGGGCGCTCCCGGGCCAGTTGGCGGGACGGACCCCACGGCGCGAGCGAGTCGTCGGGCCCGTGGAAGACGAGCGCGGGCACGTCCAGCCGTTCCGGGTGGGCGGCCTCGGCGATCCGCTCCGCGTGCAGGCCCGTGCGGCCCTCGGTGGCGCGCACGCCCAGCGGCAGCAGCGCGCGGGGCACGCCCCGCGCGGTGGCGGCGGCGCGGACCGTGTCCTGCCAGTCGAGCACCGGGGAGTCCAGGACCATCCCGGACACCAGGGCGCGCAGCGGGGAGTGGCAGGCGGCCCGGAGCGCCATCGTCGCCCCGGTCGACCAGCCGTGCAGCACCAGCCGGCGCGCGCCGTGCCGGACCGCGTAGCGCATCGCCGCGTCGAGGTCGCGCCATTCGGAGTCGCCGAGGTGGCCGATGCCGTCCCAGGATGCGGGCGCCCCGGCGTCGTTGCGGTAGGAGAACGCCAGGACGGGCAGCCGCAGTTTGGCCAGGAACGCCATGAGGTTCATGCCGAGCTCGCGGGAGGTACCGAGGCCGTGCGCGAGCACCACCCAGGTGTCACGGGCGCCGGGCACGAACCAGGCGGGCAGCAAGCCGAGTTCGGCGGGGATCTCGGCGTCCCGGTACTCCAGGCCGAGGGCTGAGCCCGGGGTGCCGATGTGCACTTGCGGGGTGAGCCGCACCTGGTCGCCCGGCGCGACGCCGCCGCGGTTGATGCGCACCAGACGGCGGGTCACCGAGTCGGGGGCCGTGGAGAGCACCTCGCCGACGGTGACGTGCACCCCGGCGGCGATCAGGCCGTGCACACCGCGCCGGGCCGTGCCGAGGGTCCGGGTGAGGGTGATGTCCCGCCCGGTCACGGCGTGGACGGTGAGCGGGTCCGGGTCGATGCCGTAGGCGGTCGGCCGCAGGGCAAGCTCGGAGACGTGCCGCCCGGCCGCCACGGCGGCCGCCCCGGCACCGAACGCTGTCGTGGCGGCAAGGGCCGCCGCGGTGGTGAGGCGCATCCCCTCCAGTGTCCGCGCGCGCACCCGGGGCGGCCAGTGGGCGGGACCGTCCGGGCTCAGTCGCGCTCGTCCTCGTGGGCCTCGCGGGGCCGCGGGACGTCGGCGCGGGCGGCCCGGTGCCCGGCGCGCTCCCCCCGGGCCTCATGGGCGTCGTGCTCGTCCTGGAGCTCGTACGCGTCGCCGGCCCCGCGGACCCCGTGCCCCTCGGGCTCCTCCGCCGCCTCGTCCCCGGGCTGGCCGTACTGGCGCAGCCTCTCGGCGACGCGGGCGAGTTCGCGCTTGGAGAGCAGCGACGGCGAGAACCCGGCCACCGAGCGGGCGGCGAGCCAGACCTGGCACATCCACTCCAGCTGGGCGGTGCGGTCGTAGGCCTGCTCGAGGTCGTCGCCGTAGACGATGGTGCCGTGGTTGCGCAGCAGGCAGCCCGTACGGTCGCGGAGCGCGCGCAGGACGTTGGCGGCCAGTTCCTCGCTGCCGTAGGTCGCGTAGTCGGCGACGCGTATCCGGCCGCCCAGCGCCGCGGCCATGTAGTGGATGGCGGGCAGTTCGTAGAGGAGCGTGGAGACGGCGGTGGCGTGCACGGCGTGGGTGTGCACGACGGCGCCCGCGTCGGTGTGGCGGTAGATCGCCAGGTGCATCGCCAGCTCGCTGGTCGGGCGCAGCGCGCCGAGCACCTGCTTGCCGTCCAGGCCGACCCCGACCGTGTCCTCCGGGCCGAGGCGGTGGTAGGGCACCCCGCTGGGGGTGACGAGCACGAGGTCGTCGCCCACCCGCACCGAGACGTTGCCGGACGTGCCGACCACGAGGCCGTCGTCGACGGAGCGGCGGGCCGTGTCCACCAGCTCCGTCCAGGCCCGCGCCACCGTGTTCCGCACCGACATCCGTGCCACCTCCGAGCGCTGATCCTGACAGGTTGGCCGTTGCCGCCCGCTCTCGGGGCACAGTAACGTCCCGGCACACCCTTACGGACCGATCACGCATACGAATTGCAGGGGCACCATGACCACCGTCAACGGCGGCATCTCCTTCTGGTACGCGAAGTCAGGGCTCCCGGTGCCGCGTGAGCCGCTGCCCGGGGACACCACGGCCGACGTGTGCATCGTCGGGGGCGGCTACACGGGGCTGTGGACCGCCTACTACCTGAAGAAGGCCGTGCCCTTCCTGCGGATCGTCGTCCTGGAGCAGCGCTTCTGCGGCTACGGCGCCTCGGGGCGCAACGGCGGCTGGCTGTACAACGGCATCGCCGGCCGCGACCGCTACGCCGCGCTCCACGGCCGTGAGGCCGCCGTGGCGTTGCAGCGCGCGATGAACGGGACCGTGGACGAGGTGATCCGGGTCGCCGCCGAGGAGGGCATCGACGCGGACGTCCACAAGGGCGGGGTGCTGGAGGTCGCCCACTCCCCCGCGCAGTTGGCCCGGCTCAGGGCGTTCCACGAGACCGAGGTCGCGTTCGGCGAGAAGGACCGCGTGCTGCTGGGTGCGGCCGAGTCCGCCGCGCGGATCCGGGTCGCCGGGACAGCCGGCGGCACGTGGACGCCGCACGGGGCGCGCGTCCACCCCGTGAAGCTGGTGCAGGGGCTGGCCCGGACGGTGGAGGCGCTCGGTGTCGTCGTCCACGAGTCGACCCCGGTGACCGAGATCCGGCCGAAGCACGCGGTCACGCCGTTCGGGACCGTGCGCGCCCCCTACGTGCTGCGCTGCACGGAGGGCTTCACCGCCTCCATCAAGGGCCAGAAGCGGGCGTGGCTGCCGATGAACTCGTCGATGATCGTGACGGAGCCACTGCCCGCGGAGGTCTGGGACACCATCGGCTGGGAGGGCCGGGAGGCGCTCGGCGACATGGCGCACGCGTACATGTACGCGCAGCGCACCGCCGACGACCGGATCGCCATCGGCGGCCGGGGGGTGCCGTACCGCTTCGGTTCGCGCACGGACAACGACGGCCGCACACAGGCGGCGACGGTGGAGGCGCTGCGCGAGATCCTGGTGCGCTTCTTCCCGGCGACGGGACGGGTGGCGGTCGACCACGCCTGGTCCGGGGTGCTCGGCGTACCGCGCGACTGGTGTGCGACCGTCGAGCTGGACCGCTCGACGGGCCTCGGCTGGGCGGGCGGCTACGTCGGCAGCGGCGTCGCGACGGCGAACCTCGCGGCGCGGACGCTACGGGACCTCGTCCAGCTGGACTCCGGCCAGGCGCACGGCACGGAGCTGACGGCCCTGCCCTGGGTGCACCACCGCGTGCGCCGCTGGGAGCCCGAGCCCTTCCGGTGGATCGGGGTGCACGGGCTGTACGCGGCCTACCGCGCCGCCGACCGCCGCGAGCAGGCCGGGCGCAGCGCGGAGACCGACCGGGTGGCGCGTATCGCGGACCGCATCTCGGGCCGCCACTAAGGGGATTCGGCCGGTGGGTGCGGCGCCGGTGGGTGCGGCGCTGGTGAGTGGTGCGCCGGTTCTTAGGCTGTCCCGCCGTCTCGCGCCCTGCGGGCGCTGTGCGCCCGAAGGGCGCGAGACGAACCCGCACCCACCCACCCACCCACCGCGTCAGATCCCTCGTGACCAGGATCTCTTCCGCCGCACCGGGAAGGCGCGGCCAAAAGGTCACAGAAGCATCGATTACCGGACGAAGCACGGTCCGCCCCACACCCCCCGCACCCACCGGCACCGCCACGCCGTTCCGCGTTCACCTTCCGTTCATCCAGACTCCGTACGGTCGCCACCGCCACTGTCCGATCGAACGAATGCCTGGGTCAATGGAACACATCACGCTCCTGATCGGAATCGTGATCATTACCGCACTCGTGTTCGACTTCACGAACGGTTTCCACGACACCGCCAATGCGATGGCGACCACCATCTCCACTGGCGCACTCAAGCCCAAGACGGCGGTGGCCATGTCCGCCGTGCTCAACCTCGTCGGCGCCTTCCTCTCCGTCGAGGTGGCGAAGACGATCTCCGGCGGCATCCTCGACGAGAGCACGGGCATCAAGCCCGAGGTCATCTTCGCGGGGCTCGTCGGCGCGATCGTCTGGAACCTGCTGACCTGGCTGGCGGGTCTCCCCTCCAGCTCCTCCCACGCCCTCTTCGGCGGCCTCATCGGCGCCTCCGTCGCCTCGGCCGGGTTCGGCTCGATCAACGGCGACGCGGTCGTCATGAAGGTCCTGATCCCGGCCGTCTGCGCCCCGGTGGTCGCCGGTGTCGCCGCGATGCTGGCGACCCGCCTGACCTACCGCATCGGCCGCAACGCCGACCCGGCCGCCACCGCCAAGGGCTACCGGGCCGGGCAGATCGCCTCGGCCGGTCTGGTCTCCCTCGCGCACGGCACCAACGACGCGCAGAAGACCATGGGTGTCATCACCCTCGCCCTGATCGCCGGCAACGTCGTCGCCCCCGACTCCGACCCGCCGCTGTGGGTCATCGTCTCGGCCGGCCTCGCCATCGCGCTCGGCACCTTCATCGGTGGGTGGCGGATCATCCGCACCATGGGCAAGGGCATCACCGACATCCAGCCGCCGCAGGGCTTCGCCGCCCAGACCGGCGCCGCCACCGTCATCCTGGCCTCCTCGCACCTCGGCTTCTCGCTCTCCACCACGCAGGTCTGCTCCGGCTCCGTCATGGGCGCCGGCGTCGGCCGCAAGGGCGGCGTCGTCCGCTGGAGCACCGCGGGACGGATGTTCGCCGCGTGGGGGCTCACCCTGCCGGCCGCGGGACTGGTCGCCGCCGGCGCCGCGCTCCTGGCCGACCAGGGCGACTGGGGCGTCACGGCGGTCGCCGTCCTGGCGCTGGCCGCCTGCACCACGATCTGGATCGCCTCCCGCCGCAAGCCCGTCGACCACACCAACGTCAACGCCGCCCACGACGACCAGGAGCCGGGCGTCATCACGACGGCCATCGCCGCCGTGATCCCGCCGCCCGCGGGCCTGACCGCGACCGCCGCCGACACCGACCCCGCCAAGGCCTCCGCCTGACGGCGGCGCCGCACCGGCCCCGGAAGGAACCAGCACCATGCACATCGACTGGGCTGCCCTCGGCTCCGTCTTCGGCGTCAGCCTCGCCGTGACCGTCGGACTCGTCGGCCTGTTCACCCTCGGCATCGTCGGCCTGTCCAAGCAGGGCACGGCCGGCGGCGAGACGGGCACCTCCACCACGGGCGGCTCCACCGCCCTCGCCCGCACCGGCGCCTACCTGTGCTTCGCGCTCTGCGCGGCGGCGGTGGCGTACGGGATCCACCTGATCGTCGCCTGACCCGCACGTCACCGCGCACCGCGGTGTGAAGTTGACCTCAGCTCCCGGCTTTCCGGCCGTGAGCTGGGGTTTCTTCTTTTCCACAGGCAGTGGCGGTGAGTTGACGGGCCGGAGCGGCCCGTGGTGGTATCGGAACCGCCAAACGGCGGCAGGAGAGGAAGTCCGGTGCGAATCCGGCGCGGTCCCGCCACTGTCACCGGGGAGCGGACCCCCGCCCATGGCCACGGCCCGAGGAAGGGCTGGAAGGCCGGGGGTCCCGCCGATCCGGGAGCCAGGAGACTCTCGTCGCCGGTCACGTCGAACCAGGGCGCGGACCCTGAGTGAGGACTCCTGCGATGCGCGGCTCCGGCCGTTCACCCGACACCGGCGCCGCGGCGCCGTGCGTGTTCGCCGCCGGTGCGGCCCTCGGCTGGCTCGCCGACCTCGGTTTCGCCGACCCGCGGCGCGGTCACCCCGTGGCGGTGTTCGGGAGTGCCGCCGCCCGCCTGGAACGCGCGTTGTGGCGCGACCACCGCGGCCGCGGCGCCCTCCACACCGTCCTGTGCGCGGGTGGCGCCGTGGCGGCCGCGGCGGGGCTGCAGCGTGCGGTGCGCCGTTCCGGCCCCGCGTCCGTCGCCCTGACGGCGGCGGCGACCTGGGCCGTGCTCGGCGGGACCTCCCTGGTCCGGGAGGCGCGTGCCATCGGCGCCGCCCTGTCCGCCGGCGACACGGAGGCGGCACGCGAGCGGCTGCCCCATCTGTGCGGCCGCGACCCTCAGGCGCTGGACGAGGCGCAGTTGGCGCGGGCGGTCGTGGAGTCCGTCGCGGAGAACACCTCGGACGCCGTCGTCGGCGCGCTGGTGTGGGGCGCGCTGGGCGGCGTGCCCGGGCTGGTGGGCTTCCGGGCGGTGAACACCCTCGACGCGATGGTGGGTCACAAGTCGCTGCGTCACCGGAGTTTCGGCTGGGCCGCGGCCCGGCTGGACGACGTGGCCGGCTACCCCGGCGCCCGGCTGACCGCCGCGCTCGCGGTGCTCGCCGGGCCCGACCCGCGGGGGGCGTGGCGTACCTGGCGCAGGGACGGCTCCCGGCACCCCAGCCCGAACGCGGGGCCCGTGGAGGCGTCGTTCGCGGGGGCGTTGGGCGTACGCCTCGGGGGGACGCTTGCCTATGGCGGGCGGGTGGAGCACCGGCCCGTGCTCGGGGCGGGGAACCGGCCGGTGGAGGCAGGGGACATCGAACGGGCGGCGCGCCTGTCGCGGCGGGTCGGCGCGCTGGCGCTGGCGGTCGCGGTGGGCGGACGCCTGGCGTGGGGCGCGGTCGCCCGGAGTCGGAGGAGGCACGCATGAGGGGCGGGGGCCTGCTGGTCGCGGGGACCACGTCGGACGCCGGCAAGAGCGTCGTCACGGCGGGGATCTGCCGGTGGCTGGCGCGGCAGGGCGTGTCCGTGGCGCCGTTCAAGGCGCAGAACATGTCGCTGAACTCGTACGTCACCCGTGAGGGCGCAGAGATCGGCCGGGCCCAGGCGATGCAGGCGCAGGCGGCCCGCGTGGAGCCCACGGCCCTGATGAACCCGGTGCTGCTCAAACCCGGCGGGGACCGGACGAGCCAGGTCGTCCTGCTGGGGCGCGCGGTGGGCGAGATGAGCGCGCGCGGCTACCACAACGGGAGCCGCGCGGAGCTGCTGCGGACCGTCACGGACTGCCTGGAGGAGCTGCGCGGCCGGTACGACGCGGTGATCTGCGAGGGCGCCGGCAGCCCGGCCGAGATCAACCTGCGGCGGGGCGACATCGTCAACATGGGCCTGGCGCGGGCCGCCCGGCTCCCGGTGGTCGTGGTCGGCGACATCGACCGGGGCGGGGTGTTCGCCTCGTTCTTCGGGACGACGGCGCTGCTCGCCCCCGAGGACCAGGAGCTGGTCTGCGGCTACCTGGTGAACAAGTTCCGCGGTGACCTGTCGCTGCTGGAGCCGGGGCTCGACATGCTGCGCGGGCTGACCGGGCGGCCCTTCTACGGGGTGCTGCCCTTCCGGCACGGCCTCGGCATCGACGAGGAGGACGGGCTGCGGATGTCGCTGCGCGGCACCGTCCGGGAGTCGGCCACGGCGCCGCCGCACGGCGAGGACGTCCTGCGGGTCGCCGTGGCGGCGGTCCCGCTGATGTCGAACTTCACCGACGTGGACGCGCTCGCCGCCGAGCCCGGTGTCGTCGTCCGCTTCGTCGACCGGCCGGAGGAGCTCGCCGACGCCGACCTCGTGGTGCTGCCCGGCACCCGCGGCACCGTCAAGGCCCTCCAGTGGCTGCGGCAGCGGGGCCTGGCCGACGCGGTCGTCCGCAGGGCCGCGGAGGGCCGTCCGGTGCTGGGCGTCTGCGGCGGCTTCCAGATGCTCGCCGAGACGATCGAGGACGACGTCGAGTCGCGGGCGGGCACGGTCCCCGGGCTCGGGCTGCTGCCGGTGCGGGTCCGCTTCGCCGTGCAGAAGACCCTGGCCCGCCCCGCCGGCAAGGCGTACGGCGAGCCGGTCGAGGGGTACGAGATCCACCACGGCGTCGCCGACGTCCGCGGCGGCGACGAGCCCTTCCTGGACGGCTGCCGCAGCGGCGCCGTCTGGGGCACCCACTGGCACGGCTCGCTGGAGAGCGACAGCTTCCGCCGTGCCTTCCTGCGGCGCGTCGCCCGGGCGGCGGGGCGGCGTTTCGTCCCCGCCCCCGACACCGCCTTCGGCGCGCTCCGCGAGGAGCAACTGGACCGGCTGGGCGATCTGGTCGAGGAGCACGCCGACACCGGCGCCCTGCTCCGCCTGATCGAGCAGGGGCCCCCTGCCGGCCTGCCCTTCGTGCCCCCGGGGGCACCGTGAACACCCCGTCGCGGCCCGTGCGCCGGGCCCTCCACTACGACCGCCGCAACCGCAACGACCGCTCGACCCAGGAGGACGCGTGAGCACCCCTTATCCCTTCACGGCGATCGTCGGGATGGCGGACCTGCGGCTGGCGCTGCTGCTGAACGCGGTCAGCCCGGCGGTGGGCGGTGTGCTGGTCCGCGGCGAGAAGGGCACCGCCAAGTCGACTGCCGTACGGGCGCTGTCGGCCCTGCTGCCGCCCGTGCACGTCGTGCCCGGCTGCCGCTTCGGCTGCGACCCGGCGGCTCCCGACCCGGCGTGCCCGGACGGGCCGCACGGACCGGACGCCGGCGCGGAGAGCCGCCCGGCGCGCATGGTGGAGCTGCCGGTCGGCGCGTCCGAGGACCGGCTCGTCGGCGCCCTCGACATCGAACGGGCCCTGGCGGAGGGCGTGAAGGCCTTCGAGCCGGGTCTGCTGGCGGACGCGCACCGCGGCGTGCTCTACGTGGACGAGGTCAACCTGCTCCACGACCACCTGGTGGACCTGCTGCTGGACGCGGCCGCCATGGGCGCTTCCTACGTCGAGCGGGAGGGCGTCTCGGTGCGCCACGCCGCGCGCTTCCTGCTCGTCGGCACGATGAACCCCGAGGAGGGCGAGCTGCGGCCGCAGTTGCTGGACCGCTTCGGCCTCACCGTGGAGGTCGCGGCCTCCCGGGACACCGACGAGCGGGTGTCGGTCGTCCGGCGGCGTCTGGCCTACGACGCGGACCCGGCGGGGTTCGCCGGCGCCTGGCAGGGCGAGGAGCGGGAGGTGCGGGAGCGGATCGCGGCGGCCCGCGCGCTGCTCCCGTCGGTGCGGCTCGGTGACGGGGCGCTCCGGCAGATCGCCGCGACCTGCGCGGCCTTCGAGGTGGACGGGATGCGCGCGGACATCGTCATGGCGCGCACGGCGACCGCGCTGGCGGCCTGGGCCGGACGTACCGAGGTGACCGACGCCGACGTGCGGCAGGCCGCGCTGCTCGCGTTGCCGCACCGGCGCCGCCGCAACCCCTTCGACGCACCGGGCCTGGACGAGGACAAGCTCGACGAGACCCTGGAGCGCAACCGGGGCGAGGACGACGACCCCGACCCCGATCCGGATCCGGGCCCGGACGGCGGCCCCGGCGGGGGCCGTCCGCCGCAGGGTGACGACGGCGCCCCGGACACCGGGCCCGACATCGCGCCGCCCAGGGAGCCGGCCGAGTCGCAGCCGCGGGCGGAGGGCGCGGACGCCGTTCCGGGCGGCGGGGAGCGCGCCGCGGTGCCCGCGGCGGAGCCGTTCAAGGCCCGTGCCCTGACCGTGCCCGGCCTCGGCGAGGGCGCCGCCGGCCGCCGTTCCCGGGCCCGTACCGCGCACGGCAGGACGACCGGCGCCCGGCGCCCCCGCGGCACCCTGTCCAAGCTGCACCTGGCCGCCACCGTGCAGGCGGCCGCCCCGCACCAGCGGGCGCGCGGGCGCGGCGGACCGGGCCTGGTGATCCGCCGGGACGACCTGCGCGAGGCGGTACGGGAGGGCCGCGAGGGCAACCTGGTGCTCTTCGTCGTCGACGCCTCCGGGTCGATGGCCGCCCGGCAGCGCATGAGCGCGGTCAAGGGCGCGGTGCTGTCGCTGCTGCTCGACGCCTACCAGCGGCGCGACAAGGTCGGCCTGATCACCTTCCGCGGCGCGACGGCGGAACTGGCGCTGCCGCCGACCTCGTCGGTCGACGCCGGCGCGGCGCGCCTGGAGAAGCTGCCCACCGGCGGCCGCACCCCGCTGGCCGCGGGGCTGCTGAAGGCGCACGACGTGCTGCGCGTGGAGCGGCTGCGGGACGCCTCGCGCCGCCCGCTGCTGGTCGTGGTCACCGACGGGCGGGCGACCGGCGGGCCCGAGCCGGTGCGCACGGCCGCGCGCGCGGCACGGCTGCTGGCGGCCGGGGGCACCGCCTCGGTGGTCGTCGACTGCGAGTCCGGCCCGGTGCGGCTGGGGCTCGCGGGCGAGCTGGCACGCGAACTGCACGGCACTGCCGTGACGTTGGACGAGCTGCGCGCGGACAGCGTCGCGGCACTGGTACGGGATGTACGGAGGGCCGCGTAATGCCACAGGGACAGCCGAGCGTCGTGCCGCAGGACGGCCTCACGACGCGTCAGCGCCGCAACCGGCCGCTGGTGATGGTGCACACCGGCACCGGCAAGGGGAAGTCCACCGCCGCCTTCGGGCTGGCGCTGCGGGCCTGGAACCAGGGCTGGCCGGTCGGGGTGTTCCAGTTCGTCAAGTCGGCGAAGTGGAAGGTCGGGGAGGAGCGGGCGCTGCGGGTGCTCGGTGCCTCCGGCGAGGGCGGCACCGTCGCCTGGCACAAGATGGGCGAGGGCTGGTCCTGGGTGCAGCGGGACATCTCCGAGAGCGAGGACGCGGCACGCGAGGGCTGGGAGCAGGTCAAGCGGGACCTCGCCGCCGAGACCTACCGGCTGTACGTGCTCGACGAGTTCGCCTACCCCCTGCACTGGGGGTGGATCGACACAGACGAGGTGGTCTCGGTGCTCCGCGACCGGCCCGGGACGCAGCACGTCGTCATCACCGGCCGCAACGCCCCGCAGCCGCTGCTGGACTTCGCGGACCTGGTCACCGAGATGGGCAAGGTCAAGCACCCGATGGACGCCGGCCAGAAGGGCCAGAAGGGCATCGAGTGGTAGCCAGACTCGTCGTCGCGGCCCCCGCCTCGGGGAGCGGCAAGACCGCCGTCGCCACGGGGCTGATGGCCGCCTTCGCGGAGGCGGGGCTCGCGGTGTCCCCGCACAAGGTGGGGCCCGACTACATCGACCCGGGCTACCACGCCCTGGCCACCGGCCGTCCGGGCCGCAACCTGGACGCGTACATGTGCGGCCCGGAGCGGATCGCGCCGCTGTTCCTGCACGGTGCGCGCGGCGCCGATCTCGCGGTCGTCGAGGGCGTGATGGGGCTCTTCGACGGGGCCTCGGGGATGGGCGAGCTGGCGTCCACCGCGCACGTGGCGAAGCTGCTGCGGGCGCCGGTGGTGCTGGTGGTGGACGCCTCGTCGCAGTCCCGTTCGGTGGCCGCGCTGGTGCACGGCTTCGCCTCCTGGGACCCGGAGGTCCGGGTCGCCGGCGTCATCCTCAACAAGGTCGGCTCCGACCGCCACGAGGAACTGCTGCGCGACGCCCTGGACGGCGCGGGCGTGCCCGTGCTGGGTGCGCTGCGACGTGACACGGCGGTCGGCACGCCCTCCCGGCACCTGGGTCTCGTCCCGGTCGCGGAGCGGCGCGCGGACGCCGTCGACGCGGTGCGGGCGCTGGCCGCCCGGGTGCGCGAGGGCTGCGACATGGACGCGCTGCTGGCCCTGGCCCGCAGCGCCCCGCCGCTCGCGGACGAGCCCTGGGACCCGCGGGCCGCGGCCGGCCCCGCGGAACCGGGCGCCGCACGGCCCAGGGTCGCCGTGGCGGGCGGCGCGGCGTTCACCTTCTCGTACGCGGAGCACCTGGAACTGCTGACCGCGGCGGGGGCGGAGGTCGTCACCTTCGACCCGCTTCGCGACGAGCGGCTGCCGGACGGGGCGGCAGGGCTGGTCATCGGGGGCGGCTTCCCCGAGATGTACGCCCACGAACTGTCCGCCAACGAGCCGCTGCGCACGGCCGTCGCCGCCTTCTCCGGGCCCGTGACCGCGGAGTGCGCGGGCCTGCTCTACCTCGGGCGGGAACTGGACGGGCGGCCCATGTGCGGGGTGCTGGACACCACGGCCCGCATGTCGGACCGGCTCACGCTGGGCTACCGCGAGGCGGTCGCGATCGCCGACAACGCGCTGGCGGCCGCCGGGACCCGGGTGCGCGGCCACGAGTTCCACCGCACCGTCGTGGAACCCGCCGCCGGGGCCACGCCCGCGTGGGGCCTGGTCCGGCCGGAACGGCGCGCGGAGGGCTTCGTGCGGGGCGGCGTCCACGCCTCGTACCTGCACGTGCACTGGGCCGCCGAGCCGTCCCTGGCGCGTCGGTTCGTCGCCTCCTGCGCGGCCGGGGCGGGCGCGCCCTCGTGAGCGTCCCCGGGGGCGTCGGCGTCGTCGTCGGCGTCGGGGCGGGACGCGGTGTGGCGGCGGCCGAAGTGCTCGCGCTCGTACGGTCCGTGCTCGCCGAGGCCGGGGTGCCGGAGGCGTCCGTCACGGCGCTGGCGACCGTCGCCGGCAAGGCTGGTGAGCCGGGCCTCGTCGAGGCGGCGGAGCGGCTGGGCGTGCCCTTGGTGACGTACGACGCGCGTACGCTGGCCGCGGTCGCCGTGCCCACCCCCTCGGGCGCCGCGCTGGCCTCGGTCGGCACGCCCTCCGTGGCGGAGGCCGCGGCACTGACGGCGGCGCCCGGCGGCGAACTGCTGGTACGGAAGAGGAAGTCCGCCCCCGGGGACGGTGGTGCGGCGAGGGCGACCGCCGCGGTGGCGCGGCGGCGTACGCCCGGGCACGGCACGCACGGCACGACGGAGGAGACGGCACCGTGATCAACCCCCCGCCCGCGGACGTGCTGGAGCGGCGCGTCGACGCCGCGCTCGGCGGCGGCCGCCGTACACCGCTGGACCGGGCGGCGACCATGGTGCTGCTGGTCGGCGCCGGCTCCCCCGAGGCCGCGGACAACGCCGAAGTGGCCCGTACCGCACGGCTGCTGTGGGAGGGCCGGGGCTACGCGGGCGTGGAGACCGCCTTCCTGACGACGGCCGCGCCGGACGTCCCCGCGGGCCTGGAACGCTGCGCACGGCTCGGCGCCCGGCGGATCGTCGTGCTGACCTGCTTCCCCGCCGACGCCGCCTCGGAGGCGCGGGTCGGGCAGCAGACGGAGGGCTGGGCCGAGGCGCGCCCCGAGGTCGACGTACGGCACGCACCGCCCGGCCACGGGGCCGTGCGGCGGGAACCCGGCGGGGGCGACGTCGACGGCGGCCACGACCTGCGGCACCACGGCGACGCGGAGGTCCGCGACGGCGGCGGGGACCTGACCGACCTGGCCGTCAACGTGCGCGCCGGGACGCCCCCGCGGTGGCTCAAGGAACGCCTCGCGGCCACCCTCGACGGGCTGGCCGCCTACCCCGACGACCGCGCCGCCCACCGGGCGGTCGCCGCCCGGCACGGCCGCCCGGTGGAGGAGGTGCTGCTCACGGCGGGTGCGGCGGAGGCGTTCGTCCTGCTGGCCCGCACCATCAGGGCCCGCCACGCGGTCGTCGTGCACCCGCAGTTCACGGAACCGGAAGCGGCGCTGCGCGACGCCGGGCACCCCGTCCACCGCGTCGTGCTGCGGGCGGAGGACGGCTTCCGCCTCGACCCGTGGGCGGTGCCCGAGGCGGCCGACCTGGTCGTCGTCGGCAATCCGACCAACCCCACCTCCGTACTGCACCCCGCCGCGGACCTCGCCCGACTGGCCCGGCCGGGCCGCACCCTCGTCGTCGACGAGGCCTTCATGGACGCGGTGCCCGGCGAGCCGGAGAGCCTCGCCGCCCGCCGCGACCTGCCCGGCCTGGTGGTGCTGCGCAGCCTGACCAAGACCTGGGGCCTGGCGGGCCTGCGCGTCGGCTACGTCCTCGGCGACCGCGAGTGCGTGGCGGCGCTGCGCCGCGCCCAGCCCCTGTGGGCGGTCTCCGCGCCCGGTCTCACCGCCGCCGAGGCCTGCAGCGCCCCCGCGGCCCTCGCGGAGGCTGAGGAGGCGGCCCGCCGGACCACCGCCGACCGGGCCCACCTGCTGCGCCGGCTCGTCGAGTTCGACGACGTCGAGGTCGCCGGCCCCGCACACGGCCCCTTCGTCCTCCTGCGCCTCCCGGACGCGGCCGCCGTCCGCGAGCGTCTGCGCGACCTCGGCTTCGCCGTCCGCCGCGCCGACACCTTCCCCGGCCTCTCCTCGGACTGGCTCCGCATCGCCGTCCGCGACCCCGCCACGACCGACCGCTTCGCGACCGCCCTCTCGAAGGCCCTCTCCACCTGACACCGCACAGGCCGGACGGCCCGTCGCGCCGGGCTCAGCCCTTGACGCCCAGGGCCTGGATGTCGAGGCCGCCCAGGGCCGGGTGGACGTAGGCGTTGGTCAGGCGGTCGGAGCGGTAGTTGAGGCGGCGGTCGTAGAGGAAGGGCAGGAGCGTGCCGCGGTCCTGGGCGGTGGAGTCGACGGTGCGCCAGAGGTTGTCGGCGGCGTTGCGGTTGGTCTCGGAGTCGGCCTCGTCCATCAGGGAGTTGATCTCCCGGTCGTCCAGCCCCGCGTAGTTGCTGGGGCTGCGCGGCAACAGCAGCGGGCGCAGGAATCCGGCCGGGGAGGGCCAGTCGGACTGCCAGGTGGTCAGGACGATGCCCCAGCCCTTGTCCTTGATCTGCTGCTGGTCGGTGAGGGCGGCGTAGAAGTCGGCGGCGTCGGGCGTCTGCACGGTCGCCTTGATGCCCACCTCGGCGAGCTGGCCGGCCAGGGACTGCGCCACCTTGCGGGCGTTCGGGTCGCTGCCGGAGACGGCGACGACCGTGCTGAACCCCTTGGCGTGGCCGCATTCGCCGAGGAAGCGCCGGGCCTGTTCGGGGTAGGAGCCGCCGCTCACCGTGCCGTAGGTGTCCAGGTGCCGGTCGTGGCCGCCGATGGTCGGCGGGAGCATGCCGCCGGCGACGTCGCCCGCGTCCTCGCCGCCGATCGCGGCGCGCAGCAGGCTGCGGTCGGCGGCGTACTGGACGGCCC
Organism: Streptomyces sp. NPDC111520; assembly: GCF_055635295.1. Lineage (NCBI taxonomy): Bacteria > Bacillati > Actinomycetota > Actinomycetes > Kitasatosporales > Streptomycetaceae > Streptomyces > Streptomyces sp. NPDC111520. Next base: position 156,811 of record NZ_JBVKBW010000013.1, on the reverse strand, counting down.
AGCGGCAGCGGTAGTCGTCGAGCGGCGCGACGGCGGTCTGCAGGGAGAAGTAGCGGACGGCGCCGGTCTGGACGAGGTCCGTACGGGACCTGAGCGTGTCGTCGGCGAGGATCCGGCTCCGGGTGGCCGGCTGGACGCCGGTCTGGGCGAGGTCGAGGTCGGCGGTGCCGTTCATCAGGGCGGTGTCCACGGCGGCGGTGTCCGTGGCGACGGTGAGCTCCACCTCGTCGGGCAGCGCGGTGCGTATCGCGTCGGTCGCCGGGTCCCACCGGTCGTTGCGCACCAGGCGCAGCCCGTTCGCGGTGTCCCAGGAGGCGATGCGGTAGGGACCGCTGGCGACGGGCCGGTCCTGGTAGCGCTCCTTGGTGTCCTTCGCCTTCGGGACGGGTGAGGACATGGGCAGTGCCAGGACGTGCGGGAAGTCCGCGAAGGGCGCGTCGAGGTGGAAGACGACGGTGCGGTCGTCGGGGGTCTCGACGCTCTTCAGGCCGAGCCCGTCGGGGTCGGTGTCCTTGTACGGGCCGGGGTAGTCCTGCCCCTGGTCGAGCAGGTCGAGCAGGTGGGTGGGGCCGCCGGGGTAGAGGTCCCTGGCGAAGGTGCGCTCGATGCCGTACTTGACGTCCCGGGAGGTGATCGGCGTGCCGTCCTCGAAGGTGACGCCCTCCTTGAGGGTGTACGTGTAGGTGCGGCCGCCGTCGGAGATCTCGCCGGTGCTGGTCGCGAGGTCGGGGGCGAGACGGGTGCCCGCGGCGCCGGGCTGCGGGGCGAAGTCGACGAGTTTGCGCAGGTAGAGGCGGCCCAGGTTCCACACGATCGGGGAGTAGGTGCGGGCCGGGTCGAGGGAGTCGGGGTTGTAGGCGGTGATGAGCCTGAGGGTGCCGCCCTTGGCGGCGGACGGGTTGACGGCGCCGGTGAGGGCGCCGTTGTAGCCGCCGGCGGGCCTGCGGGCGGCGATCAGGTCCTGTGCGGTGCGGTCGACCGGCTTCTCCGGGTCGTCGCCGAAGGGGTCCACGAGGACCGTCACGGTGACCAGGAGGGCCACGACGGCCGCGGTCACCGCGGCCACCACGCCCCGGCGGCTCCGCCGGGGCGCCGGGACGGGGGTGTCCCAGGCGGGCCGGGTGGGGTAGGACGGCGGGCCGAACGAGGGCGGGTTGTACGCCGGGTGGGGCAGCGCGGGCGGCCGGCTCGGCGGCGGGGGCAGGGTGGGCGGGCCCGCGGGCGGGGTCCGCGAGGCCAGCCAGCCGTTCAGCGCGCCGCGCATCTCCGCGGCGCCGCGCGGACGCAGCGCCGGGTTCTTCGACAGGGCGGACAGCACGATCGAGTCGAGTTCCGGCGGCACCAGCGGGTTGCGTGCGGAGGGCGGGGCCGGCGTCTGGTGGACGTGGGCGTACATCACCGACAGCGGGGTGGCCCCGGCGAAGGGCACGGTGCCGGTGAGGAGTTCGGTGAGCATGCAGGCGACCGCGTACAGGTCGCTGCGGGCGTCGACGGCGTCGCCGGCGCACTGCTCGGGGGCCATGTAGCCCGGGGTGCCGATGGCGGAGCCGGTGCCGGTGATGCGGGACAGCGAGTGGACGACCCGGGCGATGCCGAAGTCGGCGACCTTGACCGCGCCCCCGGCGGTGATCAGGACGTTGGAGGGCTTCACGTCGCGGTGGACGAGGCCGCGGGCGTGGGCGTGGGCGAGCGCGTCCAGGATGTCGCAGGTGATGCGGACGGCCCGCTCGATCTCCATCGGGGCCTGTTCGCGGGCGAGTTCGGCGAGGGTGCGGCCCTCTATGTGCTCCATCACCAGGTACGGCACGACCGCGTCGTCCGTCGTCACCTCGTCCTGGTCGTGGACGGTGACGATGCCGGGGTGGTTGAGCCCGGCCGCCGCACGCGCCTCGCGGGCGAAGCGGCGCCGCGCCTCGGGGTCGCGGGCGAGCTCGGGCAGGAGGGTCTTGACGGCCACGGTCCGGCCGAGCCGGGTGTCGTAGGCGAGATGGACGCGGGCCATGCCGCCGGAGCCGAGCAGCGCCCGCAACTCGTACCGTCCCCCGAACATGCGACCCCCCGGCCCCGTCCGCGACGGGCGCGCGAACACTCCCAACAGGGTAGTGGAATTTGCCCTTTTCGGACGGCCGTGGACGGCGGGAGGGACGCACCGCGGTGACGGACGAGCGCGTGGAGGGCGGCTCCGGACACTCCGCCGCCCTCCACGTCCCCCCTCACCCCTGGTCCGCCCCCTGGGGTCACCCGGGTTCGTCAGTCCCGGGCGCTCTCGGCCGCCGGCTTGCGGCGGGTCTTGCGGATCACGAGGAATCCGGCGGCGAACAGCAGCACCGAACCGCCCGCGAGGTACGGGGTCATGGAGCTGCTGCCGGTCTCGGCGAGGTCACCGGTGGCCGCGGGAGCGGCCTGCGGCGACTGGTCGGCGCGCGCGGATTCCGAGGGCGCGGTCGACGGCGTGGGCTCCGCGGACTGAGAAGGCTGCTCGGACTCGCCGCCGGTCTGCGGCTCCTCGCCGCTGCCGTCGCCGCCGTCGTCGCCGCCGTCACCGTTTCCGCCGCCGTGGTGGCCACCGCCACCGCCGTGCCCGCCGCCGTCGTGCCCGCCCCGGCGGGGCGTCTCGCAGGTGGCCCCCGCGAGGGTGACGGTGCCGCTCACCTCGGCGACGCCGAGCTTGAGCGGGTTCACCTCCACCGACAGTTCCAGGGCGGTGGCGGCGGCGCCGCGCGAGGTGACGGTCCGCTCGGCGAGGTCGAGGCGGACCTCGCCCACGCCGGGCACCTTCACCTGCGTCGTGCCGCCGGCCGAGACGGCGACACGCTTGCCGAGGACGACGACGTGGCCGGGCATCTCGACCTCGGCGACCGGCTTCCGGCCGGCCACGCACGTGGCGCGGGCGGAGATCACGTCGGCCTTGATGAGCCCGAGGAGCGGCAGTCCCGGCAGGTTGACGCGGGCCTTGACGAGCTTGGCGTAGCCCTCCGCCTTGTGGCGGTCGGCGGTGGCCCGGGCGGTGGCGGCGTCGGCGCGCAGGACGCTGAACGGCTTGCCGTGGTCGACCCCGTCGAGGGTGGCGGTGAGCGCGGTCTCGTCGGCGCGGGCCGGTGCGTGGACCTCGTTGAGCGTCAGGTTCAGCGGCACGTCGACGGACTTGCGCAGGAGCGAGACCTCCAGGCCGGTCCGCAGGACGACCGCGCCGGCCTTGCCGGACGAGCCGTGGGTCCCCCCGGTCGCGGCGGCCGGGGTCGCGGGCCCCAGCGCGAGGGCGCCCGCCGCCAGCGCGACGGCGGCGCCCAGCGCGGCGGCGGGACGGCGCGCGGGCATGCTGAAGGGAGAGCTGGACACAGTGGAAAACCCCCAAATGGTCATGGAGTCGCCACGGCGCCGCTGAAGGGGACAGCGCGCTCGCCGGGCGACCTCGACCCCGTAATGATTTACGTACGGAGAGTGAACCGGCACCCGCCTGGGCCCGGTTCACTCCAAAGGGTGGTTTTCGTCCCCGTATTCGAAACCTGCGGCACATGCGTTCCCGTGCGTCACACCTGCGATCGCGTGTATTCGAGCAACTTGGCGAAGTCGAGGGCCCCGGGGTCCCCGTGGGAGTTCTCCGGCACGTGCTGGTGGCCGCAGACCCCCCGGAAGGCGTTCCACTCCCGTCCGGTCATCCGCTGGCCGCCCGCGTTCCCGTAAGAGCGGGGGTACGGCAGCCAGAGCTTCGGCCCCTTCAGCGGCACGCCGTGGTGGGTGTGCATCCAGGCCAGGAACTCGGCGAGTTCGCGCAGCGCCCACTGCGGGGCCTTGGGCCAGTAGAGGTGCCGGTTGGCGGTGCCCCAGTCCTCGTGCCGGTCGGGGTCGCAGGTGCCCACCAGCTCCACCTGGCACACGTTGAGGGTGTTGGTCTCCACCCCGCCGGCCCGGTTGACCAGGGCGCGCGAGGAGATGTCGATGTCGAAGTGCTGGTACCAGACCAGCTTCTCGTCCTCGAAGTCGGGTTTCGCCGTCAGGTTGGGCGCGCTGCTCCCGCCCCCGTACGTCGGCACGCTGCGGCCCTCGGTGGTGTGCAGCACGACGGCGTTGACCTCCATCGCGTCGCCGCCGTAGTCGTCCTGGTACCAGTACCTGCGCGAGGCCCCCGGGTACTTCTGCGGTCCCTGCCTGGTCATGGTGCTCCCCGTCCCGTTGTGGTGTCGGCCCGTAGGACCGATCGCAGCACGACGGAAAGGGATGGATCGACTCTTCCCGTACAGGATCACCCGAATCGGTGCTCCGGGATCATTCCGGGCGCACTGGTGGCGGCCCTCCGCTACGGTGGCTCCCCCGCGGCCGCCGGGTCACCCCACCACGCGACCGCGCAGCACGATGCGCCGGGGCGCGGACAGCACGCGGACGTCGACGCGCGGGTCCTCCGGGTAGACGACGAGGTCGGCGGAGGCCCCCTCGGTGAGGCCGTCGCGGCCGAGCCACTCACGGGCGGACCAGGTCGCGGCGGAGAGCGCGTCGAGCACGGGCAGGCCGGCGGTGACGAGTTCGGCGACCTCGCCGGCGACGAGCCCGTGGGCGAGGGAGCCGCCGGCGTCGGTGCCGGCGAAGATCCGGACGCCGGCCTCGTGGGCGGCGCGGACGGTGTCGTAGCGGCGGGCGTGCAGCCGGCGCATGTGGTCGGCCCAGCGCGGGAACCTGGCCTGGCCGCCGTCGGCGAGGTCCGGGAAGGTCGCGATGTTGACCAGCGTGGGGACGATGGCCACCCCGTGCTCGGCGAAGAGCGGGATGGTGTCCTCGGTGAGCCCGGTGGCGTGCTCGACGCAGTCGATCCCGGCCTCGACCAGGTCCCGCAGGGAGTCCTCCGCGAAGCAGTGGGCGGTGACGCGGGCGCCCTCCTCGTGTGCGGCGGCGATGGCGGCCTCGACGGCGCCGCGCGGCCAGCACGCGGTGAGGTCGCCGGCCTCGCGGTCGATCCAGTCGCCGACCAGCTTGACCCAGCCGTCGCCGCGGCGGGCCTCCCGGCGGACGTAGGCGACCAGGTCCTCGGGCTCGATCTCCCAGGCGTAGTTGCGGATGTAGCGGCGGGTGCGGGCGATGTGCCGGCCGGCCCTGATGATCCGCGGCAGGTCCTCGCGGTCGTCGATCCACCGGGTGTCGGAGGGCGAACCGGCGTCGCGGAGCAGCAGGGTGCCCGTGTCGCGGTCGGTGAGCGCCTGCTTCTCGGAGGTGCCCGGGTCAACGGGGCCGTGCTGGTCGAGGCCGACGTGGCAGTGGGCGTCCACCAGTCCGGGCAGCACCCAGCCCTCGACGGTGGTGACGTCGCGGAGGCCGGCGGGGCGCTCGTAGGTGACGCGTCCGCCGACCACCCAGAGCTCGTCCCGTACGTCCCGCGGCCCGGCCAGGATGCGGCCCTTGACGTGCAGTGCCTGCGGCGCCTCGCGATCAGCCATGTCTGCACTCTACGAGCCGCCGGTTACCCTCGGGCGGTACACCCCCCGACGAAGGAAGCAGCGCCGCCGTGTCCCACCCCCTGCTCGACCTGCCCCCGCTGACCGCCGAACGCTTCGCCGCGATCGAGCGGAGAGTCGCCGCGCTGCTGTACACCGGGCAGGACGTCGTGATCATGCAGGGCGAGGCCTTGCTGCCGCTGGAGGGCTGCATCCGCGGTGGCGCGCGCCCGGGTTCGACGGCGCTGAACATCGTCACCGGGCCGTACGGCCAGACCTTCGGCAACTGGCTGCGGGACGCGGGCGCCACCGTGGTCGACCTGGAGGTGCCCTTCCACGCCGCGGTGGACCCGGACGACGTCGCGCGGGCGCTGTCCGGGCACCCGGAGACCGACTTCGTGTCGCTGGTGCACGCGGAGGCGGCCACCGGCAACACCAACCCGGTCGCGGAGATCGGCGAGGTGGTCCGGGCGCACGGCGCGCTGTTCATGGTCGACGCGGTCGCGTCGGTGGCGGCCGAACCGCTGCTGGTGGACGCGTGGGGCGTGGACCTGTGCGTGATCGGCGCCCAGAAGGCGATGGGCGGGCCCGCGGGAGTGTCGGCGGTGTCCGTGAGCGAGCGCGCGTGGCGGCGCCTGGCGGACAACCCCGCCGCGCCGCGCCGCTCCTACCTGTCGTTGCTGGACTGGAAGGAGCGCTGGATCGACGCCGGGCGCAGGGCGCTGCCGCACGCGCCCGCGCAGCTGGAGATGCTGGCGCTGGAGGCCTGCCTGGAGCGTATCGAGGAGGCCGGGCCCGGCACGGTGGCCGCCCGGCACCGCGCCGCCGCGGCGGCGACCCGGGCCGGTGCGGCCGCGCTGGGCGCCGCCGTCGAGCCGTACGTGTACCGGGACGAGGACGCCGCGCCGGTCGCGACGACGCTGCGCACCCTGGACGGCCTCGCCGCCGACGAACTGGTCGCCCGCGCCCTGGCGCTGGAGCCGGGGCTCCCGCTGGTCGCCGGGGGCGGGGCGCTCGCCAAGGAGATGGTCCGGGTCAACCACTACGGCCGGGACGCGGACCCGGCCGTGGTCGTCCGTACGCTGCGCGCGCTGGCCGGCGCGCTGGGCACCGCCCCCGAGCCCGCCGTCGCGGCGGCGGAGGCCGCCCTGCGGGCCTGACGCCACCGCGCCCCGAGGGCCGCCCGGACCGTCGTGAACGGTGCGGGCGGCCCTTTCCGTTTCGGCACCCGGAATTTCGCACGCCTTGACCGCGGACAAATATCGGGGAATTATCCGGGACTTCGGCCGGGGTATTCCGCATTCAACTCCTGCCCCGCGAGAACGGCTTCAAACGCCAAGATTTCATCGACACGACGTGATGATTCCGAGGATGTGACCGAGCCCACAACCTCGCCCTTTCGCCCGGAATTATCCGGATAGGCCCCCCCTTTCCCGCGGCCTCCGCGCGCCTGATATCAGTGGCGTCCGCACGCCACAAGGCCCGCGCGGCATGCAGTCGAGAATTCCGCCCGCTACGTTCTTTCCGCATGACCGCCGCCAGTGAATTGCTGCTCGACACCCCGAGAATCGAGGACGGCGCCGCACTGTGGCGCATTGCCCGGGATTCCCGGACCCTGGACCTGAACTCCCCGTACAGCTACCTCCTGTGGTGCCGGGACTTCGCCGGCACCTCCGTGGTGGCGCGTACGGAGCGCGGCGAACCGATCGGCTTCGTGACCGGCTACGTCCGCCCGGAACGCCCTCGCACCCTCGTCGTCTGGCAGGTCGCCGTGGACGAGGCGCACCGCGGCCGGGGGCTCGCGGCCGCGATGCTCGACGACCTCGCGCAACGGGCCGCCGCGGCCGGCGTGCGGGAGGTCGAGACCACGATCACCCCGGACAACGAGGCCTCGCACCGCCTGTTCACGTCCTTCGGTGCCCGCCACGGAGCACGGACCGAGCGCGAGGTGCTGTTCGACGCGGCGCTGTTCCCCGACGGCCACCAGCCCGAAGTCCTGTACCGCATCGGTCCCCTCGTCTGACCCCGCATGACTCCTCCTCCCCCACAGAAGGAATGCACGGTGACCCTCTCCCCGCCCGCCACGTCCGTCTTCGAGACCCTCGAGTCCGAGGTCCGCAGCTACTGCCGCGGCTGGCCCGCCGTCTTCGACCGCGCGCAGGGCAGCCGCCTGTTCGACGAGGACGGCCACGACTACCTCGACTTCTTCTCCGGCGCCGGCGCCCTCAACTACGGGCACAACAACCCCGTCCTCAAACGCGCCCTGCTGGACTACCTGGAGCGCGACGGCATCACGCACGGCCTCGACATGAGCACCACCGCCAAGCGCGCCTTCCTGGAACGCTTCCAGGACGTCGTGCTGCGCCCGCGCGGGCTGGACCACAAGGTGATGTTCCCCGGCCCCACCGGCACCAACGCCGTCGAGGCGGCGCTGAAACTGGCCCGCAAGGTCAAGGGCCGCGAGTCGGTCGTCTCCTTCACCAACGCCTTCCACGGCATGTCGCTGGGCTCGCTCGCGGTCACCGGCAACTCGATGAAGCGGGCCGGCGCCGGCATCCCCCTGGTGCACGGCACCCCGATGCCCTTCGACAACTACCTCGACGGCCGCGTCCCCGACTTCCTGTGGTTCGAGCGGCTGCTGGAGGACCAGGGCTCCGGCCTCAACCAGCCCGCCGCCGTGATCGTCGAGACCATCCAGGGCGAGGGCGGCATCAACGTCGCCCGCCCGGAGTGGCTGCGCGGGCTCGCCGACCTGTGCCGGCGCCGCGACATGCTGCTGATCGTCGACGACATCCAGATGGGCTGCGGCCGCACCGGCCCGTTCTTCTCCTTCGAGGAGGCGGGCATCGTGCCGGACATCGTCACCCTCTCCAAGTCGATCGGCGGCTACGGCATGCCGATGGCGCTGACCCTCTTCCGGCCCGAACTCGACATCTGGGAGCCGGGCGAGCACAACGGCACCTTCCGCGGCCACAACCCCGCCTTCGTCACCGCCACCGCCGCCCTCGACACCTACTGGGCGGACGGCGGGAGCATGGAGAAGCAGACGCTGGCGCGCGGCGAGCAGACCGAGGCCGTGCTGCGCGAGATCCGCACCGAGCACGCGCGCTCCGGCGCCCGCCACCGGGGCCGCGGCCTCGTGTGGGGCCTGGAGTTCACCGACCCCGGCCGGGCCTCCCGGGTGTGCGCCCGCGCCTTCGAACTGGGCCTGCTGCTGGAGACCTCCGGCCCGCGCGGCGAGGTCGTCAAGCTGCTGCCCGCCCTGACCATCACGCCCGAGGAACTGGACGAGGGGCTGCGCACCCTCGCCCGCTCGGTCCGCGAGACCGCCTGACGAAAGGAACCGTCCCACCGTGATCGTGCGATCCCTGAAGGACATCGAGGGCACCGCCCGCGACGTCACCGCCGAGACCGGCACCTGGCGCAGCAAGCGCATCGTCCTGGCCGACGACCGCGTGGGCTTCTCGCTGCACGAGACCGTGATGTACGCGGGGACCGAGACCTCCATGTGGTACGCCCACCACGTCGAGGCGGTGCTGTGCGTCGAGGGCGAGGGCGAACTCACCGACGACGAGACCGGCGAGAAGCACCGGATCTCCCCCGGCACCCTCTACCTGCTCGACGGCCACGAACGGCACACCGTGCGCCCCGAGACCGACCTGCGCTTCGTCTGCGTCTTCAACCCGCCCGTCACCGGGCGCGAGGTGCACGACGAGAACGGCGTCTACCCCCTGCTCACCGAGGGAGCGTGACCACGATGACCACCGCGACGACGCACGACCCCAGGACCGACCTCTACCCCACCCGCGGCACGGCCGAGGTGCTGACCCCGCGCCAGGACCCGGTCGTCTGGGGCGCACCCGGCACGTCCGGCCCGCTCCGGCCGTCCGAACTGGGCGACTTCGACCGCGACGGCTTCCTCCCCGTGGACGCGATCATCGGGCCCGAGGACGTGGCCCGCTACCGCGCCGAACTGGAGCGGCTGTGCGCCGACCCGGCGGTGCGCGCGGACGAACGGTCCATCGTGGAGGCGAAGTCCCAGGACATCCGCTCGGTCTTCGAGGTGCACAAGATCAGCCCGGTCTTCGCCGAGCTGGTCCGCGACCCCCGGGTCGTCGGCCGCGCCCGGCAGATCCTCGGCTCCGACGTCTACGTCCACCAGAGCCGGATCAACGTCAAACCGGGCTTCGGCGCCTCCGGCTTCTACTGGCACTCCGACTTCGAGACCTGGCACGCCGAGGACGGGATGGCCCGCATGCGCGCGGTCTCGGTCTCGATCGCGCTGACCGAGAACCACGCCACCAACGGCGGCCTGATGATCATGCCGGGCTCGCACCGGACGTTCCTCGGCTGCGCGGGCGCGACACCGGAGGACAACTACAAGAAGTCCCTCCAGATGCAGGACGCGGGGACGCCCTCCGACGCGGCCCTCACCGAACTGGCGGGCCAGCACGGGATCCGGCTCTTCACCGGGCCGCCCGGGTCCGCGGTGTGGTTCGACTGCAACTGCATGCACGGCTCCGGGGACAACATCACCCCGTATCCGCGGAGCAACGTGTTCATCGTCTTCAACAGCGTGGAGAACGCGGCGCAAGAGCCGTTCGCGGCGCCCGTCCGCCGTCCGGAGTTCATCGGGGCACGGGACTTCACGCCCGTGCGCTGACCCTCCGGGACGCCCGTCGTTGTCTGCGGCGCCGTTGTGGTTTCTGTTGGGGTTTCTCCCCCACCCTCCCGCCCGATCGCCCAGCATGATTGGTGCGGGCCTGCGCACTGTGCATGGGTGGGCCGGGGGCGGGGCCTCCGGGGTGGGCATTCTGTACCGCATATTTATGTGCATGGCGGGCAGCACTCGTTCTTGCCGTCGCTGCCGCACATCAAATACACGTCAGCGTCCAGAACGCCCACCCCTACGACCCCACCCCCTCCGTATCGACAGCGACCAACGGCCGGTGGAGGGTTCGAAGGCGGTCCGGGGGCACCGCACCTGTCCCACGCACCCCCGTCATGCACCTGCGCAAGGGGAAGAGGATGTACGGGGGTGCTCCCCCTGGCCGACGGCTGGGGAAGACACTCGGGAAACCCGGCGCCGAACGACCGGGCTCAGACCGCGTGGCCGTATGGGGCACACCGCGGTCCGAGGTCAACCCGGTTGCCTTACTGACCCCCGACCGGCCGTCATGCGCCCACACGAGAGGAGGGGGTGTGGCGGGATGCTCCTCCTGGACGAAGACTGAGGAAGACGAGCGGCATACGCGGTGCCGAATGATGCGGGCTTGCACCGTGGGGCCGTGGGGTCAGAGGGCGGTCCGGGGCAACCCCGGGCTACCTCCACACCCCCCACCGGCCGTTGTGCGCCCATACGACGGGAGGGGGTGTGTCGGGGTGCGCCCGGAAACGACGAGCGGCGGACCCGGGCACCGAATGATGTCGGGCCAAACCGCGAGCGTTGAGGACGTGCGCCGGCGCGGCCCCGACCCAGCCACACGGTGCGAGGCGGTCACTTACCGCGCCGGGCAATCGGGCGGGAGGGTGGGAGAACAGCCCGCCGCAGGCGCAAACAACCCGCACACAACGACGGACCGCAACCACAACCACCCAGCGCAAGCCTCAGACTTCGCGACGCCCGTCATACCTCCGCGGCAACCCCAACGGGTTCCCGTCACGCAGCTCCGCCGGCAGCACCCCCTCGGGCGCGTCCTGGTACACGACCGGCCGCAGCCACCGCTCGATCGCCGTCCCGCCCACCGAGGTGGACGTCGACGTCGTGGCCGGGTACGGGCCGCCGTGGTGCATGGCGGGGGCCACCGCGACCCCGGTGGGCCAGCCGTTCACCACGACGCGCCCCGCCAGCGGCGTGAGCCGGCGCAGCAGTTCCGCGCCGGAGCCGTCGCCGCCGGACGCCTCGGCCTCGCTCAGGTGCGCCGTCGCCGTGAGGTTCCCGGGGAGCCGTCCGAGCACCCCCTCGACCTCCTCCTCGCTGCCGTACCGCGCGACGACCGTGACCGGCCCGAAGTGCTCCTCCAGCAGCGCGTCGTGCTCGCCGTCCTCCGCGAGCCGGGCGGCCGGGACGGAGACGAAGCCTGCGCGCACCAGGTGCTCGCCGCCGTCGCCGGGCTCGACCGGCGCCTCCACCTCCGGGAGCGCCGTCAGTTCGCGCACGCCCGCGATGAAGTTGTCCCGCATGCGGGCGTCGAGCAGCGTGCCGGGGGCGACGTCGCCCACCGCGGCGGCCAGGGACTTGAGGAGGCGGTCGCCCGCCTCCCCCGCCGGGGCCAGCACGAGGCCGGGCTTGACGCAGAACTGGCCGACGCCGAGCGTCACGGACCCGGCGAGTCCGGCGCCGATCTGCTCGGCGCGCTCCTCCGCGGCGGCCCGCGTGATGACCACCGGGTTGAGGCTGCCGAGTTCGCCGTGGAAGGGGATCGGCACCGGACGTGCCGCGGCGGCGTCGAAGAGGGCGCGCCCGCCCCGCACGGAGCCGGTGAAGCCGGCGGCGGAGACCAGCGGGTGCTTGATGAGGTCGATGCCGGCCTGGAAGCCGTGGACCACCGAGACGACGTCGGCGGGCAGCCCGACCTCGACGGCCGCGCGGCGCAGCGCGTCCGCGCACAGCTCGCTCGTCGCGGGGTGGTCGGGGTGGGCCTTGACGACGACGGGGCAGCCGGCCGCGAGGGCGCTGGCGGTGTCGCCGCCCGGCACGGAGAACGCGAGCGGGAAGTTGCTGGCGGAGTAGACGGCCACGACGCCGAGCGGGATCTTGTAGCGCCGCAGGTCGGGCCGGGGCGGGGCGAGCGTCGCGTCGGCGTGGTCGATGATGACGTCGAGGAAGGCGCCCTCCTCGACGATCTCGGCGAAGGCCCGCAGCTGGTAGGCGGTGCGGCCGAGTTCACCGGTGAGGCGGGCCGGCCCGAGGGCGGTCTCGGCGTCGGCGGCCTCCAGGATGCGGGGGCCGGCCTCCTCCAGGAAGTCGGCCGCGGTACGCAGCAGACGGACCCGCACCTCGCGGTCGGCCAGTGCCGGGAGGGCCTCGGCTGCGGCGCGTACCGCGGCGTCGACCTCCTCGGCGGTGGCTTCCACGGCGACCTGCTCCCGCTGCTTCCCGGTTCGGGGATCGACGCTCCACACTGGTACGGCCACCGCGGGTACCTCCAGGCCTTCCGTTCGATATGCTGAACAGCATCCGCAACTGTGAATCTGTTCGGGAGCCTACTTGCGCGGGTCCCGGCCGAACAAGAGGGGTCCACTCCAGATGGCTGCAGGTGAGGGCGGGGCGCAGGTCAAATCCGCGGTGCGGACGGTGGAGCTGCTGGAGTTCTTCGCCGGGCAGCCCGGCATGCACAGCCTGGCCGCCGTGCAGGAGGCCGTCGGCTACCCCAAGTCCAGCCTGTACATGCTGCTGCGCACGCTCGTCGAGCTGGGCTGGATCGAGACCGACGCCACCGGCACACGCTACGGCATCGGCGTGCGCGCCCTGCTGGTGGGCACCTCGTACATCGACGGCGACGAGGTCGTCGCTGCGGCCCGCCCGACCCTGGACCGGCTCTCGGACGACACCAGCGAGACGATCCACCTGGCCCGGCTGGACGGCACCAGCGTCGTCTACCTGGCGACCCGTCAGTCCTCGCACTACCTGCGGCCGTTCACCCGGGTCGGGCGCCGGCTGCCGGCCCACTCCACCTCGCTCGGCAAGGCCCTGCTCGCCACGTACACCGACGAGCAGGTCCGCAAGCTGCTGCCGGAGACGCTGGAGCCGCTCACCGAGCACACCCACACCGACCGCGAGAAGCTGATCGAGGAGCTGCACCAGATCCGCGAGCAGGGCTACGCCGTCGACCGTGAGGAGAACACGCTCGGCCTGCGCTGCTTCGGGGTGACCATCCCCTACCGCACGCCCGCGCGCGACGCGATCAGCTGCTCGGTGCCGGTGGCCCGGCTGACCCCGGCCCACGAGCAGCTGATCAAGGACGCCCTCTTCGACGCGCGCGACCGCCTCACCCTGGCGACCCGGCGTCTGTGACCGTCCCGGTCAGGACTCCTCGCGCAGCACCCTAACGGCGCCCGGTGGCACGCTGAGCCGCCCGATGACCCGCTCCCCGGTGAGCAGTTCCGTGCCGGCCACGTCGAGGGGCACCTTCGCCTCGGCCCCGGTGTGGTTGATCACGAAGAGGTACGTGCCCTGCTCGCCGGCGCGGCGGACGACCTCGACGTCCCTCGGCAGTTCGGCCCGCTCCGGCAGTCCCGCGTCCTCCGCGGCGGCGGCCAGGACCGCGTTCAGCCCCGTGGGGCCGAGCCGGGTCGAGACGTACCAGGCCGTGCCGTCGCCCAAGGCGTGCCGGGTGACGGCGGGGCGGCCCGCGGCGGGTCCGTCGGCGTACGTCCAGACCGGCTCGGCGCCGCGGGGCACGACGACCTCGGTCCACAGGTCGCCGGTGAGCGCGGGGCCTTCGAGGCCGATGGGGCCTCCGGGACCTTCGGGACCTTCGGGACCGGCAGGGCCTTCGAGCCGGACCCTCTCCCCGTCGAGCAAGGGCGCGAACTCCTCGACCGTCAGGCCGAGTACGTCCCGCAGGGCGCCGGGCACCGGGCCCGGGTGGACGGTGTCGTACTCGTCGACGACGCCGGAGAAGTAGGAGACCAGCAGCGTGCCGCCGCCCTCGACGTAGGCGCGCAGGTTCCGTCCGGCGGCCTCGGTGGTGAGGTAGAGCGCGGGGACGACGACAAGGGGATACGCCGACAAGTCGGCATCGGGCCGGGCGAAGTCGACGGTCAGGTGCCGGTCGAACAGGGCCTCGTAGAAGCCGTCGGCGCGTTCGCGCGCGTCGTGGTCCTGACTGGGCCGCCACTCCAGCTTCTGCGCCCACCAGGACTGCCAGTCCCACAGCACCGCGGCATCCGCGACGGTCCGGGTCCCGGCCACCTCGGCGAGGGCCGCGACGTCGGCGCCCAGCCGGACGACCTCCCGCCAGACGCGGCTGTCGGTGCCCGCGTGCGGCAGCATCGCGGAGTGGAACTTCTCGGCGCCGTAGCGGGACTGCCGCCACTGGAAGAACAGGGCGCCCTCCGAGCCGCGGGCCACGTGGGCGAGGCTGTTGCGGGCCATCTGGCCGGGCGCCTTGGCGGGGTTGCGGCGCTGCCAGTTGACGCCGCTGGTGGAGTGCTCCAGCAGCAGCCAGGGGGCGCCGCCGGCGACGGAGCGGGTGAGGTCGGCGGCCATCGCCAGGTTGACGTGGGTGCGGCGGCCGTCGGTGATCAGGTAGTGGTCGTTGGTGACCAGGTCGACCTCGCGGCCCCAGGCCCAGTAGTCCATGGAGTCGCACTGGCTGAGCGCGGTCATGAAGTTGGTGGTGACGGGGACGCCCGGTGACAGCCGGTGCAGGATGTCGCGCTCGGCGGTGAAGTTGCCGCGGACGGTCTCGTCGGTGAAGCGGGCGTAGTCGAGTTGCTGGGCCGGGTTGACGACCGTGGGGGTCAGCCGGGGGGCGTCGACGTGCGCCCAGTCGCCGTAGGCCTGGCCCCAGAAGGCGGTGCCCCAGGCGGTGTTGAGGGCGTCGAGGGTCCCGTAGCGGGCCCGCAGCCACTGCCGGAACTCCTCTGCGGACGCCTCGCAGTAGCAGGCGCCGACGGGCACGCCGTACTCGTTGTGGACGTGCCACAGGGCGAGCGCGGGATGCCGGCCGTAGCGCTCGGCCAGCCGCTCGGTGATCCCGGCGGCGGCCGCACGGTAGGCGGCGGAGCTGTGGCAGATGGCGCCGCGCGAGCCGAAGCCGTAGCGGACGCCCTCGCGGCTGACCGGCAGCGCCTCGGGATGGGCCGCGTAGAACCAGGCGGGCGGTACGACGGTGGGGGTGCCGAGGTCGGCGCGGATGCCGTGCTCGTGCAGCAGGTCCAGCAGCCGGTCGAGCCAGCCGAAGTCGTGGCGGCCGGGCTCGGGCTCCAGCTTCGACCAGGCGAAGATGCCGACGCTGACCATGGTCACACCGGCCTCGCGCATCAGCCGGACGTCCTCCTGCCAGACCTCCTCGGGCCACTGCTCGGGGTTGTAGTCGCCGCCGTAGGCGAGGCGCGCCATGGGATCTCCTGGGTCAACTCTGGGAACGTGCACAGCTGCCCGAGGGGCGGCTCGGCCAAGGTAACCGCAGGGCCACAAGCATTGACAAGTGTCGGAGATGTTTCTCTACTGTGAACGCTCACAGCGCCCCGCACACCCTCGTCAGGGGAGGAACCCATGAACAAGCGCCTCGTCGCCGCCTTCGCGGCGGCCGCGCTCTCCACCACGCTGTCGGCCGGCTGCGGTTCGTCGGACGACGGCGGGGACGGAGGCAAGGCGGAGTCCGGACCGGTCAGCCTCACCTACTGGGCCTGGGCCCCGGGCCTGGACAAGGTCGCGGAGGTCTGGAACGCGGGCCCCGGCAAGGAGGCCGGGATCACGGTCACGGTGAAGAAGCAGGCGTCGGGCGACGACCTGGTCACCAAGATCATCACCGCGTCGAAGGCGCACAAGGCCCCCGACCTCGTGCAGGCCGAGTTCCAGGCCCTCCCCACCCTGGTGAGCAACGACGTCCTGGCCGACATATCCGGGCAGGCGGGCGACGCGAAGAAGGACTTCGCCGACGGTGTGTGGCAGCAGGTGACCCTCGGCTCGGACGCGGTGTACGCGATCCCGCAGGACACCGGGCCGCTGATGTTCTACTACCGCCAGGACCTGTTCACGAAGTACGGCCTGAGCGTGCCCACGACGTGGGACGAGTTCGCGCGGACGGCCCGCGCCCTGAAGAAGAAGGACGCCACGAAGTCGCTGACCACCTTCTCGGCGACCGACCCCGGCCTGTTCGCCGGCCTGTCGCAGCAGGCGGGCGCGAAGTGGTGGACCACGAGCGGGGACACGTGGGACGTCGCCATCGACGACGCCGCGTCCACCAAGGTCGCCGACTTCTGGGGCGGCCTGGTGAAGGAGGGCGTCATCGACAACCAGCCGATGTACACCCCCGCCTGGAACAAGGCGCTCAACACCGGCACCCAGATCGCCTGGGTCAGCGCCGTCTGGGCACCGGGCGTGCTGACGACGGCCGCGCCCGACACCAAGGGCAAGTGGGCCATGGCACCGCTGCCGCAGTGGAACGCGGGCGAGGCCCTCACCGGCAGCTGGGGCGGCTCCACGACCGGCGTGAGCAACGACTCCCGGCACAAGGACGCGGCCGTGAAGTTCGCGACCTGGCTCAACACCGACCCGGAGGCCGTGACGGCCCTGGTGAAGAACGGCGGCATCTACCCGGCGGCCACGGCCGCGCAGAGCGGGGACGCGCTCGCGCAGGCGCCGGAGTTCTTCTCCAACCAGCCGGACTTCTACACCAAGGCCGCCGAGATCGCGAAGACCACCGCCCCCGGGGCCTGGGGCCCGAACGTGAACGTCGCCTACAGCGCGTTCAAGGACGCCTTCGGCAAGGCGGCGCAGGACAAGGCCGGCTTCGGCCCGGCGCTGGGCGCGGTGCAGTCGGCGACGGTCGCCGACATGAAGAAGCAGGGCTTCTCCGTCGCGGAGTGACGCGCGGCAGCCCCTCGAGGCCGACCGGGGGCACCACGCGCCCCCGGTCCCCCGCTCGCCCGGTGCTCCACCCGCCGCCCGCCGCCCGCTGACTGGTCGCCCGCCGTCCGCCGCCCGAAACGAGCCGCCCATGCCGCCCACGCCCGCCGCCCGGCGCACCCGACGCCTCGCCCCCTACGGCTTCCTCCTCCCCGCCCTCGTCCTGTTCGCCGCGACCTTCGCACTCCCCATCGGCTACGCCGTCTACCTGAGCTTCCGCAAGATCGAGGTCAAGGGCCTGGGCCTGGGCCGGGGCGCACGCGGCGAGGCCTGGGCGGGGCTGTCCAACTACACCTCCGTCCTGTCCGACGCCGAACTCCTGCACGGCGCCGCCCGCATCCTCGGCTACGGCGCCGTCGTGGTGCCGGTGATGCTGGGCCTCGCCCTGCTGTTCGCCCTGATGCTGGACGCGCAGCGGACCCGTCTGCGCGGCTTCTCCCGGCTGGCGATCTTCCTGCCGTACGCCGTGCCCGGAGTGGTCGCCGCCCTGCTGTGGGGCTTCCTCTACCTGCCCTCGCTCAGCCCGCTTCACTACGCGCTGGGCGCGCTGGGCCTGCCCGAGCCGGACCTGCTGACCGGTGGCGCGCTGTTCGGCGCCCTGGCGAACGTCGCCGTGTGGGGCGGCACGGGCTTCAACATGATCGTGATCTACACGTCGCTGCGGGCGGTGCCTGCCGAGATCTACGAGGCCGCGCGCATCGACGGCTGCTCGGAACTGCAGATCGCGCTGCGGGTCAAGATCCCCACGGTGGCGCCGGCGCTCGTGCTGACCTTCTTCTTCTCCATGATCGCGACCTTCCAGGTCTTCGGCGAGCCGATGACCCTGAAGGGGATGACCAACTCCATCTCCACGACCTGGAGCCCGCTGATGAAGGTCTACCAGGACGCCTTCGTCCGCGGCGACCTCCATTCGGCGGCCGCGACCTCCGTGGTCATCGCCCTCGTCACCCTCGTCCTGTCCTTCGGCTTCCTGCGGGCGGCCAACTCCCGTACCCGGCAGGGAGCCTCCTGATGAGCGTTACGGCAACCCCCCTCGACCGGCGGGCCGCCGCCACCACCGCGGCCCGCGCCACCACACCGCGGCGGCGCCGCGGCGCCGGTCTCGTCCCGACCGTCGTACTGCTGCTCGGCGCGGCCTACTGCCTGCTCCCGGTGGCGTGGGTGCTGGTCGCGTCGACGAAGAGCAGCCGCGAGCTCTTCGCGACGTTCACCTTCCTGCCCGGCACCGGCCTGGCCGGCAACGTCTCCGCGCTCACGGCGTACCGCGACGGCGTCTACTGGCGGTGGATGCTCAACTCCCTCTTCTACGCGGGCTTCGGCGCGCTGCTGTCGACGGCTGTGTCCGCGGTGAGCGGCTACGCGCTGGCGAAGTACCGCTTCCGGGGCCGCGAGGCGATCTTCAACGTCCTGCTGACCGGGGTGCTGATGCCGCCGGTCATCCTGGCGATCCCGCAGTACCTGCTGATGGCCAAGGCGGGTCTGGCCGACAGCTACCTGTCGGTGCTGCTGCCGAGCGTCCTGGCGCCGTACGGCATCTACCTGGCGCGGATCTACGCCTCCGCCGCCGTGCCGGACGAGGTGGTGGAGGCGGCCCGGGTGGACGGGGCGCGCGAGTGGCGGATCTTCCGCACGATCGCGCTGCCGGTGATGCTCCCCGGACTGGTGACCGTCTTCCTCTTCCAGTTCGTGGCGATCTGGAACAACTTCCTGCTGCCGTTCATCATGCTGGGCGACGACGAGAAGTTCCCGGTGACGCTCGGCCTGTTCACCCTGCTCCAGCAGGGCGCCTCGGCGCCCGCCCTCTACACGCTGGTGATCACCGGTGCAATGCTGGCGATCATGCCGCTGATCGCACTGTTCCTGGTGATCCAGCGGTTCTGGAGCCTGGACCTGCTCTCCGGGGCCGTAAAGTCCTGAGGAGCCCCGAAGGAAGAACGGTATGAGCCGCACAGAACGACGCCGTCCCCCGACGATCCACGACGTGGCCCGCGAGGCGGGCGTGTCGCGGGGCACGGTGTCGCGCGTCCTCAACGGCGGGCACAACGTGAGCCCGGCCGCGCTGGAGGCGGTCAACGCCGCCATCCGCCGTACCGGCTACGTGGTGAACCGGCACGCCCGCAGCCTGATCACCGGGCGGTCGGACTCGGTGGGCTTCCTGCTCACCGAACCGCAGGAGCGCTTCTTCGAGGACCCGAACTTCAACGTGCTGCTCAGCGGCTGCACCCAGGCGCTGGCCGCGCACGACATACCGCTGCTGCTGATGATCGCCGGCGACGAGCCCGAGCGGCGGCGGATAACCCGCTACATCACCGCCGGGCACGTCGACGGCGTGCTGCTGGTGTCCAGCCACTCGGGCAACCCGGTCGCCGAGCGGCTGGAGAAGGCCGGGGTGCCGGTCGTCGCGTGCGGTGAGCCGCTCGGGCAGGGCGGCCGGGTCGCGTACGTGGCGGCCGACGAGCGGGGCGGCGCGCACCGGATGGTGCGGCACCTCGTGGCGTCCGGGCGGCGCAGGATCGCCATGATCACCGGCCCGCTGGACACCCCCGGCGGTGTGCAGCGCCTGGCGGGTTACCGCGAGGAGCTGGCCGCCTCGGGGCTGCCCGCCGACGGGACGCTGGTCGCCGAGGGCGACTACAGCCGGGCCAGCGGGGAGGCCGCGATGACCGCCCTGCTGGGCCGCTCCCCCGGCCTGGACGCGGTCTTCGTCGCCTCCGACCTGATGGCGCAGGGCGCGCTGGCGGCGCTGGAGCGGGCCGGGCGGCGGGTCCCGGAGGACGTCGCGGTCGGCGGCTTCGACGACTCCCCGGCGGCGCTGGCCACGCTGCCGCCGCTGACCACCATCCGCCAGCCCTGGGACCGGATCAGCGCCGAGATGGTGCGGCTGCTGCTCGCCCGCATCGCCGGGGACGAGCCGTCCGGGGTGATCCTCCCGACGGAGCTCGTGCGGCGGGAGTCGACCTGAACATCCCATAGGATCATGGGAGTTGGGGCGCCGAAGCCGTCGCCCCCGGACTTGGAGGACCGGTGCGTCTCCCCCGCTCCCTTTCCGGCTGGACCATGGCCGTCTTCGGTCTGCTCGCCGCCGCGCTCGGCATCGTCGGGATCGTCTCGCCGGCCGTCCAGCTCTCCCTGCTCGGCTTCGCCCGGCCGGACCACCGCGCGGCCGGCGACCACACCCTGGTCTTCCTCACGGCTTCCTCGATGGCGGCGCTGAACATGGGCGTGTACTACGTCCTGGCGGCCCTCGCCGACTGGCGCGCCTTCTTCCGCTGGACGGTCCCGTTCCGGCTGCTGACCTTCGCCGTGTTCACCACGGCCGTGGTGATCGGCCGGGCGCCGTCCGGCTTCCTCGGGGTCGGCGTGTGGGAGGGCGTGGGCGCGCTGGTGACGGGGGCGGCCCTCTGGTACGAGGGCCGCGGGGCCCGGGCCGCGACCCCCGGGGGCACCGCGGCCGCGTGACCCGCCCGCCGCCGGTCAGGACGTGCGGAGCGGGACCGCGCCCCGTCCGGGGCGGGCGCGGCCGCAGGGGACGTCCCCGGTCTCACCTCCGCAGGGCGCACTGCGCGCGGTCCCAGAGCCGGTCCGCGGCGAGCGGGTCCACGGCGTGGGGGGCGACGCCGGCGGGGCGCCCCTCGTTCGCCTCGAGGACCGGGGCCTCCTGGTTGTGCTCGAAGTAGCGCCCGGTGACCCCGTCGAGCAGCGGGGAGGCCGCGAGCAGCACCGATGTGGAGGCGCCCTGCTCGACGGTCTTGTGGTACGGCTGGGGGATGACGGCGCCGTCCTCGTCCGTCACGCCCATCGCCCGCATGGTGGCGTCGTCGATGTGGCGCTGGAGGTTGGTGCTGAGGATCCATCCCGGGTTGAGCGTGTTCGCCGTGATGCCGTCGGCGGCCCACCGGCGGGCGGCGCCGACCGTGAACAGGACGTCGGCGGTCTTGGACTGCGCGTACGCCGTCCAGGGGTCGTAGGGACGGTGCTCGAAGTGCGGGTCCTCGAAGTCGAACGCGGCGCTCTTGTGCGCTCCGGAGCTGACGACGACCAGGCGCGCCGAGCCGGCCGCCCGCAGTTCGGGGTGGAGCGCCGTGGCGAGGGCGAAGTGGCCGAGGTGGTTGACGGCGAGCTGCAGCTCCCATCCCCGGTCGCTGACCTGGCGGGTGGGGAGGGCCATGACCCCGGCGTTGGCGACGAGGATGTCGAGCGGGCCGCTCCACTCGCGGGCGAAGCGCGCGACGGAGTCGAGGTCGGCCAGGTCGAGGGGGCGTACGTCGACCGAGCCGGCCGGGACGGTGGCCTCGAGCCCGCGGAGTGCGGGCGCCGCTGCGGCGGGGTCGCGCGTGGCGATGGTGACGTCCGCGCCGGCCGCGGCCAGGACCCGGACCGTTTCGAGGCCGATGCCGGAGGCGCCGCCGGTGACGAGGGCGCGCCGGCCGGTGAGGTCGACCCCGCTGATGACCTCGGAGGCCGTGGCGTGGAAGGGGAAGGGGGTCTGCAGGAGGGGGTGGTCGAGCACGGTGACCTTCTCTGAAAAGGGAGGAACGGCTGGTACTCGATCCAGGCTAGGAAGGGCGTCGCGTATCCTCCATAACGAAAACTCCGGAAAACTTCATCCATCGTCCAGCCACCCCAGGAGGCTCCCATGGATCCGCTCGAGGACGTGCTGGCCCTGCTGGAGACCAGGGCCCATCTCTCGACGGGCCTCGTGGCGGGCGGCGAGTGGGCCGTGCGCTTCGGGGCCCCGTCCGGGGTGAAGTTCAACTCGGTCCGGCGCGGCCGGTGCCTGCTGGAGGTCGAGGGGACGGACCGGCCGGTGGAGCTGGCCACGGGCGACTGCTTCCTGCTGACCCAGGCCCGGCCCTTCGTGCTGCGCAGCGGCCCCGGCGTGGCCGCGGTCGACGCGGCGCCGGTGTTCGCGGCGGCGGAGGGCGGCTTCGCCAGGCTCGGCCGGGGGGACGACGTCCTGCTCGTCGGCGGCCGCTTCTCCTTCGGCGACCGCGCGCGGGCCCTGCTGCTGGACGCGCTGCCGCCGGTCATCCACGTGCCCGCGGAGACCGCGCAGGCCGAGACCGTGCGCTGGGCGCTGGAACAGATCGGTCAGGAACTGCTGGGACGGCCCGTGGCCGCCACGCTCGTGGCGGAGCACCTGGCCGTCGTCATGCTGGTCCACGTGCTGCGCCTGCACCTGGCGCGCGAGGCGCACGGCGCGTCGGGCTGGCCGGCGGGCCTGGCCGACCCCGTCGTGGCGCCCGCCCTGGCGGCGCTGCACAGCGCCCCGGCGTACGGCTGGACGGTCGCCGAACTCGCCCGCGCCAGCGGGGTGTCCCGGTCCACGCTCGCCGCGCGGTTCAAGCGGACCGTGGGCTGCCCGCCGCTGGACTACCTCAGGCGGTGGCGCATCGAACTCGCCTCGCAGCGGCTGCGCACGGGCACCGACACCCTGGCCGTCATCGCCCGCGCGGTCGGCTACGGCTCGGAGAGCGCGCTCAGCACGGCCTTCAAGGAGGTGACGGGGAGTTCACCGCGTGAATACCGCAGCGGCCCCGCGGCCTGACGGGCGGATCGGGGACGGCCGGCGGCGCACGGCGCGGTGTGGGCGCCGCCGGACGTCCCGTTCCCGGGCGCGCGGATCAGGAGTTGTGCTTCTTCCAGTCCGCCTGGGCGGCGTTGAGCTTCCCGGCGAAGGCGTCGAGGAAGTCCTTGGCGCTCAGCCGGCCGAGGACGACCTTCTGGAACTCCGGTTCGCTGTCGGCCTTGCTGAGGGTGTTCCAGTCCGGCAGGTAGTACGGCAGCTGGACGATCCTGGTGTCGGGGTCGGTGAGCGCGTCGATGGCGGTCTTGGTGGCACCGGCGGAGGCGATCCAGTCGTCGTCCTGCGCCTCGGTGTTGGACGGGACGGCCCCGGCCGACTCGTTCCACAGGCTGTTGGCCTCCGCGGAGGCGGCGAACTCGATGAACTTCCAGGCCGCCTCCTTGTTCCCGGAGCTCTTGAACAGGCCGAGCCCGTCCACCGGGTTGGAGACCGTGGTGCGCACGCCCGACGCGTCGACCGGCATGGCCACACCCGCGAACTTGTCCTTGCCGAGGGCGTCCAGGTGGTTCTGGTAGGAGCCCAGGTTGTGCTGGAGGATGCCGATCTTCCCGTTGTCGAACTCGGCGACCATCTTGGTGAAGTCGTTGTTGAGGTCGGCTTCCGGCGTGGTCTTCTTGTAGAGCGCCACGTACTTCTCCAGCGCAGCCACGTTCTTCGGGTCGTTGACGGTGGTCGAGTCGCCGTTCCAGAAGCTGTCGATGCCCGACTGCCCGTACATCATGTCCAGCGCCTGGGCGATCGAGCCGGCGCCGCCGCGGAAGGTGAAGCCGAACTCGTTCTTCTTCCGGTCGGTCAGCTTCTCCGTCGCCGTGAAGAAGGCGTCCCAGGTGGTGGGCGCGGGCACGCCCGCGGCCTCGAAGAGGTCCGTGCGGTACCACAGGACGCCCATGTTCGCGGAGGTCGGCACCGAGAACAGCTCCTCGCCGCCGCCCGCCACCTGCACGCTCTCGACCAGGTCGGGGTCGAACCTGCCCTTGAGGGAGCTGTCGTCGATGCGGTCGGTCACCGGGTCCAGGGCGCCCTGCGCCACCAGGCTCGCGAGCATCGCGGTGCCCACGCCGCCCACGTCGGGCAGGCCCTTGCCGCCCGCTATGGCGGTGTCGTACTTGGACTGCACGTCGGCGGCGGCGACCCCGACGTACTTCACCTTGACGTCCGGGTTCTTCTTCTCGAAGCGCGAGATGATCTCCTTCCACACCTCGGTGCGGACACCGCCGTTGTTGTCCCAGAAGGTGACGGTGCCCTTGCCGCTGCCCTCGCTGCCCGAGCCGCCCTTGCCGTCGGTGCCGCAGGCGGACGCGGTCAGCGCCAGTGCGGAGACGGCCGCGACGGCGGCGGCGAGGCGCGCTCCGCGACCCATCGGTGCTCTCATGGTGACTCTCCTGTCGGGGTGTGTGCGGGTGGTGGGGACGTACGGGGCGGCCGGGGGTCCGGCGCGGGTCCCGGGGCGGACGGGCCGGCCGTGCCCGCCGTGATCCGGAAGTGGGTGAAGTCCGCGGTCCCGGCGGGGCCGCCGGGACCGGTGGGTCCGGTCGGCGGGGTGGGCGCCGCGGCGAAGAGCCCGAGCTGGGCACCCACCCAGCGCCACGGCGTGGCGGCGAAGACCGGGCCCGAGGGGCGCGGGCCGTCACCGGTGTCCGCGGCGAAACGGCAGCGGGCGCCCGGGGTCACCTCGACGCGCAGCGAGGCGCGGCCCTCCGGTGCCGGCCGGGCGTACGCCGCGTCGCGCTCGGCCCCGGCGGCGGACTCGGCGAAGCGGTGCACCAGGTGGACGCCGTCCGCGGAGCGCTCCAGGCCGATCCAGCAGAAGGCGTCGCCGACGACGCCCAGCCCGGCCCTCGCGCCCTCGGCGCCGGCGTCCAGCGCGAGGTCGACGGTGACCGTGAAGGACTCGGCGGGCAGCCGCTGCACCAGGACGTTGGGCAGCCGCCGCAGGTCGTGGGCGTCGGCGGTGCGCACGCAGGTCAGGCGCAGCGCGTCGGCGCCGTGCGCGGTGGTCCAGCCGGGCCGTGGGGCCGCCGTCCAGGACCACTGCCGGCCGAACCGTCCGCCGGGGAAGTCGTCGTCGGTGGCCGGGGCCTCGGGCGGCTGCGGCCCGGCAGCCCGCGGCTTGGCGTGGCGGGCGACGGGTTCGCCCGCCTCACCCGCCAGGGGCCAGCCGTCCGCGGTCCAGCGCAGCGGCTGCAGGTGCACCACGCGGCCGTACGCGCCGCGCTGCTGGAAGTGCAGGAACCAGTCCTCGCCCCGCGCGGTGCGCACCCACGCGCCCTGGTGGGGGCCGTTGACCGCGGTGCGCCCCTGTTCGAGCACGACGGCCGCCTCGTAGGGGCCGAAGAAGTCGCGGGCACGGAACGCGCCCTGCCAGCCGGTCCCCACCCCGCCGGCCGGGGCGAGGATCCAGTACCAGCCGTCGTGGCGGTGCAGCTTGGGGCCCTCGAGGGTGAACCAGCCCGGGACGCGGTCGCCGTCCACGACCACCCGGCCCTCGTCGAGCAGTTCCCGGCCGTCCGCGCTCATCCGGTGCCCGCTGAGCCGGTTCTTCACCCCGGAGCGGGACTTGGCCCAGGCGTGCACCAGGTAGGCGGTGCCGTCCTCGTCCCAGAGCGGGCAGGGGTCGATCAGGCCCTTGCCGGCCTTCAGCAGGTGCGGACGGGTCCACGGGCCGCGCGGATCGGGCGCGTTGACCTGGAACAGCCCGGCGTCGGGGTCGCCCCAGAAGATCCAGAAGCGGCCGTCGTGGTGCCGCAGCGACGGCGCCCACACCCCGCAGTCGTGCCGCGGCACGGCGGACGCCCGTACGGGACGGTCCAGCGCGTGCCCGATGATCCGCCAGTTGACGAGGTCGCGGGAGTGCAGGAGGGGCAGTCCGGGGACCCGGCCGAAGCTGGAGGCCGTGAGGTAGTGGTCGTCGCCGACGGAGATGACGTCGGGGTCGGACCAGTCGGCGTGGAGCACCGGGTTGCGGTAGGTGCCGTCGCCGAGGTCGGCGGTCCAGGGGCGCATCGTCAGCCGCTCCCCTCGACGAGGCGGCGGGCGAGCGCGCCGGCCTCCGCGGGGCCGAGCCGCCCGTCGGCGACGGCGGTGGCGATCCGCCGGCTCACGGTGCCGCCCGCGGGGACGGGCAGCCGCCGGTCCCACGCGAGGGAGGAGCCGACGCCCGGGTACTCGGCCGTGCGCACGAACCAGGGGTCGCGGCGGGTCACGGCGGTCATCCCGGCGAAGACGAGCGTCCAGTCCTCGCCGGACAGCGCCAGCCAGCCGGCCGCCCGGCCGTGCACGGCCTCCTCGCCCTCCGCCTCGGCGGTGAACACCCGCGCGCGCTCCGGGCCGGCGGGCGCGCGCCAGAAGAAGCCGCCGTAACCGGCGCCGGGGCGGCCGTTGGTGGCGGGGCTGCCGATGGTCAGCTCCCGGTCGCCGGGGTTGGTGAGCGCGAAGGTGACGTCGAGCGCCCAGCGGTCCGGGCCGAGCGCGCGAACCGCGACCGTCCGGTGCTCGCGGAGCAGTTCGCGCTCCCCGCGGCGCCAGGACAGCTCCTCGGTGAAGCCGTCCGGGCCGCTGCGGAGCAGTCCCCGGTGTTCCTGGACCCCGTGGTCGTCGAGTTCCGTCGGGCCGCGGCCGCGGACGAAGGTACGGCCGCCCCAGAAGTTGTGTCCGCCGACGTCCGGGACGGCGACGCTCACCCCGAGGTGGTGGAGGTGGTCGGCGGGCATGAACGCGGTGACGGGCACCCCGGCCAGGGTCGTCATCGGGTGCAGGTACGGGCGCGGGGAGAGCCGCCCGGGCAGCTCGGGGCGGTGGACGTACCGTCCCACGGGGCGTCCGGCGGCGTGCAGGGTCGTGGTCGTCATCGCGGCACCGTCCCGCCGGCGTGGGCCCAGGGGGCGCCCAGCTCGGAGAAGAGGGCGAGGCGCTCGGCGCCCGCGGTGACCATCGCGTCGATCCCGGTGACGACCCGCCTGCGGGACCGTTCGCCGGGTTCGGTGCGCCAGGCGCCCTCGGGCAGCGGCACCGGTTCCGGTGCCGTGCGCACGGCCTCGACGACCTTCATGAAGGCGCCCGTCGCGCGCGGCGGCACGAGCAGTTCCTCGCCGTGCCGCACGTGCGCGAGGAGGTTCTCCAGCAGGTGCGTGCGCCCGTAGCGCCGCTCCCGCGGGCCGTGCCCGGCGCGTTGCAGCAGGACGCGGTCCTGCTTGTACCAGAGGGTCACCCGGCCGCGGTCGCCGTGGACGACCACGTACGGCTCGCTGTTCCGCTCGGCGCACAGGGTGGCGGTGACCGTGACGACCGTGCCCCGCGCGGTGCGCAGCCGCAGCGCGGAGGTGTCGTCGGCCTCGATGGCGTTGGCCCGGAAGAGCTCGAGCTCGATCGCCCCGACGTCCTCGGCGCGGTCGCTGCCGTCCAGGGCGAGCGCGGTGGCCACGGCGTGGGCGAGCGGGTTGGTGAGCACCCCGTCGACGACGTCCGTGCCGCCGGTCCTGCGCCGCCCCGACCAGGCGGCCCGGCGGAAGTAGTGCTCCTCGCGCACCCAGTTGCCGGCCGCGCCGATGCCGCGCACCTCACCGATCGCACCGTCGGCGACGAGTGCCCGTACGGCGGCCAGGGCGTGCGAGCCCAGTGACTGGAAGCCGATCTGGCAGGCGCGTCCGCTCGCCTCCGTCCCGGCGACCAGCCGCTCGTAGGCGGCGTAGGAGGGTGCCGGCGGCTTCTCCAGCAGCACGTGGGCGCCCTGCGCAGCCGCGGCCAGCGCCAGGTCGGTGTGCGTGTGGATGGGGGTGCAGACGATGGCGATCCGGGCGCCGGTCCGCGCGGTCAGCTCGCCGAGGTCGGTGCCGTGGACGGCCCCGGGGAACCCGGCCGGCTCGCCCGCCGCCGGCGGCACGGTGTCGCAGACCCCGGCGAGCCGTACCAGGCCGGCGGCCGACAGCCGCCGCAGGTTCGCCAGGTGCCAGGCGCCGTGGCCGCGGAACCCGGCCAGGACGACGGGCACCGGCACCGCGCCGCCGGGGGGCGCTGGGGATGGATCACGCACGTTCGGACCTCCTCGTCCACGGGGGAACCGCGGGTGACCGGCCGGGCCTCAGCCCTTGACGGCACCCGCGCTGAAGCCGGTGACCAGCCACTTCTGGATGAACGCGAAGACGATGACGACGGGCACGGCGGCCACGACGCCGCCCGCTGCGAGCGTCCCGAGCTCGACGCTCTCGCCGGAGCCGATGGTGTAGCTGAGGCCGACGGGGATCGTGTACTTCTCCTGCGTGCTGAGGAACATCAGCGAGAAGAGGAAGTGGTTCCAGCTGTGCACGAAGGCGAAGGAGCCCACCGCGATCAGCCCCGGGCGCAGCAGCGGCAGCACCACCGCGCAGAAGGCGCGGATCCTGCCGCAGCCGTCGACCCAGGCGGCCTCCTCCAGCGACACGGGCACGTTCTTGATGAAGCCGCTGATGAGGATGATCGACAGGGGCAGCTGGAAGACCGTCTCGGCGACGATGACGCTCCACAGCGAGTCGATCATGCGTAGTTCGCTGAAGATCTGGAACAGCGGCACCAGCATCAGCGCCCCCGGGATGAACTGCGAGCACAGCAGGGCCAGCAGGAAGGCGCGCTTGGCGCGGAAGTCGAAGCGGGCCAGCGCGTAGCCGCCGAGCAGGGCGATCACGGTGGTCATCAGGAGCGTGGCGATGCCGATGAGCAGGCTGTTCTTGAAGAACACGGCGAAGCCGAGGTCGTTCCACACCTTCGAGAAGTGCGCCGTGGTGGCCGGCCACGGCACCAGTGAGGTGGACCCCGAGGGGCGCAGCGCGAACAGCAGCATCCAGTAGAAGGGGACGAGCGTGAACAGCAGGTACAGGCCCAGCGGCAGGTAGATCTGCCAGCGGGGCGCGCCCGCGGTGAGCGCCCGGCGTCCGCGGCGCGGCCCGGTGCCGCCACCGCCGCCGTCGGGCCGCGCGGCGGGGGCCACGCGGGGCAGGGGGACGCCGTTGGTCTCCGGCACGGTGGTGGTCATGCGCGGTCGCCCCCGAACTTGCTGAGCCGCAGGTAGACGATGGAGCAGAACAGGAGGATCACGAAGGCGACCGTGGTGAGGGCGGACGCGTAGCCGAAGTCGTGGCCGTCGATGCCGGTGTTGGCGACGTACAGCGGCAGCGTGGTCGTCGACCCGGCGGGACCGCCGCCGGTGAGCGTGTAGAGCAGGTCGACGTTGTTGAACTCCCACACCCCGCGCAGCAGCGTGGACAGCACGATGGCGTCCCGCAGGTGGGGCAGCGTGATGTGGCGGAAGCGCCGGAAGCGGCCCGCGCCGTCGACCGCGGCCGCCTCGTACAGCTCGTCCGGGATCGACTGCAGGTCGGCGAGGATGAGGATGGCGAAGAACGGTACGCCGCGCCACAGTTCGGCCAGGACGGCGGCCGGGAAGACGGTGCCGGGGTCGGACAGCACCGAGGTGCCGTACTCGCCGATGCCGGCGTCCGCGAGGTAGCGGCTGATGCCGGTGGCGGGGTTGTACAGCAGCATCCAGATCGTGGTGGTCAGCACGCCGGAGACGGCCCACGGCGAGAAGACCAGGGCGCGCGAGAGGCCGCGCCCGACGAAGGTCTGGTTGACGACCAGGGCCAGCGC
This sequence comes from Streptomyces sp. NPDC111520, assembly GCF_055635295.1. NCBI lineage: Bacteria > Bacillati > Actinomycetota > Actinomycetes > Kitasatosporales > Streptomycetaceae > Streptomyces > Streptomyces sp. NPDC111520. The sequence goes on along the minus strand of NZ_JBVKBW010000013.1, from coordinate 127,602 downwards.
CAGCCCGAGGGCGAGCTGCAGTCCCACCTCCGCGGCGACCCACTTGAGGCTGAAGAGCAGGCTCTGCCAGAACAGCGGGTCGTCGAAGAGGATCCGGCGGAAGTTGCCGAGGCCGGCGAAGCCGTTCCGCCAGGGCTTGGTGACGTTGTGGTCCCGGAGGCTGTAGTAGAGGACGCTCACCATCGGGTAGGCGATGAAGCCCAGCATCAGCAGCACGGCAGGGGCGATCAGCAGGTACGGGGTGCGCCGGGCCGCGCCGGACGGCCGGCGCCGCGGGGGCCGGGGTGGTTTCGCCACGGCTGTGGCCATGACCGGTACTCCTTCGTACGGGTACGGGGAAAGCGCTTGCCGAGTGGTGCGGGGCCGCCACGGGCGCGGTGGCGGTGAGGGCGGTGCGGGGTGGTGCGCGGCGGGGCGTCAGCCCGCGTAGGGCTCCGGCACTTCTCCGGGCCGGGCCAGGAAGCGGAAGTCGCAGCCGGTGTCGGCCTGGGTGATCTGGTCCTGGTACAGCGCGCCGTACCCGCGTCCGTAGCGGGGCGGGGGTGCCTGCCACTGCGCGCGGCGGCGTTCGAGTTCGGCGTCGTCGACCTCCAGGCGCAGGGTGCGCGCGTGGACGTCCAGGGTGATCGGGTCGCCGGTGCGGACGAGGGCGAGCGGGCCGCCCACGTGCGACTCGGGCGCCACGTGCAGCACGCACGCGCCGTAACTCGTGCCGCTCATCCGGGCGTCGGAGATCCGCACCATGTCCCGCACCCCCTTCTTCAGGAGATGGCCGGGCAGCGGCAGCATCCCGTACTCGGGCATGCCCGGTCCGCCGAGCGGGCCGGAGCCGCGCAGCACCAGGACGCTGTCCTCGGTGATGCCGAGTCCCGGGTCGTCGATGGTGCGCTGCAGCGTCCGGTAGTCGTCGAACACCACGGCCGGACCGGTGTGCTTGAGCAGGTGCGGCTCCGCGGCGATGTGCTTGATGACCGCGCCGTCCGGGCACAGGTTGCCGCGCAGGACGGCGACGCCGCCCTCGGCCGCGAGCGGGTTCTCCAGCGGGCGGATCACGTCGTCGTCGTGGACGAGCGCCGCGGCCAGCTGCTCGCGCAGGGTCGCGTGCGCGACGGTGGGCCGGTCGAGGTGGAGGACGCCCGCGTCCCGCAGCCGGGTCAGGAACCCGGGGAGGCCGCCCGCGAAGTGGAAGTCCTCCATCAGGTACCGCCCGCCGGGCCGGAGGTTCGCCAGCACCGGCACCGTGCGGGCGACGCGGTCGAAGTCGTCCAGCGTCAGCGGCACACCGCTGCGGCCCGCCATCGCGATCAGGTGGATCACGGCGTTGGTCGAACCGCCGAGCGCGAGCACCGTCGCCACCGCGTCCTCGTACGCCTCCCGGGTCAGGATCGCCGAGGGGCGCAGGTCCTCGCGCACCATACCGACGATCCGCCTCCCGGAGGCCGCCGCCATGCGGTCGTGCCCGGAGTCGACGGCGGGGATCGACGAGGCGCCGGGCATCGTCATCCCCAGCGCCTCCGCCGCCGCGGTCAGCGTGGAGGCGGTGCCCATGGTCATGCAGTGACCGGGCGAACGGGCCAGCCCGCTCTCCAGTTCGGCCATCTCGCAGTCGCCGATGAGCCCGGCCCGCTTGTCGTCCCAGTACTTCCACATGTCCGTGCCGGAACCCAGCACCTCGGTGCGCCAGTGCCCGGGCAGCATGGGCCCGGCCGGCACGAACACCGCCGGCAGGCCGGCGCTCGCGGCCCCCATGAGCAGCGCGGGCGTGGACTTGTCGCAGCCGCCCATCAGGACCGCCCCGTCCACGGGGTAGGAACGCAGCAGCTCCTCGGTCTCCATCGCGAGCAGGTTGCGGTAGAGCATCGGCGTCGGCTTCTGGAACGTCTCCGACAGCGTCGCGACGGGGAACTCCAGGGGGAAGCCGCCCGCCTGCCACACCCCGCGCTTGACCGCCTGGGCCCGGTCGCGCAGGTGCACGTGGCAGGGGTTGATGTCGCTCCAGGTGTTGAGGACCGCGATCACCGGCTTGCCCAGGTGCTCCTCGGGCAGGTAGCCCAGCTGCCGGGTGCGGGCCCGGTGGCTGAACGAGCGCAGGCCCTCTGTCCCGTACCACTGGTGGCTGCGGAGCTCTTCCGGCTTCTTCATGGCGGCCCTCCGTCCCCTCCCGACTCACACGTCCCAGCCGGCGACGAGCGCGGCCACCCGCTCACGCCGGTCCGCGCTCAGCGCCCGGCTGGGCGGCCGCACCTCGCGGCGGCACAGCCCCAGCGCCGCGAGCGCCTCCTTCACCACCGACACGTTGTCGGCGGAACCCTGCTCGGCCCGCAGTTCCTCGAACTCCCTGATCTGCTCCCACACCTTCATCGCCGCCGCGTAGTCGCCGTCGCGCAGCGCGCGCAGCATCTCCAGCGACACCCGGGGCGCGACGTTGACCAGGCCCGAGGTGAAGCCGGACGCGCCGACCGCCCAGTACGCGGGGGCGTACAGCTCGGCGAGGCCCGCGACCCACGTGAAGCGGTCCAGCCCCGCGTCCCGCGCCACCGCCGCGAAACGGGCGGCGTCGGGCACCGCGTACTTCACCCCGATGACGTTCGGGCACAGCTCGCCGAGGCGTGCGATCAGTCCGCCGCCCAGCCCCGGGTTGCGGACGTACGGCACGACCCCGGTCTCCGGGACGGCCTCCGCGATCGCGCGGTGGTAGTCCACCCAGCCCTCCGGCGACACGTACGGGTGGACCGGCTGGTGCACCATCACCATCCGCGCCCCGGCGTCCCGCGCGTGCCGCGCGGCGGCCACCGCGGTCGGCACGTCGTGGCCGACGCCCACCACGACCTGGGTGCCCGGGTCCGCCTCCGCCATCGTCAGCTCGACGACCAGCCGCCGCTCGGCCGGGTCGAGGGCGTAGAACTCCCCGGTGTTGCCGTTCGGCGTCACCGTCCGCACCCCGCTGTCGAGCAGCCGGCGCAGCAACGCCCGGTACGCGGCGCGCTCCACGCCCCCGTCCGCGCCGAACGGGGTCACCGGGATCGCCACCACGTCGGCGAGCGCCGACGACTGCTCTGCGAATGACATGCGGTTGCCCTTCAACTCGGGTGACTGCGGGGTCGGGACGGGGCGGAAGCGGACGCGCGGGGGGCCGTCCCCTCACCCCCGCGCGCCCGCGGCTCAGCGGGCCGGCCCGTCGTCGCCGCCGGGGAACGCACGGGCCACGAAGCTCGCGATGTGGTCGTGGAGCAGCCGCGCCGCGCCGTCCGCGTCCCCGTCCACGGCCCGCGCCAGGATCTCCCGGTGCTCGCGGGCCTCCTGCTCCCACGACGGCGTCTCCTGCCAGACCACCGCGGAGACCAGGGCCGCCTGGTCCCGTACGTCGTCCAGCATCCGCGCCAGCAGGGGGTTGCCGCACGGCGTGTACAGCGCCCGGTGGAACTCCCGGTTGGCGAGCGACCGGTCGGCCCGGTCCGCCGCCTCGTCGGCCCGCGACAGCGCGTCCCGCGCGGCGTCCAGCGGGGCGCGGTGCGTGACCGTACGGCGCAGGGCCTCCGGCTCCAGCAGCAGCCGCACGTCGTACACCTGACGCGCCATCTCCGCGTCCACGGTCCGCACGGTCACGCCCTTGTACTGGCTCATCACGACCAGCCCGGTCCCCGCGAGCGTCTTCAGCGCCTCCCGCACGGGCGTCTTCGACACCCCGAACTGCGCGGCCAGCTCGGCCTCCACGAGTGCCTGACCGGGCTTCAGGCGCCCGGTCAGGATCCCGTGCTTGATCGTTTCCAGCACGACCTGGGTACGGGACGGAATCGGCGTCGGCGCGGCGCCGGCGAGCAGGTCCATGGGGGCTCTTTCGGGTCTCGCGTATGGCGTCTCATATATGACGTACGAAGTACGACGCGACGAAGGTAGGGCTGGGGGCGGGGTTCGTCAATGGGTCGCGCCGGGGGCGCCTGCACCGGGTTGTGCTTGCGTGCGGGTGCGTCGTGGTTTCTGTTGGGGTTTCTCCCCCACCCTCCCGCCCTCCCCCAGCCTTCGGCCGGGGGGACCCCCATCCGGCGCGATTGGTGCGGGCTTGCGCACTGTGGCTGGGTGGGCCGGGGCGGGGCCTCCGGGGTGGGCATTCTGTACCGCATATTTATGTGCATGACGGGCACCACTCGTTCTTGCCGTCTCTGCCGCACATCACATACACGTCAGCGTCCAGAACGCCCACCCTCCCCCAGCCTTCGGCCGGGGGTGCCCCCAACTCCCCCACCCCCTCCCTATCGACAGCGACCAACGGCCGGTGGGAGGTCAGAAGGCGGTCCGGAGCAACCCGGTTGCCCAGCTGACCCCCACCGGGGAGACGAGCAACGAGGCCATGCCGCAGGTGCCTGGCGCATCCCGCATCGGCCGTCACGCGCCCGCACAAGCTGGGAGGTGTTGCGGGGCCCCCTTTTCGAAGGCTGGGGAAGATCGAGCGGCGGACCCGATGTTGTGGGCTTGCACCGTGGCGTCGTGGGTTCAGAGGGCGGTTCGGGGCGCCCTGGACCGCCTCCATACCCCCCACCGGCCGTTGTGCGCCCATACGACGGGAGGGGGTGTGGCGGGGTGCTCCCCCTGGCCGAAGGCTGGGGGAGACGAGCGGTCAAGTGCGGCGCCCGACGATGTTGGGGTAAACCGCGAGCGTTCTGGGGGTCCCCCCGGCCGAAGGCTGGGGGAGTGCGCCGGCGCAGCGCCGACCCCACAACGAGGTGCGCAGGCCCGCACCAACCGCGCCGGATGGGGGTCCCCCCGGCCGAAGGCTGGGGGAGGGCGGGAGGGCGGGCGAACAGCCCGCCGCAGGCGCAACGGACCCGCACACGACAACCGGCGCTGCACGGCGCAGCCGCAACAGACCCGCACCCAGACACCGGGCAGGCGGGGACGAAACCGCAACCGCAACCACGACGGCGCCGCAGACAACCACGCACCGGGCACACAACGCCCCCGGCACAGAAGGCGCAAGCCTCAGCCCGCGCCCGCCAAAAACGCCCGCACCGCCGCCAGATCCGCCGCGGACGCGAGCCCCGCGTGGTAGAGCCGCAGCTCCGTCGCCCCCGCCGCGGCGGCCCGGGCCGCGTCCGCGGCCAGCGTGCCGGGGCTGCCCCCCATCCCGGCGACCACGGGGAAATTGGCCGCCAGCACGGTCCCCGGCCGCGCGTGCGGCGCACAGGCCGCGACCAGGTCCACCCCGGGCAGCACGAGCCCGTCCGCGTGCCCCAGGACGTACCCCGGGTCGACACCCACATTGGCCCCGCAGCGATGCGCGTTCGGGTCCGCGTGCAGCAGCACCCGGAACCCCGGTGCCGCGGCCGCTGCCGCGGCGGCCCGTACCGCCTCCACCGCCGCCCGCTGCAACTCCCGCGCGACGGGGCCCCGCCACGCCATCGTGAGCCCCGCGAGGTCCGCCCCGAGCAGCTTCTCGACGTCGGCCCACTCGTCGGCCCCGGGGGTCCACTCCCCCGCCCAGACCGGCGCCAGGGCGCCCCGCACGGCCGCCCGCAGCGCGTCCGGGTCCGCGCCGAGCCCGGCGTACCCCGCCTCGCACGCGGCGCAGAAGCACAGGGACATCAGGTACTGCGCGGCCCCGGGCAGCGGGACCCCGCCGACCTTGTCGTGGGCGTGCAGGTGCGCGAAGCCGTACCAGCCGCAGGACTCCAGTTCCGTGCCGCCCGTCCCGGTCCCCGGCCGCACCGCGGCCTCCACCGCCAGGTCGACGAGGTACTCGCGCACCTCCGGCTGGGCGATGCACGGCGCCCAGGGGTAGCGGTCGCCGTAGGCGTTGCGCACGCTCACCCGGGGATGCTCGTCCCCGAGGCGGGAGTTGTGGGCGAGCACGACCCAGGAGTGCACGTCCAGTCCGGCCGCCCGCAGGGCCCGGGCGGCCTCGCCGTAGGCGTCCTCGGCGCCCGCCCAGTCCTGGGTGTACGGCCGCAGGGCGCGCCCCGCCCAGCGGCGCTCGCCCGGCGGGTAGAGCACGGCTGCGTGGCGCGCGGTGACGACGCGGTGCCCGGGGTGGCGGGGGGTCAGCGCGCGCGTGGAGTGGTAGGCGGAGGCGAGGGTGACCTGCTGGACGCCGAGGCCGGCTATGCGGTCCGCCGCCTCCGGGTCGCCGATGACGTCCCACGGGTAGACGAAGGTGGAGGCTCTCAACGCGGCTCCTGGTGAAGGGGGTTGACGCGGGTCACGGTACGTCAGTCCTCGCCGAGCAGGGCGAGGCCGCGATCGATGAGTTCGGCGAGTTCCTTGATGTGCGCGGGTGAGGGCTCGGACAACGGCGGGCGCACCTCGCCGGCGTCGAGCCCGCGCAGCCGGACACCGGCCTTGACCAGGGAGACGGCGTAGCCGCGGCCCTGCTGGCGCAGTTCCACCAGAGGCCGGTAGAAGCCGTCGAGGAGGGCGTTGACGGTGGCGTCGTCGCCGCCGGTCAGGGCGCGGTGGAAGGCGAGGGCGATCTCGGGCGCGAAGCAGAAGACGGCGGAGGAGTAGAGGGTGACGCCGATGCCGCGGTAGGCGAGGCCGGTGAGTTCGGCGGTGGGGAGGCCGTTGAAGTAGCGGAAGTCGCGGTCGGGGACGGTACTGCGGACGGCGCTGATGATGCGCTGCATCAGGTCGAGGTCGCCGACGCCGTCCTTGAGGCCGATGACGCGCGGGATGCGGGCGAGTTCGGCGACGGTCGCGGGGGTGAGGACGGCGTTGTCGCGCTGGTAGACGATGACGTCGAGGGAGGTGCCCGCGGCGAGCGCCGCGTAGTGCCGCAGCAGTCCGGCCTGGTCGGCGACGACGAGGTAGGGGGGCATGGCGAGCAGTCCGTCGGCGCCCGCGTCCTCGGCGAGACGCGCGAACTGCAGGGCCAGTGCGGTGCCGTAGCCGGCGCCGGCGACGACGGGGACGCGGCCCGCGGACTCCTCGACGGCCGCGCCGACGCAGGCGCGGAACTCCTCGGGCGTCAGCGCGTGGAACTCGCCGGTGCCGCAGCAGGCGAAGACCGCTCCGGCCCCGGCCTCGATCCCGCGGCGCACGTGCGCGCGGAAGACCTCCAGGTCGACGGCGCCGTCCGGGCCGAAGGGCGTCACGGGGAAGAACAGCAGGCCGTCGAGGCGCGCGGACAGTGAGGCGGCATCGGTCATCGGGTTCTCCCTGAGGACTGGCGTCTGTGCGCTCATCTGATCGATGTCCATATTCATGAACGCGTTCACGCTAAAGCAGCACAGGAGGAAGGGTCAAGGAAGACAGCCGCAGGTGGTGGAGTCTTGACGCTTCGACAAGCGCTCTTTAGCGTGTCCATGAATATGAATAACGTCCATGAACGTGGACGCCCTATCGAGGAGACCCGCGCATGCCCGCTCCCCGCACCGTCCTGCTGACCGGCGCCGCAGGCGGCCTGGGCACCCTGATGCGCGAGCTGCTGCCGGCTCACGGCTACGAGCTGCGCCTCCTCGACATGCTGCCCGTCGAGGGCGCGCCCGACGCGATCACCGCGGACCTGGCCGACCGCGCCGCTCTGCGCGAGGCCGTGCGCGGGGTCGACGCGATCATCCACCTCGCGGGCATCTCCCTGGAAGCCCCCTTCGAGAAGATCCTGCGCGCCAACGTCGAGGGCACGTACAACCTCTACGAGGCCGCCCGCGAGGAGGGCGTGCCGCGGATCGTCTTCGCCTCCAGCAACCACGCCGTCGGCTTCACCCCGCGCCCGGTCGGGGACGACCCGCTGATCCCGGTCGACACCCCGCGGCGCCCCGACACCTTCTACGGCCTGTCCAAGGGATTCGGCGAGGACCTGGCCCAGCTCTACTGGGACCTGCACGGCCTGGAGACCGTCTCCGTCCGCATCGGCTCCTGCTTCCGGGAGCCGACGTCCGTGCGCATGCTCTCGGTCTGGATGAGCCCCGAGGACGGCGCACGGCTCTTCCACGCCGCCCTCACCGCCGAGGGCGTCGGGCACACCGTGGTCTACGGCAGCAGCGCCAACACCCGGCTGTGGTGGGACCTGTCCTCCGCGCGGGCGCTGGGCTACGAGCCGCAGGACGACTCCGAGCCCTTCGCCGCGAAGCTCGTCGCCGAGCAGGGCGAACTCGACCCGGCAAACCCCGACCACGCCCACCTCGGCGGCCACTTCACCACGCACCCGCCCATCTGGCCGCACTGACCGGGGCCACCCTCGGAGGATCCGCGCGGTGACGTGGCCGGCGCCCGGGGAGGCGAGCCGGTGCGCGAGCGCGACGTCCCCGCCCGCGTTGTCGGCCGGCACGGCCACCCGGCCGAACCGCTCCGCCACGACATCGCGCATCCCGGCCGCCTCCGCCTTCGTCGGCCAGGTCCGCCGGGACCGTCGGGACCGCCACCCGCCGACCACCGCGATGCGTGACACGTGAAAAGCCCGTTCGGTAATGGAACCGTAAACCCGTAACGATCGTTAAGCGGAACATGACCGCAATGACACCCGGCTCGAACATCCCGCTCTCCGCGGCGCGCGTGACAGTGGAGGTATCCGCGCCCGTGCGGCTGGACGTCTCGGGCCTCCTGATCGCCGCCGACGGCAAGGTGCGATCCGACGACGACTTCGTCTTCTACAACCAGCCCGCGGGGCCGGGTGTGACCTACCGGTCCGGTGGCGGCACCTCCCCCGACGCCATCACGGTCGACACCGCGGCCGTGCCCGCCGGCATCGAGAAGATCGTCGTGACGGCGAGCCCCGACGCGCCCGGGGCCACCTTCGCCGGCACCGAGCCGACGGCGACGCTGCGGGACGCCGACAGCGGCACCGTCCTCGCCACCTTCACCCCGTCCGGGCTGAGCAGCGAGACCGCGCTCGTGGTGGTGGAGGTCTACCGCCGCTCCGGCGCCTGGAAGGCCCGCGCGGTCGGCCAGGGGTACGCGAACGGTCTTGCGGGCATCGCCACCGACTTCGGCGTCTCCGTCGACGAGCCCGCGGCCGCCGCGCCGCAGGCACCGCCCCAGGCGCCGCCCATGGCTCCCCCGCCGCCCGCCCCGGCGGCGGCCGCCGTGACGCCGCCCCCCGCACCCCCGGCCGCGCCCCCGGCCCCGCCCGCCCCGCCGGCCGGCACGGGCAAGATCAACCTGGACAAGGGCCGCGTCAACCTCCAGAAGCACCAGACGGTCTCCCTGGTCAAGGGCGGCAAGCCGCTGATGGCCTCGGTCCGCATGGGCCTGGGCTGGGAGCCCGCCTACCGCGGCAAGGACATCGACCTGGACGCCTCGGTCATCGCGTACGGGCCGCAGCGCAACCACATCGAGTCCTGCTACTTCGGCCGGCTCACGATCCTGAACGGCGCGGTCCAGCACTCCGGCGACAACCTCACCGGCGAGGGCGCGGGCGACGACGAGGTCATCACCGTCCACCTCGGCGGGCTGCCGCCCGAGGTCACCGGGCTGGTCTTCACCGTGAACTCCTTCTCCGGCCAGAAGTTCAACCAGGTGGCCAAGGCCTACTGCCGGCTGATGGACGGCACGACGGGCGAGGAGCTGGTGCGCTTCGACCTCACCGGCGCCGAGCCGCGCACGGGCGTGATGATGGCCAAGTTCATCCGCCAGTTCTCCGGCGAGTGGGAGATGACGGCGATGGGCGACTTCGTCGACTCCCGCACCGTCAAGGGCATGGTCAAGCCCGCCGCGCAGGCGCTCTGAGCGACGCGGGCGCGCCCGGTGGTCCGTGCGGGGCACGGACCACCGGGCGCGGGTGACGCGGTCGGGTCTCAGCAGGCTCCGCCGTGGCCCTGGCGGCGCCACGGGCCGGTGATGGCCAGCATGATGCCCGGGTCCTGGATGTTGGCGAACAGCGTCCTGCCGTCGGGCGAGAAGGTCACCCCGGTGAACTCGCTGTACTCCGGCTCCTCCGCGGTGCCGATGTTGAGCTCGTTGCGGGCGATCGGGTAGGTACGGCCGTCGCCGAGCGCGCCGAACAGGTGCTGCACGCCCTCGCCGTCCTCGGCGATGACCAGGCCGCCGTAGGGCGAGACGGTGATGTTGTCGGGGCCGTCGAAGGCGCCGTCGGCCGACGGGTCGGGGTTGACGCCCAGCAGGACCTTGAGGGTCAGGGTGCGGCGCTTGGGGTCGTAGAACCACACGGCACCGTCGTGGGACGCGCCCGGGCTCTCCTCGCGGGCGTAGGAGGAGACGACGTACACGCCGCCGTCGCCCCACCACATGCCCTCCAGCTTGCGGGCCCGGGTGACCTCGCCGGCCGCGAACTGCTTGCGGACGGAGGTCGTCTTCGCGTCGCGGTCCGGGACGTCCACCCAGTCCACGCCGTAGACCACGCCGATCTTCGTGGCGCGGGACAGGTCGTCCACGAACCTGCCGCCCGAGTCGTAGCACTTGAAGGCCTGCAGCACGCCCGCGTCCTCGGGCAGCGCGCGCAGCCTGCCGCGGCCGTGGTGGAAGCCGGCCGGCGGGGTCCAGCGGAAGAACAGGCCGTTGGGGTTGGAGGCGTCCTCGGTGAGGAAGAGGTGGCCGCGCTTGGGGTCGACGACGACCGCCTCGTGCGCGTAGCGGCCCAGGGCCTTGATCGGCTTGGGGTCGCGGTTGGCCCTGCGGTCGTACGGGTCGACCTCGAAGACGTAGCCGTGGTCCTTCAGGAAGCCGTTCTTGCCGGCCTTGTCCTCGGTCTCCTCGCAGGTCAGCCAGGTGCCCCAAGGAGTGCGGCCGCCCGCGCAGTTGGTGGCGGTGCCGGCCACGCCGACCCACTCCACGACGTGGCCGCCGTGCTGGGCGACCTCGACGATGGTCACACCGCCCGCCGCGCCGGAGTCGTAGACCAGGCCCTCGGTCAGCGGGACGGGGTGCGGCCAGTCGGCGCGGGCGCCGGCCAGCTCGTGGTTGTTGGCGAGCAGCGTGGCACCGCGCAGGCCCTCGAAGGTGGCGGTGCCGTCGTGGTTGGAGGGGGTCGACTCGCCGGACTCCAGCTTGGTGACGCCGGTCCGGGTGATGACCCGGTAGGAGAAGCCCTTGGGCAGGGCGAGGATGCCCTTGGGGTCCGGCACCAGCTCGCCGTAGCCCAGCCCGCCGTGGTGCCGGGAGGCGCCGGCCTCGGCGGCGGTGGCCGGTGCCTCGGCGGCGAGGGCGCCGGGTGCGGTCGCGAGGACGTCGACGGTTCCGGCCAGCGCGACTCCGGCGCCGGTGATCGCCGTACGCTTGGCGAAGTCTCTGCGGGTGAGAGGCATCGTTCTCTCCTGAGGCCACAAGGTCGGTGCTCTGCCGCAGTCACGCTCCCGTCCCGCGGCGAACGGGAGTTGAACTGAGCGGGACATTCCGGCGCCCATTCCCTGCAGCGTTCGGGCCTCCCGCGCGCCCTCCCCGCGGGGTCCGCGAGGAGGACCGCGGGCCGCTCAGGGCGCCGTGGTTCCCGCCGAACGGGCCTTGAAGGCGGCCTTGCGCGCCTCCTTGGCCAGCCGCTTGTCGGGGTGGATGCGCCCCATGGCCTCCAGAACGTCGGCGGTCGCCGGGTGGTCCACCCGCCAGGCGGCGGAGAAGAACCCGTCGTGCCGGGCGACGAGGTCGGTGACCAGCTCGCGCAGCAACTCGGGGTCGTCGTCGGCGTCGAGCTGCGCGGCGATGGTGTCGACGGTGAGCCAGAAGATCATGTCCTCGTCGGGTGCCGGGACGTCCGCCGCCTCGCGCTCCGTCAGCCAGACCCGGGCCAGCCCGCCGAGCTGGCGGTCGGCCAGGACCTCGCGCAGGGCCGGCTCGGCCTCGTCGCCGAGCAGGCTCAGGGTCTGCTGGGCCACCAGCCGGCGGCCGGGCGCGTTGCGGTCCTCGCCGCGCGCCGCCTCCAGCAGCTCGCGGGCCGCGTCGTACGGCTTGCGGTTGCCCAGCCACGCGTCGGCCTCCCGGCGGGCGATCTGGTCCGGGTACTGGAACAGCGCCTCCAGGAGGACCGTGGCCGGTTCCCCGGCCAGGTCACCGGCGGCCGGGGCGTGCATGCCGGCGTCGACCAGCCGGGTCCGCACGCCGTACAGGCCGAGCGGCGTCAGCCGCACGAGACCGTAGCGGGAGACCTCCTCCGGCCCGATCTCGTCCGGGAAGACCGCCGCGCCCTCGGCGGGGCCGTCGTCCTCCGACTCGGCCTCCTCGATCAGCGCCTCGTCCAGGGGCTGGTACTCCAGCAGCCCGGTGGTCGTGAGGAGCCGGAAGTGCTCGTCGAGGCGCATCATCACCTCGGTGACGTCCTCCAGCAGGGCGTCGCTCGGCTCTTCGACGTCCTCGGGGACGACGAGGGAGGCGGCCAGCACCGGCAGCGGCACGGCGTCCTTGGCGTCGCCGCCGGAGTCCTCCATGGCGGTGAAGAGGTAGAGGTTGGCGAGCGCACCGTCGAGGAACTCGGCCTCCTCCTCCGGGTCCCAGTCCAGGGAGCCCAGGTCGACCTCGCCGTCCGGGCCCAGTTCCTCCATCAGACCGTCGAGGTCGGGGGTCGCGGCCTCGGCCAGCGCCGTGTCCAGCGCGGCCAGCCACACCTCCAGCACCTCGCGCGGCCCGCCCGCGTCCAGCCGCCGCAGCGCCTCGCCGGGCACGGCGCGCCCCGCGGGCTCGTCCAGGGCCACGATCCCGGCGCCGGCCTCCTCGTCGCCCTCGTCGTCCTCGTCCGGGCCGTCCTCGATCTCGAGGTCGACGAGTCCGGCGTCCACGGCCACGCCCCAGGCCTGCGCCGCGTCCGCCGGGCCGTCCGGCTCGTCCTCCAGGCCCAGCTCACGGACGGCGCGCGGGAGGTCCTCCGCGGTGAGCTCCCCCATCGCGTCGACGGTCACGTGCGGCGCGCACCAGCGCGCCAGTCGTACCGCGCGGTCGAGGAGCGGTACGGCGAGTGCGAACCGCGCCAGCTCCTCCTCGGGCAGCAGCCTCACCGGCGGCAGGTCGAGGCGGTCAGCGGCCATGGCGGGGTCTCCAATGCAGCGGTGTCGTGGGGGGCGCCCGAACGCGCAGCACCAGCCTAGACGTGTGGGCGCCCGGTGGGTGCGCTTCGGCCTTCCGTCACCCGCCGTTACCGCAACCGACGCGCGATCCGTCGGCATTGAACGGGTCGGGGCGGCCCAGCGGACGTGCCCGGCCGTTCCACCCGTCAGCGACGTCACTCCCGCCCCACCCCCGGCCCTGCCCCCGGTGCGTACGCCCCGGCGGCCCGAATCACCGGCGCACGACCGGGCGCACGTGAGACCCCCGCACGCCGCCCGGCGCACTTGATCCCGACGAGGGGCGGGATGGGCCAACGCCGGACGCCTCAGGCCCCGCACGCGCGGAAGTTCCTCACAGGCCCTCGTGGGCATGCCGTGCGACGGCCGAACGTCAGGCCTGCGCGAGGAAGTCCTCCAGGGCCTCCAGCCAGGCGTCGGGCTGGTCAACATGGGTCATGTGCCCGGCCTCCTCGATGATCGCGGCCCGCGCGGTGGGCAGGAGCCGCAGCGTGGGTGCCACCAGGCCGACCGGGAAGGTCATGTCCTGCCGTCCGTGCAGCAGCAGCACGGGCAGACCGAGCGCGGCGAGCCGCTCGGGGTCGTCCGGGCGGCGCGGCCCCGGCAGCGTCCCGGCCTCGAAGGGGCGCAGCCACTCCGCGGTGAAGCAGACGCCGCGCAGGACGTCGAGGTAACCGGGCAGGGCCGCCGCGCGCCACACGTTCGCCGGCGCGGAGGCCAGGGCGGCCGCGCGGGTCATGGCCGCTCCGGACAGCGCGGGGTCGGACCACACCGCGGCCTCCGCCGCCAGCCGCTCCTCGCGCTCCCGCCAGCCGTCGAAGGCGTCCGGTGGCACCGGCAGAACGCTGCTCGAAGCGATCACCAGGCGCCTCACTCGGCCGGGTGCGGCCAGGGCGAGGCGCTGCGCGATCAGCCCGCCGTAGGAGAAGCCGAGCACGTCCGTGCGCGGGATCTCCAGCGCGTCCAGGAGCCGGAGGAGGTCGGCGGTGGCCGCGTCCGGTGTGTAGTGGCCGTCGGCAAGCCCGCGCGTGGAGCGTCCGCAGCCGCGCAGGTCCGGCAGGACGAGCCGACGGTGACCCGCGAGGCGGTCCAGGGGCCGCCGCAGGTACGTGTGGTCCCAGTCGGGTCCTCCGTGCACCGCCAGCAGCGGCGGACCGGTCGGATCGCCGGCCAGGGCGACGAACAACTCCACCGCCGGGTCGCGCGAGACCGGTACCAGCATCTCCTCGAACACAGGGGTCAGTATGACGATCCGACAACCCTCTTAGGATGTCCGGGTGACGACGGACACCGCTACGCCGGACCGCACCGACGACGACGCCGGCGACCCCCGGGCGGCGACCGCAGCCGACTGGCCGCGGCGACTGCGCCGGTTCGGCCACAGCCCCCGCCCCCGCACCGACACCCGCGAGCGGCTGGTCCCGCCGTTCCCGGAACCGGGCACCCGCGCGTGGCGGGCCCTGGGCCTCGGCCCGGCGCGGGCGCACCGCGCCGCACGGGCCATGGGCTGGCTCGGCCCGGTCCTGGTCGCCGTCCTCGCCGGCGCACTGCGCTTCGTGGGCCTCGGCAGCCCGCACGCCATCGTCTTCGACGAGACGTTCTACGCCAAGGACTCCTGGTCCCTGCTCCAGCTCGGCTACGAGGGCGGCTGGCCCGACCGCAAGGTCTCGGACCCGCAGATCCTCGGGGACCCCCAGGTCATCCCCCTCTCCGAAACCGCTCACTTCATGGCGCACCCGCCGATGGGCAAGTGGGTGATCGCGCTCGGCGAGTGGATGTTCGGCCTGAACCCGCTGGGCTGGCGCTTCATGGCGGCGGTGCTCGGCACGCTGTCGGTGCTGATGCTGTGCCGCATCGGCCGCCGCCTGTTCCGCTCCACGGCGCTGGGCTGCCTGGCCGGCGGGCTGATGGCGGTGGACGGCCTGCACTTCGTGATGAGCCGGGTCGCCCTGCTCGACGTGGTCGTCATGTTCTTCGTACTGGCGGCGTTCGGCTGCCTGCTGATCGACCGCGACCACGCGCGGGCCCGGCTCGCCGCGGCCCTCCCCGTGGACGAGGACGGCTTCGCCGGTCCCGACCCCGCCACCGCGGCCCGCGCCGGGACCGGCCTGCGGCCCTGGCGGCTCTCCGCCGGCGCGCTCCTGGGCCTCGCCTCCGGCGTCAAGTGGAACGGCCTGTACTACCTGGCGTTCTTCCTGCTGCTGACCGTCCTGTGGGACGTCGGCGCCCGCCGCCTGGCCGGGGCCCGCCGGCCCTTCCGCGCGGTGCTCCGCCGCGACCTCGGCTGGTCGTTCCTGTCCGTCGTCCCGGTCGCCGTGCTGGCGTACCTGGTGACCTGGACCGGCTGGTTCCTCAGCGACGACGGCTACGGCCGGCACTGGGCCGACGGCCGGGGCGGCACGTGGTCGTGGATCCCGGCGCCGCTGCGCAGCCTGTGGCACTACGAGTACGGGGTCTACCAGTTCAACGTCGGCCTGGACGACCCGCACCCCTACCAGTCCAACCCGTGGAGCTGGCTGGTCCTCGGCCGTCCGGTGTCCTTCTTCTACGAGTCCCCCAAGCTGGGGCAGGACGGCTGCGGCACCGCGAACTGCTCACGGGAGATCCTGGCCCTCGGCACGCCCCTGCTGTGGTGGGCGGGCTGCTTCGCCCTCGTCTACCTGCTCTACCGCTGGGCGATGCGCCGCGACTGGCGGGCGGGCGCCGTCCTGTGCGCGGTCGCCGCGGGTTACCTGCCGTGGTTCCACTACCAGAACCGTACGATCTTCTCCTTCTACGCCGTCGTCTTCCTCCCCTACGTCTGCCTCGCCCTCGCCATGACGATCGGCGCGCTGCTGGGCCGGGCCGGGGCGACCGAACGCCGCCGCGCCTACGGGTCGGTGGCCGCGGGCGTGCTCGTCCTGCTGATCGTCTGGAACTTCATCTACTTCTTCCCGATCTACACGGGGCGGACGATCCCCTACGACGACTGGCACGCCCGCATGTGGCTCAACACCTGGATCTGATGCGGCCCGGGCCCGCGCGGGGGCGGCGTTCCTAGAGCAGGCCCAGGTCGTCCAGTTCCTTGTGCAGGCCCGCGCGCGGGTTGTCGGCGGGGACCGGGAGGCCGCCGCGGGTCACCGCGGCGGGCCCGCCGCCCCCGTGGGCCGGCCGGTCGCCGCGGGCGCGCCGGTCGCGGAAGAGCCAGGCCCCCACCAGGCCCCCGACCAGCCCGCCGAGGTGGCCCAGCCAGCTCACCCCGGGCGTCCCGGGCACGGCGACCGTGAGCATGTAGGCGAAGGACGCCGCCATCACGATGCCGATGAGGGTGTCGATCAGGTGCCGGTCGAAGAGCCCGCGGACCACGACGTAGCCGAAGTAGCCGAAGATCAGGCCGCTGGCGCCGACGGTGTCGGCGTTGCCCTGCTCGAAGAACCACACCGCGAGGCCGCTGGTCACCGCGACGAGCAGGCTCAGCGCGAGGAAGCGGCCCACCCCGCGGTACGCGGCGAGGAAACCGAACACGAACAAGGGACCGGAGTTGCTCTCGATGTGCGCCCAGCTCCAGTGCAGGAAGGGCGCGGTGAGGACGTCCGGCAGGGTGCCGACGTCGCCGGAGACCACCCCGTAGTCCCGCGAGAGCGCGTAGTGGCCCGCGTAGTTGGCCAGTTGCAGCAGCCAGACGACCGCCAGGAAGCCGAACACGACGAAGAACGCCTTGCGCGCCTCCGCGATCATCTCCTCCGGCCGTACCGCTCCCGAGCCCGACCCGTCCCGCTCCGCCCCACCCATGACACGTCCCTCCCCGGCGGTCCCCGCCCGCCCACACCACGAACCCCGCGGGTCACATGGTGCCCCAGGCAACCAGTTCCGCCCAAGCCCCACGGCTGCGCCCGGCGCGCCAGTCCCCCTGCGGACCCTGCGGGCCGCATACGCTGCGGGGACGTGCTGCCTGGCGAGCAGGGAGAGGGTGTGGCATGGCGTCCTCAGACGTGCACCTCCGGGAGATCACCGACGAGAACCGGGAAGCCGTCCGCGCCCTCCGCGTCCGGAACAAGCAGAAGCAGTTCGTCGCCTCCGTGTCGCTGTCGCTGAAGCAGGCCGCGAAGATGCCGGACGCCGGCCCCTGGTACCGCGCCGTGTACCGCGGCGACGAGCCGGTCGGCTTCGTGATGCTCTCGTGGAAACCGCCGTCCGGCCCGTACCAGGGACGCCACTTCATCTGGCGCCTCCTGATCGACAAGCACCACCAGGGGCACGGGATCGGCCGCGAGGTGCTCACCCAGATCGT
The DNA here is from genome assembly GCF_055635295.1 of Streptomyces sp. NPDC111520. Classification (NCBI taxonomy): domain Bacteria; kingdom Bacillati; phylum Actinomycetota; class Actinomycetes; order Kitasatosporales; family Streptomycetaceae; genus Streptomyces; species Streptomyces sp. NPDC111520. Next base: position 110,397 of record NZ_JBVKBW010000013.1, on the reverse strand, counting down.
CGACCTGGTCCGCGCCGACGGCGCCACGGAACTGCTGACCAGCTACGAGCCCGGCGACGGCGAGCCCTGGCCCTTCTACCGCAAGTTCGGCTTCGAACCCACCGGCGACATCGACGACGGCGAGATCGTCCTCCGCCTCCCCCTCCCACCCGCGACAGCCGCAGCCACACCCGACGCGACTCCGCACGCATAGCGCCGGTCCCGGCAGCGGTGATCCCGCGCGGGGCAGCCTGTAGGCGAGGCCCATGATCCGAGCGCTCACCCCTCGGGATGGTGGCGAGCCCATTCCCGGTCACCGGGCGTCGGTTCGGTCCGCCAGCGAGCGCGGAGGACTCCGTCGTCGTCGGGCATCACAGCGGTGAACAGCGGAACAGCTTCACCCGCGTACGCAGACACGATCGCTGCCGCGGAGGCACCGCGCATCCGGGCGGTCAGTTCCGGGAAGGCGGTCTCATCGACGATGGCGCTGTGGATGTGGCCGTCGTCGTCCCGCCAGACACCTTCGACGAGGCCTTCAGCCGGCAGGGTTCCCAGTACGGCGTCGACGTCGGCTGACAAGGACGGCCATACGGCCAGAAGGGCCCGGGGAGCCAATCCCGCACAAACCTCCAGCCCCGCAGATCCCGGAGCTCGAACCGCCCAGGGACGCCGCCATGTTCGACGCCGATGTCGGGTCATTCGAATAGGTACCCGAGTCGGGTTTCGGCCGGCCGGGGCACCACCGACCCGCCCCGCACCTGCCACTCGACGTGCTGACCCAACTCGTGGCCGGCCACGAAGATGCCGCGAACCAGGTCCCCGTCCTCGTCAGAGGCGGGGATCGCGGCCATCGCTCGCAGTTGGTCCGTGAACCAGTCCACCGCGGACTCACGGACGTCCCCGCCGTAGAAGACGTAGCAGGTCCAATTGAAGTGTCGGGCCGGAAAGCCCCAGCCGTCGCTGTAGTGCCCGTCGGAGTGGTCCGCGATCACCTGGCGGACGGCGGCGAGCTGCTGCGCGTCGCACTCCAGCCAGCCCCTGATGGAAACGTAGACACCCAACCTGTTGTGACCTCCCCACGGACCGGCGCCACCCCGAGTCCGGGGTAGCATCTCGCGGATGCCCGTCCGTCAGCACGTGTACTTCGCCCTGTACAGCCGCCACACCCCTGCACACGAGATCACCGAACGGCTCGGCGTCAGCCCCGACAAGGTGTCGGTGCGCGGCAGTCGCCGCGCGGGGCCGACGGTGCTCCCGGTCGACCACTCGTGGGAAGTCGCGTGCGCGGATCCGGACCTGTGCGTGGACGAGCAGATCGCCCGCGTCCTCGACAGGCTGCGGCCCCACACGGCCGGCATCGCCGCCCTCGCCGCCCGCCTGGCCGCCGAGGGCGGCGGGGCCGTGCTCCAGGTGGTGCGCTGCTTCGAGGACGCGGACCGGACCCCTCCCGGGGGCCCGGACGGCCCGAACCTCTTCGGCTGGCACCTGGACCGCGAGGTCCTGGACTTCCTCGCCGCCGTCGGTGCCGAAATCGACGTGGACGAGTACGACATGACCTCCGGCCCGGACGAGGACTGAACGCGGGCCGGACGCGCGAGCGCCCTCCCGGGCCGTCATCGGCGGCGGAAGGGCGCTCGTCACGTCGGCCGGCGCGGTCCGGGGTCCCGGGACCTCGGACCGTACGCGGTCAGTTGTGGCTGTGCAGGATCTCGTTCAGCCCGCCCCAGGAGCCCTTGCGCTGCAGGACCTCGACCGTGCCGGTGATGGAGTTGCGGCGGAAGAGCAGGTTGTTCGCGCCGGAGAGCTCCTTCGCCTTGACGATGGTCTCGTCGGGGAGGCAGACCCGGGTGCCGGCCGTGACGTAGAGGCCGGCCTCGACGACGCAGTCGTCGCCCAGGGAGATGCCGATGCCGGCCTCGGCGCCGAGGAGGCAGCGCTCGCCGATGGAGACGACGGTCTTGCCGCCGCCGGAGAGGGTGCCCATGATCGAGGCGCCGCCGCCGATGTCGGAGCCGTCCCCGACGATGACGCCCTGGCTGATGCGCCCCTCGACCATGGAGGTGCCCAGCGTGCCGGCGTTGAAGTTGCAGAAGCCCTCGTGCATCACGGTCGTGCCCGACGCGAGGTGGGCGCCGAGGCGGACGCGGTCGGCGTCGGCGATGCGGACGCCGGAGGGGACGACGTAGTCCGTCATGCGCGGGAACTTGTCGACGCCGTGGACCGACAGGTGCAGCCCCTCCGCGCGCGCGGCGAGGCGGGCGCGCTCGACGTTCCCGGCGGGGACGGGGCCGAGCGAGGTCCAGGCGACGTTGGCCAGGAGGCCGAAGATGCCGTCCAGGTTCTGGCCGTTGGGCTTGACCAGGCGGTGGCTCAGCAGGTGCAGGCGCAGGTAGGCGTCGTGCGCGTCGAGCGGCTTGTCGTCGGTCGAGGCGATGACGGTGCGCACGGCGACGACCTCGACCCCGCGGCGCGGGTCCGGGCCCAGCGCCTTGGGGGCGGCGTCGCCGAGCAGTTCGGCGGCCTGTTCCGCGGTGCGCCGTTCGGTCCCGGCGGGGCCGGGGGCCGCCACGAGCTCGGGCGCGGGGAACCAGGTGTCGAGGACGGTGCCGTCGTCGGCGATCGTGGCGAGGCCTGCGGCAACGGCACCGGTGGCGCGAGAGGTGGCGGTCGTTTCAGTCATGGGTCGAACGCTAGTCGTTGCGTCCCGCGCTTGCCCAACCGGCCCGCCATCCGGAACGCCGCCGCGCCCGGCCCGGCACCGCCCCCGCCACGGCCCGGCCGGCGCCCTTGCCCACGTCGTGCCGCCACCGTGCGGCGGCCGCCAGCACCACCGCCCCGCTGAGCGCGGCCAGCACCGCGCAGACCGGCCAGAGCGCACCGGGCGCGGCGTCGTAGAGGGCGCCGCCGAGGGGCGGGGCGAGGACGGTGCCGCTGACGGAGGCCCCCGCGTACAGGGACTGGAAGCGGCCCTGCAGGTGGTCGGGGGCGTTGTCGGCCACGTAGGCGGTGGCGGTGGTCTTGTAGAGGATCTCACCCGCCGTGAGGAGCAGCATCATGGTCGCCGCCGTGGCGATGTACGGCCCACCGGCCAGGGCGGCGTAGCCGGCGCCGACCAGGACGAGCCCGGTGCCGATGATCGGCAGCGGCGGGCGGCGGCGCAGGGCGACGGTGGCGGGGATCTCCAGGCAGAGGATGACGCCGCCGTTGACGGCGATCAGCCAGCCGTACGCGCCGGTGCCGATGCCGTGGTCGGCGAGCCAGACGGGCAGGGTGGAGTACTGCTGCCGGTAGACGGTGTCGGCGACCAGGATCGTCACCAGCAGCACCATCACGGCGGGCCGTGCCCTCAGTGCCGCCCACAGCCCGCCGGCGCGGTCGGGGCGCGCGGCGCGGTCCCGGCGGGCGCCCTGGGCGGGCAGCGCGAGGGCGGCGTAGCCGGCGAAGAGCAGGGTGCCGATGCCGTCGGCGACGAAGAGCCAGGTGTACGAGGTGTGCGCGGCCAGGAGCGCGCCGAGCGGCGGCCCGATGGTGAAGCCCGCGTTGGAGGCGAAGCGGAGCACGGCGAAGCCCTGGCGGCGCGCGCCCTCGGGCACGGAGACGGCGACGAGCGCGGAGTTGGCGGCGCGTACGGTGCCGGCCGCGTACTGCGCGAGCAGCAGGACGGGCAGCAGCGCGGCGGTGGGCAGGGCGGGCAGCAGGACGAGTCCGGCGCCGGAGACGGCGGACCCGGCGAGCAGGACCCCGCGGTGCCCGAGGTGGTCGCCGAACCAGCCGCCGGTGAAGTTGCCCGCGACCAGGCCCACCCCGCCCGTGCCGGCGATCAGTCCGGCCTCCGGGACGGGCAGGCCGCGTACCGCCGTCAGCCAGACGAAGAGGTAGACGAACGTGAAGCTCACGACCGCGTTCGTGAAGACCCCCGCGGCCAGCGACCAGACGACCCTGGGCACCTCGCGCATGCCCGCACCCCCATCCACCCTGTGAGTTCCTTTTGGGAACTCACTCCCGGGTGGCAGGATAGCGGCATGGCCCGCCGCACAGAACCAGGTGACGCGAACTGCTCCATCGCGCAGGCCCTCGACGTGGTCGGCGACTGGTGGACGCTGCTGATCGTGCGGGACGCCGCCCGCGGCGTGGAGCGCTTCGACGACCTGCAGCGCGAACTCGGGGTGTCCCGCAAGGTGCTGGCCGAACGGCTGCGCCTGCTGGTCGACGCGGACGTGCTGTCCCGCGAGCCCTACCAGGAGCGCCCGGTGCGGTACGCGTACCGGCTCACCCCCCGCGGCCGGGCCCTGATGCCGGTGCTGATCGCCCTCCAGGACTGGGGCGACCAGTGGGTGCTGGGCGACGGCGCGACCACCGGCACCGCGGCGGACGGCTCACGCGAGGCGGAGCGGGTCCACGCGCTGACGGGCACCCGGGTGCCGGAACTGCTGCTGCCCGCGGGCCCGGACGGCGAAATCCGCGACCCGGTGGCCGCGGAGCAGCCGTTCACCGTCCTGTACTGCTTCCCCGGCGCCTACGCGAGCCCCGCGTCCTACCCCCCGGGCTGGGGCGACATCCCGGGCGCCGCGGGCTGCACGCTGGAGTCCTGCACCTACCGCGACCGGCAGGCGGAGTTCGCCGCGGCGGGCGCGGCCGTGCACGGGGTGAGCGCCCAGCGCCCCGACGAGCAGGCGGAGTTCGCCCGGCGGGAACGGCTGCGCTTCCCCCTGCTGTCGGACGCCGAACTGACCCTGTCGGCGGCGCTGCGGCTGCCGACCTTCCGGGCGGGCGGCGCGGTACGGCTGAAGCGGCTGACGCTGGTGGTCGGCGCGGACCGGGTGGTCCGGCGGGTGTTCTACCCGGTCACGGACGTCGCGGCGAGCGTGGCGGAGGCACTCGACGCGGTCAGGACTGCGTCGCGGCCTTGACCGCGTCCGGTTCGGCGACCGCGTCGCGTACGCCCGGCAGCCGCTGGGCGCCGAGCACGGCCGCGCCGGCGACGACGCCGAGGACGGCGCACAGCGGCCACAGCGCGCCCGGCGCGGTCTCGTAGAGCACGCCGCCGAGCGGGGCCGCAAGCACCACGCCGCTGATGGAGGCTCCGGCGTACATGCTCTGGAAGCGGCCCTGCAGGTGGTCGGGGGCGTTGTCGGCGACGTAGGCGGTGGACGGCGACTTGTAGAGGATGTCGCCGACGGTCAGCAGCACCATCATCACGACGGCTGCCGCGACGTACCAGTGGCCGGTGGTGAGCGCGGCGAAGCCGAGGCCGACCAGCATCACGCCGAGTCCGATGATCGGCAGCGGGGCGCGCCGGCGCAGCGCGACGGTCACCGGGAGTTCGAGGAGGATGACCAGGGCGCCGTTGACGGCGATGAGGGCGCCGTAGACGCCGGTGCCGATGCCGTGGCCCTTCAGGAACACGGGCAGGGTGGAGTACTGCTGGCGGTAGATGGTGTCGGCCACCAGGATCGCGGCGAGCAGCACCAGGACGGCGGGCCGGGCGCGCAGCGCGGTCCACAGGCCCGGCGCGTCGGGCGAGGTGGCGCCCTTGGGCCGGTGGTTGCCGTTCGCCGGCAGGATGAAATGCGCGTAGACGCCGAAGAAGAGCATGCCGAGGCCGTCTGCGACGAAGAGCCAGTCGTACGAGACCGTGGTGGCGATCAGCGCCCCGAGCGGCGGGCCCACGGTGACGCCGAGGTTGGCCATGAAGCGCAGCAGGGCGAAGCCCTGGCGGCGGGAGCCCTCGGGCACGGAGAAGGCGATGAGCGCCGAGTTGGAGGCCCGGGTGACGCCGGTGGCGTACTGGGCGACCGGGAAGACCACCGCGAGGGCGGCGGTCGGCGTCAGCGGCAGCGCCGCCAGGCCGAGACCGGACACGACCATGCCGGTGATGAGGGTGCGGCGGTGGCCGAAGCGGTCGCCGAACCAGCCGCCGCTGAAGTTCCCGGCGACCATGCCGATGCCGCCGACACCGGCGATGAGCCCGGCCTGGGAGGTGCTGAGCCCGCGGGGGCCGGTCAGGTAGACGAAGAGGTAGACGAAGGTGAAGCTCACCGCCGCCACGAAGAACATCCCGGTGGCAAGGAGCCACACCACCTTCGGTATGTCCTTCATCGCCTGCTTCATTACGGCCCTCCGATCGACGCCTTACAAGAATCGATCACGTGAAGGCGTGAATGCGGCGCGTGAGGATGCCGGATCAGGTCGCGACCGGTATAGGTCAGCAGTCTCGCCCGGCTTTGCCGATGATCCGTGCGAAGACCTCGCGGGCCTCCTCCCGGTCGATGTCGCGGCCGGTCAGCAGGGCCTGGAGGGACATCCCGTCGGTGAGCGCGGCCAGCGCCCGCGCGGTGACGGGGTCGGTCCAGCGGGTGAGGAGGGCGGCCATGCGGTCCACCCACTCCGCGGCGACCGGCCGTACGGCTTCGTGGCGCAGCGCGGCCAGGTAGAGCTCGTACTCCAGCTGCGCACGGGGACGGTCCCGGGAGACCGTCTCCGCGACGAACCGGGCCAGTTCCTCGGCCGGGTCGGCGCCGGGCGAGCCGAGCAGGGAGCGCTCCCCGACCTCCCGGAAGAAGGCCTCGTTGCACTGCCGCAGGGCGGCCACCAGGAGGTCGTCGAGGGTGGCGAAGTGGTACGTGGTCGAGCCGAGCGGGACGTCGGCCGCGGCGGCCACCGCCCGGTGGCTGAGCCCCGCGATGCCGCGCTCACCGACCACGCGGATCGCGGCGTCGATGATGCGCTGCCGCCGCTCGGGGTCGTAGCGGCGGGCCATCAGTGGGAGCCGCCGAGGTTGAGGACGACCACCCCGGAGATGACGAGGAGGATCCCGAACAGCTTGGTCGCGGTCGCCGCCTCCCCGAGGAAGACCATGCCGATGGCGGCGATGGCGGCGGTGCCTATGCCGGACCAGATGGCGTAGGCGGTGCCTACGGAGAGCGTCTTGAGGGTCTGCGCGAGCAGCGCGAAGGCGATGAGGTAGCCGGCCGCGGTGCCGAGCGAGGGCCACAGCCGGGTGAAGCCGTCGCTGTACTTCATCGAGGTCGTCCCGAGCACTTCGGCGAGTATCGCCGCGCCCAGCAGTGCGTAAGCCATGCGTACGAGCGTACACATCGTTGTGTACGCCCGTACATACGCGGCGGCCTCAGGACCCTCAGGACCGGCGCGACCACCACCGCTTCCGGGCGGCCGCCGGCTGCGGGGCCGGTTCCAGGCCCAGCGAGCCGGTCATGAAGAACTCCCCGTCGACCCAGTGCCCGGCCTCCGGGGTGTCCGTCAACTCCTCGTCGGCGACGGCGACATCGACCTCGAACCCGGCGATCGTCCGCACCCGCAGCCGGTGGAAGCGGCCTCCGGTGACGTCGCCGGTGTGGGCCTCTGCCAGCAGCACCTCCCCGGCGAACCCGGCGTGCGCCGAGGGCACCCAGTCCTCCTCCGCCCCCTCGGGCCTGAACAGGCCGAACGGGATGAGGAAGTCGGGCGCGAAACCGATCTCCTCGCCCTCCTGCGAGGCCTCGTACGCCTCCTTGCCGCCGGTGTGGAGGGTGATCCGCTCGGCGAGCGCGCCGAGGCGCAGTGATCCCTCCGGGACCTTCCCGCCGCGGGCCCGCAGCACGGCGCGGTCCTCCAGCTCGACCGTGAGCGGGCAGACCATCGTCCCGCCCGGTCCGTCGAGGAGTTCGAGCCGGGCGACCTCCTCGTCCACCAGCGACACCCCGCGCACCGCCACCGGTTCGCCCCCGGGGCTGAGGCAGGGCAGTACCTGGGTGATCGACCCGTCCTGGGTCTCGATCACGACCCGGGCACCGCCGGATCCGGTCCAGACGTGCTGCCGCAGCGCGCCGTCGACCGTCCGCGGATCGGTCCGCCCGGCCAGCCCGACGACGAGCTCGCGGAAGGAGTCCTGGTCGGCGACGCCGAGTCCGATGGCGGCGAAGTGATTGCTCATGCACGGAAGACTCACGGTCCGCACGGCATGGGCGCAAACGAAAATACGACTGCGGGGCGCCGCTCGAAGGAACGGCGCCCCGCAGTCGCGGCCCGCGGTCGCGGGCATGAGGGTCAGACGTTGAAGCCCAGCGCGCGCAGCTGGTCGCGGCCCTCGTCGGTGATCTTGTCGGGACCCCACGGCGGCATCCAGACCCAGTTGATCTTCAGGTCGTTGACGATGCCGTCGGTGGCCGACTTCGCCTGGTCCTCGATGACGTCGGTCAGCGGACAGGCCGCCGACGTGAGCGTCATGTCGAGAGTCGCGACGTTGCTGTCGTCGATGTGGATGCCGTAGATCAGGCCGAGGTTGACGACGTCGATGCCCAGTTCGGGGTCGACGACGTCGTAGAGGGCCTCACGGATCTCCTCCTCGCTCGCCGGCTTCGTCGTCGTCACTTCTGCGTTCTCGCTCATGCGGACTCCCTGACCGCGCCATCGCCCAGAGCCCGGGCGGTGGCGTCCTTCCACGCCATCCAGCTCAGCAACGCGCACTTGACGCGTGCCGGGTACTTGGAGACTCCGGCGAACGCGACCGCGTCCTCCAGCACGTCCTCCATCGCGTCGTCGGGCTCCAGCTTGCCCTTGGACTGCATCAGCTCCAGGAAGACCTCCTGGACCTTCACGGCCTCGTCGACCTGGCGGCCGACGAGCAGTTCGTTGAGCACGGAGGCGCTGGCCTGGCTGATGGAACAGCCCTGGCCCTCGTAGCTGATGTCCTGGATGGACGTGCCGTCGAGCTTGACGCGCAGCGTGATCTCGTCGCCGCACGTCGGGTTCACGTGGTGCACCTCGACGTCGCCGTCGCGCAGGCCGCGGCCGTGCGGGTTCTTGTAGTGGTCCAGGATGACTTCCTGGTACATCGAATCCAGCTTCACAGGCTTCGCCGTCCGTCCCTCAGCCGAAGAAGTTCCGTACGTGCTCCAGGCCCTCGACCAAGGCGTCGACCTCGGCCGGGGTGGAGTACAGATAGAACGACGCTCGCGTGGTCGCGGGAATTCCGTACCGCAGGCAGACCGGCCGCGCGCAGTGGTGGCCGACCCGCACGGCGATGCCCTGCTCGTCGAGGACCTGGCCCACGTCGTGCGGGTGGATGTCGCCCAGGGTGAAGGAGATCGCGGAGCCGCGGCCCTCCGGGGTGTCCGGGCCGATGATCCTCAGTCCGGGCACCTCCTTGAGCCGCTTCAGCGCGTACTCGGTGATCGCGTGCTCGTGCGCGGCGATCCGGTCCATGCCGATGGCGCTGAGGTAGTCCACCGCCGCGCCGAGGCCGACGGCCTGGGCGATCGGGGGCGTGCCCGCCTCGAACTTGTGCGGCGCGGGCGCGTAGGTCGACTCGTGCATCGAGACGGTCTCGATCATCTCGCCGCCGCCCAGGAACGGCGGGAGGTCCTCCAGCAGCTCCTGGCGGCCCCACAGCACGCCGATACCGGTCGGGCCGAGCATCTTGTGGCCGGTGAAGGCCACGAAGTCGGCCTGCAGCGCCTGCACGTCCAGCACCATGTGCGGCGCGGCCTGCGAGGCGTCGATCAGCACCAGGGCGCCGACCTCCTGCGCGCGGCGCACGAGGGCCTCGACCGGGTTGACCGTGCCCAGGATGTTGGAGACCAGCGTGAAGGAGACGATCTTGGTCTTCTCCGTGATGACCTGCTCGATGTCGCTCAGGTCGAGCCGGCCGTCGTCGGTCAGGCCGAACCACTTCAGCTTCGCGCCGGTGCGCTGCGAGAGCAGCTGCCACGGCACGATGTTGGAGTGGTGCTCCATCTCCGTGATGACGATCTCGGTGTCGGCGTCCACCCGGTAGGGCTCGTCGGCCCAGCCCAGCATGTTGGCGACCAGGTTCAGCGACTCCGAAGCGTTCTTGGTGAATATCACCTCGTCACGGCTCGGGGCGTTGATGAAGGCCGCGATCTTGTCGCGGGCGCCCTCGTACAGCGCCGTGGCCTCCTCGGCGAGCGTGTGCACACCGCGGTGGACGTTGGCGTTGTAGCGCTCGTAGTACTCGCTGAGGGCGTCGAGGACCTGGCGCGGCTTCTGCGAGGTCGCGGCGTTGTCCAGGTAGACGAGCCTCTTCCCGTCGTGGACCAGGCGGTCCAGCACCGGGAAGTCCTTGCGGATCGCCTCGGCGTCCAGCAGGCCCGGCAGCTGCGGTGTCACTCGGACGCGCCTCCCTTCACGTAGGCCTCGTAGCCCTCGGCCTCCAGCTTGTCCGCGAGCTCGGGACCGCCGGACTCGGCGATCCGGCCCGCGGCGAAGACGTGGACGTGGTCGGGCTTGATGTAGCGGAGGATGCGCGTGTAGTGGGTGATCAGCAGGGTGCCGACCTCACCGTTCTCGCGCACCCGGTTGACGCCCTCGGAGACGATGCGCAGCGCGTCGACGTCCAGGCCGGAGTCCGTCTCGTCGAGGATCGCGATCTTCGGCTTGAGCAGCTCGAGCTGGAGGATCTCGTGGCGCTTCTTCTCACCGCCGGAGAAGCCCTCGTTGACGTTGCGCTCGGCGAAGGAGGGGTCCATGTGCAGGCGCTCCATGGCCTCCTTGACCTCCTTCACCCAGGTGCGCAGCTTCGGGGCCTCGCCGCGGATGGCGGTGGCCGAGGTGCGCAGGAAGTTGGAGACCGAGACGCCGGGCACCTCGACGGGGTACTGCATGGCCAGGAAGACGCCCGCCCGGGCCCGCTCGTCGACGGACATGGCGAGCACGTCCTCGCCGTCCAGGGTCACGGTGCCACCGGTGATGGTGTACTTCGGGTGCCCGGCCAGCGAGTAGGCCAGGGTCGACTTGCCGGAACCGTTCGGACCCATGATGGCGTGGGTCTCGCCCTGCTTCACGGTCAGGTCGACACCGCGGAGGATCTCCCGCGGACCGTTCTCGGCCTCGACGGAGACGTGCAGGTCGTGGATCTCAAGCGTTGCCATGGGTGTCTCAGGACTCCTGGGTGACGGAGACGAGCACATCGTCCCCTTGGATCTGAACGGGGTACACGGGGACGGGCCGCGTCGCGGGCAGCCCGGACGGCTTGCCGGTCCTCAGGTCGAAGGAGGAGCCGTGCAGCCAGCACTCGATCTGGCAGTCCTCCACCTCGCCCTCGGACAGCGAGACGTTCGCGTGCGAGCAGATGTCGTTGATCGCGAACACCTCGCCCTCGGTGAGCACGACCGACACCGGCACGCCGCCGAGCTCGACACGCTTCGGCGTGTCCTCCTCGAGCTCGCTCAGCGCGCAGGCGCGGACGAAGCCTTCGGCAGTGGTCATACGACGGACGCCTCCAGCTCCGCGTCGATCTTCTCCAGCAGGCGCTCCTGCAGGTCCGCGACACCGATCTGCTGGATCAGCTCGGCGAAGAAGCCGCGCACGACCAGCCGGCGGGCCTCGTCGGCCGGGATGCCGCGGGCCATCAGGTAGAACAGCTGCTCGTCCTCGAAGCGGCCGGTCGCCGAGGCGTGGCCGGCGCCGACGATATCGCCGGTCTCGATCTCCAGGTTGGGCACCGAGTCGACCCGGGCGCCGTCGGTGAGCACCAGGTTGCGGTTGAGCTCGTAGGTGTCGGTGCCCTCGGCCTCGGCACGGATGAGCACGTCGCCGATCCACACCGCGTGCGCGTCCCGGCCCTGCAGCGCACCCTTGTAGGCCACGTTCGACCGGCAGTGCGGGGTGTCGTGGTCGATGAAGAGGCGGTGCTCCTGGTGCTGGCCCTCGTCGGTGAAGTACAGCCCGTACAGCTCGGCCTCGCCGCCCGGGGCGCCGTAGACGACCCGCGGGTGCAGCCGCACCACGTCGCCGCCGAAGGTGACGACGACGGACTTGAAGGTCGCGTCGCGGCCGACCAGCGCGGTGTGCTGGGCGGCGTGCACGGCGGTGTCGTCCCAGTCCTGGATGGAGACGACGGTCAGCTTGGCACCGTCGCCGACCAGGTACTCGACGTTGGCGGCGACGGTCGCGTCGCCGGTGTGGTCGATCACCACGACCGCCTCGGCGAAGGCGCCGACCTCGACGACCTGGTGGCCGAAGGCCACGCCGCCCTGGCCCTGCACGGAGATCCGCACCGGCTCGGAGAGCACCGCGTCCTTGGGGATCGAGACGACGCCGGCCTTCTCGAAGGAGCTGTACGCCTGGGCGGCGACCCGGTCCACCGGCTTGCCCGCCCTGCCGACCCGGGCGTCGTCCCGGCCGACGGTCTCGACGGTGACGCCCGCGGGGGCACTCACCTCGACCTTGACGCCGCCACCGGTGGCGACGGCGGTGCCGTCGTGCAGGCCGCGCAGCCGCTCCAGCGGGGTGAAGCGCCACTCCTCCTCGCGGCCTTGGGGCACGGGGAAGTCGGCCACGTCGTACGACGCGGGCGCGCTGACCCGGGCGTCCCGGGGCTGGCCGACCTGGATGGCGCCTTCGGTGGTGGCACCGGCGGCCGGGATGGTTTCAGCCATGGCTGGTTTACTGCCTCTTTCTGCCTATTTGTGCTCGCTCGCCTCCGGGCGCTCTGATCCGCTTCCGACGTTCCTCGACACTGCGCTCGTTCCTCGCTTGGTCTCGTCGCTTTCGGAAGCGGCGCGCCCTTCGGCTCGCTCACGGCCCTGCAGGGGCATCGGTTCGTGGTGGACGGAACAGCCGGGCGTCAGCCGACCGCGCCCTCCATCTGCAGCTCGATCAGCCGGTTGAGCTCCAGCGCGTACTCCATGGGCAGCTCGCGCGCGATGGGCTCCACGAAGCCGCGGACGATGGTGGCCATCGCCTCGGTCTCCTCCAGGCCGCGGCTCATCAGGTAGAAGAGCTGGTCCTCGCTGACCTTGGAGACGGTCGCCTCGTGGCCCATGGACACGTCGTCCTCGCGGACGTCCACGTAGGGGTAGGTGTCCGAGCGGGAGATGGTGTCCACCAGCAGCGCGTCGCACAGCACGTTGGACTTGGAGCCGTGGGCACCCTCGCCGATCTCGATCAGACCGCGGTAGGAGGTGCGGCCACCGCCGCGGGCCACCGACTTGGAGACGATCGAGGAGGAGGTGTTCGGCGCCATGTGCACCATCTTGGCGCCGGCGTCCTGGTGCTGGCCCTCGCCCGCGAAGGCGATCGACAGGGTCTCGCCCTTGGCGTGCTCGCCCATCAGGTAGACGGCCGGGTACTTCATGGTCACCTTGGAGCCGATGTTGCCGTCGACCCACTCCATGGTCGCGCCCTCGTACGCCACGGCGCGCTTGGTGACCAGGTTGTACACGTTGTTCGACCAGTTCTGGATCGTCGTGTAGCGGCAGCGGCCGCCCTTCTTCACGATGATCTCGACCACGGCGCTGTGCAGCGAGTCCGACTTGTAGATCGGCGCGGTGCAGCCCTCGACGTAGTGGACGTAGGCGTCCTCGTCGACGATGATCAGCGTCCGCTCGAACTGGCCCATGTTCTCGGTGTTGATCCGGAAGTAGGCCTGCAGCGGGATCTCGACGTGCACGCCCTTCGGCACGTAGATGAAGGAACCGCCGGACCACACCGCGGTGTTCAGCGAGGCGAACTTGTTGTCACCCGCGGGGATCACGGTGCCGAAGTACTCCTGGAACAGCTCCGGGTGCTCCTTGAGCGCGGTGTCGGTGTCCAGGAAGATGACGCCCTGCTCCTCCAGGTCCTCGCGGATCTGGTGGTAGACGACCTCGGACTCGTACTGCGCCGCCACGCCCGCGACCAGCCGCTGCTTCTCCGCCTCGGGGATGCCCAGCTTGTCGTAGGTGTTCTTGATGTCCTCGGGCAGGTCCTCCCAGGACTCCGCCTGCTTCTCCGTGGACCGCACGAAGTACTTGATGTTGTCGAAGTCGATGCCGGACAGGTCCGAGCCCCAGGTGGGCATGGGCTTCTTCCCGAAGAGCTTCAGGCCCTTGAGACGCAGCTTGAGCATCCACTCGGGCTCGTTCTTCTTCGCGGAGATGTCGCGGACGACGTCCTCGTTCAGGCCACGACGGGCGGCGGCACCGGCCACGTCCGAGTCGGCCCAGCCGTACTCGTAGTTGCCCAGACCCTCGAGTTCAGGGTGAGCCGTCTCCAGGGGGGCAGTCATGCGGGGTTCCTCCCGGCGTTGCTTGCGGTGTTGTTCGGTGCGGTGGTTCCGGCCGGCGGCGCGGTCTTCGGCACGAAGGTGGTGCAGACACCGTCTCCGTGGGCGATGGTCGCCAGCCGTTGTACATGGGTGCCGAGCAGGCGGGAGAAGACCTCTGCCTCCGCCTCGCACAGCTGCGGGAACTGCTCGGCGATGTGGGCCACCGGGCAGTGGTGCTGGCAGAGCTGCTCGCCGGCGGAGGCGGGCGCGCCACGCGTCGTGGCAGCGTACCCGTCCTGGCTGAGCGCCTTGGCCAGCGCCTGTGTGCGTTCCTCGGGGCCGGCCGCCTCGACGACCGCGCGGTAGCGTTCGGCCTGCGCGGCGACCCGGGCGCGGGCGAAGGCGGATACCGCGGCTTCACCCTGCTGCCCGCCTCCGGCGGACTCGGCGATCCAGCGCAGGGCGTCGGCGGCGAGCTGGTCGTAGGCCTGGTCGAAGGCGTCGCGACCGCAGTCGGTCAGCGCGAACACCTTGGCGGGGCGGCCGCGGCCGCGGTTCCCGTAAACCCGCTTCTCGCGCGGCTCGACCATGCCCTCGGCGACGAGCGCGTCCAGGTGACGGCGTACCGCCGCCTGCGTCAGCCCGAGCCGTTCCGCCAGGTCGGCGGCGGTCGACGGCCCGTGGACCAGGACGGACCGGGCGACCCGGTTGCGGGTGCTCCGCTCCCCGGTCGTCTGCTCCTCCTGAGCCTCGGACGCGTTTTTCACAAGACCAGTGTTGCGTAATTCATCTCGCAGAGGCAAGCGGCGGTCCTCCAGGCGAATGTCTGCTGCGTCACTTAGGGAAACCTAACCTGACCTGCGGAAACGATCTTCCCCGCCGCCCGGACCCGGCCGCCGCGCACCCCCCGCCACCGGCGGCGACGGCACCACGCGCCGCCCTCCCGGCGGGGCGGCCCCCGCGGGTTCGTAGACTTCCCGTCATGCGAATGGACCCCGCGGTCGAGGTGACGGGACTGGTCAAGCGTTACGGCGCCAAGACCGCGGTGGACGGGCTCGACCTGACCGTCGCCCGGGGCACCGTGGCCGCCGTGCTCGGACCCAACGGAGCCGGGAAGACCACCACGGTCGAGACCTGCGAGGGCTACCGCCGTCCCGACGGCGGCCAGGTGCGGGTGCTGGGACTCGACCCCGTACGGGATACGGCCGCCCTGCGGCCCCGGATCGGCGTGATGCTGCAGTCCGGCGGGGTGTACGCCGGCGCCCGCGCCGAGGAGATGCTGCGCCACACCGCCAAGCTGCACGCCGACCCCCTCGACCCGGCCCTGCTGATCGAGCGTCTCGGCCTGGAGTCCTGCGGCCGCACCCCGTACCGGCGGCTCTCCGGCGGCCAGCAGCAGCGCCTCGCGCTCGCCATGGCCGTCGTGGGCCGCCCGGAGCTGGTGTTCCTGGACGAGCCGACGGCCGGACTGGACCCGCAGGCCCGCCGCGGCACCTGGGACCTGGTCCGCGAGCTGCGCGCCGACGGCGTCACCGTCGTCCTGACCACGCACTTCATGGACGAGGCCGAACAGCTCGCGGACGACGTCGCGATCATCGACAAGGGCCGGGTGATAGCGAGCGGCACCCCCGAGGAACTGTGCCGCGGCGGCGCCGAGAACACCCTGCGCTTCTCCGGCCGCCCGGGCCTGGACCTGGCCTCGCTGCTCAAGGCGCTGCCCGCCGACTCCGCCGCGGTGGAGCTCACGCCGGGCAGCTACCGGATCGAGGGCAAGGTCGATCCGCAGATGCTGGCCACCGTCACCTCCTGGTGCGCCCAGCACGGCGTGATGCCGGACCGCCTCGCGGTCGAACGGCGCACCCTGGAGGACGTCTTTCTGGAGCTCACCGGCAAGGAGCTGCGTTCGTGACCGCCACCGGCACCTTCACCCCGGCCCCCGGGGCGGCCCCGCTGCCCCGGATGATCGGCGCCCAGACCGCGCTGGAGACCCGGATGCTGCTGCGCAACGGCGAGCAGCTGCTGCTGACCGTCGTGATCCCCACGCTGCTGCTGGTCCTGTTCAGCGCCGTCGACATCGTCGACACCGGCGCCGGCAAGGCCGTGGACTTCCTCGCCCCCGGCATCCTCGCCCTGGCCGTGATGTCCACCGCGTTCACCGGCCAGGCCATCGCCACCGGCTTCGAGCGGCGCTACGGCGTGCTGAAGCGGCTCGGCGCGTCCCCGCTGCCGCGCTGGGCCCTGATGACCGCCAAGACCGGCTCCGTGCTGGTCACCGAGGTCCTGCAGGTCGTGCTGCTGACCGTGATCGCGTTCGCCCTGGGCTGGTCGCCGCACGGCAACCCGTTCGCGGTGGTCCTGCTGCTCGCCCTGGGCACGGCGGCCTTCTCCGGCCTGGGGCTGCTGATGGCCGGCACGCTGCGCGCCGAGGCCACGCTCGCCGCCGCGAACCTGGTCTTCCTGCTGCTGCTCGTGGGCGGCGGGGTGATCGTGCCGCTCGACAGGTTCCCGGGCGGGGTGCGCTCGGTGCTGGAGCTGCTGCCGATCTCCGCCCTGTCGGACGGCCTGCGGGACGTCCTGCAGCACGGCGCGGGCATGCCGTGGGGCGACCTCGGCGTCCTCGCCGTCTGGGCGGTGCTGGGCCTCGGCGCGGCGGCCCGCTGGTTCAGGTGGGAATGACGCAGTCCACGAAGCGGGCGAAGCCGGTTCCCTGGCCCTCGTCGAGCGCCAGGAAGCCGCTCTCCGGAGCGTGGCTGGCCAGCAGGCACATGTCGTAGCGCACGGTGGTGGGCAGTTCGGCGGAACCGTCGGTGCGGTAGCGGTGGGCGCCGGTGAGCTGGCAGGAGTCGTAGCGCACGAGCGGGCCGCGCGGGCCCAGCGTGTAGCGGTGGGCCCGCAGTTGCGGGGCGAAGGACTTGAACGCGTTGGCCGTGTCGTCGCAGTCGTTGAAGTGGACGGTGCCGCCGCCCCATTCGCAGTCGATCACGACGGTGTCGGCGTTGCGCAGCTCGAAGCGTATGTCCTCGGCGTGGAAGCGCTGCACCGAACTGAAGTGCTGCTTGCGGGGGAAGCGGAAGAACGCGCTCTCGTAGCCGTAGTCGGGGTGGGGCGCCGGGCGGCGCCCGGTGACGATGTAGCTCCCGGCGCGGCAGGTCACCGAGCCGCCGTAGGGGAACTCCAGGAAGTTGCCCCACTCATAGGTGACGTTCATGTCGGTGAACCAGTAGTTGAGGAACTGGTCCTGCTGTTCGGGGTTCTCCGAGCGCTTGGACAGGCCGGAGTAGAGGAAGGCCCTGCGGTAGGCGCCGCCCACCCGGCAGGCCTCCCAGCGCATCTCGGAGTTGGTGTTGGTGCCGTCGAGGGCGAGGCCGTACTCCCACTCCCCCATCCACTCGCAGTCGAGGAAGCGGTAGTTCGCCGCGCCGCCGGTGGAGTAGGAGGAGAAGAAGGAGGCGCCGGGGGTGCCGGAGGTGAAGCGCAGGCCCTCGAAGGCGAGGTTCTGCCACATGTCGTCGTTGCGGCAGAGGAAGGCGCCGGCGGGCTCGCGGGGCGCGAAGACGATCTCGCTGATGCGCAGGCCCGCCCCGCGGAAGCGCAGCCCGTTGGCCGCGTTGGACGGGTCGTCGCCGTCGAGCAGCGCGCCGGGCTCGGTGATCAGGTACCTGCCGGGCGGGACGTCGATCACCGTGCGGCCGGTGTGGTCGTCGAGCCGTGACTCTGCGTAGCGGTAGGCGTCGGCGAAGGCCTTGCTGTCGTCGGTGGTGCCGTCGCCCTTGGCGCCGAAGTCGGCCACGACGTCGACCACGCCGGGGTGCGTGGCGCTCCTGGGCTGCCGCACGGCCTCGGCGGCAGGTGTGTCGGCGGCGGAGTACGCGGCCGCGCCGATCCCCGTGAGCGCCGCCGCGGCGCCGCCGTACAACAGTTTCCGCCGGTCGACCTCGGACATGGCCCCCATCCCCTCCCCCGGGTGTCCCCCTCGTGAAGGATTGCACAAGGAGGCGCCTACGATGGTGGCCGTGCCGAATCTCAGCCAAGCAGGCCAAGCGTCGCGAAACCCCCTGGCCTTCATCGCCCAGCGCTGGACCCCGTCCCCGGAGACGGTCCGGCGGGCCGCGCTGGCCGCGCTCGTGATGAGCGTCGTCATCGTGGTGACCGGCGGTGCCGTCCGGCTGACCGGTTCGGGCCTCGGCTGCCCGACCTGGCCCAAGTGCACCGACGACAGCCTGACCGCGACCCGGGCGATGGGCGTGCACGGGGTGATCGAGTTCGCCAACCGCATGCTGACGTACGTGCTGTGCGCGGCCGTGGGCTGGGCGATCATCGCCGCGCGGGCCGTGAAGCCGTGGCGGCGCGGGCTCACCCGGCTCGGCTGGGCCCAGTTCTGGGTCGTCATGGGCAACGCCGTGCTCGGCGGCTTCACCGTCCTGACCGGCCTCAACCCGTACACCGTCGCCGCGCACTTCCTGCTCTCCAGCGCGCTGATCGCCGTGGCGCTGCTGATGTGGCAGCGGACCGGCGAGGGCGACGCCGGTGCGCGCCCCCTGGTCGGCAAGCCGGTCAGGCAACTGGCGTGGGTGCTGGTCGCCGCCTCCGGGGCGCTGATCGCGGTCGGCACGCTCGTGACCGGAGCCGGGCCGCACGCCGGCGACAGCAGCGACGTGCCGCGCGTGCCGGTGAAGTGGGAGACCATCTCGCAGCTCCACGCCGACCTGGCGTGGGTGGTGTGCGGACTGACGATCGCGCTGTGGTTCGTGCTGCGCGCCGTCGACGCGCCCGCGGGGCCGCGGGCCCGGGTGCGCGACCTGCTGGTCGTGCTGCTGGCGCAGGGCGTCATCGGCTACGTCCAGTACTTCACGAAGCTGCCCGAGGTCCTGGTGGCCCTCCACATGCTCGGCTCGACGCTGGTGTGGATCGCGGTGCTGCGGGTGCTGCTGTCGATGCGCGAGCGGCCGGAGGCGGAGCCCGGCGAGGAACAGCTCGCGCTGCCCGTCCCGTCCTCGGCCCCGGAGCCTGCGCCGGCTGCGTAGCGGCCTGCCCGGTGGCGTCGGGCCGGTGGGGGCCGCGCCGGTTGCTCGGCTGTCGCGCCGTCTCGCGCCCTTCGGGCGCAAAGATGCCGGCTGCGGCAGGGAGGGTGTCGGTCCGGGGTCGGTCGGCAGTCTGCGGCCCGGTGGGCGGCCGGGGTTCAGGCGCCGGAGCGGGGTGCCTCTCCCTCGGCGGAGGTCTCGTTGCCGTCCGCCGGTGCAGATGGCCGGTGACCACGCCCAGCCTCCGTGGGTGGCGCCTGCCGTAACCCGCGTCTGCGGGTGCTTCCCGATCCGACATCGGGCGCGCCCACCACCGGCAGTAGGCGTGGCAACCGGCCATCTATACCCGCGGACGGCAACGAGACCCAGGCCACCGGAAAGGCAACCCGCTCCGGCGCCTGAACCCCAGCCCGGTATCCACCCGCACGCTGCCGACCTGCCCCGGCCGCCCACCCTCCCTGCCGCAGCCGGGATCTTTGCGCCCGAAGGGCGCGAGACGGCGGGGCAGACGACGTCACCCCACCGCCCCCACGCCCGCTCAGGGGAGCCCGTACACCCGTCGCGCGTTGTCCGCCGCCACCATGGCCGCGACGCGCCGGGCGTCCGCCGCCGACCAGGCACCGTCCGCGACCCAGCCGCCCAGCACCTCGCGCACCGCGCCGCGGAAGGCCTCGGCACCGGTGACGTACAGCTCGGGCAGCCCGTAGGCGTCCGTCGAGAACAGCAGCTTCCCGAACGGCGCCAGCTCCAGGAACTCCGCCAGGACCGCCCCCGCCCGCGCCCCCACATGGGTGAGGGCGAGGCCGACGTCCGCGTACACGTGCGCGAAGACGTTCGCCAGGTAGGCGGCCTGACGGTGGTACGGGTAGCAGTGCAGCAGCACCAGATCGGTCCCGGTCCCCGCCGTCGCCCGGGCGAAGTCCGTCAGCAGCGCCGGGTCGGCGTGGTCGAGCCGCAGGTCCGGGTCGCCGAAGCCGGTGTGCAGTTGCAGCGGCAGCCCGGTCGTGACGGCCGTCCACAGCAGGTGCCGCAGCAGTACGGGGTCGCCGAGCCGGTCGCGGCCTGCTTGGCGCGCCTCCAGCCACGCCCCCGCCGCGTGCCGGACCTCGCCGGGCGCGGGCGGCTCCGGGGCGAGGCCCAGGCCGTGGCGGTAGGCGGCGATCGACTTGAAGCCGGCTGCGGTGCGCGCGGCGGTGTGGACGGCCCCGGCGATGCCCTCGACCAGTTCTCCGGCCGAGTCGCAGGCCCCGGCGACGTCCTCGGCGAGCCGCTCCAGCCGGACGATCTCCCGCTGCGCTCCCCCGCCGGCCGCGGCGAGTTCCGCGGGCGTCGTGAGGTCCCCGGGCAGTCCGGTGTCGACGACGTACGTACCGATGCCGCTGCCCCGCAGCAGCCGGCGCGTGCTCTCGTACGTCCCGAGCTCGCGGCGCCGCGCGAGGTAGCCCGCGGGCGGGCAGTGCGGCTCCAGACCGAGCAGCGGCGGGCACCAGCGGCGGACGGCGAAGCCGGTCTGGGTGTCGAAGAAGCTGGTGCCGGGCGCGGCGGGCGTGTCGGACTCGGTGAGATACGTCTCGAAGGCCGCGATGCCGAGCTCCCCGCGGACGACGCCGTGGCAGTGGTGGTCGACCAGCGGCGGAAGCTCGATCACCAGCGCCACCGGGTGGCCTCCGCGAGCTCGGCGGGACCGTACTCGGCCAGGGCCTCGGACTCGGCGCGCCGCACCGCGACCACCGCGCCGAACAGCGCCTCGCCCAGGGCCTCCTTCAGCGCGGTGCTGCGCACCAGGTGCGACAGGGCCTCGCCGAGCGAGGTCGGCAGCCGCTTCTGCTCGCCGCGCCCGGCCGGGTCGCCGCTGACCGGAGGCGGCAGCGTCCCCCCGCCGTCGCGCAGGCCGGCCAGGCCCGCCGCGATGACGGAGCCGACCAGCAGGTAGGGGTTGGCGGCGGCGTCGAAGGGCTTGAGCTCGGCGTGGCCGCCGTCGGGGTCGTCGGCCTCGCCCGGCACCAGGCGCAGCGCCGCCTCCCGGTTCTCCACGCCCCAGCAGCGGTGCGCCCCGGCCCAGCGGGAGGGGACGAGCCGCAGGTAGCTGGCCGGGGAGGGGGCGCCGATGGCGCACAGGGCGGGCAGGGCGTCGAGCACGCCGGCCAGGAAGGTGTTCGCCGTGGGTGCCAGGCCGTACGGGGCGGTGGGGTCGCGGTGCAGGTTGTGTCCGTGTTCGCTCAGGCTCAGGTGCAGGTGGCAGCCGTTTCCGACCTGCCCGGCGACGACGGCCGGGGCGAAGGAGGCGCGCAGGCCGTGGGCGGCGCTGACCGCCCGTACGGTCTCGCGGACGAGGACGACCTCGTCCGCGGCGCGGACCGGTTCGGCGGGCGCGGTGGAGACCTCGAACTGGCCGGGCGCGTACTCGGGGTGCACCTGGAGGACCTCGACGCGCTGGGTGGCGAGGGCGTCGTGGAGGTCGAGCAGGTAGTCCGAGAGTTCGGTCACCCGGGTCATCCCGTAGGCCGGTCCGCGGGAGGCCCAGTCGCCGCTGCCGTCGTCCTTGACCACGACCCACTCGGTCTCGAAGCCCATCCGCAGCTCCAGGCCGCGGCCCGCGGCGCGCTCCGTCATGCGCCGGGCGAACAGCCGCTGGCAGCCGGGGTGCGGACGGCCGTCCTGGTCGTAGCGGTCGGCCGGGGCCCAGGCCCAGCCGGGCCGGGCGGCCAGCACGGTCAGGCGGTCCAGGTCGGGGAAGAGCCGCAGGTCGCCGTCGGGACCGCCGATGAGCGGGGAGGAGGTGATGGAGTCGTCGGAGGTGAAGACGTCGAAGACCGGCGACATGCCCACCCCGCGGTGCGCGGCCTGCGGCAGCCGGGCGGTCGGCACCGTCTTGGCCCTGCTGATGCCCGCGTTGTCGACCCAGCTGACGGCGACGGCGCGCACGCCCTCCGCGGACAGCCGCGCCGCTTCCCGGCGGGCCGTCAGCCGCCGCTCGTCGCGTTCCTCGGTGTCCACCGACGCCTCCTCGTCCCACCCGTCAACAGGACCACTCCTCCCATGGTCCTCACAGGCGGGCCCGGCGTCAGGTGTTGGCGGGGCCGCCGATCTGGATCCCGGCCATCCGCGACCACTCGTAGCGGCCGGTGCGCACCTTGGCCGCGAGTTCGCCGTCGAAGGACTCGTGCACGGTGATGCCGGAGCGTTCGACGGCGCTGCGGGCGATGTCGTAGGTGGGGGCCACCAGGTCGCCCCACTCGCCGTTCTCGCCGACGAGCACGATGCGGGTACCGGCCTCGCCGATGTACGCGATCTGGCCCTCGGCGCCGCCGCCGTGGCTCTTGGCGAACGCGGTGATCTGCTTCGCCAGGCGGGCGGCGCGGCGCTCCGCGCGGGCCGCGGCCCGGCGGTCCGCGGCCTGGGTGACTGCTTCCTGGGTCTCTGCCATGGACAGAATGCTACCCGCGGGTAATCAGCGCAGGAAGGGGTCCACGGCGACGGCGACGAACAGCAGCGTCGCGTAGGTGATGGACCAGTGGAAGAGCCGCATCTCCTTGAGCTTGGCTCCGACCACACCGGCCTTCGCCCGTGCGTACAGGGCGTGCGCCTCGACCAGCCAGAAGGCGCCCAGCAGCACGGCGGCGGCCGCGTAGAACCAGCCCGCCGCGCCGAGCGGCCACCACAGGGTGAGCGAGACCAGCACCATCACCCAGCTGTAGATGACGATCTGCCGGCCCACCACGACGTTGCCCGCGACGACCGGGAGCATGGGCACGCCCACGCGCGCGTAGTCGTCCTTCACCTTCATCGACAGCGGCCAGTAGTGCGGCGGCGTCCAGAAGAAGAGGACGAGGAAGAGGACGAACGGCGCCCACGCCACCTCGTTGCGCACCGCCGACCAGCCGATGAGCACCTGCATGCAGCCGGCGATGCCGCCCCACACGATGTTCTGGGCGGTACGGCGCTTGAGGCCGAGGGTGTAGACGAAGACGTAGTAGAGGATGGCGGCCAGGGACAGCGCCGCCGACAGCGGGTTGACGAGCACCCAGAACCACGCGGTGGAAACCACCGAAAGCGTGATGCCGAAGACCAGGCACTCCCACGGCGCGACCATGCCGGTGACCAGCGGGCGCTGCTCCGTGCGGTGCATCAGCGCGTCGATGTCGCGGTCGATGTACATGTTGAGGGCGTTCGCGCCGCCGGCCGACATGTAGCCGCCGATCATCGTCACCGCGACCAGCCAGAGGTCGGGGACGCCGCCCGCCGCCAGGAACATCACCGGAACCGTCGTGATGAGCAGCAGCTCGATGATGCGCGGCTTGGTCAGCGCCACGAACGCCATCACACGGGCACCGAACGGCCGGTGGCGGTGGCTCGACCCGATGGCTCCGGCGGGCCGGGATTCGACGGCCGTCACGAACACCCCTGACGAAAAGTCCAGCAAGCGGCTCCGCTTGCGCGTACCACGCCACTTTAGACGTAGCGGATACCCCGCCCGCGCTCGGGGGTGCCACGTGTTGGCCTCCATAGCGCAAGAGAGGTGCAACCTGAAGGTGTTCTGCGTTCAACAGGCGAAGAAACGCTGACCGGGGCACGCTGGTGACACCACCGGTGCCGGGGAGGGAATGCCGCTGCCCGGGGATCGGTTGCCGCACGCGTCGAGCCCACACTCGAATAGGTGCACGTACGTGCAGGGGTAGGCTCGGCAACGCCCGGTGTGCACTTCGTCACCGGCGTAATACATGTGGAGAGGAGCCCTCTCAGGTGAGCACCGAGCCGACCACCTCCGAGCTGGAGTGGAGCGAGCTGGACGGGCGCGCGGTTGACACCGCCCGGGTTCTGGCGATGGATGCCGTGCAGAAGGTCGGCAACGGCCATCCGGGGACGGCGATGAGCCTCGCCCCCGCGGCCTACCTGCTGTTCCAGAAGCTGATGCGGCACGACCCCTCGGACGCCGGGTGGACCGGTCGCGACCGCTTCGTCCTCTCGCCGGGTCACACGTCCCTGACGCTGTACACGCAGCTCTTCCTTTCGGGTTACGGCCTGGAGCTGGAGGACCTCAAGGCCTTCCGCACCTGGGGCTCGCGCACCCCGGGCCACCCCGAGCACGGTCACACGACGGGTGTGGAGACCACCACCGGCCCGCTGGGCCAGGGCATCGCCAACGCGGTGGGCATGGCGATGGCCGCCCGCTACGAGCGCGGCCTGTTCGACCCCGACGCGGCGCCGGGCGAGTCGGTCTTCGACCACACCGTCTGGGCGATCGTCTCCGACGGCGACCTGGAGGAGGGCATCTCCGCCGAGGCGTCCTCGCTGGCCGGCCACCAGAAGCTGGGCAACCTGATCGCGCTGTACGACGACAACCACATCTCGATCGAGGGCGACACCGCGACCGCCTTCTCCGAGGACGTGCTCAAGCGCTACGAGGCCTACGGCTGGCACGTGCAGCGCATCGAGCAGGAGCCGTCGGGCGACTTCGACGTCCGGGCCCTGTACGCCGCCTTCGACGAGGCCCGCGCCGTCACCGACCGCCCGTCGATCATCGCGGCCCGCACGATCATCGCCTGGCCCGCCCCGAACGCCCAGAACACCGAGGCCGCCCACGGCTCGGCGCTGGGCGACGCCGAGGTCGCGGCCACCAAGAAGGTGCTGGGCTTCGACCCGGAGCAGAGCTTCGAGGTCGCCACCGAGGTGCTGGCGCACGCGCGCAAGGTCGCCGACCGCGGCCGCGAGGCCCACGCGGAGTGGACCAAGCGGTTCGAGGAGTGGCGCTCCGCCAACCCCGAGCGTGCCCGGACCTTCGACCGCATCCACGCCGGCGAGCTCCCGGCCGGCTGGGAGGACGTCGTCCCGGAGTTCCCCGCGGGCAAGGACGTCGCCACCCGCAAGGCCTCCGGTGAGGTGCTGAAGGCGCTGGGCGGTGTGATCCCCGAGCTGTGGGGCGGCTCCGCCGACCTGGCCGGCTCGAACCTCACCACCATCGACGCCTCGTCCTCGTTCCTCCCGGCGGACAACCCGCTGCCGGAGGCGAGCCCGTACGGCCGCACCGTGCACTTCGGCATCCGCGAGCACGCCATGGGCTCGACGATGAACGGCATCGCGCTGCACGGCAACACCCGCGTCTACGGCGGCACCTTCCTGGTGTTCTCCGACTACATGCGCCCGGCCGTGCGCCTGGCCGCGCTGATGAAGCTGCCGGTGTCCTACGTGTGGACGCACGACTCCATCGGCCTCGGCGAGGACGGCCCGACCCACCAGCCGATCGAGCACCTGGCGGCGCTGCGCGCCATCCCCGGCCTGAACGTGGTCCGGCCGGCCGACGCCAACGAGACGGCGATCGCCTGGGCGGAGATCATGCGCCGCCACACCGCCAAGCCCGCGCCGCACGGCGTGGCGCTGACCCGGCAGAACGTGCCCACCTACCCGGCCGACGAGAACGCGGCCAAGGGCGGCTACGTGCTGTTCGACGCCGAGGGCGGCCAGCCGCAGGTCATCCTGATCGCCACCGGTTCCGAGGTGCAGCTGGCCGTCGAGGCCCGCGAGGCGCTGCAGGCCGACGGCATCCCGGCGCGCGTGGTCTCCATGCCGTCCGTGGAGTGGTTCGAGGAGCAGGACCAGGCGTACCGCGACAGCGTCATCCCGCCGAACGTGCGGGCGAGGGTCGCCGTCGAGGCCGGTATCGGGCTGACCTGGCACCGCTTCGTCGGCGACGCGGGCCGGATTGTGTCCCTGGAGCACTTCGGGGCAAGCGCCGATTACAAGGTCCTCTACCGCGAGTTCGGTCTGACCGCAGAGGCCGTGGCCGTCGCCGCGCGCGACTCGCTCGCCGCCGCCGCTCGCTGACGCACAGACGCATACGACGTACCGAGGAGATGCAGAACCCATGACAGACGCACTCAAGCGCCTCTCCGACGAGGGCGTGGCGATCTGGCTCGACGACCTGTCCCGCAAGCGGATCACCTCCGGCAACCTGGCCGAGCTCATGGACCAGAGCCACGTGGTCGGTGTCACCACCAACCCGTCGATCTTCCAGAAGGCCATCGCCGGCGGTGACGGCTACGAGCAGCAGCTCGCCGACCTCGCCGCCCGGAAGCTGACGGTGGACGAGGCGCTGCGGATGATCACCACCGCGGACGTGCGCGACGCCGCCGACGTGCTGCGCCCGCTGTACGACGCCAGTGGCGGCCAGGACGGCCGGGTGTCCATCGAGGTGGACCCGCGTCTGGCCCACAACACCGTCGCCACCGTCGCCGAGGCCAAGCAGCTGGCCTGGCTGGTGGACCGGCCCAACACCCTGATCAAGATCCCGGCGACCAAGGCGGGCCTGCCGGCCATCACCGAGGTGATCGGCCGGGGCATCAGCGTCAACGTCACGCTGATCTTCTCGCTGGAGCGCTACCGCGAGGTCATGGACGCCTACCTGGCGGGCCTGGAGAAGGCCCGGGCCGCGGGCCTGGACATCTCCCTGATCCGCTCGGTGGCCTCCTTCTTCGTGTCGCGCGTGGACACCGAGATCGACAAGCGCCTGGAGAAGCTGGGCAGCGACGAGGCCAAGGCCCTCAAGGGCAAGGCCGCCGTCGCGAACGCCCGGCTGGCCTACCAGGCGTACGAGGAGGTCTTCTCCTCCGACCGCTGGCGGGCGCTGGAGCACGAGGGCGCGCACAAGCAGCGCCCGCTGTGGGCCTCCACCGGCGTGAAGGACCCGGCCTACCCGGACACCCTGTACGTGACCGAGCTGGTCGCCCCGGGCATCGTCAACACCATGCCCGAGGCCACGCTGGACGCGGTGGCCGACCACGGCGAGGTCACCGGCGACACCATCCGCGGCACGTACGAGCAGGCCCGGGCCGAGCTGGACGCGATCGGCGCGCTCGGCATCTCGTACGACGACGTCGTCCAGCTGCTGGAGGACGAGGGCGTGGAGAAGTTCGCGGCGTCCTGGAACGAGCTGCTGGGCTCGACCGAGGCCGAGCTCAAGCGCCTGGCGCCGAAGGAGGCGTAAGCACGTTGAGCAGCGCCAACCCGCTGCGTGACGCATCGGACCGACGGCTCCCGCGCATCGCGGGGCCGTCGGGCCTGGTGATCTTCGGCGTCACGGGTGATCTGTCACGCAAAAAGCTGATGCCCGCCGTGTACGACCTGGCCAACCGCGGGCTGCTGCCGCCGGGCTTCTCGCTGGTCGGCTTCGCCCGCCGCGACTGGGCGGACGAGGACTTCGCGCAGGTCGTCCACGACTCCGTCAAGGAGCACGCGCGCACCCCCTTCCGCGAGGAGGTCTGGCAGCAGCTCTCCGAGGGGATGCGGTTCGTCCCCGGCGACTTCGGTGACGACCAGGCCTTCGAGAAGCTGCGCGCGACGGTCGACGAACTCGACAAGGCCCGCGGCACGGGCGGCAACTTCGCCTTCTACCTCTCGGTGCCGCCCAAGTTCTTCCCGTCGGTGGTCCAGCAGCTGAAGAAGCACGGACTGTCCGACCCGGCCGAGGGCTCGTGGCGGCGCGCCGTCATCGAGAAGCCCTTCGGCCACGACCTGGCCAGCGCCCAGGAGCTCAACCAGGTCGTCCACCAGGTCTTCCGCTCCCAGGACGTCTTCCGGATCGACCACTACCTGGGCAAGGAGACGGTCCAGAACATCCTGGCGCTCCGCTTCGCCAACACGATGTTCGAGCCGCTGTGGAACCGCTCCTACGTCGACCACGTGCAGATCACCATGGCCGAGGACATCGGCATCGGCGGCCGCGCGGGCTACTACGACGGCATCGGCGCCGCACGCGACGTCATCCAGAACCACCTGCTGCAGCTGCTCGCGCTGACCGCCATGGAGGAGCCCGCCTCCTTCGAGGCCAAGTCGCTGGTGCAGGAGAAGCTGAAGGTGCTGCAGGCGGTCAAGCTGCCGGCCGACCTCGGCGGGCACACCGTGCGCGGCCAGTACGCGCACGGCTGGCAGGGCGGGGAGGAGGTGCTCGGCTACCTGGAGGAGGAGGGCATCGACCCCGGGTCCAAGACCGACACCTACGCCGCGATCAAGCTGGCCATCGACAACCGCCGCTGGGCGGGCGTCCCGTTCTACCTGCGCGCCGGCAAGCGCCTGGGCCGCCGCGTCACCGAGATCGCGGTCGTCTTCCAGCGCGCCCCGCACTCCCCGTTCGACAACACCGCGACCGAGGAGCTGGGGCAGAACGCCCTGGTCATCCGGGTCCAGCCGGACGAGGGCATCACCATCAGGTTCGGTTCCAAGGTGCCGGGCACCTCGATGGAGATCCGGGACGTGACGATGGACTTCGCCTACGGCGAGTCCTTCACCGAGTCCAGCCCGGAGGCCTACGAGCGGCTGATCCTGGACGTCCTGCTCGGCGACGCCAACCTCTTCCCCCGGCACCAGGAGGTCGAGGAGTCCTGGCGGATCCTGGACCCGATCGAGGAGTACTGGGACCGGCACGGCAAGCCCGAGCAGTACACCGCGGGCACCTGGGGTCCCAAGGCGGCGGACGAGATGCTCGCACGAGACGGCAGGAGCTGGCGCCGGCCATGAACATCGACCTGACCGAGACCACCTCGAGCAAGATCAATTCGGCGCTGATCAAGGCCCGCAGGGCCATCGGCAGCCCCGCGGTCGGCATGGTGCTCACCCTCGTCATCGTCACCGACGAGGGCAACCACTACGACGCCCTCAAGGCCGCCTCCGACGCCTCCCGCGAGCACCCCTCGCGCATCCTGGTCGTCATCAAGCGCCCCGGACGCTCCCCCCGCGACCGGCGCAACGCCCGCCTCGACGCCGAGGTGCGCGTCGGCGGCGAGTCCGGCACCGGCGAGATCGTCCTGCTCCGCCTGCACGGCGAACTCGCCGACCACGCCGAGAGCGTCGTGCTCCCGCTGCTGCTGCCCGACGCCCCCGTCGTCGTGTGGTGGCCCGAGGACGCGCCCGCCAATCCCGCCGAGGACCTGCTGGGCCGGCTCGCGGCACGCCGGATCACCGACGCGGCGGCCACCGAGGACCCGGTCGCCGCCCTGGGGGTGCGCGCCGCGTCGTACACCCCCGGCGACACCGACCTCGCCTGGACCCGGATCACCCCGTGGCGCAGCGTGCTGGCCGCGGCCCTGGACCAGAAGCAGGCCGCGGTCAAGGGCGCCGTCGTCGAGGGCGAGGCGTACAACCCGAGCACGGAGCTGCTCGGGCTGTGGCTCGCCCGGCGGCTGGGTGTACCCGTGCGGCGGAAGGTCTCCGACGGCCCCGGCATCACCGCCGTACGGCTGGCGACCGCGGACGGCGAGATCTGCCTGGACCGGCCGACCGGCTCGCTGGCCGAACTGGCCATCCCCGGCCAGCCCGACCGGCACGTGGCGCTGCAGCGGCGGCTGACCTCGGACCTGATCGCGGAGGAGCTGCGCCGGCTCGACCCCGACGAGGCGTACGCGGCGGCCGTCAAGTTCGGCGTGGACCAGCTCTCACGCGCCGAGGAGACGGCCGAGCCCGCCGCCGCGGCCGCGGGAGCGGGCCAGGACGGCGGCTCCGGCAAGAAGGCGGCCGCACAATGACCGCACCGCAGGTGGTCGTCCACCGGGACAAGGAACTGATGGCGCAGGCCGCCGCGGCCCGGCTGATCACGAAGATCGTGGACGCCCAGGCCGCCCGCGGCTCCGCCTCGGTGGTGCTGACCGGCGGACGCAACGGCAACGCCCTGCTCGCCGCCCTGGCCGCCTCGCCGGCCCGGGACGCGGTGGACTGGGCGCGGCTGGACCTGTGGTGGGGCGACGAGCGGTTCCTGCCCTCGGGCGACCCGGAGCGCAACGAGACCCAGGCCCGCGAGGCGCTGCTCGACGCCGTTCCGGTCGACCCGGCGCGGGTGCACGCCATGCCGTCCTCGGACGGGCCGCTAGGCAACGACGCGGACGCCGCCGCCGAGGCCTACGCGCAGGAACTGGCGGAGGCCGCCGGTCCCGAGGACCACGGTCCGGTGCCCTCCTTCGACGTGCTGATGCTCGGCGTGGGGCCGGACACCCATGTGGCCTCGCTGTTCCCCGGGCACCCGGGGGTCCGCGAGACCGAGCGCACCGTCGTGGGCGTGCACGGCTCCCCCAAGCCGCCACCGACCCGGATCTCGCTCACCCTGCCCGCCATCCGCGCCGCCCGCGAGGTCTGGCTGCTGGCAGCGGGCGAGGACAAGGCGGGCGCCGTGGCCATCGCCCTGTCCGGGCCCGGTGAGATCCAGGCGCCGGCGGCCGGTGCGCACGGGCGGGCCCGCACGCTGTGGCTGCTGGACCGTACGGCCGCGGCGAAGCTGCCCCCGCAGCTGTACCCGCCGTCCTCCCCGTGAGGCGGTGACCGGCGCGGGACGCCGCACAGGAAGAAGCCGCCGGGCGGGCTCCTCGGAGCCCGCCCGGCGGCTTCTTCCTTCGTGCGCCGTGCGCTGTGAGACTCAGCGGCCGCGCAGCGACCGGTAGGTGGCCACGAGGGCCTTCGAGGACGCGTCCAGACCGGCCACCTCGGCGCCCTCGGTCAGGGCGGGCTCCACGCGCTTGGCGAGGACCTTGCCGAGCTCGACGCCCCACTGGTCGAAGGAGTCGATGTTCCAGACCGCGCCCTGCACGAAGACCTTGTGCTCGTACAGCGCCACCAACTGGCCCAGCACGGAGGGGGTCAGCTCCTTGGCGAGGACAGTCGTCGTCGGGTGGTTGCCGCGGAAGGTGCGGTGCGGGACCTGCGCCTCCGGGACGCCCTCGGCGCGGACCTCCTCGCTGGTCTTGCCGAAGGCCAGCGCCTGGGTCTGGGCGAAGAAGTTGGCCATCAGCAGGTCGTGCTGTGCGGCGAAGGCCGGTTCCAGGTCGTCGACCGGGTTGGCGAAGCCGATGAAGTCCGCCGGGATGAACTTCGTGCCCTGGTGCAGCAACTGGTAGTAGGCGTGCTGCCCGTTGGTGCCCGGTGTGCCCCATACGACCGGCCCGGTCTGCCAGTCGACGGGCCGCCCCTCGCGGTCGACGTACTTGCCGTTGGACTCCATGTCGAGCTGCTGCAGGTAGGCCGTGAACTTCGACAGGTAGTGGCTGTACGGCAGGACCGCGTGCGCCTGCGCGTCGAAGAACTGGCCGTACCAGACGCCCAGCAGCCCCATCAGCAGCGGCGCGTTGGCCTCCGGAGGGGCGGTGCGGAAGTGCTCGTCGACCAGGTGGAAGCCGGCCAGCATCTCCCGGAACTGCTCCTCGCCGATGGCGATCATCAGCGAGAGCCCGATCGCGGACGGGTACGAGTAGCGGCCGCCGACCCAGTCCCAGAACTCGAACATGTTGTCGGTGTCGATGCCGAACTTGGAGACCTCCGCCGCGTTCGTGGACACGGCCACGAAGTGGAAGCGCACCGCGTTCTCGTCGGCGCCGAGCCCGTCGAGCAGCCACTCACGCGCCGAGGTGGCGTTGGTGATGGTCTCGATGGTGGTGAACGTCTTGGACGCGACGATGAACAGCGTCTCGGCGGGGTCCAGGTCGTGCAGCGCCTCATGGAGGTCGGCGCCGTCCACGTTGGAGACGAACCGGAAGGTGAGCTCGCGGTCGGTGTACGCGCGCAACACCTCGTAGGCCATCGCCGGGCCCAGGTCGGAACCGCCGATGCCGATGTTCACCACGTTCTTGATGCGGCGTCCGGTCGAGCCGACCCACTTGCCCGTGCGCACGGAGTGGGCGAAGCTCCCCATCCGGGTGAGCACGTGGTGGACGCCGGGCACGACGTTGACGCCGTCGACCGTGACGTCGGCCGACTGCGGGGCGCGCAGCGCGGTGTGCAGCACCGCGCGGTCCTCGGTGACGTTGATCTTCTCGCCGCGGAACATGGCGTCCCGCAGCGCCGCGACACCGGTGGCCGCCGCGAGGTCGCGCAGCAGACGCAGTGTCTCATCGGTCACCAGGTGCTTGGAGTAGTCCAGATGGAGATCGCCGACCTGCACGGTGTAGCGCCGGGCGCGGTCCGGGTCGGCGTCGAACAGCTCCCGCAGGTGGGTCGCGCCCAGCTCCTCGCGGTGCTCGGCGAGCGCGTGCCACTCGGGCCGCTGGTCGAGACGGGTTCGGCCCTGCGTGTTGGTATCGGACATCAGTCCACTTCTCCTCGTCCTCCTGCTGCAGGTCCAAACTAGTTGATTACCTGCGCGCCGTTGTTTCACGTCCGCCGTCTGGCGTGGTGACGATCGGACGAAGAACCGGCAACGCGCAGCCCACCAGAGCCGCCGCGAGCAGCAACGGGGTGTTGGGCCCGAGGATCTGCGCCGCGGCGCCGCCCAGCAGGGCACCGAGCGGGGCCCCGGCGACTCCCAGGGTGCGCATGGCCGCGCTCACCCGGCCCAGCAACTTCTCGGGTGTGCGCTGCTGCATCAGGGTGGTCTCGTTGACGTTCCACACCGTGCCGAGGGCGCCGAAGACGGCCAGCGCGGCCGCGGTCACCGCCAGGGAGCGCACGCTGCCGGCCAGGACCAGGCAGCCGGCCTGGAGCGCCAGCCCCGGCGCGAGGCTCCTGACGCGGCCGCCCAGCACCGCCGAGAGCCGTCCGGCGGCCGCTCCCCCGGCCACGCTGCCCGCCCCGTACGCGACCAGCACGACGGCGTACCCCGCGTGCCCCGCGTGGAGCCAGCCGGTGACGTGCAGGACGAGGGTCGCCACCAGGGCGCCGATGCCCACGTTGACCACGGTGTTGGCGGTGCACAGCGCCCGCAGCACCCGGTCCCGCCACAACACGCGTATCCCCTCGGCGATGTCCTGCCGCAGGGTGCGGCCGGCGGGCCGCACCGCCCGTTCGGGCGGGGGCACCCGCAGCGAGGCGACCAGCACGGCGGCGGCCGCGTAGGTCAGGGCGTCCACCCCGAACGGCAGCGCCGCAGTGACGCCGAAGAGCACCGGCACCAAGGGCGCGGCGAGGAAGGTCGCGGCCATGGTCTGGGCGGTCATCAGCCGGGCGTTGGCGCGGCCCAGGGACCGGGAGGGCACGACCGCGGGCAGCAGCGAGGTCGCGGCGTTGTCGAAGAGGGTCTGCAGCGTGGTCAGCGCGAACGCCAGGACGAGCAGCAGCACGATGCCCGCCCGGTCCAGCCACACGGCGAGCGCGAAGGCGGCCGTGAGCCCGCCCCGCACGGCGTCCACGGCCCACATGGCGCGACGCTGGTCCACCCGGTCGGCCACCGCGCCGCCGAGCAGCCCGAACAGGATCCAGGGGACGAAGCCCGCGGCGGTGACGAGCGAGACCAGCAGCGGGGAGTCGGTCAGCCCCACGGCGAGCAGCGGCAGCGCCGCCGCCCGCAGCCCGTCACCGAACCGCGAGACCGCCGCGGCCGTCCACAGCCGCCCGAACCCGCCCCGCCACCCGGGCGCGCGCTCGATGTCGTACGCGATGCCGACGCTCATGGAAACCCCCGCTCACCGGTCCTCGACCTTCGTCACAGACCGTAGCGGGGGCCACTGACAACGCTGCTCGGCCGCAGGTCAGAACCCTCCGCGGTGCAGTCGCTCCCCGTAGTGGCGCTCCAGGACGAGGTTGCGCTCGAAGCCGCCGGGGACGTTGGCCGAGACGTACACCGGCGCCTGGTGGCCCTCGGCGGTCATCAGGCCCACGGCCTCGGCGACGGTCATCTGGACGAGCATGGCCGAGGTGATCGTCGAGATCCCGCACAGCGAACCGCCGTCGGGCAGCGGCAGCAGGGCGTCACCGGTCGGCGCGCCGTTGTCCAGGACGACGTCGGCGAGGTCGGCGAGCCTCTTGCCGGACGCGTGCAGCGCCGGGACGGAACGGGTGTGCTGCAGCGAGGTCAGGGCGATCAGCGGATGGCCCGCCTCCTTCGCGTGGAGGGCGAAGTCGACGATCGAGTTGTTGACGCCCGAGTTGGAGATCACGACGAAGACGTCCCGCGGGTGGGGGGCGGCCAGTTCGTACAGCCGCTTGCCGAGCCCGGGCGACCGCTCCAGCAGCGGGTCGGAGAGCACCGAGAGGTCCTCGCCACCGCGGACCACCAGGTCCGACAGGCCGATGCGGTTGGTGGGGATCAGCCCGCCGGCGCGTCCGGCGATCTCCAGTGCCGTGGCCTGCGAGTGGCCGGTCCCGAAGGCCTGGACGATGCCGTCCGCGGCGACGCAGTCGGCGAGCAGCCGGGCGGCGGCGGCGACGGAGTCCTTGTTGGCGGCGACCACGCGGTCGATGACCGTCCTCGCCTCGTCGGCGAAGCGTGCGGCGGTGGTCGTCACGTCGTCGGCCATGGCCGATTCCCCCTGAGTCCAGTGATCCGGTGGGTGCTCCTCCGAAACGATGGACGAGAGGTCTAGTCCACGTCAATCCCCTGGCGGGGGCGTCCTGTCGGGGCCGCCCGTCGGGTGCGTCCCCTCGGGTGCGTCCGGACCGCCCGGTTCGCTCCCGCTCAGTCCCCGTCGACCCGCAGCCGGGCCAGCGCCAGCGCTCCCGCGCCACCGTCGCGCACCGGCATGACGTCCAGTTCCATCTCCTCGGCACGGGCCACGACGCGGCCGAGCAGCGGACCCGTCGGCCCCAGCAGTCCGCCGGTGACGACCAGGGGTTCACCGGGGCGGGGGTCCAACGCGACGACGGTCGCGGCGAGTTCGTCGGCGGCGTCGTCCAGCAGGGTCGCGGCGACCTCGTCGCCGTCCCGGTCGGCCGCGACGGCGAGCGGGCTCAACCGGGCCAGCCTGACCGGGGGTTCGGCGTACACCAGCGGCACCAGACGGTTCCGCAGCACGTGGCACTCCTGGCCGCCGGGGCGCTCCTGCGCGAGGTACGGTCCTCCGGGTGAGCCCATGTAGTGGGCGAGCACGCCCTCGACCAGGATCGTCCACGGTCCGCGCCCGTCCAGCGCCCGCAGGGCGGCCCTCATCACCTCGCGGCCGAGCCAGAAGCCGCTGCCCTCGTCGCCGACCAGCCAGCCGTTGCCGTCCGCGACGAGCGTCTGGTTGCGCTTCTCGATGCGCGCGGCCACGGCCCCGGTACCGGCGACCAGCGCCAGTCCGTCGGCCGGGGTGCCCGGCGCGGAGGCGAAGGCGACCTCGATGTCGCCGCAGACCGTCACGTGCGGCGCGCCGACACCGTGGCTGTCGAGCGCCGCCCGCAGACAGGAGGTGGCCAGTTCATGACCCGTCTCGGGGCCGGTCCCGAGGGCCGCGCCGGCGAAGCCGCCCACGACGGTCGTGACCTCGCCTCTGCGGTCCTCCGGGACCGCGCCGCGGATGGCGTCCGCGAGGTGCTGCGTCAGCGCCACGCGTTCGACGGTCATCGCGTTGCCGGGCCCACCCTCACCCTCGCCGAGCACCACGCCGTCGGGCGCCGCCTCGGCCAGGTAGGCGCGCGTCCGGGTTCCGCCCGCATCGATGCCGATCACCAGAGACACGACACGGAGTATACGTTCCGGTTACGCACCGGAGGGACGCGACAGGCCCGGTCCGCGAAAGAAGGCGTCCTCGCGGGCCGGGCCCCCGCGGAGCTTCAGCCGGTACGGCTCAGATCTCGCCGCGCAGCTTGGCCAGCGCCTCGGCGAGGATCGCCTCGCCGTCGGCCGCGCTGCGCCGCTCCCGTACGTACGCCAGGTGCGTCTTGTACGGCTCGGTGCGCGGCGGAGCCGGCGGGTTCTCCTCGTCCTGACCGGCCGGGAAGCCGCAGCGCGGGCAGTCCCAGGTCTCGGGGATCTGCGCGTCGCTCGCGAAACTCGGCCGGGTCTCGTGCCCGTTGGAGCACCAGAAGGAGATGCGCAGGCGCGGCGCGGACTCGCCCCGCTCGGCCTCTCCCATCGGCCCCGCCCCGACCCGACTACCACGGATCGCGTTGCCACTTGCCACGGTCGTAACTCCCTGCGTGATGGTGCTGCGAGGTCGCCCAGTTTACGGAGACCGGTTCACCCCCGCGCCTGCGGGGAAAGGGCACCGTATCCCATGACGCCCTCCCATGATAAGTCGCGCCGACGACGAGGCGTCAGTTCTCCCCGGAAGCCGGGGACTCGGTCACTTCTGGAACTTCAACAGAAGGCCGAGGGCGACAATGCAGGCAAACCACAGCAGACCGATCACGACGGTGATCCGGTCGAGGTTGCGCTCGGCCACCGAGGAACCGCCGACGGACGACTGCATGCCGCCGCCGAACATGTCGGACAGACCGCCGCCCTTGCCCTTGTGCATCAGCACGAGCAGCAACAGCAGCAGGCTGAAGATGATGAGGGCGATGGAGAACCCGATGACCACAGCTGGACCAACTCTCTCGGTGACCTTGGACGACGCGGGGGCCGGGCCGCTGCTGCGCAGCGCTCCGACCCCCGACAGAGTACTTCGGGCAGGGCCCGACAGCCTACTGCCCCGGAACTTACTGGTCGCGGAACCGGATGATCTTGACGAACTCCTCCGGGTCCAGCGCCGCACCGCCGACCAGGGCGCCGTCCACGTCCGGCTGCGCCATGATCGCCGCGATGTTGCCGGCCTTGACCGAGCCGCCGTACTGGATGCGGACCGCGTCGGCCACCTCCTGGCCGTACAGCTCGGCCAGCCGGCCGCGGATCGCCCCGCAGACCTCCTGGGCGTCGTCGGGGGTGGCGACCTCACCGGTGCCGATGGCCCACACCGGCTCGTAGGCGATGACCAGGGTCGCGGCCTGCTCGGCCGGGACGTCCTTCAGGGCACCGTCGACCTGGGCGAGGGTGAAGGTCACCTGCTCGCCGGCCTTGCGGACGTCCAGGCCCTCGCCGACGCAGACGATCGGCGTCAGCTCGTACCGGAACGCCGCCTTGACCTTGGCGTTCACCTGCTCGTCGGTCTCGTGGTGGTACTGCCGGCGCTCCGAGTGGCCGATGACCACGTACGAGCACTTCAGCTTGGCCAGCATCGGGCCGGAGATCTCACCCGTGTAGGCGCCGGAGTCGTGCGCCGACAGGTCCTGGGCGCCGTACTTGATCTTCAGCTTGTCGGCCTCGATCAGGGTCTGGACGCCCCGGAGGTCGGTGTAGGGCGGCAGTACGACGGCCTCGACGGCGTCGTAGTCCTTGTCGTTGAGCGAGAAGGCGAGCTTCTGGACGTGGTGGATGGCCTCGAGGTGGTTGAGGTTCATCTTCCAGTTGCCCGCCATGATCGGCGTGCGCGTGCTCATCGGATCAGTCCTCCAGTGCGGCGAGGCCGGGGAGCGTCTTGCCCTCGAGGTACTCGAGGCTCGCGCCGCCACCGGTCGAGATGTGGCCGAATGCGTTCTCGTCGAAGCCCAGGATGCGGACGGCCGCGGCGGAGTCGCCGCCGCCGACCACGGTGAACGCTGGGCTGTCGAGCAGCGCCTGGGCGACCGCGCGGGTGCCCTCGGCGTAGTCGGGGTGCTCGAAGACGCCCATCGGGCCGTTCCAGAAGACGGTCGCCGCGTCGGCGAGCTTCGAGGCGAAGAGCTTGCGGGACTCCGGACCGATGTCCAGGCCCATCAGGTCGCCGGGGAAGGCGTCGACGGAAACGGTCACGGGGTTGCCGGCGACCGGGTTCTTCAGGTCGGGAAAGGACGGCGCGGCCACGATGTCCAGGGGCAGCACGAACTCCACGCCCTTGGCCTTCGCACGCTCCAGGTACTCCGCGACGGTGTCGAGCTGGCCCTCCTGCACCAGGCTCTTGCCGACCTCGTGGCCCTGGGCCTTGAGGAACGTGAAGAGCATGCCGCCGCCGATCAGGATGCGGTCGGCGCGGTCCAGCAGGTGGTCGATCACGCCCAGCTTGTCGGAGACCTTGGCACCGCCGAGGACCACCGCGTACGGGCGGGCCACGTCCTCGGTGAGCTTCTTCAGCACGCCGACCTCGGTGGCGATCAGCAGACCCGCGGCGTGCGGCAGCCGGGCCGGCAGGTCGTAGACCGAGGCGTGCTTGCGGTGCACCGCGCCGAAGCCGTCACCGACGTACAGCTCGGCCAGGCCCGCCAGCTGCTCGGCGAAGGCGCCGCGCTCGGCGTCGTCCTTGCTGGTCTCGCCCGGGTTGAAGCGCAGGTTCTCCAGCAGCGCCACCGAACCGTCGGTGAGGGCGTCCACCGTCGCGCGGGCGCTCTCGCCGACCGTGTCGGTCGCGAAGGCCACCTGCGTGCCGAGGAGTTCGCCCAGGCGCACGGCGACGGGGGCGAGCGAGAACTGCGGGTCGGGCGCGCCCTTGGGACGGCCCAGGTGGGAGGCGACGATCACCTTGGCGCCGGCCTCGGCCAGCTTGGCGATGGTCGGCACGACGGCGCGGATACGGCCGTCGTCGGTGATGGTGGTGCCGGACAGCGGCACGTTGAGGTCGGCGCGCACGAACACGCGCTTGCCGCCGACCCCCTCGGCGACGAGTTCGTCGATCGTCTTCATGGTGGAGGCTCCCCTGCCTTGGTCCTGACTGGTCGGATCACCCGAACCGCCACGTCATGGGACAGGGCCCGGACGACGGCACGTCGTTCGGGCCCTGTCCTCATCGCATGACGGGCGGTCGAGCGGGTGTCAGAGCTGGCCGCCGACGAACACGGTCAGGTCGACGAGGCGGTTGGAGTAGCCCCACTCGTTGTCGTACCAGCCGATGACCTTGACCTGCTTGCCCTGCGCCATCGTCAGCGAGGAGTCGAAGGTGCAGGAGGCCGGCCAGTTGACGATGTCCGAGGAGACGATCGGGTCCTCGGTGTACTCGAGGATGCCCTTGAGCTGGCCCTCGGCGGCCTTCTGGAAGGCGGCGTTGACCTCGTCCTTGGTGACCTCGCGCTCGAGCTCGATGACCAGGTCGGTCACCGAGCCGGTCGGGACCGGGACGCGCATGGCGATGCCGTCCAGCTTGCCCTTGAGCTGCGGCAGCACCAGGGCGGTGGCCTTCGCGGCACCCGTCGAGGTGGGGATGATGTTCTCCGCGGCGGCACGGGCGCGGCGCAGGTCCTTGTGCGGGAAGTCCAGGATGCGCTGGTCGTTGGTGTACGCGTGGACCGTGGTCATCATGCCCTTGACGATGCCGAAGTTCTCGTCGAGGACCTTCGCCATCGGCGCCACACAGTTGGTGGTGCAGGAGGCGTTGGAGATGATGTTGTGCTTCGCCGGGTCGTACTTCTCGTTGTTGACGCCCATCACGATCGTGATGTCCTCGTCGGACGCCGGCGCCGAGATGATGACCTTCTTGGCGCCACCCTCGATGTGCTTCTTGGCGTCCGCGGCCTTGGTGAAGATGCCGGTGGACTCGATCACGATGTCGACGCCGAGCTCGCCCCACGGGATGTCGGCGGGGTTGCGCTCGGACAGCACCTTGATGGTGTGACCGTCGACGGTGATGGAGTCGGCGGTGTGGGTGACCTCGGCCTTGAGGCGGCCCAGGATCGTGTCGTACTTGAGCAGGTGGGCGGTGGTAGCCGTGTCACCCAGGTCGTTGACAGCCACGATCTCGATGTCCGCACCCTGGTCCAGGGCGGCACGGAAGAAGTTGCGACCGATGCGACCAAAGCCGTTGATGCCTACGCGGATCGTCACGAACCGATCTCCTCGCTGGTGTGCCGGAGGCCATTTCGCTCCGGCTGCGACGTATTGGGATGTCCCCGACCAAGGACGACCCTACCTCCCCGTGCTCCCGGCGGTGACATCGGCGCCACGGGTGCCCGCCGTACGGACCGGTAACCGGACGGGGCGGGCGGGCCGCGCCGGGCTCAGCCCACCATCTCCTCGGTGAGGTTGGACTCGGTGCCCGGGATGCCGAGGTCCGAGGCGCGCTTGTCGGCCATCGCCAGCAGCCGGCGGATCCGGCCCGCCACCGCGTCCTTGGTGAGCGGCGGTTCGGCGAGCGAGCCCAGCTCCTCCAGCGAGGCCTGCTTGTGGTCCATGCGGAGCCGGCCGGCCGCCGCGAGGTGCTCGGGCACGTCGTCGCCGAGGATCTCCAGGGCCCGCTGCACCCGCGCGCCCGCGGCGACCGCGGCGCGGGCCGAGCGGCGCAGGTTCGCGTCGTCGAAGTTGGCGAGCCGGTTGGCGGTGGCGCGCACCTCGCGCCGCATCCGCCGCTCCTCCCAGGCCAGTACGGACTCGTGCGCGCCGAGCCGCGTCAACAGCGCGCCGATGGCGTCACCGTCACGGACGACCACGCGGTCGACGTTGCGGACCTCGCGCGCCTTGGCGGCGATCTGCAGCCGGCGGGCGGCACCGACCAGGGCGAGGGCCGCCTCGGGACCGGGGCAGGTGACCTCCAGCGAGGAGGAACGGCCCGGCTCGGTCAGCGAGCCGTGGGCCAGGAACGCCCCGCGCCAGGCGGCCTCGGCGTCGCAGGTGGCCCCGGACACGACCTGCGGGGGCAGGCCGCGGATCGGACGGCCGCGGCCGTCCACCAGGCCGGTCTGGCGGGCCAGCTGGTCACCGCCGGCGACCACCCGCACCACGTACCGGCTGCCGCGCCGCAGTCCGCCGGGCGCCATGACGACCAGGTCGGAGGAGTGCCCGAAGATCTCCAGGATGTCCTTGCGCAGCCTGCGCGCGGCGATCCCGGTGTCCAGCTCCGCCTCGATCACGATGCGTCCGCTGACCAGGTGCAGTCCGCCCGCGAACCGCAGGATCGCCGAGACCTCCGCCTTTCGGCAGCAGGTCCGGGTGACGGGAAGCCGGGAGATCTCGTCCTTCACCGCTGCCGTCATCGCCATGGGCCGATCCTTCCATGCATACGAAAAATCCGGTCGAACGCGGCCGCCAGCAGTTCCGGATCGTGCCGCGGCCCGTCGGGGGCGGCGACCCGGGCCAGCTCCACCGTGCCCGACAAACGCTCGGCTGCCTGTATGAGGCTGTCGCGGTCGAGTACGGCGGCCTCGTCGGCCAGCACCACGTCGATGGTGAGTTTAGGGGCGTGTCGGGCCAAAACCTCCAAGTGACGCTGCGGAGAAAAGCCCTCGGTCTCACCCGGTTGTGGTGCGAGGTTGAGCGCGAGCACCTTGCGGGCCCTGGTCTCCATGAGCGCGGACACCAGATCGGGCACCAGCAGGTGCGGCATCACGGAGGAGAACCAGGAACCGGGGCCGAGCACCACCCAGTCCGCGTCGAGCACGGACTGCACCGCCTCGGGGACGGCCGGCGGGTCGCTCGGCACCAGTTGCACCTCCTGCACCTCACCGGGGGTGAGGGCGACGGTGGCCTGGCCGTGGACGGTCGTGACCTCCTCCGGCTCCTCCGGGTCGTGGCCGCGCACCGTGGCGGTGAGCTCCAGCGGCACCGCCGACATGGGCAGCACCCTGCCGTGGGCGCCGAGCAGCCGGCCCACCCACTCCAGGGCCGCCACGGGGTCGCCGAGTTGCTCCCACAGCGCCACGATCAGCAGGTTGCCGACCGCGTGGCCGTGCAGGTCGCCCTGGCTGACGAAACGGTGCTGGACGACCTGTGACCAGGTCCGGCCCCACTCGTCGTCGCCGCACAGCGCGGCCAGCGCCTTGCGCAGGTCGCCGGGCGGCAGCACCCCCATCTCCTGGCGCAGGCGGCCGCTGGAGCCGCCGTCGTCGGCGACCGTGACCACGGCGGTCAGGTCCTGGGTGATGCGGCGCAGGGCGGACAGGGAGGCGGACAGTCCGTGCCCGCCTCCCAATGCCACGACCTTGGGCGTGGCCCCGCTGCGCCCCGCCGACCGGCGCAAGCGCCGAGTCGTCCTGATCACTCGCGCCCCATGTCCCGGTGGACGACGACCGTCTCCACTCCGTCGGCGGACAGCCGCGCGGCCAGTCGCTCGGACATGGCGACGCTACGGTGCTTGCCGCCGGTGCAGCCGACCGCGATGGTCACGTAGCGCTTGCCCTCACGGCGGTAGCCGGCGTTGACGATGTGCAGCAGCTCGGCGTAGCGGTCCAGGAACTCCTTGGCGCCGGGCTGGTTGAAGACGTAGGTGGCGACCTCGTCGTTGAGACCGGTGTACGGCCGCAGCTCCGGCACCCAGTGCGGGTTGGGCAGGAAGCGGCAGTCCGCGACCAGGTCGGCATCGACGGGGAGGCCGTACTTGAAGCCGAAGGACATGACGGTGGCCCGCAGTTCCGGCTCCTCCTCGCCGGCGAACTGGGCGTCCATCTTGGCCCGCAGCTCGTGGACGTTGAGGCTGGAGGTGTCGATCACCAGGTCCGCGTCGCCGCGCAGCTCGCTCAGCAGCTCGCGTTCCTTGGCGATGCCGTCGACGATGCGTCCGTCGCCCTGCAGCGGGTGCGGGCGGCGCACCGACTCGAAACGGCGCACCAGCGTCTCGTCGGAGGCCTCGAGGAAGAGCACCCGGCGCTTGACGCCCTTGGAGTCCAGGTCCGCGAGGGACTC
Organism: Streptomyces sp. NPDC111520; assembly: GCF_055635295.1. NCBI lineage: Bacteria > Bacillati > Actinomycetota > Actinomycetes > Kitasatosporales > Streptomycetaceae > Streptomyces > Streptomyces sp. NPDC111520. Next base: position 68,189 of record NZ_JBVKBW010000013.1, on the reverse strand, counting down.
GCGGAGGTTGTCGAAGAAGCGCCGGCCGCGGACGTCCACGACCACCGCGATCCGCGCCACGTTGCCCTGCGAGCGGGCGCCGAGGTCGACCATGGTGGGGATGAGGGCGGGCGGCAGGTTGTCCACGACGAACCAGCCGAGGTCCTCCAGGCACTTGGCCGCGTGGCTGCGCCCGGCACCGGACATGCCCGAGATGATCACGAGTTCGGGGATGGCCTCGGCGGCCTCTCCCGCTCCTCCGGTCGTCACCTGTTCTCCGCCTCCGTCGTTCGCGTTCATGAGTCGTGCCCCCGTTCCGTGGGGACGGTCACCGGACCGGCCGTCCCCTCTCCCTCAATGATCTCTCCTGTGGCGGTGTTCACCGCGGGACCGGCGGGGGCGGCGCCGGCCAGCGCGACCAGCACGGCCTCGGCGGTGCGCCTGCCGACCCCGGGAACCTCGCAGATCTGCTCGACCGTCGCCGCGCGCAGCCGCTTGAGCGAGCCGAAGTGCTTCAGCAGCGCCTGGCGGCGGCTCTCGCCGAGGCCCGGCACCGCGTCCAGGGCACCGGACCTCATCGACTTGGATCGCTTGTTGCGCTGGTAGGCGATGGCGAAGCGGTGGGCCTCGTCCCGGACCCGCTGCAGCAGGTACAGGCCCTCGCTGGTGCGCGGCAGGATGACGGGGTCGTCCTGGCCGGGCAGCCAGACCTCCTCCAGGCGCTTGGCCAGGCCGCACACCGCCACGTCCTCCACCCCGAGCTCCGCCAGGGCCCGCTGGGCGGCGGCGACCTGCGGCTGCCCGCCGTCCACGACGACCAGCTGCGGGGGGTAGGCGAACTTGCGCGGCCGGCCCGTGTCCGGGTCGATGGGTCCGCCGGCGACCTCGCCGCCGCTGCCCGCGACGCCGTTCCCGTCGGCTCCTCCCGTGCCGGCGCCGTCGACCACCTCGGCCCCGTCGCCGTCGCCGTCGACCCACTCGCCGGTCTTCTGCTTCTCCAGCAGGTAGCGACGGAAGCGCCGGGAGACCACCTCGTGCATCGACCGGACGTCGTCCTGGCCGGCGAAGCTCTTGATCTGGAAGCGGCGGTACTCGCTCTTGCGGGCCAGTCCGTCCTCGAAGACCACCATGGAGGCGACGACGTCGTCGCCCTGGAGGTGGGAGATGTCGAAGCACTCGATGCGCAGCGGCGCCGAGTCCAGGTCCAGCGCCTCGGCGATCTCCTCCAGGGCGCGGGAACGCGTGGTGAGGTCGGAGGCGCGCCTGGTCTTGTGCAGCACCAGCGCCTGCTGGGCGTTGCGCTGCACGGTGGCCATCAGGTCCTTCTTGTCGCCGCGCTGCGGTATCCGCAGGCTCACCTGGGAGCCCCGGCGCTCGGTGAGCCACTGCTGCACGGGCTCGTACGGGTCGGGCAGCGCGGGCACCAGCACCTCCTTGGGCACCCCTTCGCCCCGCTCCTCGCCGTACAGCTGCTGCAGCGCGTGCTCGACCAGCTCGGGGGTGCCGACCTCCTCGACCCGGTCGGTGACCCAGCCGCGCTGACCGCGCACCCGGCCGTCGCGGACGTGGAAGATCTGGACGGCGGCCTCCAGCTCGTCCTCGGCGACGGCGATCAGGTCGGCGTCGGTGGCGTCGGCGAGGACGACGGCGTTCTTCTCCATGGCGCGCTTGAGCGCCTCGATGTCGTCGCGGAGCCGGGCCGCCCTCTCGTACTCCATGGCCGCGGCCGCGTCCCGCATCTGCTGCTCCAGGCGGCGCAGGTAGGTGCCGGTGCGGCCGGCCATGAAGTCGCAGAACTCCTCGGCCAGTTCACGGTGCTCCTCGGCGCTGACCCGGCCGACGCAGGGGGCCGAGCACTTGCCGATGTACCCCAGCAGACAGGGGCGGCCGATCTGCGCGGAGCGCTTGAACACCCCGGAGGAGCAGGTGCGCACGGGGAAGACCCTCAGCAGCAGGTCCACCGTCTCGCGGATCGCCCAGGCGTGCGCGTACGGGCCGAAGTAGCGCACGCCCTTGCGCTTGGGACCGCGCATCACCTGGACGCGGGGGAACTCCTCGTTCAGGGTGACGGCGAGCGAGGGGTAGCTCTTGTCGTCCCGGTACTTCACGTTGAAGCGCGGGTCGTACTCCTTGATCCAGGAGTACTCCAGCTGCAGCGCCTCGACCTCGGTGGCCACCACCGTCCATTCCACGGAGGCGGCGGTGGTGACCATCGTGCGGGTGCGCTGGTGCAGGTTCGCGAGGTCCTGGAAGTACGAGGAGAGCCGCTGGCGCAGGCTCTTCGCCTTCCCGACGTAGATCACCCGGCCGTGCTGGTCCCGGAACTTGTACACCCCGGGAGAGTCCGGAATCTGTCCCGGCTTGGGGCGGTAGCTGGAGGGATCGGCCATGCCCCCACCCTACTGATTGACGGTGACATTCCCGCCGTCTCAGGCCCCGGTCCCGGCGACGAGCTTGCCGTCCTTGACCTGGACGTCGACCTTGGTCAGCGGCTTGGTCGCGGGGCCGGTGCGGACGGCGCCGGTGGCGGCGTCGAAGACGCTGCCGTGGCAGGGGCAGGACAGCGCGGTGTCCTCCACCTTGTCGCAGGTGCAGCCCTGGTGGGTGCACACGGCGCTGAAGGCCCGGTAGCTGCCCTGCGTGGGCTGCGCCACGACTATCTTGGCCTCGCGGTAGAGCTTGGCACCGCCGACCGGGACCTCGGTGGCCGCGCCCAGCTCTACGGGACCCTCGGGGGCCGCCGCGCCGGGACCGCCGCAGGCGGTGAGGCCGACCCCGGCGACGCCCACGAGGGCCGCGCCCTTCAGGACGGTACGGCGGCAGGGGGGCAGGGCGCTGGTGTCGGCCATGGGGGGCTCCGCTTCGGCACGTAGGGAAAAGAGCTTGAAAGCTGCACCATACGTGCCGAAACCCTGAGCCCCGCCGTCAGGCCTTCGCCGCCGCCCTCTTCCGCGGGGCCGCCCGCTTCTTGGCCGGGGCCGGCGGGGCGTCGGAGACCCGCTCGGCGCCGAGGATGTCCCTGAGGAACTTGCCGGTGTGGCTCGCCCCCACGCCCGCGACCTGCTCCGGGGTGCCCTCGGCGATCACCAGACCGCCGCCGCTGCCGCCCTCGGGGCCCATGTCGATGACCCAGTCGGCCGTCTTGATCACATCGAGGTTGTGCTCGATGACGATCACGGTGTTGCCCTTCTCCACCAGCCCGGAGAGCACCTTGATCAGCTTGCTGATGTCCTCGAAGTGCAGACCCGTGGTGGGCTCGTCCAGCACGTAGACCGTGCGGCCGGTGGAGCGCTTCTGCAGCTCGGAGGCGAGCTTCACGCGCTGCGCCTCACCACCGGACAGGGTCGTGGCGGACTGGCCCAGCCGGACGTACCCCAGCCCGACCTCGGTGAGGGTGCGCAGGTGCCGGGCGATCGTCGGGACCGCCTCGAAGAAGTCCAGCGCCTCGGAGATCGGCATGTCCAGGACCTCGGCGATGGACTTGCCCTTGTAGTGGACCTCCAGGGTCTCCCGGTTGTACCGGGCACCGTGGCAGACCTCGCACGGCACGTAGACGTCCGGGAGGAAGTTCATCTCGATCTTGATGGTGCCGTCGCCGGAGCAGTTCTCGCAGCGGCCGCCCTTGACGTTGAAGGAGAAGCGGCCCGGCAGGTAGCCGCGGACCTTCGCCTCCATCGTCTCCGCGAAGAGCCGGCGGACGTGGTCGAAGACACCCGTGTACGTGGCCGGGTTGGAACGGGGGGTACGGCCGATCGGCGACTGGTCGACGTGGACCACCTTGTCGACCAGGTCGTCCCCGGCGACACGGGTGTGCCGGCCCGGGACGCCCCGGGCGCCGTTCAGCTCACGGGCCAGGTGCGTGTACAGGATGTCGTTGACCAGGGTGGACTTGCCGGAGCCGGAGACCCCGGTGACGGCCGTGAAGACACCCAGCGGGAAGGACACGTCGATGTCCCGCAGGTTGTTCTCCCGGGCGCCGTGCACGGTCAGCCGGCGCTCCCCGTCCAGCGGGCGGCGCACGTCGGGGATCGGGATCCGGCGTTTGCCCGCCAGGTACTGGCCGGTCAGCGACTCCTTGTTGCGCAGCAGCTCCTTGAGCGAACCGCTGTGCACCACCTTGCCGCCGTGCTCACCCGCGCCCGGGCCGATGTCGACCACCCAGTCGGAGGTCTTGATGGTGTCCTCGTCGTGCTCCACCACGATCAGGGTGTTGCCGAGGTCGCGCAGCCGCACCAGGGTCTCGATGAGCCGGTGGTTGTCCCGCTGGTGGAGGCCGATCGACGGCTCGTCCAGCACGTAGAGCACGCCCACCAGGCCCGAGCCGATCTGCGTGGCGAGCCGGATCCGCTGGGCCTCGCCGCCGGACAGGGTGCCGGCCGCGCGGTTGAGCGAGAGGTAGTCCAGGCCGACGTCGACCAGGAAGCGCAGCCGCTCGTTGACCTCCTTCAGCACCCGCTCGGCGATGGTCTTCTCGCGCGCGCTCAGCTTCATGCCGCGCAGGAACTCCGCGCAGTCGCTGATGGACATCGCGGCGACCTCGGCGATGGACTTCTCCTGGACGGTGACCGCCAGGACGATCGGCTTGAGGCGGGTGCCCTCACAGGTGGGGCAGGGCACCTCGCGCATGTACCCCTCGAAGCGCTCGCGGCTGGAGTCGCTCTCGGACTCCGCGTGCCGGCGGCGGACGAAGGGGATCGCGCCCTCGAAGGAGGTGGTGTACGAGCGCTCGCGCCCGTAGCGGTTGCGGTAGCGCACCGCGATCTGCGTCTTGTGGCCGTTGAGCAGGGCCTTCTTCGCGCGCTGCGGCAGCCCCGCCCACGGGATGTCGGTACGGAAGCCCAGCTCGTCGGCGAGCGCGCCGATCAGGCGCTGGAAGTAGTCCCGGGTGTGGCCGAGCGACCAGGGGGCGATGGCGCCCTCGTCGAGGGACTTGTCCTCGTCGGGGACGATCAGCTCCGGGTCGACCTCCATGCGGGTGCCGATGCCGGTGCACTCCGGGCAGGCGCCGAAGGGCGAGTTGAAGGAGAAGGAGCGCGGCTCCAGCTCCTCGAAGGACAGGTCGTCGTACGGGCAGTAGAGGTGCTCGGAGAACATCCGCTCGCGCTGCGGGTCGTCCTCGGGGAGGTCGACGAAGTCCAGGATCACCATGCCGCCGGACAGGCCCAGGGCGGTCTCGACCGAGTCGGTCAGCCGGCGCTTGGCGCTCTCCTTGACGGTGAGGCGGTCGATGACCACCTCGATGGTGTGCTTCTCCTGCTTCTTGAGCTTCGGCGGGTCGGTCAGCTGGACGGTCACGCCGTCCACCCGGGCCCGGCTGTAGCCCTTGGTCTGCAGGTCGGAGAAGAGGTCGGCGAACTCGCCCTTGCGCTCGCGCACCAGCGGCGAGAGCACCTGGAAGCGGGAACCCTCCTCCAGCTCCAGCACCCGGTCCACGATCGCCTGGGGCAACTGCCGGGAGATCGGCCGGCCGCACTCGGGGCAGTGCGGCTTGCCGATGCGGGCGAAGAGCAGGCGGAGGTAGTCGTAGACCTCGGTGATCGTGCCGACCGTCGAGCGCGGGTTGCGCGAGGTGGACTTCTGGTCGATCGAGACCGCGGGCGACAGGCCCTCGATGAAGTCGACGTCCGGCTTGTCCATCTGGCCCAGGAACTGCCGTGCGTACGAGGAGAGCGACTCCACGTAGCGACGCTGGCCCTCGGCGAAGATCGTGTCGAACGCCAAGGAGGACTTGCCCGACCCCGAGAGGCCGGTGAACACGATGAGCGAGTCCCGTGGCAGGTCGAGCGAGACGTTCTTCAGATTGTGCTCGCGAGCGCCACGGACGGTGAGACGATCGGCCACGCCAGTGCGCACCTTTCAAAAGGCAGACAAGGGGACAGCACCCCCAGACAGCCTAAACGGGGCGCCGACGAGTTTTCTTCCGGTTGTGTTGACAGCGAGCCTATAGCACGCACATTCGATTTCCGGCATCGGTGCGGCAGCTTCACCCGAATGAGTGTCCCGCGCTAGCGTCTCCGTGGAGACGTCGATCACGTCCGACCAGGAGGCCCCGTGTCTGTCCAACGACCCGACCCCGACCACGATGCGGCCGAACTCCGAGCGGCCACCGAACGACTGATCGAGACCGTGGCCGCCATGCCCCCCGCGTGCGTCGCCGAGCCGTCGCGGCTGCCGGGCTGGACCCGCGGCCATGTGCTGGCCCACCTCGCGCGCAACGCCGACTCCCTGGTCAACCTGCTCATCTGGGCCCGCACCGGCGAGGAGACCCCGCAGTACGAGAGCGGCGAGCGCCGGGAGAAGGACATCGAGGCGGGCGCCGGCCGCACCCTCGCCGAGCACCTCGACGACCTGCGGACCTCCGCCGACCGGCTGGCCCTGGCCATCGAGGAGCTGCCGCCGCAGAACTGGGCCGCGCAGGTCGTCATGCGCTCCGGCCGGGTGACCGCCGCGGCGGAGATCCCGTACCTGCGGCTCCTGGAGATCTACTTCCACCACGTCGACCTCGGCCTGGAGTACACCTGCGCGCACCTCCCCGACGACTTCGCGGCGCGGGAGCTCGGCGCCATCATCGACGACCTGTCGGGCCACGAGGGGGTCGCCGCCGTCCGCATCCACGACACCGAGAGCGGCGAGAAGTGGGTGATCGGCGCCGCCAGCGAGCCCGAACTCACCGTCGACGGGCCCCGGCACGCGCTGCTCGCCTGGGTCAGCGGCCGCTCCGACGGCGACGGCCTGTCCGCCCGGCCCGACGTGCCGCTGCCGGTGCTGCCGCCACTAGGCTGACGCCATGACGTACAGCGGCGAGGTCACGGTCGGGGGCGCGCCCGACGTGCACGAACTCAAGGACCTCATCATCACCAAGGTCGCGGTCGGCCCCATGGAGAACAACGCATACGTGCTGCGCTGCCGCGCCACCGACGAGCAGCTGCTCGTCGACGCGGCGAACGACGCGCACACGCTCCTGGAGGTCGCCGGAAACGACGGTCTCGCGTCCGTCGTCACCACCCACCGCCACGCCGACCACTGGCAGGCGCTGCGGGCCGTGGTCGACGCGACCGGCGCCCGCACCTACGCGGGCCGCCACGACGCCGAGGGGATCCCCGTCCCCACCGACGTGCCGGTCGAGGACGGCGACCGGATCCAGGTCGGCCGGGTCGAGCTCACCGCCCGGCACCTGGTCGGCCACACGCCCGGCAGCATCGTCCTGATCTACGACGACCCCCACGGGCACCCGCACATCTTCACCGGTGACTGCCTCTTCCCGGGCGGCGTCGGCAACACGCACGACAACCCGGACCACTTCACGAGCCTCTACGAGGGGGTCAAGGCCAAGCTCTTCGACCGCCTCCCGGACGAGACCTGGGTCTACCCCGGTCACGGCAAGGACACCACGCTCGGCGACGAGCGCCCCCACCTCGGCGAATGGCGCGAACGGGGCTGGTGACGGCCCCGGTGGCGGGGGGCCCGGGGGGGGGGGCAACCCCCCGCAAGGGGGTGGGTGGGGCCCGGTGGGTACCCCCCCCCCCCCCGGCCGGACTGCCACCCAGCTGGTGATA
>NZ_JBVKBW010000013.1:0-60644 GCF_055635295.1 Streptomyces sp. NPDC111520 | reverse complement strand
CTGGGGTCCACCCCGGTAACGACAAGGACCCCACCTTCGGCGACGAGCCCCCCCCCCCCTGCGAATGCCGCGACTGGGCCTGGTCCCCCCCCCGTTGCCGCCCCCCCGCGGGCCCCCCCCACCCCCGCGCACCGGGGTCGTTGGACCCATGTGCGCACCTCACCCTCCATGGCCCGGATCGCCGCCGCGTCGGCGGCCGGGACCGCGATCGAGTTCTACGACTTCTTCGCCTACGGCACCGCGGCCGCCCTCGTCCTCGGACCGCTGTTCTTCCCCGACGCCTCGGCGCTCGCCGGCACCCTTGCCGCGTTCGGCACCTTCGCGGTGGGCTTCGTCGCCCGGCCGCTCGGCTCGGTCCTCTTCGGCCACATCGGCGACCGCGTCGGGCGCCGCCCGGTGCTGGTCGGCTCCCTGCTGCTGACCGGGCTGGCGACCACCGCCGTCGGCTGCGTCCCCGGGTACGCCGCGATCGGCCCGGCCGCGCCCGTGCTGCTGGTGGCCCTGCGCTTCCTGCAGGGGCTGGGGCTCGGCGGCGAGTGGGGCGGGGCGGTGCTGCTCGTCGCGGAGCACGCGCCGCAGCGGCGGCGCGGACTGTGGGCGAGCCTGCCGCAGACCGGTCCCGCCGTGGGCTTCCTGCTGGCGAACGGGATCGTCCTCGCGCTCTCCGCGGGGCTGAGCGACGACGCCTTCCGTTCCTGGGGCTGGCGGGTGCCGTTCTGGGTGGCGGGCGTGCTCGCGCTGGCGGGGCTGGCCCTGCGCGCCGCGCTGCCGGAGACCCCCGCGTTCGCCGCGGCCGCGCGGCGCGGGGAACTGTCGCGGGTGCCCGTCTCGGAGCTGCTGCGCGGGCACGGGCGCCTGGTGCTGCTCACGGCGGGCGCCATGGCGTGCGGCTACGCCGTCTTCTACACGGCGACGACCTGGTCGCTGGCGTACACCACGGAGCACCTCGGCATGGACCGTACCGTCGTGCTGGGCTGCGTCCTGGTGGCCGTCCTGTTCAAGGGGGCGCTGACGCCGCTGGTGGGTCTGCTGGGCGACCGCTTCGGACGCCGGCGGATGGCGCTGGCGGGTACGGCGGCGATGGGCGTGGTGGTCTTCCCCTACGCCGCCCTGCTCGCGAGCGCCTCGCCGGTGGCGATCGCCGTGGGGTCCGCCGCGGAGCTGCTGGCCTTCATCTCGGTCTTCGCCGTGGTGAGCGCCTATCTGCCGGAGCTGTACCCGCCCCGCGTGCGCTGCACCGGCGCCGCCCTCGGCTACAACCTCGGCGGTGTCCTGGGCGGCGCCCTGACACCCGTCGTGGCGACCCGGCTGGCGGCGGGCTCCGGCACGCCGTGGCCCGTGGCGGCGTACGTCGCGGCGGTGGCGCTGCTCAGCCTGGGGTGCTTCGCGGCGCTGCCGGAGACCCGGGGCACCGCCGCGCCGGACGTGACGACGGGGCGCGCGGCGGACCGCCGCGCACCCCGTCCGGGCTGAGGGGCCCCGGGTCAGACGTCCACGTGCTCCTCGTCGCGCCTCTCCTCGGCCGCCTGCTTCTTCGACGCCATGAGGCTGGTGACCGTGGTGACGGCGAGGACCACGACGATGAAGCCGAGGGAGAACGGGATGCTGATCTCGGGGACGTGGACCCCCGCCTCGTGCAGGGCGTGGAGCACGAGCTTCACGCCGATGAAGCCGAGGATGATCGACAGCCCGTAGGAGAGGTGGACCAGCTTCTTCAGCAGACCGCCGATGAGGAAGTACAGCTGCCGCAGGCCCATCAGCGCGAAGGCGTTGGCCGTGAAGACGATGTACGGGTCCTGGGTCAGGCCGAAGATCGCCGGGATGGAGTCCAGCGCGAACAGGACGTCGGTGGTGCCGATCGCCAGCATGACCACCAGCATCGGGGTCATGATCCGCTTGCCGTTCTGCTGGATGAACAGCTTGGTGCCGTGGTAGCGGTCGGCGACGCCGAAGCGGCGTTCGGCGGCCTTGAGCAGCCGGTTCTCCTCGAACTCCTCGTCGTGCTCCTCGGCCCGGGCCTCCTGGACCAGCTTCCACGCGGTCCAGATGAGGAAGGCGCCGAAGATGAAGAAGACCCAGGAGAAGCTGGCGATGATGGCGGCGCCGGCGGCGATGAAGGCCGCTCGCAGGACGAGCGCGATGAGCACGCCGAAGAGCAGCACGCGCTGCTGGTACTGGGACGGCACCGCGAACTTCGCCATGATCAGGACGAAGACGAAGAGGTTGTCGACGCTGAGCGACTTCTCGGTGATGTAGCCGGCGAAGAACTCGCCCGCGGGCTGCCCGCCGGCGAAGAACAGCAGTCCGAGCCCGAAGAGGGCGGCCAGGACGATCCAGACGACGGTCCAGGCGCCGGCTTCCTTGACCGACACGTCATGGGGCTTGCGCCCGATGAAGAAGTCGGCGGCGATCAGGGCGCACAGACCGGTGATGGTCAGCACCCAGAGGGTCAGGGATACATCCACGCGATGCCTCCGGCAGATGGGCTGGCAATTGTCAGCGTTGTCGCTGCCGGAGGTCTCTTCCACCCGGGCCCGTGGGCCGGGGCCGGTGTCCCGGGGCCGTTCCGGCCCGTGATGACGGGTGCACCGCACTGCAGGGAGTACTCCCCTCCGCGTAAAGAAGAGTACATGAAATCCCAAGGAAAGGTAAAGAGAGTAAAGTGATGGTCAATCAGGACGGCGGACCGCTGCCTCGGAGGGCAGGTCGGCGGGTCAGTGGCGGCCCGGGTCGTAGGTCCGGCGCGCGGCGGCCACCTGACGCAGCACCTGGAAGAGCACCGCGCTGCCGGCCGGGGCGAGCAGCGGTTCGTACGTCCAGGCGTGGCCGACCCAGGGGTCGGCGAGGTGGTCGTCCGGCTGCGGGGTCAGCCGCATCATCGAGCGCCACAGCGGGTCGAGGAGCGGGCCGTACTCGCGCGCGTCCTCCCGGTCGGCGACCAGCACCAGGTGGACGCCGACCTGCGGGCCCTCGTCGGCGAGGTAGCGCAGCTGGTGGATCGTCCGGTCGTCGAAGCCGTACGGGAAGTCGTTGACGACCAGCACCTGGCGGGCCGGGTCGACGCCCGGGGGCACGTCGAAGGGCACGTCGGCGCGCAGCGCCATCTGCACCAGGTCGACCCGCTGGGTGAGCCGGGCCAGCAGCGCCGCCACCCCCGCGGCACCCGTGGCGGGCGGCTCGCGCAGCGCGCCGGAGTCCGTGAACGGGGCCAGCGCGGTCGCGGCGGAACCCGCCGGGTCGACGACGTGAACGGCGCACTCCCCCGCCGGGTGGGCGGCCAGCAGACGGGCGGCGAGCGCCACGGCCACGTCCACGGCGCGGCGGCGGTCCTGGGCGCTGTCCACCCACAGCCCGCGCTCCAGCGGCAGCCGTACCAGCAGGGGGACGCGCAGCTCCGGGCGCTCGGGCAGGTGGAGGTCGCCGAGCCGGACGGCCATGGGCGGCTCGGTGGGGACGCGGTAGCCGTGCCAGACGGGGCTCTCCCAGCCCGCGTAGGGCGGCGGCAGGGCGGGCTCGACCACCTCGGCCTCGGCGGTCAGCTGGGCGAGGTCGCGGTCGAGCACGGTGCGGGCCCGGTCCACCAGCTCGGCCTGGCGCGCCCTGGCCTGGTCGCGAGCGGCCTCGGCGGCGGGGCCGACGCGCAGGCGCGGGTCGGCGAGGACCGTGTCGAGTTCCTGGTCGAGCCGGGACTCGGCGAACTCGACGGCGCTGCGGTAGGCCGCGATGGTGCGGGCCAGGTCCTCGAAGACGCCCCAGACCTGGTTGTAGAGCCGTTCCTCCATGCTCCAGCCCGCGGCGTCGCCGGCGACGGGTGAGGACGCGGCGGCCACCGTGTGCGGGACGGAGTCGGCGGGGGCCCCCGCCGGAGGCGCGGGAGGCGGGGTGGGTGGCGGTGCGGGGGCGGCCGGGGGCGGCGCGGTCGGCGACGGGGGCGCGGGACGTACGGCGTCCGCCATGCGGGCGGCCACGGCGTCCGCGTCGGGACGGGCCAGCCCCTGGTCGCGCAGCAGCTCGGCGAGCCCGCCCGGGTAGCCCTGGCCCAGCGCCCGCACCTTCCAGGCGCCCTGGCGGCGGTAGAGCTCCAGGGCGACGATCGCCGCCTCGGTGCTCAGCCCGGTCACGGTGAAGCTCACGACCGGTACCCCGTCGGGCCCGGCCACGGTCAGGTGGGGCGCGGGGCAGGCCCCGAAGCGGGTCGGCGCCCCCGCGACCGGCGGCAGCGCCAGCAGGACGTGGACGCGGTCCACGTCCGCCGGGACGGCCGCCAGGTCGGCGGTGAGGCGCTGCTCGGCGGCGGGGCGCACGGGCACCTCGATGCCGGGCAGCCGCGACGCCCCGGGGTGGGCGACGGAACCGGGGCCGCTGACGCGCCCCTGCCCGTCGCCCAGCGAGACGCCGGCCACCACCGGGGTACCGGCCGACACCCGGACCTCCAGGGAGGTGCCGGGAAGCGGATGGTTCTGCCCGTGGACCAGCTCGATGGTCATGCCCGCGCCCCCCTGTGCCCGGTCAGAGCGCCGGCAGGATCGCCGGCATGAGGTCCTGGAAGGTACGGCCGTTGGCCGCGGAGCCGATCGCGGTCATCGACCAGCCGTCACCGCTGCGCTGCACCTTCGCCATGATCTGGGCGGTGTAGCCGCCGCCCCCGGTGAGGGTGTAGCGGGCCAGCTCCTGCCCGTTGGTCTCGTCGACCAGGCGGCAGAAGGCGTTCTGCACCTCCTGGAAGGTCTGGCCCGTGAAGGAGTTGACGGTGAAGACGATCTGGTCGATGTGCACCGGCACCCGCTGCAGGTCGACCAGGATCGACTCGTCGTCGCCGCCCTGCCCGGCACCGCCGACCAGGTTGTCGCCGGTGTGCCGGACCGAGCCGTCGTCGCTGACGAGGTGCCGGAAGAACACCACGTCCACGGGCTGCTTGTCGGCGAAGAGGACCGCGGAGGCGTCGAGGTCGATCTCCCGGGTGCGGGAACCGAAGAGACCGCGACGCGGGGCGGCCTGCCAGCCGAGCCCCATCCGGACCGCCGTGAGGGTCCCCCCGTCCGACTTCTGCAGGCTGATCTTCTGACCCTTGGTCATGTTGACCGTCACGCGCTGTCCCCTCTCAACCGTTTTGCCGTCGTGCGGTTGCTCCGCACCCTATGGGGAGACGCACGGGTAGGGCACCGTGGTTCGGCAAGAGATTCGACAGCGGGTGCGGTCAGGCCACCCCGGCCTCCCGCATCTGCCGCAGTTCCTTCTTGAGTTCGCCCACCTCGTCGCGCAGCCGGGCCGCCACCTCGAACTGCAGGTCCGCGGCGGCCGTGTGCATCTGGTCGGTCAGCTCGCCGATGAGGTCGGCCAGTTCGGCCGCGGGCAGGCTCTTGGCGGCGCGCTTCTCCCCGGCCTTGGCGGACAGCCCCGGCACGGGCGCCTTGCCGCGCGAGCGCTGCCGGCCCGTGCCCAGCAGTTCCTCGGTGTCGGCGTCCTCGCGGGCGAAGGAGTCCAGGATGCCGGCGATCTTCTTCCGCAGCGGCTGCGGGTCGATGCCCCGCTCCTCGTTGTAGGCGATCTGCTTGGCCCGGCGCCGGTTGGTCTCGTCGATGGCCTTCTCCATCGCCGGGGTGATCTTGTCGGCGTACATGTGGACCTCGCCGGAGACGTTGCGCGCCGCGCGGCCGATGGTCTGGATCAGGGAGGTGCCGGAGCGCAGGAAGCCCTCCTTGTCGGCGTCGAGGATGGCGACCAGCGACACCTCGGGCAGGTCCAGGCCCTCGCGGAGCAGGTTGATGCCGACCAGCACGTCGAACTCGCCGGCCCGCAGCTCGCGCAGCAGCTCCACCCGGCGCAGGGTGTCGATGTCGCTGTGCAGGTACCGCACCTGGATGCCGAGCTCCAGCATGTAGTCGGTGAGGTCCTCGGACATCTTCTTGGTGAGCGTGGTGACCAGGACCCGCTCGTCGCGCTCGGCGCGCACCCGGATCTCGTGGACGAGGTCGTCGATCTGCCCCTTGGTGGGCTTGACGATCACCTCGGGGTCGACCAGGCCGGTCGGGCGGATGATCTGCTCGACGACGCCGTCGCCGCGGGAGAGCTCGTACTTGCCGGGGGTGGCCGACAGGTAGACCGTCTGACCGACCCGCTCCAGGAACTCCTCCCACTTCAGCGGGCGGTTGTCGAGGGCGGAGGGCAGCCGGAAGCCGTGGTCGACCAGGGTCCGCTTGCGGGAGGCGTCGCCCTCGTACATGGCGCCGATCTGGGGCACCGTGACGTGCGACTCGTCGATGACGAGGACGAAGTCCTCGGGGAAGTAGTCGATGAGCGTGGACGGGGCGGAGCCCGCCTCGCGGCCGTCGATGTGCCGCGAGTAGTTCTCGATGCCGGAGCAGGTGCCGATCTGCCGCATCATCTCGATGTCGTACGTGGTGCGCATCCGCAGCCGCTGCGCCTCCAGCAGCTTGCCCTGCTTCTCCATGACGGCGAGCTGCTCGCCGAGCTCCTTCTCGATGCCTGCGATGGCCCGCTCCATGCGCTCGGGGCCCGCGACGTAGTGGGTGGCGGGGAAGACGTACAGCTGCTGGTCGTCGGTGATGATCTCGCCGGTGAGCGGGTGCAGCGTGTACAGGGCCTCGATCTCGTCACCGAACATCTCGATGCGGACGGCGAGCTCCTCGTAGACCGGGAAGATCTCGATGGTGTCGCCGCGCACCCGGAAGGTGCCGCGGGTGAACGCCACGTCGTTGCGCGCGTACTGGATGTCGACGAACTTGCGCAGCAGGGCGTCCCGGTCGATCTCGTCGCCGACCCGGAGCCTGACCATGCGGTCGACGTACTCCTGGGGCGTGCCGAGGCCGTAGATGCAGGACACCGAGGCGACGACGACCACGTCTCGGCGGGTGAGCAGCGAGTTGGTGGTGGAGTGGCGCAGCCGCTCGACCTCCTCGTTGATCGAGGAGTCCTTCTCGATGTAGGTGTCCGTCTGCGGGACGTACGCCTCGGGCTGGTAGTAGTCGTAGTACGACACGAAGTACTCGACCGCGTTGTTCGGCAGCAGCTCGCGGAACTCGTTCGCGAGCTGGGCGGCCAGGGTCTTGTTGGGCGCCATGACCAGGGTCGGGCGCTGCAGCCGTTCGATCATCCAGGCGGTGGTCGCCGACTTGCCGGTTCCCGTGGCGCCGAGCAGGACGACGTCGTTCTCGCCCGCGCGGACGCGGCGCTCGAGGTCGGCGATGGCGGTCGGCTGGTCGCCGCTGGGCTGGTAGGGGCTGACGACCTCGAAGGGCGCCACACTGCGTTCGATGTCTGATACGGGCCGCATGGGTCAACGGTACGACCCTCCACCGACAACCGGCTCCGACCTGCCCTGATCCGTGCAGGGGCGGGGGAGGGAGGCCCCGGAGGGGGTCACCGGGCGGCTCCCGCGGGCGCCTGCGGGGAGCCGACCTCGCCGGTGCGCTCGAGCTTCTGCCAGCGCAGCCGGCCCCCGGTCATGGCCGTGACGCAGGAGTGGATCAGCACGAGGTACATCAGCTGCCGGTAGATGATCTGCTGCAGCGGCAGCATCAGCAGGTGGCGGTAGCGCTCGCGGTCGAGGCGGAAGGCGTACGCGGCGCAGAGCACCTGGACGGACATCAGCCCGGCCCAGGCGAGGAGCGACCTGGCCGGGTCGACGAAGACGGCGCCGTAGACGGTCAGGAGGTCGATGAGCGGCGCGAAGAGGGGCGTGACGATCTGGAAGAGCACGACCAGCGGCATGCCGACGCGCCCGAAGCGTCCCGAGGGCCCCCGGTCCACCAGGGAGCGCCGGTGCTTCCACAGCGCCTGCATGGTGCCGTAGCTCCAGCGGTAGCGCTGCCGCCACAGCTGGCCGATCGTGCCCGGGGCCTCGGTCCAGGCACGGGCGTGCTCGGCGTACACCACCCGCCAGCCGGCGCGGAGCAGCGCGATGGTGACGTCGGTGTCCTCGGCGAGGGTGTCGCCGCTCATGCCGCCTGCCTCGAGCAGCGCGGAGCGGCGGAAGCCTCCGGCGGCGCCCGGCACGGTGGGCATGCAGCCGAGCAGGTCGTACATGCGGCGGTCGAGGTTGAAGCCCATCACGTACTCGATGTGCTGCCACGCGCCGATGACCGTGGCGCGGTTGCCGACCTTGGCGTTGCCGGCGACGGCGCCGACCCGGGGGTCGGCGAAGGGCTGGACGAGCCGGTGCACGGTGCCGGGCTCGAAGACGGTGTCGCCGTCCATCATCACGACGAGGCCGTGGCGGGCGTGCTCCAGGCCGCGGTTGAGCGCCGCGGGCTTGCCCGCGTTCTCCTGGCGCACGACGCGCACCTGGGGCAGGCCCATGGCCTCGACGATGCCCGCGGTGCCGTCGGTCGAGCCGTCGTCCACGACGATGATCTCCAGCGGGTGGGTGCTGGCCGCGAGCGAGCCGACGGTGTTGGCGATGCACTCCTTCTCGTTGTACGCGGGCACGATGACGCTGACCGGTTCCGTGACCGGCGGCCCCCATCTGAAGCGGCGGCGGCCGCGGATCCTGGCGTGCCGGCGGGCGAGGACCAGCATGAGGGCGAAGCGGGCCAGGACGGCGGCGCCGACGACGACGAGCAGCCAGAACAGGACGGGCATGGTGAACTCGGCCAGGGCCACGACGCCGATGAGGGCGCGGCCCTGCCACAGCTCGGCGCCGCCGGAGGGGTGGTTGGCGGTCGTGGCCCCCAGGCTCGCGGTCAGCGTCGTGAAGGTGTAGCCCTTCGCCTTCATGGTGTCGATGTACGTGCCGAGCGCCTCCACGGTCTGGGAGCGGTCGCCCCCGGCGTCGTGGAAGAGCACGGAGGCGCCCTTGCCGTTCCGCGGGGTGGCGTCGCGGACGATGCGGGCGACGCCAGGGCGCCGCCAGTCCTCGCTGTCGGTGTCGACGAAGGCGCTGATGTACCCCTTGGTGCCGAGGTAGCGGTAGACGGGCCAGGTGGTGTCGTCGACGGCGTCGGGCTCGGAGGAGTACGGAGCGCGGAAGAGCGAGGTCGTGATGCCCGCGGCGCCGGCGAGGGCCAGCTGCGTCTGGGCCAGTTCGCGGTCGATCCTGGCCCTGCTCTGGTACGCCAGGTCGACGTGGGAGAAGGTGTGGACGCCGATCTCGCCGCCGGAGTCGACGATGTCGCGGATGAGCCCCGGGTACCGGGCGGCCATCTGGCCCACGACGAAGAAGGTGCCGGGGACGCGGTGTTCGCGCAGTACGGCGAGCACCTTCGGGGTCCACCGGGGGTCCGGGCCGTCGTCGAAGGTGAGCGCGACCGTCTTGGGCGGCAGGGTGTGGCTGACGGGCGCGCCGTCGGCGCCGAAGGTCAGGACGGGGCCGCCCTCGAGGACGGAGGCGGGCACCCGGTCCGCGTTCCCGGACTCGTGGACGCGGCGGTCGTTGCCGATCTCCGAGTGGAGGTAGCCGTCGAGCAGCATCACGCACACCAGCGCGCACAGGCCCAGCACCGCCATGACGAGGCGGGGCCGGGGCACGGCCTGCCGGCCGGCGGACGCCACCTTGGTGATCGCACCGGGTGCCGCGTGCCGGGCCGTCCGCGCCATGCCCGCTCAGTCGTCCCAGCCGTCACCGGGCACCGGGTCGCCGCCCGCGTCACCCGGGGGGAAGGCGGGGGTGTCCGGCCCGGGCGTCGCGGGGACGGAGGCGGACGGGGAGGCGCCGGCCGTGGGGGTGCGCGGCAGCGTGGGGCGCGGGGATGCGCTCGGCGTCGCAATGGTGCCGGTCCTGCCGGGAGCGGCTGAGGGGGTCGGCGATGCCGTGGGGCGCCCCCTGGTGGCGGAGGGGGTGACTCCGGCGGCCGCGAACACCGTGGGCGCGGCCGCGGCGCGGGCCACAGGCGCGGGGGCGTGGGGGGCGTCCGGGGCGCGCGGGGCGCGTTCCCGTACGGCCTCGTCCCTTCCACCCGCCTCGGCCTGCACCGAAGCGCCCCCGGGAACCTCCGCGCCGGGAATCAGGGTCTCGGGCGCGAAAGGGGTGCCTCCCGCCAAAGCCACGCCGAGCAGCACGGCATATCCCGCGCAGGCGGCCCCGACGGCCGTTCCGGCGCGCCGGATGATGCGCGCCCGGCGGCCCGACGCGTCGACGAACACGGGCCCTTCCTCCGTGGACCGCCCACGGGGACACGCCCGCCGGGAGAGGGAATGCATGGCCGGAATGCTAGCAGTAAATTCCCTCCATGAATTCCTGCGATTCACCTCCGAATTAATCCCACGAATGGGCCGCGGGCCTTTTCCCCAATTCCTGGAATGCGAGGTCCTGAATTCCCGGGGCGGATAGTCTCTCCGTCATGAAGAGCCGCACGGCACAGCTGATCACCGGACTCGTGGCGGTCGCCGTCGCCGCCACGACCGCCTCCCTCCTCACCGGCCGGGAGCCCGCCGGCGCACCGGCTCCCCGCGCGCACCAGGGGCGGGAGCCGGTGGCCGAGGTGGCCTTCACCCCGTACGTGGACGCCTCGCGCTCCACCGCGTACGACCTGGCGGGTTGGGCCCGCAGGACCGGGGCCGACGGCTTCACCCTCGGCTTCGTCACCGCCCGCGAGGGCTGCGCCGCGACCTGGGACGGGCGCGACGGCATCGCCCACGACGACCTCGCGGACCGGATCGCCGCCCTGCGGGCCACCGGTCGCGACGTGCGCGTCTCGTTCGGCGGCGCCGACGGCACGGAACTCGCCGGGGCCTGCGACGACGTGACCCGACTCGGCGCCGTCTACGCCGAGGTGATCGCCCGTTACCGGCTGACCGGGGTCGACTTCGACGTCGAGGGGGACGACCTCGCGGACACCGCCGCCAACACCCGGCGGGCGCGCGCCGTCGCCCGCCTCCAGGCGCAGGCGCGGCGCGAGGGACGGACGCTGTCGGTCTCCTTCACGCTGCCCGTGATGCCGTCCGGGCTGACCGCCGAGGCCTCGGCGCTGCTCGCGGACGCACGGCGCCAGGGGGTGCGGGTCGACGGCGTCAACATCATGGCGATGGACTACGGGGAGGCGTACACGGGCGACATGGGCCGGTACGCGATCCAGGCGGCCACCGCGGCGCAACGGCAGCTCAAGACGCTGCTGGGCCGCCAGGAAGCGGCGGCCTGGCGGACCCTCACCGTGACGTCGATGATCGGGGTGAACGACATCGAGGGCGAGGTCTTCACCCTGCGGGACGCGGCGCGTCTGGCGGCGTTCGCCCGCGACAAGGGGCTGGGCGGCCTGTCCATGTGGTCGGCCGACCGGGACCGGCCCTGCGAGGACGGCACCATGGAGACGGCTCCGACCCGGTGCAGCGGGGTCGACCAGCCGTCACTGGCGTTCGCGCGGGCGCTCGCTGACGCGTGAGGGACGAGCCGCGGACGAGGAGCGGGCGGCGGAAGAGGGGCGTGCCGCACGCGAGGAGCGCCGGCCGCGCGCGGGGGCGGGCTCGGGGAGGACGTCGCCGTCGGGCGGGTCGAGCGCCACGACGACCCCGGCGAGGAAGAGGAAGACGACCGGGCCGATCAGCACCGGGGCCAGGAACGCCACGGGCCCCGCCCCGCTCGCCCCCTGCCGGGCGTCGCTGTGCAGGTGGACCGTCAGCGCGGCCATGCCGGTGTAGTGCATCACGGTGACGGCGAGGCCCAGGACGAGGGCGGCGACGGCACCGGCGAACACGCGCCGGACGAAGAGCGCCACCCACAGGGCGACGGTGGCGGCCAGTAGGGCGACGCCGACCGACAGCACCACCGTGGACTGCGTGTACTCCAGGTCACCGCGCAGCCGCAGGGCCCGCATGCCCGTGTAGTGCATGGCGGCGATGCCGAGCCCGGTGAGGCATCCGCCGCCCAGTACGGCGAGCGGCGTGCGGCCCGCGAAGCCGACGAGGAACACCCCGAGCCCGACGACCACGACGGCGACCAGCAGGCTCTCGAAGGTGGCGGGCGTGTCATAGGTGATCCGCACCTGGCCGACGCTGAAGCCCATCATGGCGACGAAATGCATGGTCCAGATGCCGGAGCCGATGGCAGCGGAACCCAGCGCGAGCCAGCCGGCCCGTCGCGAAGGCTGCATGGCCAGGGCCCGGGTGATGCAGCGCAGCCCGAGGGCGGCGCCTAAGCAGGCCATCAGGAACCCCACCAGTGGGGTCGCCCATCCGTAGGTGAATCCGTTGACCGTTCCGTATGTGCCGTTCACGGCACCCTCCCCTGGCCGCGCCGGTCCCCGCACTGTCAGAAACTAGGCTCGCCGCCGCGCCCCGCGCCGCCGCCTCACGACGACTTCATCGCGCGTGCACCCGTACGTCACCTCGCCCCGGGCAGCGCCGTGATCCGTTCCAGCGGCCCGTACGGTCCCTCCGCCAGGGCGGTGCGCAGGGCGGCGACGACCTCGGCGGGGCTGCGGGTGAGCGCGGCGGGCGCGACCCGCAGCACACGCAGTCCCAGCGACTCCAGGCGGCCGCGCCCGGCCCCCGGGCCGAGGTCCAGCACGAGGCCGTCGCGCACCCAGTAGGCGTCGGGCGAGCCCAGGAAGGCGCCGTCGAGCTGGAGCACGGGACGCCACAGCGGTTGCCGCAGCCCGGACCGGGCCACCAGGGCGCGGGCCATCGGCTCGGCGGGAGCGGCACGCGGGCCGGGGTCCATGGCCTCCAGCAGCGCCGCCACGGCGGGGCGCCGCGCCAGCACCGCGCCGCCCAGTTCCGCGGCGAGCGCGGGGGCGGGCACGCCGAGCCCGGTGACCAGTTCGCGGACCACCTCCAGGGCCCACTCGGGGTCGATCGACTCCCGTACGCCGTCGGCCGCCGCCCGGACCACCGGCGCCACGGGCACACCGTCCACGCTGTCGGGCAGGGGGAGCCCGCGGCCGTGGTGGACCCGTACCCAGGTGTGGGTGCGGATGCGGCGCTCGCTCGGGACGAGGACGTCCACCACCGGGAGCCCGCAGGGCGGCGCGGCCACACCGACGCCGTGCAGGGCGAGCCCCGCCACACCGGTGATCATGGCCGGAACCTGCGGGTACCCGGCGAACGCCAGTGCGGCTCTGGACCGCTGGGCGGCGGTGAGCGGACCGGTCTGGAGGACGACCACCCGGGGCAGCGGCCGCTGCCACCGGCCGCCGGGCCGGCACCACTCGCGCAGTCTGCTCTGCGGCACGCCCACCGCGGCGAGCTGGGAGACGGTGGCCACCCGGTCCTGTTCGCGGGCGAGCCGGCGGACGGCGGGGATGAAGTCGTTTCGCGTCATGCGCGCCCCATCCCCCTCGTAACCGATCAACTACCGCTTGTGACACACCTGTCGAGAACGGCCACCCTCCCGGGTGGCCGGGCGTGCGGCCGGTTGCCGCCGCCGCCCGGGGTTGTCCGGACCGGGCCGCGACCCCGTCCGTGCCCCTCCGTGCCCCCGTCCGGGACCCGTTGTCGGTGCCCCGTCCTAGGCTGGGGACCGTGACGCAACCGCAGACCCCCATCGCCGAGGTCGCCTGGACGGTGCTGGAGGCACCGATCGGGCCCCTGCTGCTCGCCGCGACCGGGCAGGGCCTGGTCCACGTCGCCTTCCGGACCGGGGAGGAGGAGGCGCCCGCCGTGCTGGAGCGGATCTGCTCCCGGCTGGGCGCCGTACCCGCGCGCAGGCCCGGGCCCGCGACCGCCGCCGGGGCCCGGCTCGACGAGGCGATACCCCAGGTGGAGGCGTACTTCGCCGGGACGCGGCACACCTTCGACCTCGCCCTGGACTGGTCGCTGACGACGGGCTTCAACCGCCGTGTGCTGCGCGAGCTGTCGGGCAACGTCGCGTTCGGCAGCGTCGTCGGCTACCAGGACCTGGCGAACCGGGTCGGTGAACCGGGCGCGGCCCGCGCCGTGGGCACGGCCATGGGCTCCAACCCGCTTCCCGTCGTCGTGCCGTGCCACCGGGTCCTGGAGAGCGACGGGGGCATCGGCGGCTTCGGCGGGGGCGCGCGCATGCTCGACATCAAGCGCTCGCTGCTGGCCCTGGAGGGGGTCCTGCCGGAACCGCTGTTCTGACGGGTCGCCGGCCGCCGCCGCGGCCGCCGGCCGTCGCTGCGGCGGAAGGGCCCGCAACGGGCCGGGAGGGGTGGAGACATGGACGGACCGGCTTTCCGCATCACCGAGGGCGCACCGGACTCACCGGTGCTCCTCCACGTACCGCACAGCGCCCGCGCCGTGCCCCGGCACGTCCGCGAGCGCATCCTCCTGGACGACGCCGCGCTGACGGCCGAACTCGACCGCATGACGGACGCCCACACCGACCTCATCGCCGGGCGCGCCGCCGCGCGGACGGGGGCCTGGCAGTTCACCAACCTCCTGTCACGGCTGGTCGTCGACCCCGAGCGGTTCCCCGACGAGCGGGAGGAGATGCGCGCCGTCGGCATGGGCGCCGTCTACACCCGCACCTCGCACGGCGCGCCGCTGCGCGCGGACGACCCCCGGCACGAACGGGCCCTGCTGGACGCCTACTTCGAACCGTACGCGGCCGCCATGACGGCCGCCGTCCAGGACCGGCTGGCGGCCACCGGGCGGGCGGTCGTCATCGACGTGCACTCCTACCCGGGCACGCCGCTCCCCTACGAGCTGCACGGCGACGGGCCCCGCCCCGCGGTCTGCCTGGGCACCGACGTCTTCCACACGCCGTCCTGGCTGCTGGACGCCGCCCGCGAGGCCTTCGCGCCGTGCGGCGACGTCGGTCTCGACTCGCCGTTCGCCGGCACCTATGTGCCGTTGACGTTCTACGGCCAGACCCGCGAAGTGTCGGCGCTGATGGTCGAGATACGCCGGGACGGGTACATGACCGAGCCCGCGGGTGAACCCGACGCGGGCCTCGACCGGCTCGGTGACGCCCTGGCCGCACTCGTCTCCGCCGTGGCCGCGGGCGGCCGCACCGGCTGACGCCGAGGGGGCCCGCCGACCTCAGCCGAGGCGGAAGCCGGTGAACTCCACCAGTCCGCGGTCCCCCGTGCCGCCGTTGCCCGCGGTCATGAAGAGCCCCACGTCCTGCTGCGGGGCCGCCGAGGGGACGGTCACGGTCGCCACCTTCCGCCACGTCGTCCCGTCGTCGGTGCTGCACTCCCCCGTGTACGCGCGGCCCCGGCGGCGCAGCCTCAGCAGCACCGGTGCCCGCACACCGGCGAGCCGCCGGTAGCGGTTCACCTGGCCGCCGCCGTCGGAGTCGTACGACAGCGTCACCCCGTGGCCGGGGCTCACCGCCAGGTTCAGGAAGCCCGGCGCGGCCGGGTCCTCGAGGTCGTCACGGACGACGATGCCCGCCCGGGCCCACGCGGCCGTCTCGGCCTGGCTGTCGACGCGCGTGGTGACCGTCCCGCCGTCCCGCAGCGCGCCGCGCCGCAGGAGCGCCGCGAACTCGGCGGTGCCCTTCCACAGGTCGCGCCCGGCGCCGTCGATGGCGAAGCGGTCGCCGAGCTGCCCGAAGACGGCACCGGCGCCGTCCACGGTGCGGAACGCGCGGTCCAGCGGGCCCGCGACGTACAGGTCCCCGGTGGCGACCGCGGGTACCCGCGCCCCGCCCGGCACCGGCTCGTACGCGGCGCGCGCCTCGTACCGCAGCGGCGACAGCGGCCGCTGCGGATGCGCCTCGGGCGCGGTGACGTGCCAGGTCGCGCGGCCGGTGCCGCCGGCCGCCACGCGCGGCAGCGACAGCGACCCCCGCGCGGCGGCCCGCACTCCGTCCGTACTCAGGGAGAAGCCCACCGTGCCCGTGGGGGCGAGCCCGTTGGTGTTGGTGAACTCCGCGGTGACCAGGGTCCGGCCGCCCGGCCGCAGCGTCGCCGGCTGCGCCGTCACCGTCAGCGTGCCCTGGTAGGGGGCGGCGGCGAGCACCTCGTAGGCCCGCCGGGCGAGTGTGTGCGCTTCGCCGGTGGGGCGGGTGGGGTAGCTCCCGGCGCGCTTCGTCCAGGGCTCCTCGGTCCGGTACCAGTCGACGTCCCGCGGTGTGCGGCGGGTGGTGAGGGCCGTCGCGCACTCGTCCAGGAAGGTCCGCCAGCGCGGCAGGTAGAAGTCCGCGACGAGGCCGTTCCAGTCCCGGTTGGCGTACTCGTGCAGCGACGCCGAGGTCGCCCGGCCGCCCCAGGTGGTGGCCAGCACGCGCGCGGTGCGCTCGAGTCCGGCGCGCTGCGCCTCCGCCCCGCCCCAGGCCCGGGCCTCCGCGAGCCAGGGGCCCAGCAGGAAGGCCCGGTGGCCGCCGGCGACCTCGTCGGCCAGCCGCATCAGCCGCAACCACAGTTCGGACAGCTGGCGGAAGACCGCCGCGTCACCGCGCGCGAACGCGGCGCGCAGCTGCGGCAGGAGCTGCCGGCTGCGGTTGGCGACGGCCTGCCGGGCGACGTCGACCAGGTCGTAGCGGTAGGCGTCCCGGGCGCGCGCCCCGGCGGACACCCCCAGGAGCGCGGCGAGCGCCGTGTCGAAGGCGGCGGGGTCGTAGGTGAGGGCGTTCGGCGCGTACACGCTGCCGGAGTCGGCGGTCAGCGAGGGGCGGGCGGTGAACAGGCTGTCGTGGGCGTCGGCGCGCTCCAGTGCCTCGTGCCGGTAGGCGGTGCGGCGCAGTGCCTGCCAGGCGACGCGGGCCTGCCCGTCGGCGGTGCCGTAGCGGGTCCGCGCGTAGGTGTCGAACCAGGTCGGCAGGTCCACCCGCCGCTCGTGCCAGGGCAGTTCGCAGAAGAGCTCGAAGGCGGCCGGGTCGCGCTCGGCGGCCTCCGGCAGGTAGCAGGTGCCGGTCAGGGCGCTGCCGGGCCTGTCCCGCCAGGTGAAGAAGCGGTCCGCCCACACGTGGGTCTTGGCGCCGATCGTCGTGCGGCCGCCGAAGTTGGGGATGGAACCGAAGGCGTACGGGGTGCCCGCCCAGTCCCGCTCGCGGTCGGTGACCGACGTGTACCGGTCGGAGACGCCGTCCACGACGAGCATCCGCTCCTTGTCGACGGCCCCCAGCAGGTCGGCCCGGGGGTTCTTCTCCCAGCCGAGGATCACCCAGGTCGCACGCGGATGCGCCGCGAGCAGCGCCGCCTGGACGCCCCGGGCGGCCGCGGGCACGGGCACGCCGCCGGCGGTGCCGCCCTCGTGGAGCAGGTCCATCTTGAAGTAGTCGGCCTTGCCGAACAGCTCCTTCTGGTGGCGGTAGTAGGCGGCGGCCACGGCGGCGAAGGCGCCGGTGCGCGGGTCGAGCCAGTCCGGGCGGGCGAAGCCGTGCCAGGTGCCCTGGGGGACGACGCGCGCCCCCGCGTTGCGCCCGGCGAACCCGTCCGGGACCGTGCCGAAGTAGCCCGGCAGCACCGGGGCCATGCCCAGTTCCCGCAGCCGCGCGGTGATCCTGCGGCCCAGCGTGGCACGGGCGTCGACGATGCCGGCGGTCAGCGGGCCGCCGTAACCGGAGAGGTTCTGCAGCAGCCACCACGGCTGGTGGGACGGCGCGGGCAGCCAGGCCAGGGCCTCCCGGTCGGAGTAGCCGAACTCGCGCAGCACACGCCGGTACACGGCCTCGGCGCCCGCCACCACCAGCACCTCGTTGCAGCCGTGCAGGGCCAGGACGTCGATGAAGCGCTCCCAGCGCGACCAGTCGGCGTAGGGGGCGGTGTAACCGTCGTTGGTGTCGTTGAGGACGAAGCGGTGCGGCACGGTCGCGCGCCGGGCGATGCCGCCCGGGGGCGGGGCGGGGAGCGTGGCGGGCAGGGCGTCCAGACTGTCGCCCATCCAGGAGACGCCCACGCCGCACACGTGCTTGAGGTACCAGCGCACGCCGCACAGCAGTGTGGCCGGGGACGTACCCGCAACCTCGACCCGCCCGCGAGTGCCCGCGATCCGGAAGCGGTCGGACCGTTCGCCGTCCTTGCCCCCGTGCCCCCGGTCCAGGGCGAGCAGCCGGAACTGCCCCGCGTGCCGCGGCAGCAGCCGCCGCAGGGCGGCCTGCGCGGGCGCGGTGTCGAAGGGGGTGTCGAGGGGGGAGGCCGCGGCCGCGGCCCCCACCGGGAGGACCGCACCCGCCGCGGTCGCGGCGGCGGAACCCAGCAGCGTCCGCCTGGTCACTCGAGTCACGGCCGGCTCCCCCACAGTTGAGGCTGCGTCAGAACGCGTGCCGGAACCGTAACGGGAGTGACGATGCGGATCAATGTGGCGCGAGGGGTGTTCGCCGTAAAACCGGGCGAACTACCCACCCTGGCTCACGTCGGGTCGGGGAAGCGGGCCGCCTGCAGGTAGTCGGGCTTGGGGTCGAGCGCCGCCGCCAGCCGGAAGTGCCGCAGCGCCTCGCCGGAACGCCCCGAGCGCTCCAGGGTGCGGCCCAGCGCGAAATGCGCGTACGCGTTGTCCGGCTCGCGCTCCAGGACGACCTGGAACTCCAGCTCGGCCGGGCGCAGCTGCGCGGCCAGGAAGAAGGCCCGGGCGCGCAGCAGCCGCGCGGCGGTGTTCTCCGGGTGGGCGGCGATGACCGAGTCCAGCAGCTTCACCGCCCCGCGGG
The DNA here is from genome assembly GCF_055635295.1 of Streptomyces sp. NPDC111520. Taxonomy (NCBI): domain Bacteria; kingdom Bacillati; phylum Actinomycetota; class Actinomycetes; order Kitasatosporales; family Streptomycetaceae; genus Streptomyces; species Streptomyces sp. NPDC111520. Next base: position 42,196 of record NZ_JBVKBW010000013.1, on the reverse strand, counting down.
CGTCGCGGGCCGCGAGCAGCTGCTCCGCCGCACGGAAGTCGATGACGTGGTTCTCGGGGCTCTGCTCGGGCACAGCCGCCTCCTTCCCCGGGCACTCAACAGCTCACAACTACCCAACATCACCGTCCGCATATGCATTCCCCGGAGGAACACCGCGCCGGACGGCTCACGCCTCCTCGTCCGCCGGACGCGGTTCCGCCGGCACCGCGGGCTCGGTACGGCCCTTCGGCGCCTCCAGCGCCGCCGTAGCCGTGCCGTCCACCTCGGCGACGGGCCGCGGCGATTCCTCGAGCGGGGCCGGCGCCGCAGCAGGAGCCGGGGCAGACGTAGGAGCGGGGCGTTCGCCCCCGGACGCCCGCTCGAAGAAGCGCAGCATCTCCACCGGGAACGGCATGACCAGCGTCGAGTTCTTCTCCGCGGCCACCTCCACCACGGTCTGCAGCAGGCGCAGCTGCATCGCCGCCGGAGTGCCGTCCATCGCCGACGCGGCCTGCGCGAGCTTCTGCGAGGCCTGCAGCTCGCCGTCGGCGGTGATGATGCGCGCCCGGCGCTCACGGTCCGCCTCGGCCTGCCGCGCCATCGACCGCTTCATCGACTCCGGCAGGGCCACGTCCTTGATCTCCACCCGGTCGATGTGGATGCCCCACTCGACGGCCGGCGTGGCCAGCATCAGCTCCAGGCCCTCGTTCATGGCCTCGCGCCCCGACAGCAGGTCGTCCAGCTCGCTCTTGCCGATCACCGACCGCAGCGAGGTCTGGGCCACCTGCACCATGGCGAACTGGTAGTTCTGCACGTCCACGGTGGCCTTGATCGGGTCGATGACCCGGAAGTACAGCACGGCGTCCACCCGCACCGAGACGTTGTCCCGGGTGATCCCCTCCTGCGAGGGCACCGGCATGGTCACCACCTGCATGTTGACCTTGGTCATCCGGTCCACGAACGGCACCAGCAGACGCGGCCCGGGCTGCTTGGGCTGCGGCCGCACTCGTCCGAGGCGGTAGACCACACCCCGCTCGTACTGCCTGATCACCCGGAAACTGCTCTTGAGACCACCGAGGCCCAGCACCACGACGGCGACCCCGATCACGGCCGACACGGCTTCCATCCCCATCCCCCTCCTGTCCGCGAGGCAGCGACGCTACTGCCCCCAGGACGCCCCCGGTGAGGGTTCCGGATCAGCTCTTGACGATCTTTTGACGCAACTGCTCCCAGACCTGCCGGACCCGGGGCTCCAGCGCCCCCAGCGGCCCGTCGTTGTCGATCACGACGTCGGCGACCGCCAGCCGCTGCTCCCGGGTCGCCTGGGCCGCCATCCGGGCACGGGCGTCCTCCTCGGTCATGCCGCGCAGCCGCACCAGCCGGTCCAGCTGGGTCTCCGGGGCGGCGTCCACCACCACGACCACGTCGTAGAGCGGCGCCAAGGCGTTCTCCGTCAGCAGCGGCACGTCGTGCACCACCACGGTGTCCGGGGCCGCGGCCTGCTCCAGCGCGGCCGAACGGTCCCGGACCAGGGGGTGGACGATCGCGTTCAGCGCCCGCAGCCGCTCGGGGTCGGAGAAGACGATCGCGCCCAGCTTCGGCCGGTCCAGGGAACCGTCGGCCGCCAGCACCCCCTCGCCGAACTCGGCGACCACGGCCGCCAGCCCGGGTGTGCCCGGCTCCACCACCTCACGGGCGATCCGGTCGGCGTCGACCAGCACCGCCCCGTAGGAGGCCAGCAGCCGCGACACCTCGCTCTTGCCCGCCCCGATCCCGCCCGTCAGCCCCACTTTGACCATGGCGCGAGACTACCGGGACCCCCGTACCCCCACGAGCCCGGTCAGGAGCCGTCGTCCTCGCGGTCGGCCAGGAAACGCTCGAACTCCGCCGCCAGGTCGTCCGCCGACGGCAGTTCGACCGGCTCGGCGATCAGGTTCTGCCGGCTGCTGCCGCCCGCCAGCGCGTCGTACTGGTTCTCCAGGCCCTGCACCACCGCGACCAGTTCCGCGTCGCCGTCGGCGACCTGCCGGTCGATCTCGGCGCGCACCGTGTGCGACTCCATCCGCAGCGCGTGCGCCACCTGCGGCAGCACCAGGCCGGTGGCGGCCGTCAGCGTCTCCACCACGGCCAGCGCCGAGTCCGGGTAGCCCGAACGCGCCAGGTAGTGCGGTACGTGGGCGGCGACCCCCAGCACGTCACGGCCGGCCTCCGCCAGCCGGTACTCGATCAGCGACTCCGCGCTGCCCGGTACCTGCGCCTCGTCGAACCACGTGCGGTGGGCCGGCACCAGGTCCAGCCGGTTGCCGTGCGGCGTCAGCCCCACCGGGCGGGTGTGCGGCACGCCCATGGGGATGCCGTGGAAGTTGAACGCCAGCCGCACGCCCAGCCGCTCCACGACCTGCACGACCGCCGCGGCGAAACGCTCCCACTCGATGTCCGGCTCCTGGCCCGACAGCAGCAGGAACGGTGAGCCCGTGCTGTCACGCACCAGCCGCAGCGCGATCTCCGGCGCCTCGTACCCCGTCCAGCTGTCCCGCTTGAAGGTCATCAGCGGTCGGCGCGCCCGGTAGTCCACCAGGCGGTCCGCGTCGAAACGCGCCACGACCCGGTGCTCCTGCCGTTCCAGCAGCTCCTCGACGACCTGCGCGCCGGTCTCCCCGGCGTCGATGTACCCGTCGAAGTGGTACAGCAGTACGGGTCCGGTCTCGCCGAACGCCTCGTCGACCGCCTCTGCCCCGCCCGGCTCGTATGCGTACAGCCCCTGCGGATCCAGCACTGCGCACCCTTCCCTCGGTCTTCGTCAACTCCCGGTGCAACGGACCGTACAGCCCGCGCATTCCCACCCGGACCCGGCGAACGCGGAAGGACCCGCCCTCCAGAGGAGAGCGGGTCCTTCCGTGTCGCTGCGGTGGGCGCGAGCCCTGCGATCAGCTCTGGCCGCCGGCCAGCTTCTCGCGGAGCGCGGCCAGCGCCTCGTCCGACGCCAGGGCGCCGGACTGGTCACCGGACTCCGAGGAGTACGAGCCACCGGTCGGGCCGGCCGGAGCCGCCTCGCCGGCCGCGGCCGCGGCCTCGGCGTCCGCCTCGCGGGACTTGATGACCTGGGCCTGGTGCTGCTCGAAGCGGGACTGCGCCTCGGCGTACTGGTGCTCCCACGCCTCCCGCTGGGTCTCGTAGCCCTCGAGCCAGTCGTTGGCCTCGGGGTCGAAGCCCTCGGGGTAGATGTAGTTGCCCTGGTCGTCGTAGGACGCGGCCATGCCGTACAGGGTCGGGTCGAACTCGACCGAGGCCGGGTCGGCACCGAAGGACTCGTTGGCCTGCTTCAGCGAGAGGCTGATGCGACGGCGCTCGAGGTCGATGTCGATGACCTTGACGAAGATCTCGTCGTTGACCTGGACGACCTGCTCCGGGATCTCCACGTGGCGCTCGGCCAGCTCGGAGATGTGGACCAGACCCTCGATGCCCTCGTCCACGCGGACGAACGCACCGAACGGCACCAGCTTGGTGACCTTGCCGGGGACGACCTGGCCGATCTGGTGCGTACGGGCGAACTGCTGCCACGGGTCTTCCTGGGTCGCCTTCAGCGACAGGGAGACACGCTCGCGGTCCATGTCGACGTCCAGGACCTCGACCGTGACCTCCTGGCCGACCTCGACGACCTCGGAGGGGTGGTCGATGTGCTTCCAGGACAGCTCGGACACGTGCACGAGGCCGTCCACGCCACCCAGGTCCACGAAGGCACCGAAGTTGACGATGGAGGAGACGACGCCGGAGCGCACCTGACCCTTCTGGAGGGTGGTGAGGAAGGTCTGGCGGACCTCGCTCTGGGTCTGCTCCAGCCACGCGCGACGGGACAGGACCACGTTGTTGCGGTTCTTGTCCAGCTCGATGATCTTGGCCTCGAGCTCCTTGCCGACGTACGGCTGGAGGTCGCGGACACGGCGCATCTCGACCAGGGAGGCGGGGAGGAAGCCGCGGAGGCCGATGTCGAGGATGAGACCACCCTTGACGACCTCGATGACGGTACCGGTGACGATGCCGTCCTCTTCCTTGATCTTCTCGATCGTGCCCCAGGCGCGCTCGTACTGGGCGCGCTTCTTGGACAGGATCAGACGACCCTCCTTGTCCTCCTTCTGGAGGACCAGGGCCTCGATCTCGTCACCCACGGCGACGACCTCGTTGGGGTCGACGTCGTGCTTGATCGAAAGCTCGCGCGAGGGGATGACACCCTCGGTCTTGTAACCGATGTCGAGCAGGACCTCGTCCCGGTCGACCTTCACGATGACGCCGTCGACGATGTCGCCGTCGTTGAAGTACTTGATCGTCTCGTCGATCGCGGCGAGGAAGGCTTCCTCGGAACCGATGTCGTTGACCGCCACCTGCGGGGTGGTACGAGGGGCCTGGGCCTCGGTGCTGCTCGTCATTAGGAAAAGGGCTCCGGTACGGACATGAAGTCGTAGGTACTGCTACGCCGTAAGCCCGTTTCGCTCCTGCCGATTCCGGACAGCCCACAAGGCCGAGAGGTTTACAACAGATGTGAGCGCAGCCTGCTCCGTCCGAGGCGCGCAGGCTCGCAGCGCAACTTGTAGCATACGGGGGCAGCCGGGCACGGTCAATGCACGAAGAGCACACCACGGGCGTAACACCCCGTACCGGGCACTGGTACATGGACGTGCAACGGCGGCTCCGCAGCCACAGGTCACCACAGAGGGTACGACGACCAGCGCAATGATCCAAGCACCGGCCCCCCGGCCCGTCCCCGAAGAACCCGAGGCCACGCGACGTGTCGCAGGCGCCACGGAGAGCAGCCGAGCCAACCGCGGATGGTGGGACCGCAACGCAGACGAGTACCAGAGCGACCACGGCGAGTTCCTCGGCGACGCCGACTTCGTCTGGGGCCCGGAAGGAGCAACCGAGGACGAGCTCCACCTCCTCGGACCCACCGCCGCCCTGAAGGACGCGGCCGTCCTGGAGATCGGCGCCGGCGCCGCCCAGTGCTCCCGCTGGCTCGCCGCACACGGCGCCCGGCCCGTCGCACTCGACCTCTCCCACCGCCAGCTCCAGCACGCCCGCCGCATCGACGACGCACGCGCCGCCGGCTCAACCGGGGGCGGCGCCCCCGCGTTCCCGCTCGTCCAGGCCGACGCCGGCGCACTCCCCTTCGCCGACGCCTCCTTCGACCACGCCTGCTCCGCCTACGGCGCCCTCCCCTTCATCGCCGACACCGCCCACGTCATGCGCGAGGTCCGGCGCGTGCTGCGCCCCGGCGGCCGCTGGGTCTTCTCCGTCACCCACCCCCTCCGCTGGGCCTTCCCCGACGAACCAGGCCCCGAAGGACTCACCGCCACCGCCTCCTACTTCGACCGCACCCCCTACGTCGAACAGGACGAGACCGGGCACGCCGTCTACGTCGAGCACCACCGCACCCTCGGCGACCGCGTCCGCGAACTCAGCACCGCCGGCTTCCGCCTCGTCGACCTCGTCGAACCCGAGTGGCCCGCCTGGAACACCGCGGAATGGGGCGGCTGGTCCCCGCTGCGCGGCCGGCTCCTCCCCGGCACCGCGGTCTTCGTCTGCGTCGCCGCGTGACCCCCCGCCCCGCACGACTGCGGGAGGACGCCCTCGCCGCCCTCCCCGTGCGCACCGCCGTGCCCGCCCTCCACGACGCCCTCGACGGACACGGCTGCGCCGTGCTCGCCGCCCCTCCCGGCACCGGGAAGACCACCCTCGTCCCGCTCGCCCTCGCCGGGCTCCTCGACGACCGGCCCACCCGGACCGTCCTCGTCGCCGAACCCCGCCGCATGGCCGCCAAGGCCGCCGCCCGCCGCATGGCCTGGCTCCTCGGCGAGGAACCGGGCGGCCGCGTCGGGCACACCGTGCGCGGCGACCGCAAGGTCTCCCCGCGCACCGTCGTCGAGGTCGTCACCACCGGCGTCCTCCTCCAGCGGCTCCAGCGCGACCAGGAACTCCCCGGCACCACCACCGTCCTCCTCGACGAGTGCCACGAACGCCACCTCGACGCCGACACCGCCATGGCCTTCCTGCTCGACGTCCGCGCCGCGCTCCGCCCCGACCTGCGCGTCGTCGCCGCCTCCGCCACCACCGACGCCGACGCCTGGTCCCGGCTGCTGGGCGGCGCACCCGTCGTCCGGGCCCAGGGACACATGCACCCCGTGGCCGTCACCCACGCGCCCCCGCCCCACGGCATCCGCCCGCCGCACGGCACGCGCGTCGACCCCGCGTTCCTCGACCACGTCGCCGCCACCGTCCGCACCGCGCTGCGCACCGCGGACGGCGACGTCCTGTGCTTCCTCCCCGGCACCGGCGAGATCGCCCGCGTCGCCCGCCTCCTCGACGGCACCGGCGCCGAGGTCCTCCAACTCCACGGCCAGGCACCCGCCGCCGTCCAGGACGCCGTGCTCCGCGGCGGCGACGGCACCCGCCGCCGCGTCGTCCTGTCCACCTCCGTCACCGAATCCAGCCTCACCGTCCCCGGCGTACGCGTCGTCGTCGACTCCGGGCTCGCCCGCGAACCCCGCACCGACCACGCCCGCGGGCTCGGCTCCCTGACCACCGTCCGGGCCTCCCTCGCCACCGCCGCCCAGCGCGCGGGACGCGCCGGACGCGAAGCACCCGGCACCGCCTACCGCTGCTGGAACGAGGCCGAGGACACCGGCCGGCCCCGCTTCCCCTCCCCCGAGATCGCCGTCGCCGACCTCACCCCCTTCGCCCTCCAGGCAGCCGCCTGGGGCGACCCCGACGCCACCGGGCTCGCCCTCCTCGACCCGCCGCCGCCCGGCGCCCTCGCCGCCGCACACGACGTCCTCACCTCCATCGGTGCCCTCCGCCCCGACGGCCGCACCACCGACCGCGGCAACCGCATGGCCCGCATCGGCCTCCACCCCCGGCTCGCCCGCGCCCTCCTCGACGGCGCCCCCCGCACCGGCACCCGCCGCGCCGCCGACATCGTCGCCCTGCTGTCCGAACAACCCCCGCGCGACCACGGCGACGACCTCGCCGCCGCCTGGCGCACCGCCCGCCGCGCCCACGACGCCCACGCCGACCGCTGGCGCCGCGAAGCCCGCCGCCTGGCCGCGGCGGCCCCCGAGCACCCCGACACGGCCCTGACCGACGACAGCGCCGCCGGCCTCCTCACCGCACTCGCCTTCCCCGAACGCGTCGCCCGCCGCCGGACCGGCACGGGGACTGGGGCGGGGGCCGGCTCGGGCTCCGGCTACCTGATGGCCTCCGGCACCGCCGCCGACCTCGCCGACGGCACACGCCTGGGCACCCCCCAATGGCTCGCCGTCGCCGTCGCCGACCGCCCCGCCGGCTCCCCCTCCGCCCGCGTACGCCTCGCCGCCGTCATCGACGAGGACACCGCACGCACCGCCGCCGCGCCCCTGCTCACCGAAGCCGACGAGGTCACCTGGACCGACGGCGACGTCACCGCCCACCACGCCGCCCGCCTCGGCGCGATCACCCTCACCACCCGCCCCCTCCCCCACCCCGACCCGGAACACCTGCGCACCGCGCTCCTCGACGGCCTCCGCCGCGAAGGACCCCGCCTGCTGAAGTGGACCCGCGACGCCGACACCCTGCGCCGGCGCCTCGCCTTCCTCCACCGCGAGATCGGCGCCCCCTGGCCCGACGTCTCCGACGAGGCCCTGCTCTCCCGCGCGGAGGAGTGGCTGGCCCCCGAACTCGCCACCGCCCGCCGCCGCGCCGACCTCGCCCGCGTCGACGCCGCCACCACCCTGGGCCGCCTCCTGCCCTGGGCCACCGGAGACGCCGCCCGCCTCGACGAACTCGCCCCGGAACGCCTGGAGATCCCCTCCGGATCCAAGGTCCGCGTCTCCTACGACGACGACCGCCCCGTCCTCGCCGCCAAGCTCCAGGAGCTCTTCGGCTGGACCACCACCCCCCGCATCGCCGGCGGCCGCGTCCCCCTCCTCGTCCACCTGCTCTCGCCCGCGGGCCGCCCCGCCGCCGTCACCGCCGACCTCGCCTCCTTCTGGCGCGACGGCTACCGGGCGGTGCGCGCGGAACTGCGCGGCCGCTACCCCAAGCACCCCTGGCCCGAGGACCCCACGACGGCGGTCGCCACCCGGCACACCAAGGCGCGGCTCAATGCTTCGGACCGATGAAGCGGTCCATCAGCGCGACGGCCTCCCGGCGGGCGACGGAGACGTTGCAGGCGCCGGCCTGCCGCCAGGCGACGCCGAGGGCGTCGAGGGTGTCGGTGCACAGCCGCCGGATGTCCTCGGACCGGTTGGTGAAGAAGTAGCGCGGGTACTCGTAGCGCCTGGTCACACCGGCCACGGTCCGCGTGGTCCGGTTCACGACCCGGCTCCCGTCGGAATGGATCAGCCCGCGCAGGAAGTCCCAGGGGCACTCGTCCACGACGTCCTGCTGCCAGGGCTCAAGAGCGATCCGGCGCTCGTGCTTCCTGCCGGGTCCGTGCTGGGGGAAGAGGCAGGGCCAGTGGTCGCTGTACGACGTCACCATGGTGCAGCCCTGGGCGTGGACGCGGCACACGGAGTTCCCGGGCCGGACGGCCCTGACGGCCTCCTCACAGGCGTCGATCAGGCCCGGCCAGGCGTCCGCGCATGCGATGCGCAGGGCGTGACCGCCGCGCGGCTGCGGGCTGATGCAGCCGTCGCCGAGGTAGAGGCCGAGCAGATAGGCGTAGGCGGGCCCCGACGCGCGACCGGTGCACTCGGTGCCGCTCCGTCTGGGTTCGACGCGGGTGCGCCACTCCCGGATGGCCGAACGGGATATTCCGGTCGCCCGGCTCACGGAGTTGAGGCTCCGGCCCTCGGCGAGGAGCGCGAGGGCGCGACGGCGCGTTTTCATGTCGTACACGTGCACGACTTTGGCGGGATTCCGGCCGCGCGTGGCCGGGAATCCATCGTCTCTCACTCGACCCAGTGAAGATCACCCTGAGTGATAAACGCCTTGAAATTGAAGGCGGAGTACCCCGGGTGGGATTCGAACCCACGCTATATGGTGTTTGAGACCATTGCCTCTACCGCTGGGCTACCGGGGCTTCCTTTGAAGCGAAGGCTAGCGTATACCCTCCGTGTCCTAAACATACCGGAGATAGGTAGGCTCTTGGGGCAGCACCTGCCCTGGAACGAGGAGTCCCGTGAGCGCCGCCGAGCCCGTTGACGAGCAGTCGCACGTACCGCCGCTGACCACCCGCGTGGTGATCGCCGAGGACGAGGCTCTGATCAGGCTGGACCTGAAAGAGATGCTCGAGGAGGAGGGCTACTCCGTGGTCGGCGAGGCCGGGGACGGCGAGACGGCCGTCAAGCTCGCCGAGGAGCTGCGGCCGGACCTGGTCATCCTGGACGTGAAGATGCCGGTGCTGGACGGGATCTCGGCCGCGGAGCGGATCGCCAAGGAGAAGATCGCGCCGGTGCTGATGCTGACCGCCTTCTCGCAGCGCGAGCTGGTGGAGCGGGCCCGGGACGCGGGTGCCATGGCCTACCTGGTGAAGCCGTTCAGCAAGAGCGACGTCGTGCCGGCCATCGAGATGGCGGTGTCGCGGTTCACGGAGCTGCGGGCGCTGGAGGCGGAGGTCGCGGACCTGAGCCTGCGGCTGGAGACGCGGAAGCTGGTGGACCGGGCGAAGAGCGTCCTGCAGACGAAGTACGGGCTGTCGGAGCCGGCCGCGTTCCGGTGGATCCAGAAGACGTCGATGGACCGCCGCATGACGATGCAGGCGGTGGCGCAGGCCGTGCTGGACGAGGTGGACGGCGGCGCCAAGTAGCGTCGGCCGGGGGCTGGTTCAGGCCGAGTGGTCGGGCCAGTCGCGTCGTGGCAGGGGGATGTCCGCGGTGGGGTTGCCCTTGTCGTCGGTGACGGCGAGGTGGTCGACGGCGGCGCCGCGGGGGATGTCGAACCACAGGTCGTACTCGGCGCGGTCGTGGGCGCCGATGTCGATGGTGAGGGGCTGGCGCTTGATCTGCATGGCCTCCCAGTCCATGGCGTGCCGGCTGCCGTCGGCGAGGACGAGCCGGTGGAGGTCGTTGTCGAGGCGGGCGCTGACGGAGTCGTCGACGGTGACGCCGACGCGGATGCGGCAGAGGCGGCCTTTCGCGGGGTGTTCGGCGTGGGTGCCGACGATGACGGCGATGCCGCAGCGCAGGGCGAGGGCGCGGAATTCCAGGTTCCCCGCTGTGACGGCGGGTGCGTCGAGGGCAATTTCGAGCTGACGCAGGGGTTGGCCGGTCGTGGGTGGGGAAGGGTGGGGCCATATCGCCGCGGCGGTGAGGGCCGCTACCGTGGCCCCGGCGAGCGCTCCGGCCAGGGCCGTCAGCGCGGGCCTGCGGGTCGCCCTTCGCGCAAGGCCGCCAAATCGGACGTTTTTCTGCATCTCTCCCCCGTTGGTCGTCCGGTTACCGGTAAGGACCGTTCTGTTTCCGGCACATGACCGAGGTCACCGTCCGATCACATCTCTTCCTGTGGCCTATCTGAGTGCCTGATCAGCGGATTACATTCCCGCCAACCCGCGTGTTGTTCACGCGGTCGCAATCCGGAGGGCCTACGGCCCGCCGACTCGTAATCTCATTGGGCGGCTCCAGGGGGTCGTAGTGCTCAACAACAAGTTCGTCAAGTTTGCCATCCCGGTGGCAGTTGGCGCTCTCGCGCTCACCGCGTGCGGTGGCGGCAAGGACGACAGCGGCAACGGCGGCGGCGGCAAGCCGACGTTCTCCATCGGCTTCCAGGGTCCGCTGTCCGGCGACAACAGCGCGCTGGGCATCAACGAGAACAACGGTCTGAAGCTGGCCGTCGAGGAGGCCAATGCGAAGGGCGACCTGCCCTTCACGCTGAAGGTCGTGGACGGTGACGACCAGGGTCTGCCGGACCAGGCGCCCGCTGCCGCCCAGAAGCTCATCGGTGACACCAGTGTCGTCGCCGTCGTCGGCCCGGCGTTCTCCGGCCCGACGAAGGCCTCGGGTGGCCTGTACGCCCAGGCGCAGCTCGCCGCGGTGTCGCCGTCGGCGACCAACCCGGACCTGACGAACCAGGGCTTCGCCTCGTTCCTGCGCGGTGCGCCGAACGACAACGAGCAGGGTGCCGGCATGGCCGAGTACCTGTCGAAGAAGGAGAAGGCCAAGAAGGTCTTCGTCATCGACGACAAGAGCGAGTACGGCGTCGGCCTGGCCAAGGTCGCGATCGACAACCTGAAGGCCGCGGGCGTCACCGTGGAGACGGACTCCGTCCCCGCGAAGACCCCGGACTACACCGCCGCCGCGACGAAGGTCGTCAACTCGAAGGCCGACGCGCTGATCTACGCGGGTTACTACGCGGACCTGGCGCCGTTCGCCAAGAAGCTGGCCGACGGCGGCTTCAAGGGCATCGGCATCTCGGGTGACGGCTCGAACGACGCGAAGTTCGTGGAGCTGGCCGGTGCCGCGGCCAACAACTGGTTCCTGACCTGCCCGTGCACCGACGCCACGAAGAACGAGAGCACCAAGGCGTTCACCGACGCGTACACCAAGAAGTTCAACACTCCTCCGGGCACCTACTCGGCCGAGTCGTACGACATCGCGAACCTGGTCATCTCCGAGATGAAGAAGCTCGGCAAGGACGTCACGCGCGACAAGCTGCTGGCGGCCCTGAAGGCCGTCAACTACAAGGGCCTGACCAAGGAGTTCGCCTTCGACGACAAGGGTGAGCTGAAGATCAAGAACGTGTACCTGTACCAGGTCGCCGACGGCAAGATCGGCTACCTGGGTGACGTGGCCACCCTCAGCGCCAGCTGACCCGGCAACCGACATCTGAGGTGGGGGGCGTGGGACGCGGCGCCGGTTCCGGCCGCCGCCCCGCGCTCCCCATCGCTGTGTCGGACGCGTTTTCGCCGCCCTTCACCGGCTTCAGCAAGGATTCCCACGCACGATGAATCTCTTCCACAACTTCTGGGACTACTTCATCCCAGGCTTGACGACGGGGTCCATGTACGCCGTCATCGCGATCGGGTACACCCTGGTCTACGGCGTGCTCCAGCTCATCAACTTCGCGCACAGCGAGGTCTTCATGATGGGCGGCTTCGGTTCGCTCGTCGTGCTGTCGGAGCTCGCCCCGCAGTCCCCGCACGGGTTCAACTCCGTCGTGTGGGTGATCGTCGGCATGATCGCCGGCGCCCTGGTCGGAGCGCTGACCGCGTTCGGGCTGGAGAAGGCGGCGTACAAGCCGCTGCGCAAGCGGAACGCCCCCAAGCTGGTCTTCCTGATCAGCGCCATCGGCGCGTCGTTCTTCCTGTACAACCTGGCGGGCAAGCTGTGGGGCCGCAACCCCGTGCCGATGCCGGAGCTGTACACCAACGGTGAGGTCTTCAGCGTCTTCGGCACCCCGGTGAAGATCACGCAGCTGATCATCATCGGTTCCGCGGTCGCGATGATGATCGGTCTGGACATGGTGGTCAACCGCACCAAGATGGGTGCGGGCATCCGGGCCGTGGCGCAGGACGCCGAGACCGCGGGTCTGATGGGTGTCGACATCGACAAGATCATCTCCCGTACGTTCATCATCGGCGGTCTGCTGGGTGGCGCGGCCGGCTTCCTCTACGGCTTCGGCATCTCCGGCCAGGTCTGGTTCACGGTGGGCTTCCTGCCGGGCATCAAGGCCTTCGCGGCGGCGGTGCTGGGCGGTATCGGCAACATCCGTGGTGCGATGCTGGGCGGTCTGCTGCTGGGCATCGTCGAGAACCTGAGCTCCCCGCTCTTCGGCACGCAGTGGATCGACGTGACCGCGTTCGTGATCCTGATCCTGGTGCTGATGTTCCGTCCGACGGGCATCATGGGTGAGCGTCTGGGGAGGTCGGCATGAGCGACGCGACCGCTTCCGAGTCCTTCTCGGTGGACGTGGCGAAGCTGCGCCGCAAGGCGTGGTACCAGGAGCCCCGTTGGGCCCGCCTGATCGGCATGGTGATCCTGGGCTTCGTCCTCGCGCTGATGACCGGCGAGGACGGCAACCCGGCGGAGAGGCTGTCGGCGTTCACCGGCGCCTTCGAGTCGGCGCGGCTGTGGATCTGCATCGCCATCATGGTGGGCGTGTGGGCGCTGGTGGAGTTCGGTGCCCCGGTGCGTGACGCGGCCCGGCAGGGTGCGCAGGGCGTCGGCAAGTCGCTGGAGCCGACGCGGGCGATGTTCCGCTCCAACGGCTGGCTGCGGCTGGGCGGACTGGTGGTCGTCCTGGTGCTGGCGATCGTCATCCCGGCCAACACCAGCCTGTTCTGGCAGGAGGTCCTCGTCACGCAGATGGGGATCTTCATGATCATCGCGGTCGGCCTGAACGTGGTGGTCGGCTGGGCGGGTCTGCTGGACCTGGGCTTCATCGCCTTCTACGCGATCGGCGCGTACTCCTGCGCCTTCTGGACCGGTCACATGCCGGTGAAGCCGCCGTTCACGGTGGGCGCGCTGGAGTCGATCCCGTTCGCCATCGTCACGTGCCTGATCGCCGGTGTGCTGCTGGGCGCCCCGACGCTGCGGCTGCGCGGCGACTACCTGGCGATCGTGACGCTGGGCTTCCACGAGATCGTGTACCTGGTCGCGAAGAACTCGGACGGCTTCACCAACGGTTCGCGCGGTGTCATCGGCATCCCGCACCCGTCGATCCACATCGGTCCGATCAACTACGACTGGACGCTGGACCCGCTGCCGTACTGGTACCTGCTGCTGTTCTTCCTGGTGGTGCTGATCTTCCTGTACAACCGCCTGGAGCACTCGCGGATCGGCCGCACCTGGACGGCGATCCGGGAGGACGAGGTGGCCGCCTCCGCGACGGGCATCAACACCGTCCGGTACAAGCTGCTGGCGTTCGCGATCGGCGCGTCGACCTCGGGTCTGGCGGGCGTGGTGTACTCCAGCAAGGTCGGCTTCATCAACCCGGAGAACTTCACCATCGTGCTGTCGGTGCTCGCGCTGGCGTACGTGGTGTTCGGCGGCATGGGCTCCATCGCGGGCGTGCTGTTCGGTGCCGCGCTGCTGGTGTGGCTGCCGAACGCGCTGCGTGACCTGGTGCCCGAGCAGGACCGCTTCATCTACCTGGGTGCGCTGCTCGTCATCATGATGATCTTCCGTCCGCAGGGTGTGATCCCCTCCCGCCGCAGGCAGCGCGAGCTGCACATGGCGGAGGCGGGCATCGGTGACGCCGATGCGATGACCGAGCCGACGGGAGGCGTGAAGTCGTGAACGCGGTGAAGGAAGCGGGCGAGCAGCCCGCGCAGACCGGCGGGACGGTGCTGCAGGCCCGCGGCGTGACGCTGCGGTTCGGCGGTCTCACCAGCCTCTCGGACGTCAACCTGACCATGCGGCGGGGCGAGATCCTCGCGGTGATCGGCCCGAACGGCGCGGGCAAGACCTCGCTGTTCAACTCCCTGACGGGCGTGTACGTCCCGCAGGAGGGCGCGATCACCTTCCACGAGGAGGGCGGTGCGGAGCACAAGCTGCTCGGCACCAAGCCGTACCTGGTGAACCGTTACGGTGTGGCCCGTACGTACCAGAACATCCGGCTCTTCGCGGCCCTGACGGCGCTGGAGAACGTCAAGATCGCGGCGGAGTCGCGGCAGAAGTCGGGCGCGATCTCGATCATGCTGGGCCTGCCGTGGGCGCGCCGGGACGAGAAGGCCAGCGACGAGCGAGCGCAGGAGCTGCTGTCGTACGTGGGTCTGGCGGGCAAGCACAACGAGCTCGCCGCCGGCCTGTCCTACGGCGACCAGCGGCGTCTGGAGATCGCCCGGGCGCTGGCGACCGACCCGAAGGTGCTGCTGCTCGACGAGCCGGCGGCCGGTACGAACCCGACGGAGAAGCTGGAGCTGGAGCAGCTGATCCGCCGGATCAACCAGGACCTGGGCGTCAGCGTGCTGCTGATCGAGCACGACATGAAGCTCGTGATGTCGGTCGCCGACCGCGTCATGGTGCTGAACTTCGGCAAGGTGATCGCCGAGGGGCTGCCCGAGGAGGTGCAGCGCGATCCCGCGGTGATCGAGGCGTACCTGGGTTCGGCCGACGAGGAGGCCGTGGAGGCCGTCGCGGAGATGGTGGAGATCGTCGAGTCGCACCACGCGGACGATGTTCCCGAAGTCCCCGCGCCGCGTGAGTCCGAGGAGGAGGGCCGATGACCGAGGCCGCCAACTTCGAGAAGGCGACGGCTGGTTCCGCCGCCCAGGCGACGGCGATGCTGGAGCTGGTCGACCTGCAGGTGTTCTACGGCGCGATCCAGGCGCTGAAGGGCATCAACGTGACGGTCGGGCAGGGCGAGGTCGTGGCCCTGCTGGGCGCGAACGGCGCCGGCAAGACCACCACCCTGCGCACGATCTCCGGTCTGCTGCAGCCCCGCCACGGCGAGGTGCGGCTGGGCGGCCAGCGGATCGACGGCGTTCCCTCGCACAAGGTCGTGGAGCTCGGCATCGGCCAGTCCCCGGAGGGCCGCCGGGTCTTCCCGGTGATGACGGTGCTGGAGAACCTGGAGATGGGCGCGTACCGGTTCAAGGGCGTCTCCAAGGACGACCTGGACCGCGTGCTGACCCTCTTCCCGCGCCTGGCGGAGCGGCGTACGCAGCTGGCGGGCACCCTGTCCGGCGGTGAGCAGCAGATGCTGGCCATCGGCCGGGCGCTGATGGGCCGTCCGAACCTGCTGCTGCTCGACGAGCCGTCGATGGGTCTGGCGCCGCTGATCGTCCAGCAGATCTTCGAGATCATCAAGGAGATCAACGACCAGGGCACCACGGTGCTGCTGGTGGAGCAGAACGCCTCCCAGGCGCTGCAGTTGGCCGACCGCGGCTATGTGCTGGAGACGGGTGCGATCGTCATGGAGGACGACGCCTCGGCCCTGCTGTCCGACCCGCGCGTGCGTGCCGCCTACCTCGGTGAGGGCGCGGCGTAACGTACGGCGTCCCGCGGCACGCCGTACGGCGCGTCATACGGCAAGGCGAACGGCCCCCGGAGGATTCCGGGGGCCGTTCGCCTTGTGCGTGCCGTCCGTGCTGTCCGTGCCGGACGTCAGGAGGAGACGGCGCCGGGGGTGGCCGGGGTGGCCGGGCGCAGCATGCAGGTGAGGCGGGCGGAGCAGACGCGGCGGTCCTGCTCGTCGCTGATGACGATCTCGTACGTCGCGGAGGAGCGGCCGCGGTGGACGGGGGTGGCGACCCCGGTCACCCGGCCGGAGCGCAGGCCGCGGTGGTGGGTGCAGTTGAGGTCGACCCCGACGGCGATCTTGCCGGGGCCGCCGTGCAGCATGGCGCCGATGGACCCGATGGTCTCCGCCAGGACGGCGGAGGCGCCGCCGTGGAGGAGTCCGTAGGGCTGGGTGTTCCCCTCGACGGGCATGGTGCCCACGACGCGCTCCGCGGTCGCCTCGACGATCTCGATGCCCATGCGGGAGCCGAGGTCGCCGGCGGAAAAGAGCGCCACCAGGTCGACGCCGAGTCCGGCGTACTGCTCGATGACCTCCGGGGAGAAAAGGCTGGTGGTGGTCTGCTCGCCCATGGACGGTGGCTCCGATCGTCGTCGTTCGGTGTACTGGCCCGTTTTCTACCGGACGGTCAGTGGGGACCGCCGACCGGGGTCGTCGGTTCCAGCCGGACGACGACGGACTTGGACGCGGGGGTGTTGCTGGTGTCGGCGGTGTGGTCGAGGGGGACCAGCACGTTCGTCTCCGGGTAGTAGGCGGCGGCGCAGCCGCGGGCCGTCGGGTAGTGGACCACCCGGAAGCCCCCTGCGCGGCGTTCGGTGCCGTCCGTCCACTCGCTGACGAGGTCGGTGTAGGCGCCGTCGGCGAAGCCGAGGGCGGCTGCGTCCTCGGGGTGGACCAGGACGACGCGGCGGCCGCCCTTGATGCCGCGGTAGCGGTCGTCGAGGCCGTAGATGGTGGTGTTGTACTGGTCGTGCGAGCGCAGCGTCTGCAGCAGCAGCCGGCCCTCGGGCACGTGCGGGTACTCCAGGGGCTCGGCGGTGAAGTTGGCCAGCCCCGTGGCGGTGGGGAAGCTGCGGGAGTCGCGCGGGGCGTGCGGGAGGGTGAAGCCGCCGGGGCGGCGCACCTTGGCGTTGAAGTCGTCGAAGCCGGGGACCACGCGGGATATGCGGTCGCGGATCCGGTCGTAGTCGGCCTCGAGCTCCTCCCAGGGCACACGGCTGTCCGGGCCGAGGACGGCGCGGGCGAGGCGGCAGACGATGGCCGGCTCCGACAGCAGCAGGGGGCTCGCGGGCTCCAGGCCGCCGCGGGAGGCGTGCACCATGCCCATGGAGTCCTCGACGGTGACGAACTGCTCGCCGGCCGTCTGGACGTCCTTCTCGGTGCGGCCCAGGGTGGGCAGGATCAGGGCGCGGGCGCCGGTGACCACGTGGGAGCGGTTGAGCTTGGTGGACACGTGCACGGTGAGGCGGGCGCGGCGCATGGCGGCCTCGGTGACGTCCGTGTCGGGTGAGGCTGCGACGAAGTTGCCGCCCATGGCGAAGAAGACCTTGGCGTCGCCGTCGCGCAGGGCGCGTATGGCGGCGACGGTGTCCAGGCCGTGGTCGCGGGGCGGGGCGAAGCCGAACTCCTTCTCCAGGGCGTCGAGGAAGGCGGGTGCGGGCTTCTCGTAGATGCCCATGGTGCGGTCGCCCTGGACGTTGCTGTGGCCGCGCACGGGGCACACGCCGGCGCCGGGGCGGCCGATGTTGCCGCGCAGGAGGAGGAAGTTGACGACCTCCTTGATGGTGGGCACGGAGTGCTTGTGCTGGGTGAGGCCCATGGCCCAGCAGACGATGACGCTCCGGGCGTCGAGCACCATGGCGAGCAGCCGGTCGATGTCGGACTGCGGCAGCCCGGTGGCGCGCAGCACCTCGTCGGGGTCGGTGGCGCGGGCGGCGGCGGCGCACGCCTCGAAGCCGTGGGTGTGGCCGGCGATGAAGGCCTGGTCGAGCACGGTTCCTGGCGCCCGGTCCTCGGCCTCCAGGAGGGCCTTGTTGAGGGCGCGGAAGAGGGCCTGGTCGCCGCCGAGCCGGATCTGCAGGAAGAGGTCGGCGAGCGGGGTGCCGCCGCCGGCCAGGCCCTTGGGGGTCTGCGGGTTCTTGAAGCGCTGCAGGCCGGCCTCGGGGAGCGGGTTGACGGTGACGATCTTCGCGCCGCCCGCCTTAGCCTTCTCCAGGGCGGAGAGCATGCGGGGGTGGTTGGTGCCGGGGTTCTGCCCGGCGACGATGATCAGGTCGGCGCGGTGGAGGTCGTCCAGCAGGACGCTGCCCTTGCCGACGCCTATGGTCTCGGCGAGCGCGGAGCCGGACGACTCGTGGCACATGTTGGAGCAGTCGGGCAGGTTGTTGGTGCCGAACTCGCGGGCGAAGAGCTGGTAGAGGAAGGCGGCCTCGTTGCTGGTGCGGCCCGAGGTGTAGAAGAGGGCCTCGTCGGGGCCGGTCAGCCGGTGCAGCTCGTCGGCGACGATCTCGAAGGCACGCTCCCAGGGGACGGGCTCGTAGTGGTCGGCGCCGTCGGGCAGGTACATGGGCTGGGTGAGGCGGCCCTGCTGGCCCAGCCAGTAGCCGCTGCGCCGGGCGAGGTCGGCGACGGGGTGCGCGGCGAAGAAGTCCGGGGTGACCCGGCGCAGGGTGGCCTCCTCGGCGACGGCCTTGGCCCCGTTCTCGCAGAACTCAGCGGTGTGCCGGTGCTCCGGCTCGGGCCAGGCGCAGCCGGGGCAGTCGAAGCCGTCCTTCTGGTTGACCCTGAGGAGGGTGAGCGCGGTCCGCCGCACTCCCATCTGCTGCTGCGCGATGCGGAGCGTGTGCCCTACGGCCGGGAGCCCGGCAGCGGCGTGCTGCGGGGCGCTGACCTCGGGTGCGTCCTGGACGGGGTCGCCTGCGGGTGCTTTGCCTGCCATGGCTTCGATCCTGCCACGACGAGGCCGCGGACCGGCAGTGTCAGTCGGGCGTGGGAGGATCGGGAACGTGGCAGCAAAGGCAGAGAAGACGAACGCAGCGACCGGCACCGCACCCCAGGGGGGTGAGCGGCCCCGGTTGCTCCTGCTGGACGGGCACTCGCTGGCGTACCGGGCGTTCTACGCGCTGCCGGTGGAGAACTTCAACACCACCACCGGCCAGCCGACGAACGCGGTGTACGGCTTCGCTTCCATGCTGGCGAACACCCTGCGTGACGAGCGGCCGACGCATCTGGCGGTCGCGTTCGACGTCTCGCGGC
Source organism: Streptomyces sp. NPDC111520 (assembly GCF_055635295.1). Classification (NCBI taxonomy): domain Bacteria; kingdom Bacillati; phylum Actinomycetota; class Actinomycetes; order Kitasatosporales; family Streptomycetaceae; genus Streptomyces; species Streptomyces sp. NPDC111520. Next base: position 23,038 of record NZ_JBVKBW010000013.1, on the reverse strand, counting down.
GCACGTGGCGTCTGGAGGAGTTCCCCGAGTACAAGGCGACCCGCTCCACGACGCCGGACGAGTTCCGCAGCCAGGTCGGGCTGATCGGCGAGCTGCTGGACACGATGAACGTGCAGCGCTTCGCCACGGAGGGCTATGAGGCGGACGACGTGATCGCCACGCTGGCCACGCAGGCGGAGGCCCTCGGGTACGAGGTGCTGATCGTCACCGGCGACCGCGACTCCTTCCAGCTCGTCTCGGACCACGTCACGGTGCTGTACCCGACCAAGGGCGTCTCGGAGCTGACCCGGTTCACCCCGGGCAAGGTCGAGGAGAAGTACGGGCTGACCCCCACGCAGTACCCGGACTTCGCGGCGCTGCGCGGCGACCCGTCCGACAACCTGCCGGGCATCCCGGGCGTCGGCGAGAAGACCGCCGCCAAGTGGATCAACCAGTTCGGCTCGTTCGCGGAACTCGCGGAGCGCGCCGACGAGGTGAAGGGCAAGGCCGGCGAGAACCTGCGCGCCCACCTGGAGTCGGTGAAGCTGAACCGCCGGCTGACGGAGCTGGTGCGGGACGTGGAGCTGCCCTGCGGGCCGGAGCAGTTGGCGCGGCAGCCGTACGACCGGGACGCGCTCGACGTGGTGCTGGACACCCTGGAGTTCCGCCACCCCAACTTCCGGGAGCGGCTGTACGCGGCCGACCCGGGCGCCGCGCAGGAGGACGCGCCGGAGGTCGCCGGCGGCGTCGCCGTCGAGGGCCGGGTGCTGGCCGCGGGCGAGCTGGCCGGCTGGCTGGCGGAGCACGCGGGCGGGCCGCTGGGCGTGGCGACGGTCGACGCGTGGGCACTGGGCGCGGGCAGTGTGTCCGAGGTGGCGCTGGCGACGGCCGAGGGACCGGCGGCGTGGTTCGACCCGGCGGCGCTGGACGAGAAGGACGAGCGGGCCTTCGCGGCGTGGCTGGCCGACGCGGCCCGGCCGAAGGTGCTGCACAACGTCAAGAACATGATGCGGGTCCTCGCCGAGCACGGCTGGTCCGTGGACGGCGTCACGATGTGCACGGCGCTGGCCGCGTACCTGGTGAAGCCCGGCCGCCGCTCGTTCGCGCTGGACGACCTGTCGGTGGAGTACCTGGGGCGTGAACTGGCCCCCGCGGGCGGCGAGGACGGCCAGTTGGCCTTCGGCGCGGACGACGAGGCGGAGACCGAGGCCCTGATGGTGCAGGCGCGCACCGTGCTGGACCTGGGCGAGGCGTTCGCCGCACGGCTGGAGCAGGACGGCGCGCGGCGGCTGCTGGAGGAGGTGGAGCTGCCGACCTCGGCGCTGCTGGCGCGGATGGAGCGGGCGGGCATCGCCGCGGACCGCGAGCATCTGGAGCGCCTGGAGCAGCGGTTCGCGGGCGAGGTGCAGCTCGCCGTGAAGGAGGCGCACGCCGCGGTCGGGCACGAGTTCAACCTGGGCTCCCCCAAGCAGCTGCAGGAGGTGCTCTTCGGCGAGCTGGGGCTGCCCAAGACGAAGAAGACCAAGACGGGTTACACCACCGACGCGGACGCGCTGGCGTGGCTGGCGGCGCAGACCGAGCACGAGCTGCCGGTGATCATGCTGCGGCACCGGGAGCAGGCGAAGCTGCGGGTGACGGTCGAGGGGCTGGTCAAGACCATCGCTCCCGACGGGCGGATCCACACCACGTTCAGCCAGATCGTGGCGGCCACGGGCCGGCTGTCGTCGACCGACCCCAACCTGCAGAACGTGCCGGTGCGCACCGACGAGGGCCGGGCGATCCGCCGCGGTTTCGTGGTCGGCGAGGGCTACGAGTCGCTGCTGACCGCCGACTACAGCCAGATCGAACTGCGGGTGATGGCCCACCTGTCGGAGGACGAGGGGCTGATCGCGGCCTTTGACTCCGGCGAGGACCTGCACACCACCGTCGGCAGCTACGTCTTCTCGGTGCCGCCGGAGCAGGTCGACGCCGAGATGCGCCGCAAGATCAAGGCGATGTCGTACGGCCTGGCGTACGGGCTGTCGGCCTTCGGCCTGTCGCAGCAGCTGGGCATCGAGGCGGCGGAGGCGCGCGGCCTGATGGAGACGTACTTCGAGCGCTTCGGCGGCGTTCGGGACTATCTGCAGCGCGTGGTGGAGGAGGCCCGGGTCACCGGCTACACCGAGACCCTGATGGGCCGCCGCCGTTACCTTCCGGACCTCACCAGCGACAACCGGCAGCGACGCGAGATGGCCGAGCGGATGGCGCTCAACGCGCCGATCCAGGGCTCGGCCGCCGACATCGTGAAGATCGCGATGCTGAAGGTGGACGCGGCGCTGACCCGGGAGGGGCTGCGGTCCCGGCTGCTGCTCCAGGTGCACGACGAAATCGTGGTCGAGGTCGCGCCCGGCGAGCGCGCCGCGGTGGAGGAACTGGTCCGCCGCGAGATGGCGGCCGCCTACCCGTTGCGGGCGCCGCTGGACGTCTCCGTGGGCGTCGGCGCGGACTGGGAGTCGGCGGCCCACTGACCGGGCGTCGCCCGGCCGTCGCGGCGGTCGGCGCGGTGCGTGAGGTGCACCGCGCCGGCGCAGGCCGCGGCGGCCAGGGCGAGTCCCGCGCCGGCGCCGAAGACCCCGGCCGGGATCATCCCGGCGGCGTCGCCGGTGGCCCCGTACCACTGCTCCGCGCGCACGGCGGCTCCGGCGGCCGTGGTGGCGCCGAGGACGGTCAGGGCGAGCCGGCGGGCCCGGCGGGAGAGCCGCGGCACCGGCGAGGGACGCTTTTCGGCCGGTTCACCGGGCACGGCCCTCAGGGCGCGCAGTCCGTACCAGCCCAGCACCACCAGCGCCACGGCCGAGCTGCCGTACTGGGCGTACTTGTGCAGGGCCGTGCCGTGCACCTCGTGGTCGAGCACGGGCAGCAGGCGCACGCCCCACCGTCCGGGGTGGGTGAAGGCGTCCCAGACCACGTGGGTGGTCGCCCCCGCCACCGCCGACAGCCAGAAGGCCGCAGCCGAGCGCACCGAGGGGCGCGGGCGGTCGCCGGCGCCCACCAGGGCGGCGATCCCCGCCTGCCGGCGCTCGGGCAGCAGCGCCACCATCGGGCCGCGCAGCACCGCCCAGCCGCCCACCAGCCCGGCGGCGACGACCGGGTCCACGAGGACGACGCCCAGCGGGGCGTGGGTGAGCTGTCCGTAGCCGAAGAGGCCCCGCACCAGCGAATCGGCGAAGTAGGGCACGTCGGGGGCGAAGGAGCCGGCGACGAGGGCCGCGGCCACCAGCGGGCCGCGTCCCCGTACGGTGCCGGCGGGGTCCTGCCGCAGACCCGGCAGGACGGCCAACGCATGACTCATCGTGAACGGCATGCAACCTCTTCCGGAACACATCGGTCCGATCAGTATGCGACGTCCGGGACGGTGGCTCCGTTCAGGAAGTTGCCGTAGGGTCACCAGGGTTGCCACGCAGGGAGACGGGCGACACGGCTTTCGGGAGGGGCTTCGGGTATGCGAGCGCGGTACGGACGGCGGATCCGCAGGGGAGTCGCGGGCACCGCGGTGGCCGCCGCGGCCATGGCGGCGCTGACGGGTTCCCAGGCCCCCGGACTCCTGCCGGGCGTCCTCAACACCAGTGCCGGTGCCCCGATCGTGCCCCCGCCGGGCGACCCCATCGACGGCAACTCGTCGGAGTACCTGACCGAGCTCCCGCCGCTCAACACGCCCCCTCCGGGCAGCTCCACCGCCCCCGACGCCGGAACCGGCACCGTGACCACCGGCGGTACCGGCCTGCCGGCGTCCGTGCTGGAGGCCTACCGCAGGGCCGAGACGGCTCTCGCCGCCAGCGACCCGGGCTGCAACATGCGCTGGGAGCTGCTGGCCGCGATCGGTCAGGTCGAGTCCAACCAGGCGCGCGGCGGCAACGTCGACTCGGCGGGCACCACGCTCTCCCCCATCCTGGGCCCGGTCCTCAACGGCGACGGCTTCGCGAACATCACGGACACCGACGGCGGCAAGTGGGACGGGGACACCGTCCACGACCGTGCGATAGGCCCGATGCAGTTCATCCCGTCGACCTGGGACACCTGGGGCGCCGACGGCAACGACGACGGGGTCAGCGACCCGAACAACATATTCGACGCGGCGCTCGCCGCCGGCCGCTACCTCTGCGCGGGCAACCGCGACCTGTCGATCGAGAGCAACCTGCACCAGGCGATCCTGGGCTACAACAACTCGACGGCGTACCTGAACACGGTCCTGTCCTGGTACGACCACTTCCGCGACGGTGACGTCGTCTCCCTCCCCGACATCGGCGACGCGGGCAGCGACACGCCCCACAACCCGCCGGTCTCCACGACGCCCTCCGCCTCGCCGTCGCCGACGTGGTCGCCGAGCATGAGCGCCTCGCCGACGAAGAAGCCCACCCCGACCGCGTCCTCCAGCGGCACGATCGGCACCCCGTCGGGCCACCCCTCGCCCACCGACTCCCCGACGACGGGCCCCAGCACGGACCCGACGGATCCGACCACGGACCCGACCGACCCGTCCGGCCCGACGGACCCGCCGACCTGTCCGACGGACTCGGGCTCGCCCACGGCGACCCCCACCGACACGACGTCCCCGTCGCAGACCGGTACGCCCGACCCGTGCGCGACGGCCTCCCCCGGGGACAGCCCGTCACCGACGGAGACCGAGGGCGGCACCGCGACCGGCCCGGTCAACTGACGCCGTAGAACCTGTTCTCATTTCACCTCCCGGTTGCTACGGTGCACCGGCCCAGCCGACGTAGCCGTACGACCGGGAGGTACGGCCATGCGCGCAGTCATCGCCGCGGCCATCGGACTCGTCGCCGCGTTCGCGATCGTCCTCCTCGTGACCGCGGTCGGTCCGCCGGACGGCAGCACCTCCCCCGAGCCGCTGCTCACCACCGTCCCCGCGCACCCGTAGGAGGGCGGTCCCATGCGCCGCAGGTCAAGCCTGGTCCTGCTGTTCCTCGCGGTGTTCTTCACCGCGCTGTCGCCCCTCGTCCGCTGGTACGCGTTCCCGCGGCTGGCGAAGATCCCGGCGGGCCAGTACCAGGCGGTCGTCCTGGAGGCGCGGGACGCCACGCTGCTCGACTACGGCACGATGCGGCCGAAGAAGGTCTCCAAGGTCAGCATCGTGCAGACCCTCAAGGGCGACGTGGAGGAGGCCCGCAGGATCGACCGGGCCACCGGACGTGACGTGGTCGTGTGGGACGGGCTGGCCTACGTGGTGGGCCCGGACGGCGCGATGGTCTCCCAGGTGCCGGAGCGGTACGTCTTCGACGCCCACACGCAGGAGCCCGTCCACGCGGGGGGCGAGAGCGTTGACGGCGACGCCGTCCGACGGCGGGGCGTCGAGTTCAAGTTCCCCTTCCTGACCGAGAAGCGGGACTACTACTACTTCGACGCGCAGGCGCGGACCTCCGCGCCCATCCACTACCGGGGCACGCAGGAGTTCCGCGGGCTGGAGGTCTACTACTTCGAGCAGACCGTGCCGTGGACCGAGGTGCCGCTGCCGAAGAAGATGCCCGTCGAGGGCGTCACCCCGCAGACCGTCGCGGCGATGGGCATGGAGCGCTGGTACACCACCAAGCGCATGTTCTGGGTGGACCCCGTCACCGGGGCGCCGGTCAACGGCGAGGAGGTCCACCGCGAGGAGATGCGCTTCACCGACGGGAAGCAGCGGCCGATCACCGCGTTCGCCGGGCACGTGAGGATGCGCGAGGACTACGTCCGGCACACCGTGGCCCTGGTGAGGTCCCAGCGGCAGGCGGTGCTGCTGCTGACCTCCTACCTGCCGTGGGGCTCCCTCGCGCTCGGCGTCGTGCTGCTGTCGCTCGCGCTCGTCGTGGAGGCGCGCGGCCGCCGCCCGGCGGCGGGCGGCGCCGGCGGCGTCAGCGGCGTCAGCGGCGCTTGGGGGAGTCGTCCTCCCCGATGTGGTGCACGCGCACGAGGTTGGTGGTCCCGGGGACACCGGGCGGGGAACCCGCCGTGATGACGACGACGTCGCCCTCCTGGCAGCGGCCGATGCGCAGCAGCTGCTCGTCGACCTGGTCGACCATCTCGTCGGTCGTCTGCACCATCGGCCCGAGGAAGGTCTCCACGCCCCAGGTCAGGCTGAGCTGGGAGCGGGTGGCCGGCTCGGGGCTGAAGGCGAGCACGGGGATCGGCGAGCGGTAGCGGGACAGCCGCCGCGCGGTGTCGCCGGACTGCGTGAAGGCCACCAGGTACTTGGCGTCGAGGAAGTCGCCCATCTCCGCGGCCGCGCGCGCGACGGCGCCGCCCTGGGTGCGGGGCTTGTTCTGCTCGGTCAGCGGCGGCAGGCCGGCTGCGAGCATGTCCTCCTCGGCGGCGGCGACGATCCGGCCCATGGTCCTGACCGTCTCGACGGGGTGCTTGCCGACGCTGGTCTCGCCGGAGAGCATGACCGCGTCGGCGCCGTCCACGACGGCGTTGGCGACGTCGGAGGCCTCCGCGCGGGTGGGCCGCGAGGAGTCGATCATCGACTCCAGCATCTGCGTCGCGACGATCACCGGCTTGGCGTTGCGCCGGGCGAGGGAGACGGCGCGCTTCTGCACCATCGGCACGGCCTCCAGCGGCATCTCGACGCCGAGGTCGCCGCGGGCAACCATGATCCCGTCGAACGCGGCGACGATCTCCTCGAGGTTGTCGACCGCCTGCGGCTTCTCGACCTTGGCGATGACGGGGACCCGGCGGTCCTCCTCGCGCATGATGCGCAGCACGTCCTCGACGTCCCGGCCGCTGCGGACGAAGGACAGCGCGATGATGTCGGCACCGATGCGCAGCGCCCAGCGCAGGTCCTCGACGTCCTTCTCGGACAGGGCGGGCACGGAGACCGCGACACCGGGGAGGTTGAGCCCCTTGTTGTCGGAGATCAGGCCGCCCTCGATGCACAGGGTGCGGACCCGGGGGCCCTCGACGCCGGTGACCTCCAGGGTGACGCGGCCGTCGTCGACGAGGATCCGCTCACCGCGCGTGACGTCGGCGGCGAGGCCCTTGTAGGTGGTGCCGCAGACCAGGCGGTCGCCCTCGACCTCCTCGGTGGTGATCGTGAACTCGTCACCGCGTTCAAGGAGTACGGGGCCCTCGGCGAAGCGTCCCAGCCGGATCTTCGGGCCTTGAAGGTCCGCGAGGACACCGACGCTGCGGCCGGTCTCGTCGGCGGCCTTGCGCACGCGCTGGTACCGGTCCTCGTGATCGGCGTGGCAACCGTGGCTCATGTTCAGGCGGGCGACGTCCATGCCGGCCTCGACCAGGGCCTTGATCTGGTCGTAGGAGTCGGTGGCGGGCCCGAGGGTACAGACGATTTTTGCTCGGCGCATGGGGTGAGCCTATGACCTACTTCACAGTAGGTACCTCGTGGAAGGCGACTGTCCAACGTCAGCCTGATTAACGGTTGTTGACAAGTGGTGAAGTGAGCCCGGGCCCGCTCTGATGAGCACACCGCCGGTGTGCCGGACCTCAGCCCGACAGGTCGGGGGCGGTCATCGTGAAGTGCGCGGTGACCTGCGCGTACACGCTCTGTCGCTCCGGTTCCATGTCAAGGGCGCGGGCCGTCTCCTCGGCGCCGCCGGGCGCCGCGAAGGCGGCGGTCCGCATCGCCGGACGGGCGGCGCGGAAGGGCGCCGACTGCTGCACGCCCTCGTCGGCCAGCTCGACCAGCGCGACCAGGCGGGCGCCGAGCGCCTCCGCGTACCCGCGGGCGCGCTGCACCGCGTCGCGCACGGCCTGCCGGCGGGCCTCGGCGTAGGCCGGGGAGTCGGGGCGCAGCGACCACCACGGGCCGTCGACACGGGTGAGCTCCAGATCGGCCAGCCGGGTGGTGAGCTCCCCCAGGGCGGTGAAGTCGGTGAGGGTGGCCCCGACGCGCACGCTGCCGTGGTACGCCCGTACGCGCTCGCCGCGGCCCCGCTCCCGCAGCTCGGGGGTGATCACGAACGCGCCGGTCTCCAGTTTCTCGACGGCGTCGGTGCAGCCCTTGACGAGGTCGAGCACCTGCGCGTTGCGCCGGCTGAGGTCGTCCAGGGTGGCGCGGCGGTCGGTGCCCCGGGCGCTGACGGTGACGGCGATCCGGGCGAGCTCGGGCTCGACCTCGAGGGTCGCCTCACCGCGTACCCCCACGTGCGGGGTCTCGGGCGTCGGGTACGTCCTGGCCGGTTCTGTGGTCATGCGTCCCACCCTGCCAGGCCGGTGCCGCCGTGACGAGTCATCTGTTCGCAGCCCGGCGGGGGTGTTGCCCGGAGCACCCTTGCGCCAGAATCTACGCGCGTTAACCGCATGAACGGACAGTCATCCCGCCCCCGGCGACCGCCCGGGGCGTCCGCCGGACACCAGGAGCCGACGTATGCCGCTGAACCGCAGGGACTTCCTCAACCGCTCCGCCGCCACCGGCGCGGGACTCGCGCTCGCCGGCACGGCCGGCACCGTGGCCGGCGCGGCTCCGGCCCAGGCCACGGGGCGCCACGGGCACGGGCATGGCCACGGGCACACTCCGAAGAGGTACTCCTTCAGCGTCCTCGGCACCACCGACCTGCACGGCAACGTCTTGAACTGGGACTACTTCACCGACGCCGAGTACGACGACGCGGCGCACAACGACGTCGGCCTGGCCAAGATCTCCACCCTGGTCTCCCGGCTGCGCGCGGCCAAGGGCCGCGAGAACACCCTGCTCATCGACGCCGGCGACACCATCCAGGGCACCCAGCTGTCGTACTACTACGCCAAGATCGACCCGATCACCGCCGAGCACGGCCCGGTGCACCCGATGGCACAGGCCATGAACGCCATCGGCTACGACGCGGCGGCGCTGGGCAACCACGAGTTCAACTACGGCATCCCGGTGCTGCGCAAGTTCGAGGAGCAGTGCGACTTCCCGTTGCTCGGCGCCAACGCCCTCGACGCGCGCACGGGCCGGCCGGCCTTCCCGCCGTACTCCTTCCACCGGCTGCGGGTGAAGGGGGCGCCCGACGTGAAGGTGGCGGTCCTGGGCCTGACCAACCCCGGCATCGCGATCTGGGACAAGGCCAACGTGCAGGGCAGGATGACCTTCCCGGGCCTGGAGGAGCAGGCCGCCAAGTACGTGCCGCGGCTGCGCGCGATGGGGGCCGACGTGGTCGTCGTCTCGGCCCACAGCGGCTCCTCCGGCACCTCCTCCTACGGTGACCAGTTGCCGTACGTCGAGAACGCGGCGGCGCTCGTCGCCGAGCAGGTGCCGGGCATCGACGCGATCCTGGTCGGCCACGCCCACTCCGAGATCCCCGAGTACGTGGTGGCCAACAAGCGGACCGGCCAGGGCGTGGTGCTGTCCGAGCCGCTGAAGTGGGGCCAGCGCCTGACCGTCTTCGACTTCGACCTGGAGCTGGTCCGCGGCAGGTGGGAGGTCGTCACGGTCGGCGCGTCCGTCCTCAACTCCAACACGGTCGAGGAGGACCCGCGGATCGTCCGACTGCTCGCGGACGAGCACAAGGAGGTCGTGGCCTACGTCAACCAGGTGATCGGCACCTCGGCCGCCGCGATGTCGGCCCAGGAGTCCCCCTACAAGGACACGCCGATCATCGACTTCATCAACTTCGTCCAGGCGGAGACGGTCAAGGCCGCGCTCGCCGGGACGGAGCACGCCGCCCTGCCGGTGCTGTCGCAGGCGGCGTGCTTCTCGCGCACCGCCGCCATCCCGGCGGGTCAGGTCACCATCCGCGACGTCGCCGGGCTGTACGTCTTCGAGAACACCCTGGAGGCCCGGGTCCTGACCGGCGCCCAGGTCAAGGCGTACATCGAGTTCTCCGCGAACTACTTCGTGCAGACGGCGCCCGGCGCGCCCGTCGACGTCGCGAAGCTGACGAACGCGAACGGCACGCCCGACTACAACTACGACGTGGTCAGCGGCGTCACCTATGACGTCGACATCTCCCGCCCGGCCGGTTCCCGGGTGTCGAACGTGCTCTTCCAGGGCGCGCCGATCGACGAGTCGGCCCGTTTCGTGCTGGCCGTCAACAACTACCGGGCCAACGGCGGCGGCAACTTCCCCGGCGTCGCCACCGCGCAGCAGGTGTGGGCGAACTCCGAGGAGATCCGGAACACCATCATCGCCTGGGTGCGGGCCAACGGCTCCATCGACCCGGCCCGGTTCGCCTCGCAGGACTGGCGGCTGACACGCGCCGGCGTGCCGGTCTTCTAGGCCGCTCGCGGGGCGGCCCGGAGGGCGTGTGCACGGCGCGCACGCCCTCCGGGCGGTGACGCCGGCACCCCCGGCCCTCAGGCCGGTACGTGTTCCAGGAGCACGCGGCGCAGTTCGCGGGCGGCGCGCGGGGGTTCGGCGTCCTTGCGGTGCGCCAGGGCGACCGTGCGCTGCAGCCCGGGGGCCTCGAAGGGCGTGGTGCGCAGCCTGGGGCGGCGTCCGGCCACCATGCTGGGCACGACGGCGGGGCCCAGTCCCGCTTCCACGAAGCCCAGCACCGCGTCCATCTCGCCGCCCTCTATCGCGAAGCGCGGCTCGAAGCCGGCCGCCCGGCACGCGGTGACGGTGAGCTCCCGCAGGTCGTAGCCGTTGCGGAACATGACCAGCGGCTTGTCCCTGAGGTCGGCGACCCGGATGGCGGGACCGGCGCACGGCGGCGGCGCGTCGGCGGCGGTCACCACCACCAGGTCCTCGTGGAGAAGCGGCGTGGCGTCCAGGGCGGGGTCGTGACTCTGCAGCGGCAGCACGATCAGCGCGAGGTCGAGGCTGCCGGAGGCCAGCTCGCGCACCAGGTCGCGCGAGCCGCCCTCCTCGACGACCAGCCGGATGCCGGGGTAGCGGTCGTGGAAGTCGCGCAGCACGTCCGGCAGCAGGCCGGTGGCGAGGCTGGGGGTGGCGCCGAGGCGGACCCGGCCGCGGCGCAGGTGCACCAGCTCCTGGACCTCCTGGGTGGCCGTCTCGGTGTCGGCGATGATGCGGCGGGCCAGCGGCAGCAGGGCCTCCCCGGCGTCGGTCAGCGCGATGTTGCCGCGGGCACGGCTGAACAGGTCCGCGCCCAGTTCCCGCTCCAGGGCCTTGATCTGCTGCGACAGCGAGGGCTGCGCCACGTGGACGCGCTCGGCGGCACGGGTGAAGTGCAGGGTCTCGGCGACCGCCAGGAAGTACACGAGCTGCTGCAGCTGCATGTCCGCACGATAACGCGATAGGCGAGGCCTATCGAAACGAGCCGGAACATGTCTTGGACCTGTCGTAGCAGGCAGACCTAGCGTCGAGCGCATGGCTTTGGCGACGACGAGGACGAGGGCGACGACGGGCACCGACCGCCGCCCGTCGCTCCTACGGGCACTGTGGGGCTCGACCGTGGGCAAGAAGGCGGTCATGGCCGGGACCGGCGTGATCATGCTGCTGTTCCTGGTCGCGCACATGCTGGGCAACCTGAAGATCTTCTTCGGCCCGGAGGAGTTCAACGGCTACGCGGCGTGGCTGCGCACCATCGGCGAGCCCGCCCTCCACAACAGCTGGTACCTGTACATCCAGCGCACCGGCCTGGTCGTCGCGGTGGTGCTGCACGGCGTCGCCGCCTACCAGCTCAGCAAGCGCGACATCAAGGCGCGCCCCGCGAAGTACGAGCACAAGCGGCAGCGGGCCAGCTACGCGACCCGGACGATGCGCTGGGGCGGGGCGATCCTGGGCCTGTACATCGTCTGGCACATCCTGGACCTCACCACGCTCACCGTGAACCCGCTGGGCAAGGAGCACCACCCCTACGAGAACATCGTGGCCGACTTCCGGATCTGGTGGGTCGACCTCGTCTACATCGTCGCGATGCTCGCCCTCGGCCTGCACATCAGGCACGGCTTCTGGAGCGCCGCGCAGACCCTGGGAGCGGTGAACAAGCGCCGCGACCGCGCGCTGAAGATCACGGCGAACGTGCTGGCGGCCGCGCTGACCGCCGGCTTCCTCGTCGTACCCGTCTCCGTGATGACCGGATTGGTGGACTGACCGTGGATTACCGACTGGGCGAGCCGATCGCCGACACCAAGGCGCCGGACGTGCCGATCGCGGAGCGCTGGGACCGCCGCAGGTTCGAGGCGAAGCTGGTCAACCCGGCCAACCGCCGCAAGCACACGGTGATCGTGGTCGGCACGGGCCTGGCCGGCGGCTCCGCGGGCGCCACGCTGGCCGAACAGGGCTACCACGTCGTGCAGTTCTGCTACCAGGACTCACCACGCCGGGCGCACTCCATCGCCGCCCAGGGCGGCATCAACGCCGCGAAGAACTACCGCAACGACGGCGACAGCGTGCACCGCCTGTTCTACGACACCGTCAAGGGCGGCGACTTCCGCGCCCGCGAGTCCAATGTGCACCGCCTCGCCGAGGTGTCGGTGCAGATCATCGACCAGTGCGTGGCGCAGGGCGTGCCCTTCGCCCGCGAGTACGGCGGCCTGCTGGACACCCGCTCCTTCGGCGGCGTCCAGGTCTCCCGCACCTTCTACGCGCGTGGCCAGACGGGCCAGCAGCTGCTGCTCGGCGCCTACCAGGCGCTCTCCCGGCAGATCGACGCGGGCAACGTGGAACTGCACCCGCGCACCGAGATGCTCGACCTGATCGTGGTGGACGGCAGGGCCCGCGGCATCGTCGCCCGCGACCTGGTGACGGGCGAGGTGTCGGTGCACATGGGTGACGCCGTGGTGCTGGCGAGCGGCGGCTACGGCAACGTCTTCTACCTGTCGACCAACGCCAAGGGATCCAACGCGACCGCCATCTGGCGGGCGCACCGCCGGGGCGCGTACTTCGCCAACCCCTGCTTCACGCAGATCCACCCCACCTGCATCCCGCGCTCCGGCGACCACCAGTCGAAACTGACGCTGATGAGCGAGTCGCTGCGCAACGACGGCCGCATCTGGGTGCCGAAGGCCGAGGGCGACACGCGCCCGCCGCACGAGATCCCCGAGGACGAGCGCGACTACTACCTGGAGCGGATCTACCCCTCCTTCGGCAACCTGGTGCCGCGCGACATCGCCTCCCGCGCCGCGAAGAACGTCTGCGACGAGGGCCGCGGCGTCGGCCCCGGCGGCCAGGGCGTCTACCTGGACTTCGCCGACGCGATCGCCCGCATGGGCCGCGCCAAGGTGGAGGAGAAGTACGGCAACCTCTTCGAGATGTACGAGCGGATCACCGCGGAGGACCCGTACACCCGGCCGATGCGGATCTACCCCGCCGTGCACTACACGATGGGCGGCCTGTGGGTGGACTACGACCTGCAGACCACCGTCCCGGGCCTGTTCGCCATCGGCGAGGCCAACTTCTCCGACCACGGGGCCAACCGCCTCGGCGCCAGCGCACTGATGCAGGGCCTGGCCGACGGTTACTTCGTGCTCCCGGCCACGATCAACGACTACCTGGCGCGCGGGCCGCACGACACCGTGACGGCGGACCACCCCGCGGTCGCCGAGGCGGTCGCCGACGTCGAGGACCGGCTGAACCTGCTGCTCGCCGTGGACGGCGACCGCACCCCCGACTCCTTCCACCGCGAGCTCGGCGAGCTGCTGTGGGACGAGTGCGGCATGGCCCGCAACGAGGCGGGGCTGCGCAAGGCGCTGGAGCGGATCCCGGAGCTGCGCGAGGAGTTCTGGCGCCGGGTGAAGGTGCCCGGCAGCGGCGACGAGCTGAACCAGGCGCTGGAGAAGGCCAACCGGATCGCCGACTTCCTGGAGCTGGCCGAGCTGATGTGCCTGGACGCCCTGCACCGCGCCGAGTCCTGCGGCGGCCACTTCCGCGAGGAGAGCCAGACCCCGGACGGCGAGGCGATGCGCGACGACGAGGCCTTCTCGTACGCCGCGGCCTGGGAGTTCACCGGCGCCGGCGAGGACCCGGTGCTCCACAAGGAGGCCCTCGACTTCGAGTACGTACACCCCACCCAGCGGAGCTACGCGTGAACCTCACCCTGCGCATCTGGCGTCAGCCGTCCTCCGAGGACGACGGCACCATGGTCACCTACCGCGTCGAGGACATCAGTCCCGACATGTCGTTCCTGGAGATGCTGGACGTCCTCAACGAGGAGCTGATCCTCGCGGGCGACGAGCCGGTGGCCTTCGACCACGACTGCCGCGAGGGCATCTGCGGCGCCTGCGGCATGGTGATCAACGGGCAGGCGCACGGCCCGGAGCGGACCACCACCTGCCAGCTGCACATGCGGCACTTCGAGGACGGCGACACCATCGACGTCGAGCCGTGGCGGGCCGCCGCCTTCCCGGTGGTCAAGGACCTGGTCGTCGACCGGTCGGCCTTCGACCGGGTGATCCAGGCGGGCGGCTACATCAGCGTGCCGACCGGCAGCGCGCCCGAGGCGCACGCCACGCCCGTCCCGAAGGAGGCGGCCGACTTCGCCTTCGAGCACGCGGAGTGCATCGGCTGCGGCGCGTGCGTGGCGGCCTGCCCCAACGGCTCGGCGATGCTGTTCACCTCGGCCAAGGTCAACCACCTCAACGTGCTGCCCCAGGGGCAGCCCGAGCGCGAGACCCGGGTGCTGGACATGGTCGCCGCCATGGACGACCAGGGCTTCGGCGGCTGCACCAACACCGGGGAGTGCGCGACGGCCTGCCCCAAGGGCATCCCGCTGCCGTCGATCGCCGCTATGAACCGCGAGTACCTGCGGGCCTTGCGCAAGGAGAAGTCGCGGTCCAAGGGCTGACCGGCTCGGCGGGCGCGCCGAGCCCGAAGGTCGTGAAGGCCGTGCGGGAGGGCAGCGGGTAGGGCTCCTTGCCGGTCACCGCGTTGAGCACGACCGCCGAGCGCCACGCGGCGAGCCCCAGGTCGGGGGCCCCGACACCATGGGTGTGGCGCTCGGCGTTCTGCACGTGGACGGCCGCGCCGGTGCCGGCGACGACCGGGTCCAGCTCCAGCCGGTGGCACTCGTCGATCCGGGGCCGGCCGGAGGCGTCACGGCGGACGTACGGGTCGATCGGGGCGAGCAGCGCGTCGAGGGAGCGCTCCCGGTAGCCGGTGGCCAGGACGACCGCGTTGGTGACCAGCCGGCTGCGGGTGCCCTGCTGCTCGTGCTCCAGGTGGAGTTCGACGGCTCCCATGCCCATCCGGCCGGCGGTGCGGACCGTCACGCCCGGGGTGAGGACGGCGTCCGGCCAGCCGCCGCCGAGGGTGCGGCGGTACAGCTCGTCGTGGACGGCGCCGATCGTGCCGTGGTCGATGGCCCGGTGCAGCTGCCACTGGCGGGGCAGGAGGTTGTCGCGGACGGGCTCGGACAGCCCGTGGAAGAAGCGCGTGTAGTCGGGGGTGAACTGCTCCAGGCCGAGCTTGCTGTACTCCATGGGGGCGAAGGCGGGGCTGCGGGCGATCCACGTCAGCCGTTCGCGCCCGGCGGGCCGGGCCCGCAGCAGGTCCAGGAAGACCTCGGCGCCCGACTGACCGGAGCCGACGACGGTGACGTGCTCGGCGGCCAGCAGGCGGTCCCGGTGCTCCAGGTAGTGCGCCGAGTGCACGACGGGGACGGCGGGCGACTCGGTCAGCGGCCGCAGGGGCTCCGGCACGTACGGCGCGCTGCCGACGCCGAGCACCAGGTTGCGGGCGTAGGTGCGGCCGAGGGACTCGGCCTGGCCGTCGGCGTCGAGCCGGGTGTGGTCGACCTCGAAGACGGCCCGCCCGGGGTTCCAGCGGACGGTGTCGACCTGGTGGCCGAAGCAGATGCCGGGCAGCGACTCGGCGACCCAGCGGCAGTAGGCGTCGTACTCGGCGCGGTGCGTGTGGAAGCGCTCGGCGAAGTAGAAGGGGAAGAGCCGCTCGCGGGTCCTGAGGTAGTTCAGGTAGCTCCACCGGCTCGTGGGGTCGACCAGACTCACCAGGTCGGCGAGGAACGGCACCTGGAGGGTGGCGTCGTCGAGCAGCAGCCCCGGGTGCCAGCGGAAGGAGCGCTCCTGCTCGTAGAAGGCGGCGCTGAGGTACGGGACGCCGTCGGCGAGGGCGGCCAGGGACAGGTTGCACGGGCCGACGCCGATGCCGAGCAGGTCGAAGGGCTGGTCCCGGTGGGGGTCGTGGTCGTCGTTCGCGGTCATCGGGGGGTGCTGCCTTCCTGGTGGGTCGCGCATACGAGCGTGAGCAGTGCCTCGAGGTCGGTGGGTGTGGTCGTCGGGTTGAGCAGGGTGGCCTTGAGCCAGAGCCGCCCGTCGGCGCGGGCCCGGCCGAGGACGGCCCGGCCGTCGAGCATCAGTCGGCGGCGGATCGCGGCGACCTCCTCGTCACCGGCGCCGGTGGGACGGAAGAGCACGGTGCTGACGGCCGGGCGGGCGCGCAGGGTCAGCGCGGGGTGCCGGTCCACCAGGTCCGCGAGGTGCCGGGCCCGGTCGACGACCGCCTCGACGAGCCCGCCCAGGCCGCGGCGGCCCAGGGCGCGCAGCGTGACCGCGATCTTCAGCACGTCGGGGCGGCGGGAGGTGCGCAGGGAGCGGCCGAGCAGGTCGGGGAAGCCGGCCTCGGTGTCGTCGGCGGCGTTCAGGTAGTCCGCGCGGTGGTCCAGGGGGCGCAGCAGCGCGGCCTCGCGCACCGCGAGCACCCCGGCGGCCACGGGCTGCCAGCCGAGCTTGTGCAGGTCGAGGGTGACGGTGTCGGCCTCCCGCAGCCCGGAGAGCCTGGCCGCCTCGCGGTCGCTGAACAGCAGTGACCCGCCGTACGCGGCGTCGACGTGCAGGCGCGCGCCGTACTCCCGGGCGGCGCGGGCGAGTTCGGGGAGCGGGTCGATGTCGCCGGAGTCCGTGGTGCCCGCGGTCACGACCAGCAGGGCCGGGCCGACGCCCGCGGCGAGCGCCTCCCGTACCCGCTCCGGGTCGAGCACCCCGCCGGGGGTCTCCACGACGACGGGGGCCGGCATCCCGAGCAGCCAGGCGGCGCGGGGCACGCTGTGGTGCCCGTTGGCCCCGGCGACGACCCGCACGCCCGGGGCGCCCTCCCGGGCCAGCAGCAGCGCGAGCTGGTTGGACTCCGTGCCGCCGGTCGTGATGAGCGCGTCCGGTGCGGCCGCGGCCGGGTGGACGAGCCGGGCCAGGGCGCGGGTGACCTCCGCCTCCAGCGCGGTCGCCGCGGGGGCCTGGTCCCAGGAGTCCATCGAGGGGTTGAGGGCGCTCGCGGCGAGGTCCGCCGCCACGGCCGCGCCCAAGGGCGGGCAGTGCAGATGGGCGGCGCACAACGGGTCCGCCGGATCGGCCGCGCCCTCGGCGACGGCCCCGACCAGCGCGCGCAGCGCCTCCGCCGCCCCGGTGCCGTCCTCCGGGAGGGCCTGACCCAGCACCTCCCGCACGCGGCGGGCGACCGCCCCCGGGCCGCCCGCGGGAAGCGGCCCCTTGCGCACGGCCGCCCCCGCGGCGAGGGCGTCGAGCACGACCTCCAGCAACGGGCGCAGCCGGTCCGGCCCTTCACTTCCGCCGGCGAGAGGGGGTGGCATGGGTCGGCGCCTCCGTTGTCGCGGATCACCGGCGCGTACGCGCTGGGCGACCTGCGTAACGACGCTCCCCCGCCCCGGGTGTTGCCCCCGCGCCCCCAACGGTCGCCGCCCCGGCGCACCCGCGGGGGCGTTCACCCAGTTGTCGTGTGCGGCGCCGTTGTCGTTGCGGTTGGGGGTTTCCCCGCCGCCCGCCCGATTGCCCGGCGCAGTCGGTGCGGGCCTGCGCATCGTGTGCCTGGGTCGGGGCCGCGCCGGCGCACGTCCTCAGCGCTCGCGGTTTACCCCCACATCGTTCGGCGCCGCGTGCTCCGCGTGCCCCCGCAGGCGACGAGCGGAGCACGCGGAGCACGCGGCGCCGGATGACGTGGGGCAGCGCCGCGAGCGCCGAGGAGGTACCCCGGCGCGGCACCGACCCACAACGTACGCAGCGAGGCGGTCACTGACCGCGCCGGGCAATCGGGCGGGAGGGCGGGGGATGCCCGCCGCAGGCGCAACAAAGCCGCACACGACAACGCACCGCACACAACCACCCGGGCAGCCCGGCGCAGCCGCCCGCTACGCGGAACCCCCGCGGACGCGGAGGGCGCGGCGCAGGTCGTCGAGCTGGTCGGCGAGGCGGCGGCGCAGTGCGGGGGTGGGGGCGGGGTCGCCGGTGCGGAGGCACTCCTCGCCGAGGTCGAGCACGGCGGTGTCGACGACGGGGACGGGGAAGGCCCAGCGGCCCGCGGCCTCCGCGAGCGCGGGGCCGCGGCGGGCGGCGACCGCCACGGCGGCGGGGAAGAAGCGGGGCACGTACTCCCGGACCAGGTCGAGCTGTTCGGGCTGCCAGAAGCCCTGGGCGGTCGCGGTGAAGAGGTAGTTGGACAGGGTGTCGCCGTCGAACATCCGGGCCCAGGCCTCCCGCTTCGCCTCCGGGTCGGGCAGCGCGGCCCGGCAGCGGGCGGCGCCCTCCTGGCCGGTGGCGCTGGGGTCGGCGTCCAGTTCGGCCGCGATGTCCTGCGCGGAGGCCGCGCCCAGCACGCTGAGCCGGGTGAGGATCTGCCAGCGCAGTTCGGGGTCGAGCGCGGGCCCGCCGGGCAGGGCGCCGTCGGTGAGCCAGCCGCGCAGGGCGCCGGGGTCGGCGGTGGCGGCGATGAGCTCGCGGGTCGCCGCCAGCCGCAGCCCGGGGTCGTCGCGGGTGAGCAGGTCGCGGGTGAGCGCCTCCAGCGTGGCGAGCGCGGCGGGGCGTTCGGCGGCGGGGAGGTAGCGGTCGGCGATCTGCCCGCGGGCGAAGCCCAGCACGCCCTGGACGACGGCGATGTCGGTCTCGTACGGCAGGTGGGCACGGGCCACGTCGAGGTAGGCGGCGGGCGGGAGTTCGCCGTCCCGCACGAGGTCGCGGGCGGCGTTCCAGACCAGGGCGCGGCTGAGCGGGTCCGGCAGGCCGCGCAGCGCTGCGACCAGGGTGTCCCAGGACCGCGCGTCGAAGCGGATCTTGGCGTACGTCAGGTCCTGGTCGTTGAGGAGCACCAGGTCGGGGCGGGGGCCGGGACGCGTGCCGGGCGTCTCGCCGTCCGCGGGGACGTCGGTCTCGAAGCGCTCGCGCAGCACCAGTCGCTCCGGGTCGGTTTCGGTGCCGGAGCCGTCGCGGTCGTACGCGGCGACGGAGATGCGGTGCGGGCGGCCGCCCTGGTGCGTGACGTCCAGCCGCCAGCCGCCGTCGACGCCCTCGGGGACGGGGGTGAGCGTGTCGACGCCGGTGGTGCGCAGCCAGCGGTCGGCCCAGGCGTGGACGTCGCGGTCGGTGGCGCCGGCGAGGGAGTCGATGAAGTCGGCGAGGGCGGCGTTGCCGAAGCGGTGCCGCGCGATGTGCTCGTTGATGCCGGCGAGGAAGTCCTTGCGGCCGAGCCAGGTGACGAGCTGGCGCAGCGCGGAGGCGCCCTTGGCGTAGGAGATGCCGTCGAAGTTGAGCAGGGCCGAGGCGGTGTCGGGGACGGCCTCCGGGGCGGGGGCGACGGGGTGGGTGGAGGGGCGCTGGTCGGCGTCGTAGCCCCAGCCCTTGCGGGCGACGGCGAAGTCCGTCCAGGTGCCGGTGAACCGGGTGGCCTCGGAGAGCACCTGGTAGCCCATGTACTCGGCGAAGGACTCGTTGAGCCAGATGTCGTCCCACCAGCGCAGGGTGACGAGGTCGCCGAACCACATGTGGGCCATCTCGTGGGCGACGACCATGCCGCGGGTCTGCCGCTCGGTGTCGGTGACGGCGGAGCGGAAGACCATCTCGTCGCGGAAGGTGACCAGGCCGGGGTTCTCCATGGCGCCCGCGTTGAACTCGGGGACGAAGGCCTGGTCGTAGGAGTCGAAGGGGTACGGCTCCTCGAACAGCTCGTGGTAGCGGTCGAAGCAGCGCCGGGTGATGTCGAAGAGCTCCTCGACGTCGGCGTCCAGGTACGGGGCGAGGGAGCGGCGGCAGTGCAGTCCGAAGGGCAGGCCCGCGTGCTCGGTGCGCACCGAGTGCCAGGGCCCGGCGGCGACGGCGAGCAGGTAGGTGCTGATCGGCGGGGTCGCCGCGACGCGCCAGCGGCCCTCGGCCTCCCCGGTGCGCTCGGCGACTCCGTTGCCGAGGACGGTCCACGCGGGGGGCGCGGTCACGGTGACGTCGAAGACGGCCTTGAGGTCGGGCTGGTCGAAGGCGGCGATGACGCGCTGCACGTCGTCCAGGAAGAGCTGGGTGTAGAGGTAGGTCTCGCCGTCGGCGGGGTCGGTGAAGCGGTGCATGCCCTCACCGGTGCGGGAGTACCGCATGTCCGCCTCGACCCGCAGTTCGTGCGGTCCGGCCGTGAGACCGGTGAGCGGCAGCCGGTCGTCGCCCAGGGTCGCGGCGTCCAGCGGCCGTCCGTCCAGGACGGCGCCGTGCAGCGCGGCGGGCTTCAGCTCGACGAAGGTGTCGACGCCGTCGGCGAGGGCGGTGAAGCGGATGACGGTGGTCGATCCGAACACCTCGTCGCCGCGGGTGAGGTCCAGGTCGACGGCGTAGTGCTGGACGGCGATCTGCCGGGCGCGGGTCTCGGCCTCGGCACGCGTGAGAGCAGGCATGCCGTCATGCTGCCCCATGCCCGGCCCGCGGCGCACGGGGGTCCCCCGCGGCCCGTGGGCCAGGACGGCGGGCGCGCCTTCGGCGGGGGCCGTCGCCGGGGGGCGCGGGCGTCACGGCGAGGCGGTGCGGCGGGCGTAGGCGCGGGCGGCGCGGGCGCGGTCGCCGCAGCGGGTGGAACACCACTGGCGGCGGCCGTGGCGGAGCAGGTAGCGGTTGCAGGGAGGGGAGCCACAGGCGGTGAGGCGGGCCGCTTCGGGGCCGGTGAGCAGGTCCGAGGCGTCGGCGGCGAGGACGGCCAGGGCGTGGTCCACGACGGCGGTGGTGGGGTGCGGGGTGGCGCGGTAGGGACCGGTCTCGTCGTCCCACTGCAGCAACGGGGCGGTGGGGATGCGGGTCATGGCGTCGTTGACGGCCCTGACCGCGGCGGGGAGGGCCGGCAGGCCTTCGGCCCGGGCGGCGAACAGCGACCTGATCTGTTCGCGCAGCGAGCGCAGTTGCGCCGCGCACATCTCCCGCATGCCGGCCTCGACCGGTGCGAGGCCGCGTTCCGCGAGCCAGTGGTTCGCCTGCGCGGGAGAGCCCAGGAGGTCGACCGTGTGCCCGCCCGTCAGCGCGACCGCGCTGTTGGCGAGGGCGAGGGCCAGGTGCTCCTCCTCGCCCTGTGCGGGCGGCAGGCCGAGTTGTCCGATCAAGGGCTCCTTCACGCTCCTCATGGTACGGCTTGCTTGATCCGTGAGAGGCGACTACCGTCTTGTCACGGTTAGAAACCGCCTATCCGTGAGGTGCACCATGTCTTCCCTTCCCGCGGCGACCGGCTCGTTCCCCGTACGCGTCCTCGGCGGTCCGACCGCCCTCTTCGAGTACGGCGGCCTGCGCTTCCTCACCGACCCGACCTTCGACTCCCCGGGCGACTACCCCCGTGGCGGCGGCCGGTTCCTGACCAAGACCGCCGCCTCCAGCGGGGCCCCCGCCGACCTCGGCCCGGTCGACGTGGTCCTGCTCTCGCACGACGAGCACCCCGACAACCTCGACGCCTCGGGCCGGGCCCTGCTCGCCGAGGTCCCGCTCACCCTCACCACCCCCGGTGGCGGGCAGCGCCTGAAGGAGCGGGCCGAGGGCCTGGCCGACTGGGAGTCCGTCGAGCTGGACCGCCCCGGCGGCGGAACGGTCACCGTGACGGCCGTCCCCGCCGTCCACGGCCCCGGCCCGCGCGAGAAGGTCGAGCCGGTCACCGGCCAGGTCGTCGGCTTCGTCCTGACCGGAGAGGGCCTGCCGACCGTCTACGTCAGCGGCGACAACGCCTCCCTCGACGCGGTCAAGGAGATCGCGGAGCGCTACGCCCCCGTCGACACCGCCCTCCTCTTCGCCGGCGCCCCCCGCTTCCCCGAACTCTTCGACAACCAGCTGATCGTCCTGGACAGCGCCCAGGCCGCCGAGGCCGCCGGACTCCTCGCCGCCCGCCGCGTGGTCCCCGTCCACTACGACAGCTGGGCCCACTTCACCGAGGGCCGCGACGAACTGGCCGCCGCCTTCACCGCCGCCGGTCTGGCCGACCGCCTCGACTGGGGCCGGCGGGACTGACCCCGGCGCCCGGGTCGTGCCGTCCTAGGCTGGCACGGTGACTGATGAGCAACGGCCGTCGCGGCCGTCGGGAGTGTGGGCCACGGCGGTGAGCGTGGCCAGGGTGCGGGCGCTGGAGACCGAGCGGGAGAACGCGCTGTTCCGCGACCCACTGGCACGGGCCTTCGCCGCCGCCGGCGGCCTGTGGCCCTCCTCGCCGCCGCTGCCCGACGACGAGGCAGCGCGACGCCGCCGGCTGGCCGTGTCGTTCTCCATCGTCATCAGGACGAAGTTCCTCGACGACCTGTTGCGGGAGGCCTCCGCCTCCGGGGTCCGGCAGGTCGTGCTGCTCGGCGCCGGCATGGACAGCCGCGCATTCCGGATGGACTGGCCGGAGGGCACCCGGCTGTTCGAGGTCGACACCGCCGACCCACTGGACTTCAAGGCCTCGGTGCTGCGCCGGGAGCGGGCCGTCGCGCGCTGCGAGCGGATCACCGTCCCGGTGGATCTGCGTGACGACTGGCCGGGCGCGCTGGTCGCCGCGGGGCACGACCCCTCCGCGCCGACCGTGTGGATCGCCGAGGGGCTGCTGATCTATCTGCCCGAGGACGCGGTGGAGTTGCTGCTCGCCCGGATCGGCGCGCTGTCGGCGCCGGGCAGCCGGATGGGGCTGACGTTGGGCTCGCGCGGTGTGATCGAGCGCTTCGGCGCGGACGCCGCGCCGGGATCGGCGGCGTCCCTGTGGGTCTCGGAGATGCCCGACGACCCGGTCGGCTGGCTGGCCCGGCACGGCTGGGCGGCCGCCGGCCACACCCTGCGCGAGCGCGCCGCCGCCTACGGCCGCCCGGTCACCACCCCGCCGCAACACGAGGAACGGCCCGGCGGACTGATCTCGGCAGTCCGCTGCTAGGTGTATTGATCACGAGCGTTGTTGACACCTGCGGGGGCTTGATCAAGGCGAAGACCTCCGGTGTGGTGGAGCTGTCTAGGACTGCACCACACGGAG
>NZ_JBVKBW010000012.1:0-263190 GCF_055635295.1 Streptomyces sp. NPDC111520 | reverse complement strand
CCGTCCGCCGTGGTCCGGCCGGCGCCCTTGGCCAGGGTGGCGAAGACGCGGTTCGCGAAGGCCTTGGCGCCCTGCGCCTGCGAGGCCTGGCTGTAACGGGCGACCGCCCCGTACCAGTCACCGGCCCCGGCGGAGACCGAGCCGCCGGTGGCCTTCTGGTACGACGCCAGCAGCGCCGCGCCACCGCGGATGTTCGCCGCCGGGTCGCCGCGCAGTTCCTCCGCGGACAGGCCGGTGAGCTTCGCCGCGGCCTGCAGGGTGTGCTGCGCCGGGTCGGCGACGAAGGACGCGATGTCGCTGCGGCCGGCCGCTCCGGCGGCGCCGCCGGACACCATCTCGGTGGTGACGTCGGTCAGGTGCATCGGGCCGTAGCCGCCCGCGGCGCTGTGCCCGCCGGCGTGCCCGTCCCAGGCGGACTCCTGGTACGCCACGGCCAGCAGCACCTGCTCCGGCACGTGGTACTCCTCGGCCGCCGCGGCGAAGTCCCGCTGCCGGGCGGTGTCCGCCGGCGCGGCGCCGGTGGCCTGCGCCGTCAGCGGCACGGCCACCGAACCCGCGACCACCAGCGCTCCGGCCGCGGCCAGCAGGCCGGGCCGGCGCCGTTTGGCATGCCGGCGGGTGGATGTCTCTGAAGTCATGAACGATCCCAAATTTTGAACGAATAGATCTAATGCACCTGACCGCACGCGATGTGACGTGTGGACACCCGTCGAAGGTCCACCAATTCCACTCGCGCCAATGCCTCGTGACTGAGGTGGCGTCACTATCGAGTCGTGCCAGCGGGTTCGCCTTCGAACTCCGGTGCCGGACGGCTGAGACCGGTGCGGACCGGCCCCGACGCGACCCCCTCTTCTTGTCCGAATGGCATGCGGAGGTGAGGCCTCTCCAGCCTTACGATCTGACGGCAGTCAGACTGACAGCTGACAACATTCAGCGAAGCGGAACCCCCGAAGGGACAGCATCAGCCCGTCCCGACACCTGCGAGCTACCGCCGCCGGGGTCGTCCGCGGACTGCAGGACCACGTGATGGCAGGTGTGGCCCACCCTGCTGACCGCCCGGTCCGTCGTAGCACGCCGTCGACCGACGCCCCCGACCTGCGGATCACCTTCGCCGACGCCCTGAGCCACTGCGAGACCCCGCCTTCCGAACCGCCAGTGAGGTTCGTTCCTGTCTTCGTGTGCGGATGATTCGGCACATCGGATTCCGGGTCTCGTTCGAAGCTCAAGCCCGGTGATCGGCAGGCCAAAGCCGCATTGAGGAGCCTACGCATCACCGCATGGCCGGACATGAGTCATATGACCTGTCTGCTGCGGGGCAGCCCCCGTCATGTTTCCCTCGGCGACCCGGCTCGTTGTGCTCTGAAGCCTCGACGAAGCAATGGGAGGGACACGAAGGATGCGGCGGGCAACAGGAAGATTCCGGGGCACCAAGGTCCTGGGAGCGGGCGAAGTCCGACAGCTGCCGTCGGCTTTCCGCGCGCCACACCAGATGGTTGAGGGGACTGAGAGGTCGTTTTCCATTAGTAGTGCGATGCTTCATTGGCTTTTTTCTGTGATGGGCCGACCTGGTGCCAGCGGTGTCGATGGTGGCCTTGGTGCTCGTTGGGTGGATGGGGTGGCCACTGGGACTTGAAGGGCCTCGCGCCTGTCTCGTCCCAGGACGTCGGAGTCAGTTGCATGCTCCTGCGAAGGACAACACACGCCTGGGCGCACCTGACTGGCCCGAGTCTGACTGAGACGCCACGGCACTGAATGGCGCCGTGCGCCTACCCACTCGGGTGGTGGTGGGCGAGGCATTTCGGCGTTGATACACCGCGGATGGCCAGTCGAGCGATGGCCGATGCACGGTCGCAGCCGCATGGACACCAGCGCGCCCCACGGTGAACGGCGTACGTGACAACCACGCCGTGACCCAATGGAGGTTCCTTGTCATGGGCCCAGTCCCCGAACCCTGCGAGCGTGACACACAACGTTCGCAGCCGTCGCGGCGCGGTGGACTGCGGTCCCTGGTGGATCGGCCACGTCGTCCACGGCGCATCCCGATACCAGTCGTGGCCGGCGCCGTCGCCCCGGTCGCCTTGATCGTCCTGGGCGCGCTTGTCGCCACCACGCACGACGGTGGCACGCCGACGTCGCTCCCCACGGAGACCGACGTCCCCTCGACAGGTCCAGGTACCTTCGTCACCGCGCTGGCCAGTGGCGAGAAGGTGGGTGAGGGACCGCTTCCGCTCCGCTACGTGGTCAAGGTCGAGACAGGCCTCGATATCTCGCCCGCTCAAGCGGCGAAAGAGATCGCCGGCATACTCGCCGCCCCCCGAGGCTGGACCAACGACCCGTTGCACGGCTTCCAGTTGGTGAGTGCGGGACAACCCCACGACCTCACGGTGACGATCGCGACACCGGGTACGGCGGACGCCCTGTGCTGGGCGGGCATCCACCAGAACACCGAGGGCGAGTACAACTGCGAGGTCTCCGGTGGAGTCGTGGTGAACGTCAAACGCTGGGTCAAGGGCTCACCCACCTTCGACGGGCCGATCCACGACTACCGGGCGCTGATCATCAACCATGAGATCGGGCACTTCCTGGGCTACACGCACACCACCTGCGCGGGTCCCGGCCAACTGGCCCCTGTGATGATGCAGCAGATCAAGGGCCTTCACGGATGCATTGCCAACGCCTGGCCCTACGACAAGAACCGTCACTTCGTCACCGGCCCGCACGTGCAATGAACCGGCAGTCAGCTGGGGTTCGTCCTCAAACCGAACTTGCCCAGAGCAGGAACGATGCGGAGGTGACTGCCGCTTCGTAGGAGGTGGCGGTCCTCCCGTATCGGTGGCGATCCCGCGCAAGCTTTGAGCCGGTTGAAGCACCGTTCGACGGTGTTGCGTCGGCGGTAGGTTTCCGGGGCGAACATCGGGGGTCTGCCGCCGTGGCGACGACGGTCCCGGCGGTGCCGTTGCTGGTCGATCTTCTCGGGGACGGTGTGGGCGATCCCGCGTTTGCGCAGGTAGGCACGGAATCCGCGGGAGCTGTAGGCCTTGTCGGCGACGACCCGATCGGGCGTGCAGCGCGGTCGGCCCGGGCCGGTGCGGGGAGACGGATGCGTTCCAGAAGAGGGCGAGCGCAGATGCTGTCGTGGCGTTGTCCTGAGGTGAGCACGATCGCGAGTGGGCGTCCTTTGCCGTCGCAGGCGGGTGGATCTTGGTGGTCAGCGTCCTCGGGACCGACCGAGGGCGTGATTCGGCCCCGCCGCGGCGGGCGGGTCGTATTTTCGGCGGGGCCGCGTTCGTGGGCCCGCCCAGCCGCAGCTTTGCCCCGCACGGCCAGGCGGGCGGATGAGCGGCCCCACCCCACCAGAACCAAGGGAAGCAAGGCAGAGCCGCGTCCGTGAGCGGTCCCGCCGGGGCTCGGGCAGAGCGTTCGACGGGACCGCGTTCCGGGGCGGCCCCGCCCTTGAGGGCTGAATCTCGTTCCGCTTGGACGAGGCCGCACTTCCACACTGCGCCTCAACCGCCCCAGGGGCATCCTGGCCGGACAGACACACTCGGACGGGGATGGCAGCAACGGAGCCGCCGAGGGGCGGTACCTCAGAGAAGGTTCTTTGACGCCTGTGACGTACTTTCGCGACGTTGTAGACGAAGGAGAGCACGAGAACCACGACGCCGATGATCAAGAAAACAGCCCAAGAAGGGTTGCGTCGGGCGGGGCCTCACTGTCCGTGTTTGCGGTTACCCCAGTATGACTATGACGCCGTTGCCGCCGTAGCCGTAGCCGGGTCCGTATCCATAGCCGTAACCGGGGCCGTACCCGAACCCGGGTCCGAATCCGTAGCCGCCGTAGCCGTAGCCGCCGTAGCCGCCGTAGCCGCAGCCGTACCCCCAACAACCGCCGTGGGCGATGACGGACTGCTGGGTGGATGTGGTGGTTTGCTGTGGCGCGGCAGCGGCCGTGCCGACCCCGACGAGAGCGAGGAGGGGTGCCGCGAGAGCGGTGGCGGCGACCCGGCGTGCGGTGATGCTGTTGATGAACATGGTCGTTCCCAAGGGTGGCGGTCCCGCCGCGGCAGGCGGGTCAGTGTTTGGCGGGATCGCTTCTGTAGCCCGCCTGACCGCTTGCCGTGGCCCCGCACAGTCAGGCGGGTTGCTTGAAGGGGTTACGGGCTGCGCTCCGCGTGGACGGGCGTCAGGAGGTACCAGCCGACCCCGGAGCACTCCGGGGGGACCGGCGGGAAGGTGCGGCCCTGCACGTCCGTGCTGTGAAGCGGTGGGCCTTGACCGCAGGTGCATTTATGGATGCCGCTGGCGGGGACTTTCTCGCCGGGCCGGTGCATGCGGGTGTTCTCATCCATATGACCTCCTCGCCGATGTACCAGTGAGAGCGGCGCCGCCATCTGTGTGCTGCCAACTCGAGGGGCGAGGCCGCACTTCCAGACGGCGTCTTAACCCCCCAGGGGCACCTGATCGGAGCGACACCAAGCTGACGGGGACGACAGCGGACGACCAAGGGAGCGGTCCCTCATCGGAGCACACTCTGACGCCTGTGACGCCCCCTCGCGACGATGTAGACGAAGTCGAGCACGAGGACCACGACGCCGATGATCAAGAGATAGAACAGGCCGTGGGCGACCGCGCCGATCAAACCCAGGATGATCGCCGCGATGATAAGCAGCAGGAAAAGCACCATTTCCAAGCACCTCCTCGGCGCAAGTCCGCGACGGGCGGGCGGCGTCGCCGCCATTCCGCGACGAAGTGGGCGTACCTCCACTGGAGCGCCTTGCCCCGGACGGGCCTGCGAAACCGCTACGCCGGAGTAACTCACCGCGCGCCGCACCGCCCCACATTCGACGCTGTCGGTATGCCCGCGATCTGAACCGGCTGCGTGTCCTTCGGCCTGGTCACAACGCTCGTCCACCTCTACTCGCGCGCGGCTGGGAGCAGCCGGACGGCCGTACGCTGGCACTCCTCGAAGAGGACCTGGCCGCGCTCCCCCTCCCCACCAGGAAGTCGGTCGAGGTCCTCGGGTTCGTCGACGAGCACGATGTCGACCGTCCTGCACACGAAGCCGTACTGGGTGGGTACCCCCGGCGAACAAGGGCAGCGTCCGTACGCGCCGCTCGTCGAGGCTTTCGCACGGCACAGCACGGTCGCCGTGGCGAAGGTGACGCTGCGAACGAGGGAGCGCCTGGCAGTGCTCCGGCCACGCGACGGGATGCTCGTCCTGCACACGCTGTTCTGGCCGGAGGAGATCCGGGAGCCGGACGACCTGTCGAGCGCGGCCCCAGTCACGGAGCGGGAGCTCGAGCTCGCCGAGCTCCTCATGGACGCCTTGGCGGGCGTCGAGATCCAGGAACTCCACGACGGGTACGCTGCGGCGCTGGAGCAGTTGGTGGCGAGTAGCCGGGGTCGAGGTGGAGGAGCCGGCCGAGCGGGTGGAGGTCGTCGACCTGATGGCTGCACTCGTGGCCGGCATCGCCGCGGCGCGACGAGAGTGACCGGGGGCCGCGAGCGGATACGTCAGACCAAGTCTTATCTGACCCGGGCCGCACTGCCACCACCGGACGTCCACTCGTCCGCTGCGTGCCGCAACGGGAACCGACAGGTGACGCTGCGGACTTTCCTGTAATCACCGTCATACCGCTCATCCGACCGGTGATGAATCCCCGGGTATGACCGCTGGCATTCGTCGGCGCAGCCGCGGCCCCCGGACCGCCCGCCATAATGAGACGTATGGCAGCCAGCTCCCACCCCCCGGTGTCCGGGACCGCAGACCAGTCCGGCGCGTACGCCGAGGACCTCGCGCTGTATCGGGAGAAGTTCCGCAAGCGTCTGCCTGCGTCGCTGGACGGGCTGCACGGCCCCACCGGCGGGACCGTGGATCTGCCACTGCACATCGCCTGGTCAGGGATGGCTTCCTACGACATGGAAAAACCTCGCCAGCGCATGGGCCTGTACCGCACCGTTCTCCACGAAGGGCTGCGCGACGACCTGCCCCTCTACCTCAACGGGGATCTCCTCCTGCAGATGTGGCCGGTCCTGCGCACCCTCGTCGGACGAACCGTGCGTACCGTCTGGGAAGACGCCTTCCCGCAGCTCGCCGCCCGCGCCGCCGCATGACAGACATGCCAGAGCTGCACAAGCGGCTCCTGGCCGACGTCCTCGCCCTCGGCTCTGCCTATCCGCTGGTGCTCACCGGCGGCTACGCCGTCCGGGCGCACCGTCTCGTCAACCGTCCCAGCCAAGATCTCGACGTCGCCACGCAAAGCCCGGAGCCCATGACCGACATCGCGGTCACGCTCCGTGCCGGGCTGGAGGCGGATGACATCTTCCTCGGCGAGGACGGGCCCGTAGGAGCTGTGGGCGACCGGGCGCCAGAAGATTTCTTTGAGGACGTCGACCTCGCACTCCTGCCCCGTGTCCGGGTCGGACACGGTGAAGCGGGCGGAGAGTGGGGCGATTTCCAGCTGCTGGACCTGCCAGCCCTGGGAGCGAGAGGATCTCCAGGCCAACCTCGCCGGCGCCGAGTGGACCGATGACGAGGCCTTCGCCGCTTACGGCCTGGACGAGTCCACCATTGCCGCGCTGCGCTCCTGGGCCGTGCAGTGGGCCGACGAGCTGGCGGCCCGGCTACTCCAGGATCCCGGCGACCCCGAGACCGACTGACAACCGTCCGCCTCGCCAGGCGTGGAGCAGCGTCGCGGTTGCCGACCATTCCCTTGGCCGAGCCGTTCACGTCGTGGGATGGCCAAGCCCCCGGAGGTCGGCTGCACGCGCCCGTTGACCACCACGCCGGACAAGATGCCCTCACGCCGCGCAGGTGAGGGCCGACCCGGCCGGCAGTTCCTCGTCGGGAGCAGGTGCGGATCGTCGCCGGCCCGGTCAGTGGTCCAATATCAGGCGGCCCGGACGAGCCCGCCGTCGACGAGCAGCTCGACGCCGGTCACATAGCTGCTCTGTCCGGAAGCGAGGAACAGCGCCGCGGAGGCCTGCTCTTCGGGCCGCGCGACGCGACCCAGCGGGACCGAGCCGGCCAGCATGGTCTTGAAGTCCTCGTGGCTGACGCCTTCGGGAGCGGCCTCGTCCACACCAGGGGTGTCCGTCGAACCAGGCGCCAGTGCGTTGACGCGAATTCCGCGGCCCTTGAGTTCACTGGCCCAGGTACGGGTGAAGGAGACGATCGCCGCCTTCGCGGCGGCGTAGACACCCAGCCCGGCGATGGCAGAGCTGGCGGCAATGGAGGACGCGAGGATGATCGACGCGCCGTCGTTGAGCAGAGGCAGGGCCTTCTGCACCGTGAACAACGTGCCACGCATGTTGAGTCCGACGACCTGGTCGAAGTGCTCCTCCGTCACCGCCTCCAGGGGCACGAACCCGCCGCCGCCGGCGTTCGTGAACAGAACGTCGACGCGACGGCCGTCGTTGCCGACCGTGGCGAAAAGCGTGTCGAGATCGTCAAGATTGGTGACGTCGCCGGCTACGCCGGTGGCCGCCGGTCCAATGGAGGCCACCGCCGCGTCGAGTTCTTCCCTGTTGCGGGCAGTGAGGTAGACGTGGGCGCCTTCCTCAGCGAAGCGCCGCGCGGCAGCAAGGCCGATGCCCTTGCTGCCGCCTGTGACGACCGCGACCTTGCCGTCGAGCTGACCCATTTCACGTACTCCATCTATTTCGGCATTCCGGATTGCATCGGATTGCATCCGCTCTCAGCGATTAGATGTCCTGCCCTGCACGGGGATCAATGACGAATTCGATCACCACCCATACCCGTGAGGTATCGCAGGCCGTTTCAGGCGATCGCGGAGCGGCAGGACATGCAGTCCCTGCGGCCGCGCGGGCCGGGACGGTCCATCGTGCTGCTGCTCGGCCTGGCCGGTCACGCGGGTGAACGGACGTGGCCGGGCGTTTGAGCTGCCGGTATCGGGTCGTCGCGGGACTCGGCTCGAAAGCAGCCGGCCGCCGTCAACGACGGCGCTCGTGCCGGTGCGGTGCGGTCACCGGCGGTGCGGCCGGCTTGCGAGGCTCTTGCCTCGGCCCGCCAAGAAGTGACAGGTCATGCACACGCCTCCGGCGCTTGCCGCGGAACGCATGACCGCGGGTCACAAGAGGCGCCTCGTCGTCCGAACCCGGAGCCGCCCACGCTTCAAGCAGCCGCAGCGTGACCAGAGCCGCCGGTCTCAGGCCTGGGGCGTGCCTTCGGGATCAGCGGGGCGCAGTGGTGACGTACAGGCGTCAGGGACGAAGCCCGCGCATGACGGCACCAATGGTGGCGATGCCCTCCTCGATGTCGTGGGCGGAGCCCGCCGCGTAGCCGAGTACCAGGCCGGGCAGCCCGGGGCCGATGCGGTGCCAGGAGAGCGGATGTACCTTCACGCCCCGTTCGAGGGCCGCCGCGGCGAGGGCGCCGTCGGACAGGCCGCGGTCGTGCGCGCCGCCGGGCGGGTCGCCGAACGTGACCATGAGGTGCAGGCCTGCGGCTGTCCCGTGCACGTGGGCACCGGGAAGGTGCTCCTCGATGGCCTTCAGCATCACGTCCCGGCGCCGGCGGTGGCGCCCTCGGACATGACGCAGATGCCGTTCCAACTCACCGGAGTCCATCAGCCGGGCGAGGACCAGTTGGGAGAGGACGCCGTTGCCCAGGTCGGCGTACCGTTTGGCGGCCACAACGGCGTCCAGCCGGTCCGGCGGTACAAGGAGCCATCCGATGCGGAGTGCGGGCGCCAGCAGTTTGGAGACACTGCCCGCGTAGCAGACCCCCTCGGGCATCAACGAGCGCAGCGCCGGCACCGGTGGCCGGTCGTAGCGGTGCTCGGCGTCGTAGTCGTCCTCGATCACCACCCCGCCCTCGGCGGCCCAGCCCAGCAGCTCTCGGCGCCGTTCCCCGTCGAGCACGACACCGGTCGGGAACTGGTGGGCCGGGGTCAGCAGCACCGCCCGGGCGCCGCTGGCACGCACCGCACCGACGTCGAGGCCACCGGCGTCCACCCGGATGGGCACGATCGAGTGGCCTCCGTACTCCAACTGCTGGCGCGCCCCGAGGGATCCGGGGTCCTCGACGGCGATACGGCGGATGCCGTCCGCCAACAGCAGCCGTGCGAGCAGGCTCAGAGCCTGCGCCACACCCGCGACCACCACGACCTCCTCGGGGTCGGCGCGGATGCCTCGGTTGCGCGCCAGCCAGCCCACGACCGCTCGGCGCAGGGCGGGCGCACCCCGGGGATCGCCGTAGCCGAAGTCGGCCGGGGTGGCGTCCACGAGGACGGCACGCTCGGCGCGCAGCCACCCGGTGCGGGGGAAGGCGGCGAGGTCGGGGACACCCGGTGACAGGTCGATGTGGCAGGGCATGGCCCGCAGCACGTCGACGACGCCGTCGCGGTCGCCCGAGGTGAAGATCGCGGCCCCGGATCCGGCTCCGGTCCCCGGCACGTCGTGTGCGCGTGCGGGCGGAGCGGCGGGAGCCGCCACGACGACCGTCCCGAGCCGGCCGCGACCTGCGATCTGTCCCGACTCGGCGAGCCGCCGGTAGGCCTCTGTGACCACGCCCCTGGTGACGTGCAGTTCCTCAGCCAGGACCCGGCTGGCGGGCAGCCTCGCTCCGACACGCAGCCGGCCATCGGCGATGGCGGACCGCAGCCGGTCCGTGAGCCAGGCGGTGCGCCCGCCCGCGGGCACGTGGCCGATCTCCAGTTGCAGGAAGTCCGAGCCCACTGAAGTACCGCGGTCCGACACCTCGGCCGCTGGACTTTCCGTTTCTTTGGACCCCTCGACGGACGCCTTCGTGGACCTGTCCATGACGTCCATTGTCCCGGCAGCGTGGGCGATATGCGCACACCTTTCGCTTCCCTCACCCCCCTCGTGCCCGGCATCCTCGGAATGGCGCTGGTCGGCAGCAGCGTCACCGTTTCGCACACCCTCGTGGACGCTCCGCTGTTCACCCCGCAGGCGGTTCGCTATGCGATGGCCACAGTGATCCTGCTGGTCGTCGCCCGGCTCGCCGGCGCACGGCTGGCGTGGCCGCAAGGACGGGAGTGGCTGTGGCTCGCCGGGATCGCTGTCACCGGGCTGCTGCTGTTCAACGTGGCCGTGGTCCGGGGCGTCGGCCATGCCGAGCCCGCGGTGGTGGCCGTCGCGGTCGCCTGCGCACCGGTGGTCCTCGCGGCGGTGGGCCCGGCGCTGGAGGGGCGCCGACCCAGCCGCCAGATCTTGTCGGCGGCACCGGTGGTCGTGGCGGGAGCGGTACTGGTGCAGGGAACGGGTCGCACAGACGCCGTGGGGGTGGGCTGGGCGGCGCTGGCCCTGGCATGCGAGGCCGCCTTCACCCTTCTCGCGGTACCGGTCCTGCGGCGGCACTCCCCCTGGGGGGTGTCCGTGCACGCGATGTGGATGGCCGCCGTACTCCTGGCCTTTCTCGCTGCGGTCTGCGAAGGGCCCTCGGCGGTGCGGGAGTTGTCCGGTGCCCAGTGGGCCGCCGTCGGCTACCTGGCGTTGATGGTCACGGCGGTCGCCTTCGTCCTGTGGTACTCGACGGTCCGCGCCGTCGGTGCCGGGCGGGCCGGACTGCTCACCGGCGTCGCGCCGCTCGCCGCGGCGGTTGTCGGCGCCATCTCGGGCAGCGGCACGCCGAATCCATCGGTATGGCTGGGGATCACCGTGCTGATCCTCGGCCTGGTCCTGGGTCTGCGCCCGCACCACGAATCCGCCGCGGAAGTCTCACCAGCGGACCCGCCCACACCCGCACGCACGAAGTAGCCGCGTACAACTGCGCGCCGCAAGCGCCTCGCAGGGGTTATCGCCGGGCGGCGTGGACGGACGTCGGCCCCGTCCGGTCATCGGGTCGGGCGTTCCGAGTGGGGGTCACCTGGACCGCGTGATCAGTTCTGCCGCCTTCTCCGCGATGGCGAGGACGGTGGCGTGGTTGTGGGCGGAGAGCGGTGTCGGCAAGACCGACGCGTCGGCGACGCGGAGTCCCTGTACCCCGTTGACGCGTAGTTCGGGGTCAACGACCGCGCCGGCGTCGATGCCCATGCGGGGTTCCGGCGGGGTGCCATCGGCGTCTGGGCGAGGGCCGGCGGACCGTCGGCAGGCTCGCTCTGCGGCGCGAAGCCGGGCTACCCGTCGGCTCCCCCACCGGGCCCCATCCGAAAACAGCGGGACATCTCGGGGGCCATCGAGCCGTGCCAGCACCCACACGAGAACACTATAAGTCTACATCTGTATACTTAGCTGCGAAGCACGACCTTCCCGCGCTGCGGCGCGGGAGCGATCCGTATGGGAGCAAGGAATGAACCTCAATCTCGAGGGCAAGCGCGCTCTGGTCACCGGCTCGAGCGCCGGCCTGGGCGAGGCCACCGCGAAAATGCTGGCGGCGGAGGGCGCCGCGGTCGTCATCCACGGCCGGGACAAGGACCGCACCGAGCAGGTCGCCGAAGACATCCGCCGGGCCGGCGGCACCGTCGGCACGGTGCTGGGTGACCTGGCCACGGACGAGGGCGCCGCCGCGGTCGCCCGGGCCGCCACCGCGGACGGCCCCGTCGACATCCTCGTGAACAACGCCGGCTTCTACCGGCACCTGTCGTGGGCTGAGGCGAGTCCGGCGGAGTGGACCGAGGCCTACAACGTCAACGTCGTCTCGGGTGTCAGGATGATCCGCCATCTGGTTCCGGCCATGCGCGAACACGGCTGGGGCCGGGTGGTCACGATCGGCGGCGGACTCGCCTCACAGCCGATGAACACCCATCCGCAGTACAACGCCACGCTGGCCGCCCGGCACAACCTCGCCGTGTCGCTCGCCCGCGATCTCAAGGGCACCGGCGTCACCTCGAACATCGTCTCGCCCGGCGCGATCCTCGTCGAAGCGACGAAGGAGTTCGTCACAGCGCTCGGTCCCGCCCGCGGGTGGGGACAGACCTGGGAGGAAGTCCAGCCGAACGCGGTCGAGGCCCTCATCCCGAACGACCGCGGCCGTTTCGGCAAGCCCGACGAAATCGCCGCCGCCGTGGCATACCTGTGCAGCGACTACGCCGAGTACATCAGCGGTGCCACGATCCGCGTGGACGGCGGACTGATCCGCTCCGCGTTCTGAGCGGGCCACCGATGCGGGCCGCCCGCCGAATCGCCTCCGCGCTCGGGATGCCTCGCGCGGCGGCCCGCACGGCAAAGCCAGCACAAGGCGGCCCGCGCCGGTCGCTCCGTGCACAAGTCGGGCGCGTGGCGGCCGCGCCCGACGGCACTGCGGAGGGTTCGGCTCGCCAGGTCGGGCGCCGTTCCCACCGGCCGCTCGGGCAGGGCGCGGACCGAGTCGCCGGCCTTCCGGAAACCCTTCGCCCTTACGGGAACCACGGAGCGGTTGCCCGGCGCAGATCCGGCGCCTCGCCGTCGGTCGACGGCCCCGCCCGGGCTCTACTCGCCGAATGGCGGCACGGGCCGCGGAGAACCTTGAAGCTCTACATCCGTAGACCGGCGTTTCGGCCTCATTACACTCGTGTCGTGGAGAACGAATCGCCTCGGCACGAGCCGCCGCCTGCCGCCCCCCGCCGGTCCCGCAACGCGGCAGCGACCCGCGAGGCGATCCTCTCGTCCGCCGTGGAAGCCTTCACCCGCCTCGGCTACGACGCCGCCGGCGTGCGGGACATCGCGAAGGACGCCGGCGTCACCGCGATGATGGTCAACCGCTACTTCGGATCCAAGGAACAACTGTTCGCCGAGGTGGTGGACACCTCCTTCGCCCCGCGGACCGTGGTCGGCAGCGATCCGGCGGCACTGGCCCACGACGTCGCCCGTTCACTGGTGGAGCGCACCGCCCCCGGGGCCGACGAACTGAGCCCCTTCCTGCTGATGCTGCGGTCCGCGTCCAATCCACGAACCGCCGAAATCGCCCGCCAGGGCATCGAACGGCATGTGGAACGGCACCTCATCGGCATGATGACAGGCGAAAACACATCGGAACGGTCTGCGCTCGCACTGTCGGTGATCGCCGGCGTGTGGCTGATGCGGAAACTGATCGGGAACACGGCACTGGTGGAGGCGGATCCCGACGAGTTGGCCGGGCACCTGCAAGGCCTCCTGCAGACCCTGCTGGAAGACACCCCGTGACCGACCCGCTCCCCCGCCTCGCCTCGGCCCACCTCGACGACTCCGCTCAGACCTCCTCCTGAGGATCAGTGCGCGATGTCGCCACGGCCGGCGGCAAGGCGATTGCCATGAGGCAGCCGGTGACGACGGTGGGCCGCTACTGGATCCGAAGTGGCCCCCGGCGCACGGCGATGCCTTCGGTGCGTTGCGCCACCGGTCTCGAGGTGCCCGGCGCCGCCACACCTCGCACCCGGGAACAGCATTGACCGCCGCTTCCGGGGCGATACGGCGATCTGCTGCAGGCCCCGCCCTCAAGCACGCGCCTTGCATCCACGTCCCATATGCGGAGAAGTTGGACGTATGGTAGAGAAAGCCGGAAGGCAAGCGAGAGGAGTGCCTGATGATCGCCAAGCTGCTCGCCAAGTTGTCTTTCACCCGCAACTACGGTGCGTACGGGGCCCATGACTGGGGCACGCACACCGTCGACGAGAGGGTCTGACCGGCAGGTCGGCGGGCGCCCCGGGCTCCCGCCGGCTCCTGGCCATGCTGCTGACGATATCGGCCTGACCGGCACGAGAAGTCAAGGGCGATCCCATGGGCCGAGTGAATGAGCCGCCGCGACTGCCCGGAGGCAGCTTCGCGGCCTGGAGCCGCGACCGGCTCGGGCTGGTGTGCCGTGGCGCTGACGAGTGCGGGGACATCTGGCAGTTGGAGCCGGGTGTCTACGTAGCCGCTACAGCCGGGGTGTGTGAATCGGTCTTGCGCCGCGCGCAGGATTTCCCCAAGCCGTCCTCACCCCTTTTTCCGCCCTTGAAGCGGACCGGCGGAGCGCCGATGCCCGAGGAACGGGTGCACGCTCGCGCCGCCCGTATGCGCGGACTGCGCCCGCAGGCGGTTGCGGCCCGGATCGGCGAGATCGCGCCCGGGACCGCTCGATTTGTCGACCAGTGGCCCGCGGGCCGGGACGTCGAGATTCTGCCCGCCATCCGGCCCGTTCTGGCAGAGATCGGCGTGCGCTACCTCTTCTCCGAAGACGCTCCCGCCCTGCTGCCTCTCGCGTGGCAGCTCTTCGTGGCCCGCGAGGTGCTCGTACGCCCCTCGCACTGGGTGTTGCCACGCTGGGTCCCCACACCGGCGCGGCGGTTCCGCACACGGCGGCAAGTCGCCTTCACCGACGCTTTGCAACCCATCGTCCGCCGGCGCCGTTCATCGGGCCGGCTCGGTGACGACGTGCTGGGGCAGATGCTCCGTCCCTCATCCCGCTATGGCCTGCTGTCGGAAGAAGTCATCCTCGACACCCTCCCCGGGATCACCGTCGCCACCTTCGAGACACCCTCCCGGGCAGCTGGGTGGATCCTGCTCAACCTCGCCCGATACGTCCAGGCCGCGGACCGCGTCGCGGCCGAAGCCGCCCTGCTGCCCGACGACCCGGCCACGACGACCAGCACCCACCTCGAGAACCTGCAGTACACCCAGGCGCTGGTACGCGAAGTGCTCCGGCTGCACCCCCCGAGCTGGCTGCTCACCCGGCGCGCCCCGCGGCAGACTCAGCTCGCCGACTACACCATCGACGCCGGATCCACCGTTCTCGTCTGCCCCTACACCGCCCACCGCGATGCACG
This sequence comes from Streptomyces sp. NPDC111520, assembly GCF_055635295.1. Lineage (NCBI taxonomy): Bacteria > Bacillati > Actinomycetota > Actinomycetes > Kitasatosporales > Streptomycetaceae > Streptomyces > Streptomyces sp. NPDC111520. Next base: position 248,507 of record NZ_JBVKBW010000012.1, on the reverse strand, counting down.
GGAACACACCGAACCGGACCAGTTCAGGCCCGAGCGCTGGCTCGACGATGCGGGCTCCTCGGCTAACCCCGGGGTCTTCCTCGGCTTCGGTACCGGACCCCATGGCTGTGAGGGAGCCGCCCTGGCCATGGCCATGCTCACGCTGATGACGGCGCAGACAGCCCGCCGCTACCACTTGAGCGAGCCGCCCGGCACGGAACCCGGCTACCGGGTCACCACCTTCGAAGGTCTCGCGACCGACGGCCTGCACCTGCGTGCGACCTTGCGCGGCTGAGGGCACTCCGCCTTTCGGCCGTAGGCCGCCTCCACCCGCAGACAACAAAACGTCGTGCGAGTCCGAGCACCCGTTCCACGCACGCGCGGATCGCCGGCTCATGGACACATCGTGTCTCGCCGGTCGAACTCGCTGTGCAGCATCCCCATCATGACGAGGTCGTGGTGTTCGCCGGCGAAGAAAACGTGTTCCCGCAGGCGCCCCTCCTCGGTGAAGCCGAGCCCACGGAAAAGCGCCAGCGATGCCTCGTTGTGGGCCAAAACCGCCGCCAGGCATTTGTGATAGCGCCGCTCGGCGAACATGAAGCGCAGCAGGAGTACTACGGCTTCCGTCGCGTAGCCCTTGCGCCGGTGGCCGACGCTGATGGTGATATCGAACTCGAACCAGCCTGAGCGAGGGCCGGTGCGATGTGAGCCGATTGTGCCGACCAGCTCTCTCGTGGCCGTCGCTTCGACCGCCAACCGGAAGCGGTCGTCATCGCACTCGGCGACGGCCTGCTCCTTCGCCCAGGCACGGTAGCTCTCGGCAGACCTCGGCAGATCCAGCCGGCCCCCTCGCGGCCCGTCATCGTCGGCGAAACGCGCGAACGCCGTCCAGTCGTCAGGCTCGACAGCGCGCAGGCGTACCCGATTACCGGTCCAGGACGATGCCATGCCCCATTTGATCACGCTGCTGTGCGCGCGAGGCCGAGAGGCACGCCGAGGCAGACGATGCCCGCCGCGCTCCGTCTCACGGCTGATCGTCGTCTTCGTCCGCAGCCGCGCGCCCGAGTCCTGCCGAGTGGACACGCGACGGGCAAGGCGCTGCCGCCGGCCACCGCTCCCGGAGATCGATCCGACCGCTGCAGACTCGGCGTCCCGCTGCCGTGCCGCGTACGCCGGTTCTCCACCAGGTACGCCGCTGACCAGCGTCGTTGATGTCAAAGTTGGATGTCAGGCGTCTCCCGGGCAATCGGACCGGCCGGTATCCGTGCCGCTGTTACGCTGGTTTCGTGACGGTTTCCGACGGACCGTACCGCGTGGGTTTCGTCGAAACGGCAATCCAAGGGCGCCGCGTGCGTAACCCCAATGCAGCCGTGCCACGGGTGCGTGCCTGATCGCCGCAGACCGCCTGAGTTGCGATGATCAATTCTTTCCAGGGTGGGTAGCGGACGGAGTTCTCCGCGCGACGAGGCGGCGTCGGCGTGAGGGACTGCAGCGGCTACTGCCCATGGAGGTCGGGGTGAAGGTTGTCGTTGATCTCTCCAAATGTGCGGGGTATGCGCAGTGCGCGTTCCTGGCTCCGGAGGCGTTCCGGATGCACGGCGAGGAAGCGCTCATGTACGACCCGAACCCCGATGACGCCCGGCGCGATCAGGTGCTACGCGCCGCGGCGGCCTGCCCGGTCCAGGCGATCCTGGTCGACCGGCCGGAGGCGATGCACGCACCGGCGGAGGGCTCACCGTCATGACCAGTGCCGACAGCCTGCGTGCGTTCAGGCGCGATGGGCGCATCGTGGTCGTCGGAGCTTCCCTGGCGGGCCTGCGGGCTGCCGAGGCACTGCGAGAAGAGGGGTTCACCGGATCGTTGACCATGATCGGTGACGAGACGGGCGAGCCCTACGACCGGCCTCCCCTGTCCAAGCAAGTACTGACCGGATGGGTGCCGGCCAGAGGCACCGCTTTGCCCCGCCGTCGTCCCATCGATGCGCAGTGGCTGCGGGGCGTGCCCGCCGACGGGCTGGACCTCGCGACGCACCACGTGCGTCTCGCTGACGGACGCGAGGTTCCCTTCGACCGGGTGCTGATCTCCACGGGGGTACGGGCCCGGCCGTGGTTCGTCGAGTCCGAGGCGGCCCTGGACGGAGTGTTCGTCCTCCGTACACGCGAGCATGCCGAGAGCCTGCAGCGGGCCCTCGCGGCCGGGCCCTCCCGCGTGCTGGTCATCGGTGCGGGCTTCACCGGCTCCGAGATCGCCTCCGTCTGCCGCGAGCGGGGCATCCCGGTGACCGTCGCCGAACTCGCGCCGGCCCCACTGGTCGGCGCGCTCGGCGCCATGATCGGCGAGGTTGCGGCCGACATGCAGCGCGCCCACGGTGTCGACCTGCGGTGCGGTGTCAAAGTCGCCCGACTGGAGGGCGACGGGCAGGGACGCTTTCGCCGTGCTCACTTCGACGACGGCAGTACGGTTGACGCGGATGTGGCGGTGATGGCACTCGGGAGCATCCGAAACACCGAGTGGCTGCGGGAGTCGGGACTGGCGGCGGGCGTTTGGGGAATCACGTGCGACACGGGCTGCCGCGCCCTCGACATCAACGGCCGCGTCACCGACGACGTCTTCGCCGCGGGAGACGTGGCACGTTGCCCGAACCCCGTCTCCGAGAACCGGCTCATATCGATGGAGCACTGGGTCAACGCCGTCGAGCAGGCAGAGGTCGCGGCACACAACATGGTCAGCGCCCCGGAGGACCGCCGAACCCACCTGTCCATCCCGCTGTTCTGGTCGATCCAGTTCGGCGTCAACATCAAGTCCGTAGGCGTGCCGACCTTCGCCGACGAAGTGGCCGTCACCCAGGGCTCGCTGGACGACCGCCGCTTCGTCACCGCATACGGCTACCGGGGCCGCGTCACCGCTGCCGTGAGCTTCGACAACGGCAAGTGGCTGGACCACTACCGACACTTGATCGAGACGGCCGCACCCTTCCCGCCCCCCTGCCCCACGCCGGACCAGCCGGCCGACGTGAAACCGGTGCCCGTCGATCTCCCCGGCCCCGCCCTGCTCGCTCAGGGCGCCACGGTGGTCGTCACCGGCCAGGACCCGGGTGGGCGCCGCGTCACGGCCGTGCACCAGCATCGACAGGCGGAAAACCGGACCACCACAACTGATACGCCCGGCATACTGCAACGGATCTTCGACTACTCCGCCCGGGCGAACCCGTACCCGCTGTATGCCGAGCTGCGTGAGACACCGGTGGCTCGGCAGGAGGACGGCGGCTACGTCATCAGTACGTACCGTGAGATCACGGACGTACTGAACGACCCGCATCTGAGCTCCGACCTGCGCAATCTGTCGCATCCGCCACCCCCCGTCGAGGGAGCGGCCACATCGTCGTTCATCCACATGGACCCGCCCGAGCACGATCGCCTGCGGCGTATGGCGATGCGTCACTTCGGCCCCCCGCACACCCCGGGGCTGGTGATCGGCATGGAAAGCGACCTGACCGCCGTCGTCGCGGGCCTGATCGACGATGTCGCGGGCAAGGAGCGGATCGACGTCGTCGACGATTTCGCCTTCCCGCTCCCCGTGACCGTTACCTGTCGCTTGCTCGGCGTGCCACCCGAGAGCGAACCGAATGTCCACCGCTGGGTGAGCGACCTGATGAACTCGGTCGACTACGACCCCGAGACCGACCCGAAGGAGAAACTGGACAAGGGCGTACAGGCCCGCAAGGACTTGTACGAGTGCCTGGGCGAACTGGTGGAACAGAGCCACGGCCGGCCGGGAGGCGGCCTGTTGTCACGGCTGGCCAACGACGACGGGCCCGACGGCCGGATGGCCGACGCCGAAATCGTCGCCACCGCCAGACTGCTCCTCATCGCCGGCCACGAGACCATCGTGAACCTCATCACCAACGGCATGGTGACACTGCTGCGCCACCCTCAGGTGCTGCAGCGACTGCGCGACGAACCCGACCTCGTCGTGCCACTGGTCGAGGAACTGCTGCGCTACGAGCCCCCCGTGCACATCATTCCCTGGCGGGTGGCGTACAGCGACGTAACCGTCGCCGACACCGTCATCCCCCAGGGCTCGCGGATCATGCTCATGCTGGCCTCAGGCAGCCGCGATCCGAAGCGCTTCCACGATCCGGACCGCTTCGACCCGGATCGGCGTGACAACCAGCACCTGGGGTTCGGCAGCGGCATCCACCTGTGTTTCGGCGGCCCGCTGGCCCGGCGGGAAACGCAGATCGCGCTGACCGAATTGGTACGCCGGCTCGACCGCCCCAGGCTGGTCGCCGACCCGCCGCCGTACCGGCCCAGCCCCGTTCTTCGGGGTCCGGTCCATCTGGACATCGAGCAGGGTGACGGTTGATACGGGCAGCCGCCGACAGCGTGCGACCGCGCGGAGGGAAATCCGCGCGGATCGCCGTACGCGCTCAGATCAGGCGTTGGGGTCGAAAGGGATTCCGGACGGCTTGGAGTTGGCGAGAGTGGAGTTGAAGCGCGCGTCGTTGATCTTGATGGTGGCCGAGCCGAAGTCCGCATTCATGAGCTTGTCGCGGAGGCCCGCCGGGTAGCCCTCCCAGCCGACGAGGCGGGGGTAGAACCAGCCACCGGTGGCGTTCTCCGCTGGCTCGTCGTTGGTGTTGGCGAAGCGGAAACAGTGCGTCGAAGCGCCGTCCTTGTGGTAAACGATCTTGGGGTGGGTGCCGTCGAAGCGGATCGCCGAGCGGGCGGCGATCTGGTAGCCGGAATGCTGGGACGCCGAGACGTACTCGACCTGGTTGTTGTGGATCCAGACCACGACATGCTCCCAGTCGTGGGTGTGCCCGATGGCCGCAGGGCCGAGTGTGGCCTGGTCCTTCTCGAAGTAGCTGGCGTACACGACGGCGCACCAGTCGTTGTTGCACTTCTCGCGCGAGTACGTGTTGGCATTGGCCAGCTGGGCGTAGTCGTGGCAGCGCCCGTTGACGTCGCCACCCAGCTTCAGGCCGGGATTGAGGGTGCCGTCGGCGCCTATGGCTGCGGTGGCGTAGCAACCGTCCCCGTCGTAGTCGTAGGCCGGGGAGAAGGACTGCTCCAGGCCGTCGGCGTTCTGCGGCAGCAGCTGCAGGACGGAGGCATTGGCCTCGGCGGGGAAGGCCAGGACGGCCATCGCGCCCAGGGCAGTCGCCACGGCTCCCAGACGGAGACGGCCGGGGCGACGGGCAGCGGATGCCGTTCCAGCGGGATTCTTCCTCGCCGGCCCAAGACTGCGCACGAGAACTCCTCGACATGAAAGGGGGCAAGGGTTCCTGTTGAGATTTCCCTGCCCGAGAACTGACGGCTCTGTGTGACGAAGTGTCCGACACGTCGGAATCCCGGTCGGCCATCTCCAGTGGTGACTGCACTTGTTGACGCGCCGACAAGTTATCCGAGCCCGATCCGGCGGCACAAGCATGCATTTCCGCAGAGGCATTTCCGACATGTCATGGATTCCGGCGAGGAGAAGAGCCGGGAAATTAAGTATCGCCATATACCGAGTGACCGGCCGGCGCCCCTGCGTGCGTCCCCTCGACCGCCGGCGCCATCCCAGGCTCAGCCGGGCGCGGGCCGTCGAGCATGGGTTCCTCGTCCGTCGTGTCGAGCACTGCGCCCGGCGCCGCGCGACGCCCCGCGCCGGGCACACCCCGGCCCCCACGCGGCCCCTGCCGTCCCGGACTCGCCGCCCTCCGCTCCCATTCGGGATCCGGCAGCAAGTCCAGGAGCGGTGAAAGGGCCTGCGTCTGGAACACCCGCGCCTCGAAATCGACTCGTCCTCAGGATGGGCTGCGCGTACGAGTCGGGCATGGCGGTGGTTCTCTCAGGCGGCCCACTACCAGGCGGAGGGCGTCGTTGGGGCACTGCTCCTCCGGCTCAGAGCAGAAGACTGATCACCGTGTTCAGTCCGAGTTGAACCACACCAGCGCTCCCGGGCCGTCCGGGGTGATCACCCGCACCCAGGCCTCATCGGACTCACGGATACGGCTCTCATCCAGCCGGAGAGCGTGTGGCTCCTCGGTGACCCCGTCGGATGCCCAGTAGCGGATGGCTCCGATGATCTCGCGGAGCTTGTCCCGCTCGTCATCCTGCCACGTGTGGTTCCGGGTACCGGCACCGCGGAAGTACTTCTCGAACAGCTGACGCAAAGCGTCCAGTTCATCAGGGCCGAACAGCGGCACCAAGAAGCCTTCTAGCTGTCCTTGCCGGCAAGCCGTTCCGCCGTACTGCTGCTGATAGAAGACTCCGGTCCTCGCCTCGACAACCACATGGAGCCAGCCGCCACTGGTGCCGTCAGGGTCGAGGAAGACGAAGGGTCGGGAGCTCATCGCGACAGTCTTCCGGACCGGCGACCACGAGCTCAACGGCTGCCCGCCTCTCTGTTCAGAGGCGGGCAGCGATTACCGCGGTGCCGGTCAAAGGAAGCCCGCCGGCAGGCTCCCTGGGGAATTACATATTGTCCGCCCAGATCTGTCGGGACGCCGACACGGGATCGGCCACCACTGAGACGGGTACGTCCCAGATCCGCGTGAGCGCCTCACCCTTCCGGTACTGCGGCCAGCCGGGGTCGCCGGTGGCGGCGTAGGCCGTCAACGCCGTGCGGAACTCCTCTGCCAGGCTCACAGCCTCCGGCGGACGTGCGTCGCCGAAGAGCATGGCCGCCATCGGGCCGTGGAAGTTGCCGAACGTCAGTGTCGCTGTCGTGCTGCTCGCTATCGCACGTCGACGTAGTCGCCGGCTGCGGAGACGGCCGGGGTGGTGGTCGTTCCGGCGAAGCTGAAGCGCCAGTAGCCGTCGGCGGAGGCGGTGACGGTGGTCTTCAGGGCTCCAGCGAGCGACATGATCGTCTTGACGGTCGTGTAGGTGGTGGTGCCCTTCTTGCGGAACTGGAGCTTCACCGGCTGGCTGCCGTAGCCCGCGTAGGCCTTGGTGTCCGACTGCCAGTTCGCCTGGGTCAGGCTCCCGGTGATCGTGAGCGTCTTGCCCTTGGTGATCGGCTCAGGCGAGGCGTTCGCCGTGAGCTCGGAGTCGCGCTGCACGAGGACGCTTTTGGCGGCGTGCAGGTCGGTGTGGCTGGTGCCGTCCTTCGACCATGCCCAGGCGGCGACCTTCCAGGTGCCCGCGAGAGAGTTGAACCCCAGGGTGGAACGCGGCCAGACGTAGGCCAGCTGCGTCTCACAGATCGAGGTGGTCGCGGACTGCGCGGTGCAGGTCGCGGGCCAGGTTCCGAAGAGGACGCCGTCAGGTGCGCCGTACGAGCCGTGGTACAGGAACAGGTCGCCTTCGGCGATGCCGGAGGGGTCGGTGGCGGTGAAGGTCGCCTTGAACTCCTGGAACTCGTCGGTCGTGAGAACCACCGGCTTGCCGCCGTTGACGACCAGGTCCGAGATCTTCGTCGTGCCGGCCTGCTCGTCGCCCTGGATTCCCGGTCCGCCGAAGGCGCGGATCACGGTGCGCCGGACGCTGCCGCCTTCGTCGTTGACCGCCGTGGCGCGCAGCGAGACGTATGCCGCGGTGATCGGGACAGTCAGTGTCGCGGTGGTGCCGGTGTCGGTGGTGGTGAGCGGGAGCGTGGTCCAGGTGGTGCCGTCATCCGTGGAGTACTCCAGGGCGGTGACGGTCTCCCCTGCCTCGGAGTTGCGGGTCGCGGCTGTGACGTCCACGGTCACGGGGGCGGTGCCGGCCGCGTTGCGGGCGTTCAGCGCGGATACGGCGAAGGACGTGTCGATCAGAGGCAGCGCGCGGGAGGTGCTGCTGCCCGTGGAGGTGAACGTCCATTCGTTGCGTATCAGCGTCGACAGGCGTGAGTAACCGTTCCTGCGCGTGACGGTGTGGGTCAGCTGGTAGGTGGCGGCGGTGCTCGGGACGGTGGCGGACAGCCCGGAATACGGCGACAGGCCGTCGGCCGACGCGAGGGTCTGCCCACCGGAGGTGAGCAGGTAGGAGGACAGTGAGCGGCCGTCGGTGCCGGGGTTGCCTGCCGCGTCACTCAGGGTCGCCGACTCGGTCAGGCTCATCTTCGTGGAGGTGCGGGTGGAGCGGCCGCCTGCCGTGCCGGGGCCGAAGGGGGCCGCGCCTACGGTGGGTCCCGCCGTGGTGGTGCCGGCGGCCAGGGTGCGGTCGGGCAGTGAAAGGGAGTGGTCGCCGGTGCCGTAGTCGACCAGGCGCGAGTACGAGATGCCCGGGGTGACGTATTCGGTGGTGGTCGCGCCGGTCTTCACCCAGCCGCCGATGAAGACGCCGGTCCACTCCCCGGTCTGCGGCACGGTTTGCAGATACGCCCGCATGGCGACGCCCTGGGCGCGGATCGGGGTGGTGGCCTTCGCGAGACCCGCCTGTCGTACCGACGCGATCGGCGAAGACGGCACGGTGTTGTTGAAGAAGTGCGTCAGGTCGTACCGGTACGGGCTGGGGGCGGAGGCGGAGGACCCCTTCTTGGTCAGCACCTCATGGATGCGCAGGGAAGCCCCGGTGACCGAGAAGGGCGTGGTGTAGACCTTGTCCATGCCGCGGCCGGCGAAGCCCGCCAGGTTGCCGCCGGGAACCGAGATCCATACCGCGGCCGCGGCGCGGGCGGCGGTGGTGTCGTCGGTCCTGATGGCCGTCTCCTTGGCCAGCTTCTGGTCGAGTTTCACCGTCAGACCGGAGGTCGTCACGGTGAACGCACGGGTGAGGAGGTAACTGGGCTGCCCGTAGTCGGAGTGCAGTGCGACGGCGAAGTAGCTGCCCGGCGCGAGCTTGGCGGTGGCGTCCGGGCCGTAGCCGTCGTCGTTCACCGGCACCGCTCCCCAAGTGGAACGGTTCCACAGAGCGATTGACTTCGTCGTGACGTTTGCATTGGTGATGGAGAACTTCACCGAGTACGTCGTCGCCGCCTGGACCGCCGCCATGGGCGCAAGTGCCGGCGTCGCGCCGACGCGCATCCGCGTCCCGGCGGTGGGCTGCTGTCGGCCCACTGGGCGAACACCGATTGAGCCGTCCGTCGAAGTGATGGCGTAACGTCCCGCGTCTCGCCCGTTTCCCCGTGCGATGTCGAGATACTTGCCGTCGACCAGTTCCGCCCGCTCCCCCGTCGCCAGGTGGGCGACGTCCGGGGCGTCCTTCATCTGCGCGACCGTGCCGACCACTCGACGACCCTGAGCGGATTCGGACCCCGCTGCCGACTCGGCGCCGACGCCCGAAACAACCAGAGCCGATGCCGTGGCCACGGCACCCGCCAGGACTGCCAGCCTCACCACGCGGAGTGTCCCGTGTCTTCTGCGACCCGCTCGTACGGTAGGCGCCATCTGCGTCCTCCCCCTGCCATCCCTCGAGCTCGTCGAATGCGAACCCGTCGGCGGACACCCTAAGACCGCACTGTCAGCGAACCCACCGCGGGGCCTCGTGCAAGAGCCGCCGCTCGATGGACAGACCCGTGCCCGGGGTCGGTACAACCGGGTGCCTCGCCCCTGATAGGCACAATCTCGCACCGCAGCCGGAAAGAAAGCGCGTCTTGGAGCGCGCTCCCAGACAGGCCGGGTAATTGTCGACCGATCAACTACTACGCCTCGAAGTAATTGATCGGAACGTGAACCGCCCGGACGACTCCCCCCGGAGACAACCGCCATGGCCAACCCTGGAGAAGGCCGCCGTGATCACCGGCGCGTCGCAGGGCAGCGGCGCTGCTCTGGCCGAGGCGTCCCGCGAGCTTCGTTACGGCGTCGTCGCGACGTCGCGCAGCATTTCCGCCTCGCGGAAACCGGAGGTCCTCACGGTTCAAGGCGACATCGCGAACCCGGTAACGGCCGAGCGGGTCGGCCAGGCTGGTGATGACGCGTGAAGCTGGTTCAGGCGCGGATTCCGTGACGTCGATCGTGCTTCCGTGCGCTTGGCAACGCTCCGTCCTATCCCGGCCTACTGCTGTCGAAGCACAGTGAGCGCGCGACTGGCTATCTCGTCGGGTGTGCCAACAGCGTCGACCGTGACGAGGAGCCCTTGCCTTGCGTAGTGCTGGATGATGGGCTCCACCATCGCTTCGTATCTGCTGAACCGACTGCGGATGCTTGTCTCTTTGTCGTCCTCACGCTGATAGAGCTCACCGCCGCAGACGTTGCAGGCGCCATCGACGTCGAGGGTGTCCACCGCCGGCTCGTAGACGTGCGCCGAGTCGTTACGGCAGAGGTGACGGGCGGACTGATGGCGAACGCGGCCCTCCACCTCCTGTTCGGGAAGGTGCAGGCGCAACACGCTGTCCAGGGGCCTGCCGAGTTCGTGGAGCAGCTCATCGAGAGCAAGCGCCTGGGTGGCGTTGAGCGGGTACCGATCGAGGAGGAAAGCCGCGGAGGCCGCCTGGCACAGTTTGTCCCGGACGATCGCATTGACGATCTCGTCTGGAAGCAGCCTGCCGGAGTCCATGATCTCGGCGGATCGGATCCCCAGGTCGGTGCCCTGGCGGAGGTGAGCGCGTATGAGATCGCTGAAGCTGATGCGCGGCACTGCCAGGGCCCGAGCCAGCGAATGACTCGGTGTCTCCCACAACCACGCCGGTGGTTGCAAGATGGCGATGCGCATCGAGCCTGTCGCCATCAGCGGCAGATCCAATAGCTGTCGCGGATCGGGTTTGTGTATTGCTCACCGCTCGAGCGCGTCACCACGAGACCGCCGTCCTGGTAGGAGATCCGGTCGCCCGCCGCGACGAACACGGGTGCGTCCAACTCGACCTGGAAGGCGGCGTAGAGCTGGATTTCGCTGAGCAAAAGCATCCGCGGCACCGGGGAGACTCCATCGCTGTTCAGGCGCACAACCCAAGCATCCCGCAGGGGCCGGTGCGGCCGCGACTGGTTTCGGTCCGTCGGCGGTTGGAACGGGGGGTTGGGCATGGATTCCGTGAAGTTGATCAGCCGGTCGTGGCGTGCCGAGGTCGTTGAGCAGCAATCCATCCTGTTCGACCGGCTGCCCGTCACGATCGATGACCGGGACTGGGCCACCCGGCTGGGGTTCGACTTGACGGAACCGCACAGACCCTTCAGCGCCCGACTGCGGTCCAGGCGCGTCCGTCGAGCAGCGCCTGGCAGAAGGCGGCCCGGGCGCGGTCGGCAAACAGGGCGGCGGTCTCGGCGAGTGGGGGCACAAGGTCATGATGCCGCAGGGATGGTTCGGGGAGCAGCGAACTGTCCCGGCACTAGCGTCAGGGCCATGACGTCGACGATGCATGAGTTCGACCGCTATGAGGACGTGCGAGCGGCGCTTGCCGACCCGGCACTGGTCCCGGAGCTGCCTGCTGCCGACGACGGTCCTGCCGGGGCGAGTGTCGCGTGGCTGCGTGCCACCGTGGCCCGATTCAGCTCTGGTGAGCAGCACCGGCGGCGGCGCGCTCTGGTGGAGGACGAACTGTCCCGGCTGGAGCCCGCCTCACTACGGCGGGCGGTGGCGGCGGGGCCGGAAGCGGAGGTCCGCGTGCGGGTGGTGCATACTCTCGCCGAGGCCCTGGGGATGTCGGAGCCCAGGATGGTCGCGGAGGCGGTGACCGTCGTTGCCGGGGCCTACTTCGGGGGTACGGACGCAGCCGCTGACGAGGCGGTCGCCCGTCTCATGGCGCAGTTGGCGCCAAGGAACGCGACTGAAGACGGCTTGGAGGCCGCTGCCAACCGCATCGGGCTGCTGGTGCAGGCCTGCTCGGCGACGGCTGCCCTGGTGGAGACCGCGGCCGACAGCGACGTACCGCTGGCCCGGGTGCTCCTGGAGGCTCCGCCGGTATCGGCGATGCGCCGGGTCGCCACGCGTTCCACCCGGGTCGCCGGTCGGGAGATCGCCGAGGGCGATGTGGTTCTCCTGGATCTTGCGGCCGCCCATCGCGTGCACCCCGTATCGCTCACCTTCGGCGCACCACCGCGGGTCTGTCCCGGCCGGGCCCATGCACTTGCTCTGGCCGACGGCCTGCGCCGACGCCCGCTGACCGACTTCGCCCGCCTCCATCACCAGGCCACCCCGCTGCTGCTTCCCAACGCCTGGGACTACGCCTCTGCGGCCGCTCTGGCGGCGCAGGGCTTCGCGGCGATCGGCACCACAAGCCTGGGCGTGGCTGCGGCCGTCGGCCTGACGGACGGGGCGGCCGCGACCGCGGAAGCGACCTTGGCTCTGGCCCGCCGACTCGGACGCGGCTCCTTCCTGTACACCGTCGATGCTGAAGGGGGCTTCAGCGACGACCCGGAGGAAGTGGCTGAGCTGGCCCGGAGGCTTTCCTCCGCAGGAGCCGGAGGGATCAACCTCGAAGACGGCCGCCCCGACGGCACCCTCGCCCCCGTGGAGTTGCACGCCGCGAAGATCGCTGCCGTCAAGGCCGCCGTGCCGGAGCTGTTCGTGAACGCCCGCACCGACACCCACTGGCTCGGACGCCAGGAGGAGGAGACAGCGGCGCGCCTCGCGGTCTACGAACAGGCCGGTGCGGACGGGGTGTTTGTGCCAGGGCTGTCGGACCCGGACGAGATCGCCGCGCTGACGGCAACCCTCGTCGCCCCGCTGAACATTCTGTACACACCGACCGGACCCGCCCTCACCGACCTGGCCGCACTGGGTGTGCGCAGGATCAGCCTCGGCTCGATGCTCTACCGCAGGGCCCTGGCGGCGGCTGTGGCCACCGCGACGGCCATTCGCGACGGCCGGCCGGCGGATCTCGTGACCCTCTCCTACGCAGAGGTGCAAGCATTGGGAGAGCCTGAAGGGATGCCGCGGGCTACGCGTCCCGGGCCAACCCCATAGAGGCCCCCTTCGGGCCGCAGCGGCAGTTCACTGTCGCCAACTCCCACCACCGCAACCACACCGTCCAGACCCGGGCCTTGCACGCCTACCTGCGATGGCGCAACCAGAACGCCCGACACCCCGACGTCCTTGCCGCACAACGGACGAAGTGTGCTCGCATCCGCAGCCAGAAGGGTCGGCGTGGCGTGGCTGGAACAACCGTGCCCGACCACGATCTCGACGCCGCCGTCTCCCACGCCCACCATGCCCTCGACACTGCCTTGAGCACCGGCGCGGCCCGGTGCCGAAGGCTGCTCACCAGCCTGCTCCCCCGGCTGGAGGCCCACCGTGCCGGCCACACCGCGGCCAGCGCCTCTCTCGATGAAGCCCGGCACCGGCTGGCCTCGGCCGCCTGACAACCCACATCCTGATTTTGTCGGGTCATATGGGCACCGCGTTTTCGGTGACGACCGGCGTCAGAGTTGGGCGCCGATTGTGCTCAGCGCACGCCCGCCCACGACTGCGCCCCACTCAAACCGCTGACCGACACTTCTGCCCAGACAGACTTCCCGTCAGCGTGGTAGCGGGTGCCCCATCGGTCGGCGAGACTCGCGATGATGAAGAGCCCCCGCCCGGTCTCATCGCTGGTACGGGCATGCCTGACATGCGGAGAAGTCGGCGCACCGTCGCTGACCTCGAAGGTGAGGGTCTGGTCAAGGATCAAGCGGAGGCGCAGCGGGGGACTTCCGTAGCGGACGGCGTTGCCGACGAATTCGCTGACGAGGAGTTCGCTGGTGTAGACGATTTCCGCGTCAAGGCCCCATACTTCCAGCTGCCGCCGAGTCGCCGCTCGAGCGATCGGCGCCGCCTCAGGGCCCTCCGGCAAAGCAAGAGTGAGGACCTTGTCCGGGGGCAGTGCCTTGGTGCGGGCGAACAGCATCGCGGTCTCAACGGGAAGTGGGCCATCTGCGAGCTGGTGAGCGAGCGTGTCTGACAAAGCCACGAGCGGTCCCGAACCAGCCGCTTCCAGCAGCGGGCGCAGAGGGCCGGCCGACGTCGACACCTCGGTGGTCGTACTCATCACGATGGTGCTTCCCACAGGCAATGCGAAGGTCGCAGCGGGAAAGGGCGCAGTGTCGCGTGCTGCAAGCTGAGGTCCGGACTGCGCCACGAGACCGGTTGAGGTGCCGTCGGGAAAGATAGCGAAGGATTCAGGAAGTCCCGCACATGCGGTGGTGCAGGTGCGGTCCACGGGGTCGTAGATCGCAATGGCACAGCCGGCGGTGAGAGGTTCGCGATGTAGCGGATCCACAGGCGGCAATGCGGCGCGCGCGGCGACGAGACGCGCCGTTGTATCGCTCAACCGGGCGAGCAGTTCGTCGGGCTGCAGGTCCAGAGCGGCAAGGGTGTGGACGGCTGTTCGCAAAAGTCCCATGGTGATGGCCGCAGGGATGCCCTTGCCCGCCACGTCTCCGACGATCAGTGCGGTGCGCGCGCTGGGGAGTGCGATTGCATCGGACCAGGCGCCGCCACCTTCTTCGCCAGGGATGTGCAGATGGCGGACCTCGAGGGTGGCCTGGGTATCGGGCTGTGGTGGGAGGATCCTGCTCTGGATGGTGGAGGCGATGATCCACTCGCGCATGTACCGGCGGGCGTTGTCGATGCACAGTGAGGCATGTGCGCCGATCGCGGACGCCGCGTCAAGGTCGCCTTCGTCGAAGGGTGCTTCCCCCTCGTGACGGAAGAAGGTGACCATCCCGAGCAGCTGTCCTCGAACCGTCAATGGGGCCACGATCAGAGAGTGAGCACCGGATCGCCGGATCTCGTCCGCCTGCTCCGGCTCCGCCCACGCACACGCTTCGTCGACCGACATCAGGCGGACTTGCGGGGCGCACAGGATGCGGGCGGTGGGGGTGCCGGCAGTGAGGGAGCGAAGTGTTCTACGTGCCGAGATCCGGCCCAGTATGGCTGCTTGGCGCAGGGAAACGGCCTTCTTGACCGGCGTCCGCGGAGGGTCCTGTCCGCGAACCACCTCTTCGACCACCTCGACAGCTGCGGTCCCGGCGAAGGCGGGCACCACGGCCTCGACAAGCTCCCAACTGACGTCCGTGACGCTCAGACGGTGTCCTACGTTCGCGCGAATCCGCTCCAGTAGGGCTCGGTGTTCCCTGGCTCTTTCTCGCTCAGTCACATCAAGCGTGCAGGCCACGAGCCCCTGCACGCCTCCGGACGAGTCTTCCAGACGGAAGTACGAAACGGCGTAGACGCCGTAATCGGGCCGGCCCGACGGGTGCCTCCTGCGGACGAGCCGGTTCACCGCAGCGTCCCCACTGTCGAGGACCCTGCGCGCCACGGCGGCTTCCTCCTCGACCCCCATGAACGCCCAGGCCTCGGGGAAAAAGGCGCCCAGCGAGCTTTCTGTGGACGTGTCGCCCACTGCTTCGGCGACCGCGCTCGTCCGGACGATGCGCAACTGCTCGTCGAGGACGTACAGCGCCACAGGCAGATGATCGAACACGGCCCTCAAGATCGCGGTATCCCGGGTTGCCGACGAACACCCGGCTGCGAGGACTCGCCACACCACAGCACTACCCCGCACGACAGGCTTGACCACGACCGTGGCCGCTTCCGCCGCGCCTCCGTGCCGCCCTCCCCCGTCCGTGGAGACGTCGTGCATGAGAGCAGTCACGGACCGTCCGATGGTGTCCGTTGCAGAGCGCCCAAACAGCTCCTCAGCTGAACGTTCCCACTCGATCACCCGGCCCGCCTCGTCGACGAGGGCGAGCGCCTCACCGCTGGGCATGTGAGCACCTCCGACCTATACCTGCCCGCATCGCAAAGGATGCAGCCGCACCAGCCGATAGCTACACCCATCGGCTCAGACCGTTTGACCGCCGCTTAAAGGCTGTGAATTTTGGTGAAGACGGTTGATACGTATCAGACGCTGGTCGTCAGCCGCGCGGTAGCGTCCCGCGTATGGCGAACGAGGACGTGTTGCAGAACCAGCCTCACCGGAAGGTGGTACGGGTCGGAGACACCGTTCGCCGCCCCTCCCAGCCTTGGACACCGGCGGTCCACACCTTGCTCAGGCATCTGGAATCGGTGGGCTTCTCCTACGCTCCCCGGCCTCTGGGCTTCGATGAGCACGGCAGGGAGGTGCTCACCTTCATCCACGGCGAGTCCGGACCGCAGGGTTGGGCCAAGGTGGTGGAAGACCAGGGCCTGTTCGCCTTCGCCCAGCTGCTGCGCGACTACCACGACGCGACCGCAGGATTCTCGCCCCCGGCCGAGGCAGCCTGGTCCGACAGCTCAAGTGCGCCCGGCGAGGGCGAGGTGATCTGCCACGGCGACTTCGGCCCCTGGAACGTCGTGTGGCAAGGCAATCGCCCCGTGGGGATCATCGACTGGGACTTCGCCCGGCCGGCGCCGCGGACGCACGATGTGGCCTACGCGCTGCAGTACGTCGCCCCATTTCGCGATGACGCCGAGTGTCTGCGCTGGTTGCACTACCCAGAGCCGCCCGACCGCCACCGCCGTCTGGAGCGCTTCTGCACGGCCTACGGTCTCACCACCACCGCTGGGGTCGTGGATGCAGTGATCGACAGGCAACAGGAGGACATGCATCTCGTGCACCGGCTGGCCTCCCAAGGGCACGAGCCGCAGGCCACGTGGGTCCGCGAAGGTGTGCTGGAGGAACTTGAACGCCGGCTCACCTGGAGCCGCTCGAACCGCCGTCTTTTCGAGTAGTAATCCGTACCTGCCACCCTCGCCTCCGCCGGATCTGCACGTCCAGGTCTGGTCGCGGTGCAGGGTGATCCGCGCGCTCATGGCTGCGGCGCCCGGTTGGGGCTTGGGGACGGTACGGCGGTGGCGTGGGCTTTAAGTGATCATTTCAGCCACAGAAGGATCTCGTTCGGCTCCGCACCGTAGCGACGGTCCCCGAGCAGCCGCGAGCGCCGCACGGCTCATCGGTCCGCGAGTCCGGAGACGCTGCTGCTGTGACTCCAGGTAGTGACAGCCTCCGAAGCCATGACCTGCTGAAACACCGCCGACCGCCGGCCCTCGCGCCTGGCAACCAACCTCACCTGCCTGTTTGCCACGCTCACCTTCGATGACGTCCGGTGCTGGCGGTGGCAGAGCCGTCAGCCGGCCGTCTTGGCGCCGGATCCGCGATGGCGGATTCGCCCCCACCGGGTACGACGAGGCGTGTGGCCCGCGCAGGGCAGTCGAGCGGGAGTCGCGGAGCCGTCACGCGCGCCGGATGATCAGCACAGCCGCGTCGTCGATGTGGTCCACCGCGACCATGGTGTCGAGGATTCGATCAGCGATCTCATCGGCGTTCAACCCGTCGTGGGCGGATTGCGCCGCGAGCGTCGCGACTCGCTCCAGCCCGGCTTCCAGCGTCAGGCTCGGGCCTTCGACCACACCGTCGGTAACCATGATCAGCGCGGCATTCTTGTCCAGGGTGAAGGTTCCCTTGTTGTACACGGCGTCGGGTAGGACTCCGAGCACTGGGCCGCCTGGCAGTTCACGGACACGGTGCCTGCCGTCGTCGCCCACGTACAGCAACGGCACATGGCCCGCGCTGCAGCCCGTGACCTGTCCGTCGGAGGGGTCGATGTACAACATCGTGCAGCTGGCGAATCGCGCCGCGTCCATCGTGACGAGCAGGTCGTTCGTGCGCGTCAGCACGGTCGCCGGGTCCGGTTCGCAGGCGGCGATGGCACGCATGGAGGCACGAACCTGTCCCATGGCTGCGGCGGCGTTCACATCGTGCCCCTGGGCGTCGCCGATCTCGAAGGCGACCGCGCCGTCGGGCACGACGAAGGCGTCGTACCAGTCTCCGCCTATGTCCAGCCCGTCCCGGCTCGGACGATAACGGGCGGTGACCTCCAGGCCCGGGAGGTGCTTCGGCAGCGTGGGAAGCATGGTCTCCTGGAGCGCCACGGCCAACTCCACTCGCACTTCTCGAGACCTGACGCGTCGCAGCGCCTGGCCCGCGAGGTCGGCCAGAGTGCTCATGAGGGCCCGCTCGTCCGGGGACGAGTCATGCTCGCCGTCGTAGGTCACCGCCCAACCCCCGAGCGGCTCACCGCCGACCGGGCTGAGGGAGGTGATCGAGACAGCGCAGCCGGATTCGAGCTGGTCGAAGTACGGCACCATGGCACCCTCCGGCCAGCGGCGTACGTACTCCTCCTGGTTGCGCATGAACTGCGGCTTGCCGGTCCGGATCGCATAGGGCAGCGGGCTCGGATCGTCCAGCGACACGCCGTGTACGGCGGCCACCAGCCTCGGGATCCCGGCATCTGAGGAGACGCACAGGCGGCCTTCGGCAACCAGCGCCAACGCGGCGCCGGTGCCACCAAAGGTCGCGGCGAGGCGTGTCAGGAGGACCTGCTGCACCTCTTGCTCCGTCGCCGCAGTGATCAAGGCGGAGGAAAAGGCCGCTATCTCGGCGGCTCGCTGCCGCGCAGCACTCAACGCGACCAGAGCTTTGCGTCGGCGCGCTTCGCGCTTGGTGTCTTCGCGGATCAATCCGAAGACCCGCAGCGGGCCGCCATACCCCAGCTGGACTCGACGGGCCTGGCAAGACAGAAGGTGCCAACCATCACGCTCGGTGAAGAACCTCAACCTGATCCAGGGAGACTGAGTGACGGTCGACCGCACGAGCCGCCGCAGAGCCCCCCGGTCATCAGGGTGGACTCGCCGGACCACGCTGGACAACGGTACGGAGGCCTCCGGGAACAGCATTGCCAAGGCCGGTGCACCGCCCAGCCACTCCAACTGCTGCTCCTGAGGTGAGTACCTGCACACACCGAGGTTGGCGGCCTTGGCCGCCAACCGGAACGGGATCACAAGTCCGCCCAGGTCGTTCCCCGCGTTCAACGAGTGCAGCCACAGCAGTTGCTCGCCGTCCGCAGGGTCCCTCGTCAGTCGCGCCTCGACCAGGCAGACCAGCGGTGCCGCACCCGGCCCGGGGAACTCCAGCACTCGCATCACGACCGTCATCGTCGTGGCGGCGTGGGCCACGAGGCTTTCGACCGCAGTCAGCTGGGTCGCGGGCAACAGATCAGCCATGTTGCGACCCACGCACTGCTCCGCCGGCCTGTCCAGGACCTTTGCCATGGCCGCGTTGAGGCTGTGGACGGCACCGTCCAGGGTCACGAGAGCCGAGGGGGTAGCCCTTCGGAGAAGATGGTCCGAGGCGTCCATCGGTCACTTCCTGACAGATAGCGAAATCGCTTCTTCAACCAAATTCGGGCGTTATATTCCATAATCTCAGCTAAGGGAGATCGAGCGACGCGACGTTTGAACCACGGGATGCAGCCGGCCCACCATGGCGGTATTCCTCGCGATCCGATCCCGGGATCGGACGGCGCCTGTTACGCCCCCCCATTGAGCACGATCTCCCTCCGGGGGCTTGGCCGCTCTCGCTGCAGCAGACCAGCGGGCAGTAATCGGGTACTTGCAGCCCGTAGCGACATACGGCGGCGAGCGGGTCGGCGCCGTTGGAGGCGAAGAGGCCCTCCTCACCGACGGGTACCATCCGCCCGTACGCGGCCGGCCACCGCACGTCGACCCTCCCTCTCCTGATCTCGCTGGTAGGCGGCGAGGAGGAAGAGCCAGATCTCGCTGACGGTCGGAAAGGAAGCGACCGCGTGCCTCAGTCGTTTGAGGGGGACCTCGCCGGCGACCGCGATGGTTGCCGAGTGCAAGAGTTCGCTGACACCGGGGCCCACAAAGGTCGCTCCGATGAGGATTTCCCGGTCGAGGTCGACGACCAGCCTGGCGTGACCCTGGTAACCGTCGGCGTAGAGCTTGGCGCCCTGGGCGACGTCGAGGTCGAGATCAACAGTCCTGATGCGATAGCCGGAGCGTTCCGCCTGCTCGGCGCTCAGGCCCACCGCGGCCGCCTCGGGGTCGCTGAAGAACACCTGGGGTACGGCGCGCTCGTCGGCGGTGGTGGCGTGGTCGCCCCAGGGCGCGTCGTCCAGCGGGCGACCCGCAGCGCGGGAACCGATCGCGTCACCGGCGGTCCGGGCTTGGTACTTACCCTGATGAGTGAGCAAGGCACGATGGTTGACGTCACCAAGGGCGTACAGCCAGTCGCCGTCGACCCCCTGCACCAGACAGGTGGTGTCCACGTCGAGCCAGGACCCGGGGGTGAGGCCGACCGTGTCCAGGCCGATGTCGTCGGTGGCGGGCGCGCGGCCGGTGGCGCACAACACCTCGTCCGCCTCCAGCTCTTCGCCGTCGTCGAGCGTAAGGGTGACTGGCCCCTCCGGTTCCGGGCGGCGCAGGGCGGTCACCTGGACGCCGATCCGGACATCCGCGCCCGCCTCTCTCAATCCCTGAGCGACCAGTTCGCCGGCGAAGGGTTCCATGCGGGGGATCAAGCGGCGCCGGACGAGCAGCGTGACCTGGGAGCCGAGGCCCTGCCAGAGAGTGGCCATCTCGATGCCGACTCCGCCGCCGCCGATGACGGCGAGGCGGGTGGGCACGCTGCTGGATTCGGTGCCCTGCCGGCTCGTCCAGGGACGGGCCTCGGCGATACCCAGGATGTCGGGCAGCGCAGGCCGGCTGCCGGTGGCGATGGCCACCGCGTGCCGGGCCGTGAGGGTCTGCCGGGTGCCGTCGTCACGGGTGACGCTGACCCGTCGAGGCCCGTCGAGACGGCCGTGGCCACGGAAGAGGTCGGCTCCGATGGACTTGAGGAACAGAGCCTGTCTGGTGTCGTCCCAGTCGCGGACAGCGCGGTTGCGACGGGCGAAGACGCCATCGGCGTCGACCCGACCGGTGACGGCCTGCCGGGCACCGTCCACGCGCCGGGCGTCGGCGATCGCAAGGACGGGACGCAGCAGCGCCTTGCTGGGCACGCACGCCCAGTACGCGCAGTCACCGCCGACCAGTTCCCGTTCCACCACCGCCACGGAGAGACCGGCGGCACGGGCGCGGTCGGCGACGTTCGCACCGGCCGGGCCCGCACCCAGCACGACCACGTCGTAACACGTGTCTACCTGGGGGTCGCGCGATTCGCTCATGCTCTTCCCCGCCTTCCTGGGAGTGCCCGACGACGGTCGAGGATGTGGTGACGCGCCCGGTCGGTTGCGCCGGTCGGGCCGTCCGACAGGCGTGGGTGTGCGGGGTGACGAGCAACCGGACAGTGTCACACGGTTGGCGTGGACATGGCCGTAGGTCGTTCGGTGTCCAACGCCAGATCGCCTACGATCCCGGGGGCGCTGACGCCCACGGCCCTGGGAACCTTGAGCTGTGACTCGCCGATGTCGGCTCGGGCCGGCGATGTGGCGGTGTGGGTCAGCGGGCTGCGCACGGCAGGCAACTCCCCTGCACCGGCTTTGGCGACGCGCGCCCCTATGCAGGTGTGGGCGGACAGGCAGTAGGTGCAATTGTTGTACTCTGCGCCGGCGATTGCCAGCCGTTCCCGGACCGAGGGCCGGGATCACGGACGCTGGTCCGCCACGTGGGCAGCACCAGCGCGACGATCAGCACGAGTAGCCGGAGACCATCACCCAGACCGGCGGCCGGTGCGTACCGCGTATCAGCCGACGCATCCGCTCGGCGATGTCGGCGGGCAGCACCCCGGCACCTTTTGCCTGCGAAATGGTTGCCTCAGGAACCACAAGCCGCTGACTGGCGAAGTCCTCCCGGCCGGTACCGACGCAACCGGGCAGGCAACTGGTGTCCAGATGTCACAGACCGATAAGCGTTCGGCACCCATCGTAACGTCGCACTGGGCCTTCACCCGCAGTCCGCCCACCACAGCAGCACGGTAAGAGTTCGGGTGATGCTCGACGCAAATAGAGCACAAGAACTCCAGCACCCTCTGAGAGGTAGGCATGCCGGAGTGCAGCAAGAACCGTTTCCCGACGGGCCCCACGCCGGCGGAGGGCTGCGGTACTCCCCCAACCCCGCCTTTCTGCACTTCTGTTCTGGAGGGAGAGGGCTACGGCCACTACCTGAGCGACTTCGCGGCACGGGAGAGGCCGCGACCGAGAGCCGATGACGGCAATCAGGGCGGGACCCCCGAGCCCGAACGGCACAGAGCCCCGTCTGCGGCACGAGGCCCGGCAAGGCGCCCATACCGTACACAGCAGTAAGGACCACACAGTGACCAGGGACATCGACATCCTGCACCCGGAAAACGGCGCGATCGTGCCGCCCGACCAGATCACCACCGCTGTCACTGCGGGCCCCCTGGCCTACGGCGATGGCACGACCCAGACCTTCCGACCCGACGGAAGCACCTCCTACTTCGAGACAGGACGCCAGACGGAGGGCACCTGGTCCGTCGACGAGGATGGCCGCTTCTGCTCCTTCTGGCCGCCCTCCTACCAAGCCTCCTACGATCTGCGATGGGTGGTGGAAGACGGAACGGTCGTCGGCCTTCGGTTCACCGATCCTAGGAGCGGCACCAGCTTCGACGGCCGTTTCCAGTAACCCCACGTTCCGCCCGAGCCGGCAAGCCCGAGAGGTGGCCGACCAGCTTGGAACGGCAGATCGCTGTGAGTCCGCTGGAGGAACTCAGGACAGCCGGGGTGAAGCCGATCGTGGACATTCACCGAACGAGACACCATGCGGCCGCGGCCGGTACCTCAAACCCTGGTGCCTACGTACAGACAAGGCCTACGACCGCGCTGACCTGCGCAGGTGGCTCCAGGGCAAGAGCCGCGGGAGAACACATGACCGGAATCAAACACAGCGCGGTCACACACCGTGCACCGCGGATGCGCGTCGTCACTGCGTCGTCGTGTGCCGCAGCGGTCCCGACCCGACCCGCGGCCGCACGAGCTTCCAGCCGAACCCCCGTCACGGAGCCGGGCAGCAGGCGTGGCTGGGCGTCCGTGGGTGCCGTTGCACTCGGT
The DNA here is from genome assembly GCF_055635295.1 of Streptomyces sp. NPDC111520. Classification (NCBI taxonomy): domain Bacteria; kingdom Bacillati; phylum Actinomycetota; class Actinomycetes; order Kitasatosporales; family Streptomycetaceae; genus Streptomyces; species Streptomyces sp. NPDC111520. The sequence continues at coordinate 225,916 of NZ_JBVKBW010000012.1, read as the reverse complement.
GCGTTCGTCGTCGTCATGACGGAGACGCTGCCTGTGGGGCTGCTGCCAAGAATCGCCGAAGGACTGCATGTCTCGCTCGGTCTGGCGGGGCTGATGGTGCTCGTACCGGGTCTCAGTGCCGCCGTGTCGGCGCCGCTGTTCTTCCTTGGCTCCGGTCGCCTCAACCGGCGCCCGGTCATCCTCATCCTGGGTTTGACAGTGCTGGTGTCGAACGCAGTCGTCGCGGTGGCCCCGAGCTTCGCCCTGGTGCTGATCGCCCGTATGCTCCTCGGCGCCACCATCGGAGCCTTCTGGACCGTGGTCTCACCGGTCGGACCCAAGTTGGTGGGGCCGGCCGGCGGCACTCGTGCCATCACCATCATCGCGGCGGGTATATCGGGTGGCACGGTAGTGGGACTGCCTGCCGGACAAATCCTCGGCAATCTGATCGGCTGGCGTCTCACCTTCGCCACCGCTGCGGCGGCCACACTACTTGTCGTAGCTGCCCAGACAATCCTCCTGCCGAGCATTCCACCGGACAAGAGTACGCACGTGCGTGATCTCCTGAAGACCGTGTCACGCCGAGCCGTTCAGTTCGGGATGGCGGCAGGCGCCGTGCTGTTCATCGGTCAGTTCGCCGCGTGGACGTACATCACTCCGTTCCTGACAGACCACACCCATCTGTCCAGTGGCGTGATTACCCTGCTGTTCGTCATCTACGGCTGCGGTGGCCGCAATGCTCATTGGGCTGGCGAGCGCGGGAACCCTACCGTGGCTGGCTGGCCTGCTGCTCGCACTCTGGGGCGTGATCTGGGGAATCGCGAACCCGGCAACCTTGGTCTGGCTACTCGACGCAGCCCCGGAAAACCAGGAGGCGGCATCGGCGGTGAATGTCACAAATTTGCAGGTCTCTCTGGCGTTGGGATCTGCGCTCGGCGCGATTCTCGTGTCAACCACAACCCTGCAAACAGTGTTCTTTGTAGCGGGCTTCACCGTCCTCGGCGCCGGCATGCTCGCCGCAGTGGCGGGGCGGTTCGTGACGCTCACACAGAGGAAATGAAGGGGCTTGAGCAAGACGGGGTCGAGTGCCCGCGGACCGGGGTAAAAAATGCTCCTCGCGGGCGTATAGGGGCAATGGCATTGCGTTACGGTTCGGGCGGTTCGATGGCGACGGCCTGTGCTGGTGTCTGGGAAGGTTGCGGCCAGTTTCGGTGCGTGAATCGCTTGAGCCAGTAGTTGGACATCTTGCGTTTCACAACGCGGGGCTGGGAAGGAAGCCTGAGGGGTGACAGCAGGTGTCCAGCGAATGTCACCGCCCGCGCTTGGCGGGGAGGAGATGACTGTCGCCATCGGGAGGAGCCGGGCTCTTGGCGACGGATATTGCGCGCTATCGGCGTCCGCCACATCCTGGCCGGCATCCGCCGCCTGTGACGGTCCCTCGGCCTGCCCTTCTCTCGGCTCGAAGCCGCCGCGGGCTCACCCTTGTCAAGGCCGTGTCGCGGCAACCGGCATGTGCCAGGTTGTCGAGGACGGGTACTTGTCCGGCCCCCGACGCTGACGAGATGGTCATCGCATGTGGATCTTTTGGGTACCCCTCGTACTTGTCATCGCACTTGCCTCTTGGGTCGGTTGGAGGGCACGTCGGCATGGCGAGCATCCCTTCCGGGACGGCGCCGCCATGTCGCAGGACGTCCGGGATGCTCGCCGCGACATGCGTGCCTGGAAATCGGGCTCGTTGGGGCACAGCGGCGAGGACCTGTCCTGGATGAAGAAGCGTCACTGACCGAGGTCGCCGATGCATGCACGTTACCGGCGCCGTGCGCTTCGCCTCCTGTTGCAAAGCGACTGAGGACACTCGTTCGCTGCCGGCCCCTTTCAGTCACTGCCGCAGGTACTTGATCAGCGGGTGGGACCGCCTCCGCAGCACAACCGGAACGACTTACGAGACCCGTGACAGGGAAGGCGGTGTCTCTCTGTCTGCAGGTCGGAAGCCAGCCCATGGTTCGGTCGCTTCGGTCGCTGCGCCCGCTCCTCGGCAGGGTTTTCGGGGACGGACCACAGTACCCCTCAGGACGGGCCGCTTCGCTCGAACGGTCAGTGCGCTGGTCCCCAGCCGATGCTCCCGATACCCTCCAATGACGAAGGGTCTTTCCACTCGGAGGACAGCATGAGCGCCCAGCCCGCGGACACCGGTCCTGCCCCCCAGGCCGCGCCTACGATCCGCAGCGTGCGCGCAGCCCTCCCCCCGGAGCACCGGGCCGGCTTCAACGAGCAGATCGACAACACTGAGCTTCACATGATCGGTACGGTCCTGGCCGACTGGGATGCCCGGGCTCGGGCCCTTGCGAGTCCGGCCATGCTCGCCATGGCGCGGCGCATCGCCGACGAGCGGGCCGGCAAAGCCGAAGCTCCCCCCACGGCGTCCGATGCCGAGATTCGGGCCCTCGCCCCGTCCATGCGCCCGTAGTCTGGCTCCGTGCCGTATGAGATCGACCTCAGCTCCGAGGTCGTCGCCGAATTCCAGCTTCTCCAGCCCTGGGCACGCCGTTCTCTCGAAGCGGCCCTCCTGGTGGCCTCTGGCGACCCGCACCGGCTTCCTGGCATCCCCCAGCAGTCTGAGCACGCCCGAATTCTGAGCTTCGCCGACGGTCGCGGACTGTGCATGGTGGAGATCGACGACGACACCAAGCGCCTGGCCGTCCGGCTCATCGAACCGCCCCGCTGACCGGCAACGGTCAGTGGTCGTCCTCGGACGCGGCCGACCATGGTGCCGGCCGGTCGGACCTACTCGTCGAAGACCATTCGTGGGCACCCGCGCAGCCGCGGTGTCCGTGCCGTAGTGCAGCAGCCAACCCCACGAGCGCAAGAGTCCGCTGCCGCCTCGGTCACCGTCGAACTCACGGACACCGACTCGCTCGATTGCCTTGGTCAGAACTGAGGTCAGCTCGCACGGCGACCCGGGCAACTCGCCCAGGCGCTGTCGTCAGGTGAGCAGTTCGTGGAGGAGAGCCCGGGCGAGCCAGTCGCAGAATTCCTCGTACGCCCAATTGCGGTCACCGACAAGATGGCCGTGGAGACCAGGCCGGAAGAACATCTCCATGTCCGTCACACAGGCATTCATCCCGACCATCCCGATCCCGGGCGAGTTCGCAGGGCGGCGCGCCCTGGTCACCGGCGGGTCGCGCGGGATCGGCGCGGCCGTGGCACAGCAGCTCGTCGACGGTGGGGCGACAGTCGTCACCAGCGCTCGCAACCGCGCCGAGGACACCCCCAAGGAGTCCACCTTCATCAGTGCCGACATCCGCAGCGCAGATGGGGCTCGTCGCCTGATGGACGAAACCCTCGACACTCTCGGCGGCCTCGACCTCCTGGTGATCAACGCGGGCGCCGCCCGCGTCCACCTCACGGGCGTTCCGGACGAGGAGTGGGAGGACTCCCTCGCGATCAACTTCTTGTCGGCGGCGGGTCACCTCGGCCGCCTTGCCCGCCCAGAAGCAAAGCGATCGGGCGGCCATCGTCAACGTCTCTTCGGCCGTCAGCGCCAACCCTCCCGCACCCGTCCTGCACTACGGAGCGGCCAAGGCGGCACTGGAAAGCTGGTCGAAGGGCCTTGCCACCCAGCTGACGCCCTCCGGTATCCGGGTCAACACCGTCGTCCTTGGCATGGTGCTCACCCCAGGGGGCACAGAGCTGCTGGAGACGGTTGCGGGGGCCATGGGCGCCACCGCGGAGCAGGTCTACGCCTCGGTTCCGATCGGCCGAGGCGGCGACCCCCGTGACGTCGCCGAGGCAATCGCGTTCCTGCTGTCCGACCGGTCCCAGTGGATCGCCGGCAGTTCCCTTCACCTCAACGGCGGGGCCTGAGGTCGCGTCTGCCGGCGCGGTGTAACGATGGCCACTCGGTGATCCCTTCTCCGGGATCAACTCGGTCACCGTGTATGGCGAGTACCGGGGGACCACGTACGAGTACGGCCAGTGGATGCCGCGGCTCTACACGGTCTGCACGGGATAGAAGAACGTTGAGCGCTCCAGCAGCGGCGGGACTCACGGCCACGCCCTCCGCACTACGGGAGGCCGTGGCGGCGGAGGAGCGGCTACGCCACAAGTGCGCCGCCATGCGGCGAGAGCATGAAGGCGCAGGGCGTCACCAATTCCATGATGGCCGAGCACAGGCTTTGGACCGAGGAGATCGCCCGGGAGTGCGGCGCCCCCGAGCGCGAGCCGACGGCATCAAGGGCCGCACCCGCAGGGGTGCGGCCCTTCGTCGTACAGGGAGGGGAGCGGCTTGCCGTCCGGTGCTGCGGTGACAACTTCGGCGCGGCAGGCGCTTCGAGGGCCGAGTGCGCGCGCTCGTGCTGACCTGCGCCGAACGCTACTGCCAGGGGCGGGTGGGTTCGCTGCCTCGAGACGGGGGCCTCGACCGCGAGTGGTGTGCATCATCGTCTGGGCCGTCCTCACGGCCGGGGGCGTGGTCGCTGTGTCCTTCGAGGGCATGTCCGAGAGCGCCTAGCAGATCGGCACGGGGATCGTCCTGGTCGTCGTGGTCGTCGCGGCCGCCGCGGTCTTGCAGCGCAACATCTGGCGCGGCGTGGACCTCGTCGGCCTCGTCACAGGCGGGCCGTGACCGGGGATCCGGCGCACCGCGTAGCGCGCCGCGTAGGGTCACCCGGTCGGCTACCCAATGTGCATAAGTCATTACCCACGGCGATTCTTGCTGTGGGCTCGCCGCTGTCTCCGACAGCACTTGTCTCCTGCTGAGCGGCGTCCGCCGCGCGTTGTGGGCCCCTTGCTGCGGAGGTGACGTGTTGTCCCGAATAGCCATACCTCGGGCGTGGTCGGCAGTGGCCGCGAGCGTGGCCCTGGTGTCCAGTGCTCTGACGGGTGCCGCGTATGCGGAAGGCGCCGGCGGCGGTCAGGCTGGCGCTGTGAAGCCAGGCGCGGAGACCGGTCTCACGGACCCGTGCCTGTTGTTCCCGTACTTCCCCGGGTACTGCCCCGGCCGCCCCGGGCATCACGGGCACCCGGGGCGCCCCGGGATTCCCGGCCCACCAGGGCCTCCTGGCCCTGCCGGCCCGGCTGGTCCTACTGGTCCCGCCGGGCCGACTGGTCCCGCCGGACCTCAGGGCGAGACCGGCCCGCAAGGGCCCGACGGACCTGCCGGACCTCAGGGCCCGCAGGGCGATCCCGGCCCGCAGGGGCCTCCTGGTGTCGCACCGCCACACGGCCTGGTGGACTACGACGATCCCGGTGTCTTCGAATTCGTCCCGCCCGCGAATGTCACCACAGTCTTCATCCAGGCGTGGGGTGGCGGCGGCGGCGGTGCGGGTGGTAACGCCGCCCTGAGCGGAGCCGGTGGTGGCGCCGGGGGCTTCGCCTGGTGCGTCCTGCCTGTCCAGCCCAGTACACCGGTCACGGTGTTCGTCGCCACAGGAGGTGTCGGCCAGTCCGGAGAAACGGACGGCCTTGTCGGCGGAAACAGCGGGGCGATCAACAGCGTCGGCAATTTCGCAGCCGGCCGCGGCGGCCTCGGTGGGAGGTTCCTCCCCTCAGTCGGTGGCACGGGCGGCATGGGCGAATGCAACGGCATCCAGGGCACGGTCCGTCAAGGCGCCGCCGGCGGCCCTGGATCGTTCTCGAGTGCTGCACCCGGCGGCCCGGGAGGCCGTCCGGCAGTGGACGGCATCATCCAGCCGGCGCCGGCAGGTGCGGGAACCGGCGGCACCGGCGGCGCCAACGGCGCCGACAACACCGGCGACAACGGCGGCAGCGGATACGTCGTCATCTGGTGGTAGACCGCCCTGGCCCGATGCACCGCGGAGCGCGCCGGCACTGCGCCTTCAGGGGCCCGCAGGATCACCTGCGGCTACTGAACGCACGGCGATTCTGACGGTGTGCTCGCCGCTGTCGATCGCAAGTAGCGGCGGCTGCCACACGTGGGGGCCCCTTCCTGGAGGTGAAGCGTTGTCTCGAATAGCCATACCTCGTGTGTGGTGGGCGATGGCCGCGGGCGTGGCCTTGGCGTCCAGTGCTATGACAAGCCCTGCGTACGCCGGGAGTGCCGACAGCGGTCAGGCTGTGAAGCCCGGCGTCGAAACCGGCCTCGCCGACCCGTGCTTGCTGTTCCCCTACTTCCCGGGGTACTGCCCCCGCCGTCCGGGGTACAACGGCCATCCGGGAAGCCCCGGGATTCCCGGCCCGCCCGGGCCGCCTGGACCTCCCGGGCCGCCGGGAGCCCCAGGAGCGCAGGGCCCCGCCGGGCCCGCCGGGCCCGCCGGCCCTCAGGGCGAGACCGGCCCACAAGGGTCCGTCGGACCCGCTGGGCCTCAGGGACCCGTCGGACCCGCGGGGCCTCAGGGGCCGCCCGGCACGTCCCCGGCACACGGCCTGGTGGACTTCGACGACGCCGGGACCTTCGTGTTCAACCCGCCTACAGGGGTCACCAGTGTGTTCGTCCAGGCATGGGGCGCCGGCGGGGGCGGAGCCGTAGGTGGCGGCGCGATCACCGGTGCCGGTGGCGGCGCCGGCGGCTTCGCCTGGTGCGTCCTCCCCGTCCAGCCGGGCACACCGGTCGCGGTGGACGTCGGCACCGGCGGCGCCGGTGGCGTCGGCGCGACCAACGGTTCTCCGGGGACACCGACCGCAGTGGACAACAGCCTGGGCGGCGTCGCGTCGGCCGGTGGCGGCGGAGGCGCGTCGCTGCTGATCGGGGGCAGTGGTGGCACGGGCGTCTGTCCCGGGCAGGGAACCGCCCGCACGGGCGCGGACGGTCAGGAGGGCAACCCGCTACCGGGCGCCCCGGGTCAGGGCGGTCGTCCCGCGGTGGACGGCGTCGTCCAGCCGGCACCGACCGGTGCGGGCGAGGGCGGCGACGGCGGCGGCGACACCGACGCTCCAGGCACGGCGGGCGGCGACGGATACGTCGTCATCTGGTGGTAGAGAGCAGGCGGCCGGGCGCACACCTGGCGCGCCGGGCGCCACGTCTTCCGGCGGCTGTCTTGGAGGTCACCCAGTCGGCTACTGAAGGGCACGCTGCACTACGTAGGGCGATTCTTGCGGTGGGCTTGCTGGGGACGACGACAGGTAGCGGCGATTGTCCCCCATGGCGGGCCCTTTTCCTGGAGGTGACGTGTTGTCTCGAATAGCCCTACCTCGTGCGTGGTGGGCGATGGCCGCGGGCGTGGCCCTGGCATCCAGTTCTCTGACGAGCCCTGCGTACGCGGTGAACGCCGTGAACGCCGACAGTGCTCAGGCTGACGCCGCGAAGCCCGGCGTCGAAATCGGCTTTGCCAACCCGTGCTTGCTGTTCCCGTACTTCCCCGGGTACTGCCCCAGCCGTCCGGGATACCACGGCCATCCGGGACGCCCCGGGATTCCCGGCCCGCCCGGGCCGCCTGGACCTCCCGGGCCGCCGGGAGCCCCAGGAGCGCAGGGCCCCGCCGGCCCCGCTGGGCCTCAGGGCGAGACCGGCCCGCAGGGACCCGCCGGACCTGCCGGACCTCAGGGCCCGCAGGGCGATCCCGGCCCGCAGGGACCACCCGGCGCCGCCCCGGCGCACGGCTTGGAGGACTTCGACGAGGCCGGGAACTTCGTGGTCGCCGTGCCCGCAGGGGTCACCAGCATCTTCGTCCAGGCATGGGGCGCCGGCGGGGGTGGCGCCGGATCAGACGGCACCCACACAGGAGGAGGTGGCGGCGCCGGGGGCTTCGCATGGTGCGTCCTTGATACAACCGCCGTCTCATCGATCCAGGTAACCGTCGGCGCAGGCGGAACGGGCGGCATAGGTCCGCTCGGCCAAGGTGCGACGGGTGGCGACACCGTCGTCGTCAGCGGAGTCAACGTCGCGACCGCCCACGGCGGCGGCGGGACCTCAGGACTTACGGGCGGGGGCGCCGGTGGCATGGCCACATGTCCTGGTCAGGGCACAACAAGGCAGGGCGCCAACGGCGGGACCGGCACGGCTAGCGGCCCGTTCACTCCGGCAACCCCAGGCGGCCGCCCGGCAGTGGACGGCGTCGTCCAGCCCGCGCCCCCGAACGCGGGCACCGGCGGAGACAGCGGTGCGGGGAACCCCACCATCAACCCCGGCCAGGCCGGAGGCAACGGATACGTCGTCATCTGGTGGTAGAACGCCCCGAGGCCCGGCACGCCACCTGGCGCGCCGGGCACGGGCGGGTCAGGAGCCGGCGGCCTCGGCGGTCTTGGCGTCGCCCTTGGGCCGGACCTCGCTGTCGGGGTGGCGCTTGGCCACGGTGTCGGCCGTGGCCTTGTTGCCGGAGGTGAACACCACCTTCCCGTTGGCGGCGACCACCTCGAACTGCTGGCGCTTGGACTGGCACCAACACGGCATCTGATGGGCGCCTCCGCCGGACGGCCACCATGTCGGGGGCGGATCGGTGCGGGCGCCAGCCGCATGCTGATGCGCGCGGACATGGTGGCGCCGGTGACTCCTCCGGTGGTGGTGCAGAGGGACAAGCCCGCATTGGACCGGCGTAAGCCGGCGACTCGATATTCCTGTGTACAACCATCGTGAACCGTTCCGGGCTGACCTACCTCTGCGTCTGCCACTAGCGACTGAGCGCATCCTGCCGCCTGAGTACGGGGGTTCCAGGAGCGGTGGCCTGGCACTGCGCCCAGGCGCACCGGCTGATGCGGCGCGGGAGCTGGCAGCGGAGACCGTGCTGGCGGCGGTTGTGGGTGGAGCCGGTGTCCGCTGCTCTCGTGGTCTACGTTGCCATAGCGCCGCGCCTGCGGAGCTGCTGGAGCCATTCCCGCTCGTCGCCGTCAGGTGGCCCCGGCCGTCCTGCCTGGCCGAGGTCACTGTGGCTGAGCACGTAGCCGCGTACCGGACGGAGCACCCGGGGGTGTAACCCCACGCGCGGGGACGCGCCTCCTGGAAACGCGGAACGGGGCCGCCTCAACGTACAAGGCGACCCCGCTCCAAACGTGCGTGCGCTGAACGCGAGGCGTCAGCCGCGGACGATGTTCTCCGCCTGCGGGCCCTTCTGCCCCTGCGTCACGTCGAACGTGACGTGCTCGCCCTCCTGGAGCTCGCGGTAGCCGTTGCCGGCGATGTTGGAGTAGTGGGCGAACACGTCCGGCCCGCCCCCGTCCTGCTCGATGAAGCCGAAGCCCTTCTCGGAGTTGAACCACTTCACGACGCCAGATGCCACTGTGTTCGTCCCTCACATACCGCTGATGCGGCGCACCCTGCAGGGCACGCCGGCAGACCGTTCTTCCGGGCCGCGGGCCCATACATACCCGATGAGGCGACGCCTTGGCCAGCACATTCGCTCGCGCCGGTGCCGACACCTCGTTCGGGTGGTCTCTCCGCCAGGACAGGTAGAGACCGGTGGCCACCAGGACGGGCATGCTGGTGAACGCCAGCCGCGGGAATCGGGCCACCGACCGGGCGGGCAGCTCGGGGCTGGCGAACAGGGCCATCGACTGGTGGCGCGGGATGATCATGGCAATCACGGCCTTTTCGGCGGTGACGACGCCGAGCACGGGCCCTGTGACCATGCTGACGCCGGCCGGACCGATCTGGGTGCTTTACTTCGGCGCCGCCGTCTTCTCACCTCTCCACGACCGGCGCAAGGCCCGAAGAGAGGAAGAGGAACCGGGCGACCACGAGATCTCCGACCTCGACCTCACACCGCAGGACATCGGCGAGGTGGAATCAGTGGTCGTCGGCCAGGCCCCGCCTGCGCAGCCGGACGCTGACGACGACCGCTTCGACGGTGAGACGACGTGACCTGAGGGCCCTTCAGTAGCAACGTCGCGGGGCGCACATCAGGGCCCTGCGCCGACATCGACGACGCAATCAGCGGCTCCTTGCTCGTGCGCTGGTCACTGACTCGGAGCAGCACACCGCGCGGGGAACTGCCCCAGGTCGCACTCTGACCGTATGCGCGCCGTCCTGGAGACTCCTCATCGGAAGGGAGTGGCTCATGAGCTGGGAACCGTCCTGCGAGGGCATCGTCCGCAGCACTCCGGGCGTGGATGCGGTGTTCCTCGCTGACCCGAGCGGGAGCTTCTACGGCACCAGTGATGCCGCGCATTGGCGCCCCTCGCCCCAGGAGACCGTTGGGATCGTGAATACGGTCCGCGATCCCGAAGCCACTCCGCGCCTGACGGTTCAAGGCGAGAACTACGCCCTCACAGCCCGGCAGGACGACACCGTCATCGGCAAGAACGCCGACAAGGCGCTCGTCGCGGTCGCCACCAGCAAGATCGTCATCGTCGCGCGCGCCGAGGAGAGCGCCGCGCCTCAAGCCCTGCGCAAGCTCCAGACCTACGGCGCCGAGAACGCCAGTTGACGGTCGGCAGCGAGGCGTCGACTGCCTTCGCCCTGCAGACAGAGCAGCGTCCGAACGTCTTCCCCAAGACGAACAGACACCGGAAGACCCTCACCTGGCGCCGAGGGATGCCACAGAGCGTCGCCGTATCTGCCTGGGCATGCTCCGGAGCCGGGTCACCTGTCGAAGTGGGCGACACTGATGAGAACGCTGCACGACCCGGCGCCTGTGTGGTCGCGAGCCGCCCGGGTGACCGATGAAACGCCTTTCTTCTGCGCTAGGGTCCTGGCCCAGCCGCATTCCTGATCTCTGCGGCGGAACCGGGAGGGGAGACGGTGCAGGTCACGGCATTCGATGTGCCCTCCGCCGAGGTGCTGGCAGCCGTCCTTCCCGCGCTCCCTTTCGAGGACGGTGCCTTCGACGCGGTGGTCGGGAACTTCGTACTCAACCATGTGGGGCGTCCCAGGGAAGCCCTCGCGGAGCTTCGCCGAGTGGTCCGGCCGGGTGGGCGGATCGCGCTGACGATCTGGGCGGTTCCCGCTCCGGCCGGCCAGGCCCTGCTGGGCCGGGCTGTCGAGATGGCGGGCGTGACTCGGCCGTCGCATCTGCCTCCGCCGGCCACGGAGGACGACTTCCCGCGCGATCCGGACGGCCTGGTCGGGCTTATGACGTCGGCTGGACTGCGCGAGGCCGCGTGTCGGACGCTGCGGTGGGATCACCGGGCCGGCGCCGAGGAGTGGTGGAGCGGGCCGGCGGCTGGGGTGGCCTTCATCGGGCAACTGCTGCTGAGCCAGACCGAGGGAACTCGCGCCGAGGTGAAGCGACACTTCGACGCTCTGGCCCAGGAACTCCTCGGCGAGGACGGCCTGCTGGTCCTTCCCCACGCAGCGCTGCTGGCCAGTACCTGCCGCTAACCCAAGGGCCGTCCACCACTCGCCTGGAGTTCCGGATCAGCGACATCACGGCCGAGCTCCAGGACGCAACCAACTGCGGTGACTGCCACGGCGTCTGCCCGATCGGCGCTTCGCGTCTTCCCCGGCCGGGGTCAGTCGACGCGGAAGCACCATCGGACCTACGTCGGGTAGGAGATCATGAACGCATGGCGCACATACGATCGGCCCTGCAACCCCTGGTCCTGTCAGCTCTGATGGCGCTCACCGCCTGCGGGACGCAGTCCGCGAACGGGGCCGCGCTCGAGAGCAGGGCATGGTCCCTGGGTATCGAGCCGGCCATGGTGTACGTCACCGACGTCCCCGGCTACAGCGTCGCCCTCCAGTCCGTCGGCGTCATCGGCGACCACGGCTTCGGGGCCTCCTACAGCGGGCCGGAAGGAGGAACCATCGAACTGCGGGTCGACGAGCGCGCTTTCAGTGGGCCCGTCAGTTGCACCGAGGACACCGAGCCGGCCGGTACCAGTGAGGCAACCTGCGAGCAGGAGGGAAACCACTGGTACCGGGCGACGAGCACGTCGCACTCGTACGTGCTGGAGGACGCGGACCGCGTGATCCGGCTGTCCGCGGATCCGGCCACCGTGGGCCGCGACGTCCTGCGGCAGGCCGCCGAACACGTCCACCAAGCCTCCGCCGAGGAGTCCGCCCGCGTCCTGCCGTCCGAGGACAAGGGCGGCCAAGGCCGGCCCGAACGCGGGGACCTCCCGGCGAACGGCGACGGCGCCCCGCAGGACCCGGCCGGTCTCTTCGCAGGAACCAGCGGCTGACCGGGGCTCACACCGGCCAGGCGGGACGCTGCGCACTGCAGCCAGGCGGCCGGTACCAGCAGGACCCCTTTACTTCAGGGTGTAAAAGATCGCCGCCGCGAGTGCACTGAGAAAGAGCAGATCAGAGGGCCGCACATAAAAATGCCATTCTGGTCGCTGCTTATTGGATCCCGATCCGTCCGGAGTGATTGAGGAGACGTCCACACCGCTTTGGTCCTCGAGGTACTCACGCAGGTTTGCGCAGGCCTCCAGGATGTCCGGCGGAGAGACTTCACCGGTACTGACACGTGCTGACAAAGGCCTGGCCACGACTTCCCGACCGCCCTGGACCGCTATGACCACCTTTCCATATCGGTCGAAAATGGCTTCCACCGATGAAATCGGAATCTTTGCGCGACTTACTGATTCTACTACCCAAATTGTGTCGTTCGTCACGCTGACCCGAGGGCGCAGGCACAATATCCAGGAAACGAGTGCCGCAGCCGGCACGAATACGAGCGGTGGAACCAGGCCGTTCATGGCGTTGCTCAGATCTGCACTGTGGAAGTCGAAACTTCCCCAGTCCGGCCCAAAGGTAATGAGCCTGAGGAGCATGAGGTAAGGCACCAGGATGAGAGTCCATCCGACCTTGATCCAGCCTGCAAGCCGGAAATGAGCGGTCGGATGCACTGTCTGACGGACTGGTTGGCGTCTCATGGCAGTACCTCGCGCTGTTTTCAGGGGGATGGATCCGCCACACGTGGAGCCCGCGACGGAGAAACGGCGGCAACCGGTCCGGCAAGGACTGCGGCGATCTCGACGACGCTGGGGCCGCGTGGCGTGGCGGTACTGGAGGACGGGGCCCGTTGCGGCCCGGCGCCGAGTGAGCGGCGGTTCGCGATCATAGGCCAAGCGTTCCACCAGCGCTCGAAGTTGCTGAAGTCGATGTCGGTGAAGCCCAGTTCAACACGTGCCGGCGGCCTTGGCGGTGGTGCCGTCCTTGGGCCGGACCTCGCTGTCCGGGTAGCGCTTGGCCAAGGTGTCGGCCGTAGCCTTGATGCCGGAGGTGAACATCACCTTCTCGTTGGAGGCGAACGTCGAAACTGCCGGCGCCTGAACCGGCACGAGCACGGCATCGCTGGGCTCCTTCGCCGGCGGTTGCAGGGCGTGGTGGGCGCATCGGCGACCACCGAGGGGACGACGCGGCGAGCGACCCGCCATCCGCGCGGTGCATCTCCGGTTCAGACGGCCCGCAGCTGTGACTCGTCCATCTCTCGGGGCGTTCCGCCTCCCCGGCGGTGGCGCTGCAGGCCGGGCGAGCACATGTACAACCAGACCGAAGGGGGCGAGCGCCAACGGCTCCAGGCCTCGGTCGAAGTATCGGGAGTGCCTGGAGAACCGGACCGCCGCGCTGCCGCGCCATCCCCGAACACGGGAAGCCGCGTCGGCCACCGGACGACGGTTCCCCCACCACGACTCCTTGCCCTCCGGGCCGTGACAACGAGGTCAGCTCGCTGGGGAGACGTCCGGCCGACCGCGTCTACGGGTGTGTGTCCGTGATCGCGATGACCTCGTCGAGGCGATCACGGGCGGCCTGCAGGTCGTCGATCTTGCTCTGGATGCGCTCGCGCTCGACGCGCAGCATGGCTCGTTGCCCGGCATCGGTGTGCCCGGAGACCCAGCACGGAAGGAGTTCGGTGATCCTCCGGCTGGTCAGTCCGGCGGCGAACATCTGCTGGAAGAAGCGGACCAGAACGATGGCGTCCTGCCGGTACAGGCGCTGGCCGGACGGGCTGCGCTCCGGAATGAGCAGCCCCTGCTGCTCGTAGTAGCGCACGGCGCGGACCGAGACGCCGGCACCCCGCGCCACCTCGCCGATGCGGATCAGCCGCTCGGCCGCGGCCTCTGTGACCGACATGGTGATTCCTCTCACCCATGGCTCTGACGACCAGCACTTGCCTCTGACGTCAACGTCAGGTTTTAGCGTACCGGACATGGACATCAACAACTGCGTCGCCCTTGTCACCGGAGCCAACCGCGGTCTGGGCCGCGCCTTCGCCCAGCGCCTGCTCGAACGGGGTGCCCGCAAGGTCTACGCGACGGCCCGCCGACCGGAGACCGTGGACCTGCCGGGGGTCGAGGTGCTGCCCCTCGACATCGCAGATCCCGCATCCGTGAGGGCCGCCGCCGAGGCGGCCCCGGACGTCTCGCTGCTCATCAACAACGCGGGAATCTCCACGGGGACCGACCTCGTGACCGGTTCGCTGGACGTGGTGCGGCACGAACTGGAGACCAACCTGTTCGGCCACCTCGCGATGATCCGGGAGTTCGCGCCGGCGCTCGCCAGAAACGGCGGGGGCGCGATCGTCAACGTCCTCTCCGCCATGTCGTGGTTCGGGACCAAGGGTGCCAATGCCTACCACCTGTCCAAGGCCGCTGCCTGGGCCATGACCAACGGCGTCCGTCTGGAGCTCGCAGAGCAGGGCACGCTGGTGACGGCGGTGCACCTCGGCTTGGCCGACACCGACATGGCCTCGGGCTGGCCCGTGGACAAGATCGCGCCGTCGGACCTGGCCGACGCGGCACTCGACGGGGTTCAGGCGGATTCCGCCGAGGTCCTCGCCGACCAGTGGAGTCGGGACGTCAAGTCCCGTCTGCCGCTGACGCCGGAAGTGTTCAACGCCGTAATGGACCGCGCCATGGCGGCACTGATGGCGGCCTGAGGAGCCCCTCGAGCCGCACGGACTTCGGTCGGCTGCCTCCCCGGCTTCGGCTGGCGCCGCCCTGATGTCGGGGGCGAACGCCGCCGTCCAGACCCCGGGATGTCTCCGTCACGTGGTCCTACCGGGCGCGTAGGCGTCGTTCGGCACAGCCGGCTCAGCCACTCCCCCACCGATGGCCGGCCACACCCCCGCATGCGCCCCGACGCAGGTCGTCCACCACCAGGTCCGGATCCGGTGGACGAGCTGGTGCATACCCCCGGGAGAGCTGGGCAGGTGGGACTGTGGCCGCGCCGCTCACCCCTCCCTGGCGGCGCGGCCAGGGCGTCACGGCCGCCGCGGCGACGGTCTCCTCTCGCACGCGGCGGCCGGCCGTCCCACCGCCCCCGGTACGTCGCCAGCGGCGTGCCTACACCTCGAACACCACCTGGCCCTCCGGCCCGCGTCCGGTGATGTGGGGATCAGCCGGACCCTTCGTCCACGGCGTAGGTCTGGGAACCCGCGCGCAGGTTGGCCTGCGCCCTGCGGTAGGCGCGGCGGCTGGGTACCTCTGCCTGGGTGTTCTGCGCGTCGCGGCGGGTGGTCAGCGCGGCGAGTGCCTCACGTGCCTCCCCGAGGGGCCAGTCCGGCAGGTCGATTTCGCGGTGTTGCCGTGCGGCCGTCTGGATCTCCAGGAAAGCGTTGGCGGAGGCTGCCGCCTGCCCCGCCCGCTGCGGCGCGTTGACCGTGGTGAGGACCGCGCCCAGGCCTGCCGAGACCAGAGCGAGGATGCCCGCGGGAGTGCCGCCTGTGGACTCCACCAGCGCGGTCGTTCCGGCGACCGCAGCGAGCAGGGTCGCCGGAATGCCCAGCAGCCAGTGCAGCGCCCTCCAGCGCTTGGCCTCCTCGAACTGCGTCTGGGCGCTGTACATCGCGCTCTCCTCCAGGCGCCGGAACTCCGCTTCGAACGCGCGGCGGCGGGCGTCGCCACCGGCGGTCGTGTCCGTACCGGAAGGGGGGTCTGGTGGGGCGTCAGCGGTGTCCACCCGTCCACGGTAGCCGCTGGGCCCGGTCCCCCGGAGCCCGTACGCCAAGGCCTATGTGGGGAGTTCGGCGTCGTACGCCGCGAGCGCCGCGTGCGCTGGGTGGTGCCGAAGGAGGCCGTCGATCATCTCGTGCCAACGGGTACTCCCGATCAGCTCGTTGGCGTGCAGCGAGGCCCGGAGTTCCGCGACCGGGACCCGGTCGAGGAAGGGCAGGGCGAGGGGCGGCGCGTCCAGGCCGATGTCGAACTGCCCTTCCGGGACAGGCACGGTGAGGAAGCCGTTCCAGCCGGAGCCGGCTCGGTCCAGCACCATCCAGTACCGGGAGGGGGCGCCGGCCCCGGCGGTTCCCCGGACGGGGCTCACCCGCACCGGGTAGCAGAGCGGGCCGTCCTGCGCCGCGGATCGGGCGGTCGCCCCGCCGTCGTCGTCGATCGCCAGCTCGACGTCCACCATGCCGTCGCGCGTCACCGCCACCTCGGCGGTCAGCGGTCGTTCGTGCAGGGTGACGACCCCTTCGTCCTCCTCCCCCGAGGAGGCGAGCAGGACGAACTCGGAGTCGAGACGCGCCGTCATGGACAGATCCACGAGGACCGTCGAAGGGCCGGGGGCGGGGTCGGGGCCGGTGAGCCGGGTGCGGGCCAGCCGGGCGCCGTGACGGAGCACCGGGTCGGCGCCGAGCCGTTCGGCCAGCGCGGCGAGGGCCGACCTGGCGGAGGCCGGCAGGCGCGCCGGGTCCGCCGTGAGCAGCCCGGTGAGCAGCGCAGCCGCCTCGCGCCCGAACCAGAGGTCGTCCCGGTCGCCGCGCAGTCCGGCTTCGAGCACCGAGAGCGGACCGGCGAGCGAGGTGGCGGCCGGCGTGAGCCAGTGACGCAGCTCCCCCGCCTGCGGCGCCCTCACGACGCCGTTCGCGGACGAGCGCGGCGCACCGACGGGATCGAGGAATGCGACGGCGGAGTGCGCGGCGGCCTCGACCCGGCTCCAGGGCAGGCAGTGGAAGAGGGCCGCAGGGGCCGCGGTCTCCCGGTCGAGGCGGTGCAGCAGGAAGTAGCGCAGCTCCAGACTCTCCGCCCGCAGCCGTTCCACGGTCCGGGGATCGGCCGGGACGGCGGTCCAGGACTCCTCGAGTCCCGCGACCAGGCCCACTCCGTCCTCGGTGACGGGCAGCGGCCTGCCGGAGTCGTCGAGTTCGACCACCAGGGATCCGTCCGGGGCCCGCAGCGCGAGGGCCGCTACGGGTGGTCCGTACCGGCCGACGGTCACGCTCGTCCGCTCCCAGGCGGCGGTACGGAACCGGCTCATCTCCCGGGCGTCGGCCCGCTCGTTGCCGTCGTTGATCCGTCCCAGGGACGCGGGGGCGCCCGGCGCACCCGGTACGAGGCGGGCGATCCAGCTGCTCAGTGGACGGTGCACGGCCATCACGTCCTCCTCCGGGGCCGTGCCCATCATGCTCCGGGCCCGGTGATCCGCGCGAGCAGCTGGGCGACGACCGGGCCGTAGGCGCGGACCGACTCGGCGGGGAGGCTGTCCGGCCCGCCGGGCAGACACGTGCCGGCCTGCTCTCGCAGACGCTCCCAGGCGGCCTCCCCGCGCTCGTCCAGCCGTGCCACGAGGTCCGCGGGGAGGGATGCGGCCCAGGCCCGCACGCCGTTGTCGTCCAGGCCGTGTTCTTCCTCGGCGCCGCCGTCCAGGAGGGGCCTGCCCTGCCGTCGGGACGTGCGGTCTTTGCCAGGCCGCTGCCAGCGCAGCAGGAACTTCAGCGCGCGCAGCAGCAGTTCCGCGCAGGTCTCGGGGTCCTCCGGTGCACCGGCGAGGACGAGTCGGCGGGGTCCATCGCCTCCGTGGGGGAGGTCGTGGAGCGCCCGCCCGAGCGGATCGACGACGACGCGGTGCAGCGGGTCGTAGAGCAGGGTGTTGACGGTGAGGTCGCGCTGCCGGCCGTCCTGGTCCAGGTCCGTACCGGTGGCGGGGTTGGGCAGCCCGCGCACGCCGAGGCCTCGGTAGTCCAGGACGCGGACGTCGCGCTGCGGGGTGAGGACGGAGCAGACCAGGCTGTCGGGGCTGAACCGCGGGGGGCACTCGGCGCTGAACCCGTCCCGTTCGAGGAGGTCTTCGGCGAGCTCGCAGAAGGCGCCGGCCGGGGCGGTGCCCGTGGCGTCCAGGTCGCCCACGTCGTCCGGGCGGAAACCGGACAGGAGGTCGCGCGGGGCGCCCCCGGCCAGCCAGAAGCCGTGCCCGGACGCGGCGAACCGGTCGATGAGGGGCGCGAGGAACCGGGGGCCGCGCGCGCCGTGGATCAGCTCGTCGAAGGCTCGGGTCAGGCCGGGAGCGAGGTCGTCGGCGCAGTGGATCCGGTCCCGCTGAAGCTGTGCGTACGGGAGGCGGCCGACGCGCTCCAGCGCCGGGTGCCGGGCGGGGTCGGTGCTGCGTGACGGCGGCTCACTGTGCTCGTCGCCTTCGAGGAGCAGCCGGTCGTCGGCGGAGGTCGGCGCGGCGGGGGCCGCGCAGCCGAAGCCGACGACCCGCCTGCCGTCGAGTACGTCCCCCGTCATGATCGGGCCGTCGGCGGCCCGCGTGTCGGCACCGAGCCGTGCCGCGGCCCCCGGGTCAGCGCCGGCTCCGTCGTCCGGCGACGCGTCGCCGGCCCGGCACGGCGGGATCTCGTGTTCCGTGCCCGCCCGGGAGCCGGCGGCTCCGGGGCCGGTCATCCGGCGGCCAGTCCGGTCCATCGCGCCTCCCCGTTCTCCACGCTCATGATGAGAGGCACGGGCACGGACTCCCACACCGAGTACGTCGACCCGTAGTAGTCGGTGTCGGAGCGGTCCGGTTTCAGGCCCAGTACGGCGATGTCGTGCAGTTGCTCCGGGGTGCAGGTGATGTCCTGCTCCGGCTCGTCCACACACATGGTGAGACCCGGGTACATCAGCCCGTGGGGCCCGTTCTCGCCGGGGTGGGCGCGGATCGCCCGGAGGATCTCCGACGGTCCCTCGCTGCGCCGGACCCACTGCAGTACTCCCTCTCCGCAGCCGGCGCAGAGCCGTACCAGTGCCTCAGTGTCGCCGTCGGCTGCGGCTCGCTCGATGCGGCGGGCCAGCCGGACCATCGCCTCGGGCAGCGCCTTCCCGTGGTTGTCGACCGCCGTCACCGCCGCGCCGGGGGGTTGCCGCCGGGCGGCGGGTGCCCCAGCGGCGGCGCTCTCCGCAGGGGTGAAGACGAAGGTGGAGACACCGTCCGCCAGTACGCGTTCCCCGGCGCCGGAGGTGAGGCTGAGGGCACCGGTGGGCAGGCGCATCCCGTTGGCGACGTGGGCGTCGCCGCGTAGCCGCGCGACCCGTCCGTCCGCCCCGAGGGCCAGTCCGAGCAGCCCGGATCCGAGGTAGGTCCACTTCCCGTCGCGTACGTAGTAGGTGACGGACCGGCCGGGGTACCGGGCCTGGCAGCTCTCGATGCCCGCGTAGGTCACGGTCAGTCCCGCGCCCGCCCAGGCGGCCGAGGCGATCGAGCGCTGGTCCCCGATCAGCGCCTGGCGGAACGCGGTGTCGCTCGGCAGCAGGCGCGTCGGCCGGCCGGACGTGCCGGAGTGCTCGAAGAGCGTGGAGACCGTCCAGCAGGCCCCGCCGCTGTCCGCGCTGCCCCAGGCCACGCCCTTGCCGTCGGGTGACCGCCACGCCTGGGTGAGGGTGGACGGCTGCTTCGGCGGCAGGAGCGGGCGGACGCGTCCCCGCCGGTCGACGGCGTCGAGTGTGCCCTGGCCGCGGAAGACTCCCGGACCTTCGGGCAGAGGGGTGAACAGGGTGACGTCCTCGGCCCCTCCGGTGACGAGACTGGCGAACGGTCCCTTGGACCGGCTCAGTGCGATCCGCTGCGGATCGCCGGTGGCCGGGAACACCAGCAGCGCGCTGCCGTCGCTCGCCAGACTCACGGCGTCCTCACCGAGGAAACCGGCCCCACTGCAAGGGCAGCCGTGGGAGACCTTCTTGCCGGTGGTGACGTCGAGGACGTGCAGCCGTCCGGTGGTGTCGTCGTCCTTCGCCGGGTCCGTCCAGACCAGTCGGCGGCCGTCCGGTGACCAGGTGAGCCGGTCCGGTACCTGTGCTCCGGTACGGTCCGCCTGCCAGGTACGGCCGGCGGCGTCGGCCACCATCACCGCCTGTTGCTTCGGCCGGACGTAGGCGAGAACGGGCCGTTGACGGTCCGCCGCCGCCGAGGAGGAGGAGGGGCCGGCACCCCGGGCACCCGCGGCCTTGTCGTCGGAGTCCGCCGAGCACGCGGCGGTGGCCACCAGGGCGGCCGACAGGAGGAGGGCCGCCAGGGTGCGGACACGGAAAGGCATGGATAAGGGAGTCATGCGTCAGTCACTTCTCCTCGGCGCACAGGTCGATGTACGGATGGCGGTCGCCTACGTGCTTGGCCCACTCCTCGCGGGAGAGCCCCTTTCCGCCGGTCCATCGGCAGATGCTCCGTTGCCAGTCGATGCCGCCCACCTTCCAGAGGTTCAGCGGCCCGGCGGCGTTGTCGGTACGGAACGAACGGGTGACACCGACCAGCATGCGGTCGTCCGGCGACCAGTACAGGTGGATGATGTCCCCGGCACCGCTCCGGTGCAGGGCGGGCATCGACAGCAGTCCCGTCGCGGTGTTGTGGACGAGGACCCGGTCGGCGAAGCCGACGGCGGTCCGGCTCCCGTCGGGTGACAGGGCCACCGAGCTCGCCCCGGTGCCGACGTCGGGCACGCGCAGCGGGGACCCGGTGTCCCGCAGCTCCGCGTCCAGGTAGCGGACGCTGTCGCCGTCGACGAGGAGGGCGAGACGGGAGCCGTCCTGGCTCCAGTCCAGCCGGTACGCGCCCGGCGTCCTCACCGTCCGGGTGGTGGCGTCCCGCGGCGTGCTCAGGTCGATGGCGACGAGCCGCGCGTCGTCCTCGCCCGGCTGTTCCAGGACGACCGCACGGGTCCCGTGCACCCGCAGGTCGATGCCGTCGGCGAGGCGAACGGTGTCCAGCTCCTTCCAGGTCCGGGTGGACCACACCGTCACGGGGCCGGTGACGTGCCGGGCGATCAACAGGTGGGCCTCGGGCACGAGCGCGACGTCGGTGACGATCCGCTCGGCGCTGGGACGGTCCGTCTCGTCGACGCCGGAGGGCCGCAGGTCCCGCAGCCAGGTGCCGTTCCGCCGCCACACGGCGATCGTGCCCCGCCCGTTGAACTGTCCGGCTCCGGCCACGTACTCCGCGCTCATCGCGACGTCGTTGACGAAGAACGTGGCGGAGCGGTACGTGGTCTCGTGCGGCCAGTCCGTCCGGGCGGAGAGGGAGGGGTTCTCCCCGGTTTCCGGACGCACCGTGTACAGCCCCTCGGCGGCGTGCACGAGGTCCGAGAACGAGGAGAGGAGCAGCCGTCCGTCCGTACCGAAGGCGGCGGCGCTGGTCTGCTCCGCCGTGCTGCGGCCCAGCGGTCCCGGCTGCTCGTCAAGGACGTTGACGCGCCCCCCGAGCCCCGCGGAGACCACCGTGAAATCAGCCCCCACGGCCACGGCGGTCGCCGCACCTCCGCGGGGCTCGTCGAGGCCCCGGCTCGCGGCGGCGTCGTCCCCGGCGCCGACCGGTACGAGAGCGGTGCCCGCGTCGCCGGCGATCGCCACGCTGCCGCTGTGCTCGACCATGGCGCGGGGGGCCGTGGGCAGATTGCCCACCGCGAAGGTGAGCTGACGGCGCCGGGCCCGGTCCCATGCCTGAACGCCCTTTGGGCTGGCGAGGACGATCAGCTCGTCGGTCGCCCCTATGTGCGTCGGCGTGTCCTGGACGTCCTCCTGATCGATCTCCACCGCCACCTTGTGACTGTCGAGGCCGACGGAAACCACGCGGTTGTTCGTCAGGAGCAAGACCACCCGCTCCTCGGCGGGCTCCCGGTCGGCGCGCGGATTGGGGCTGGTGGCCACCGAGGCGTCCACCACCACGCGCAGGCCACCGGGCAGCCCCGGGACACTCATCGAGCCGAGCCGCCGGCAGTCGGTCTGCTGGCGGGTGGTGGTGTCGTACTGGGCCATCGTGCCGTCGTCCCGCACTTCGACGAGCCGCACTCCCCGGTCGGTGAAGGCGATCGCCGCGGTCCGGCTCTCCGCCCGTGCACAGGTCGGCACCGGCAAGGTGCCCCGCAGGACGGGCTTGTCGTCCAGCACCTCGTACAAGGTGACGACCGAGGAGCCGCGGGCGGCGAGCAACCCGCTCACGTCGTTGAGCACCAGGCCGCCCACCTCGCCGGGCGCCTTCCCCAGGAGCTTCCCCGTGCGCAGGTCCCAGGACTTGACGCCCGAGTCGTTGCCCGTGGTGTAGACGCGGTCGCGTTTGTCGTCCACGGCGACGCTGTCCACCCGGGTGGAGCTGGCCTGCCAGGACAGCCGTACGCCGGAGTTGGTGTCCAGCACGTCGCGCATCGCCTGGACGGCCCGCGGGGTGTCCGGTGCGATACGGCTTCCGGCGAGGCCGAGCAGGCCCGCGAGACGGGGGTCGGTCTGCCGGAGTGACAGGGCCTCCGCGGCGAGGTCCGCCGCGAGCGCCTTGTCCGCCTCCTGCTCGCCCGCCTTGGCCAGGAAGACCGCCAAGCCCGTGACCAGCGCGAGGACGACCAGGAGCGCGGGCCCGGTCACCTTGGCCCAGCGGGCGAGCGCCGGCCCGTCCCAGGTCCGGGCCAGGCGGGCGGCCTCGGTGACGGTGGAGGCGACCAGCAGGTTCGCGGACCTGTCGCCGTGCCACGCCTGGCGTGCCTCGTACTCGTCGGTCTTCGGGACGATCACGTTCTGTCCGTTGTCCGCCGCCTTCAGCTTGCTCGCGTAGCCGCCCACGCTGACGAGTCGGCCCGCCGAAGTCCCGTCGAGCCCGCCGACCAGCGCCGTACGGGAGTTGAGACGGCGCAACGCCGGCAAGGAGAGCCGTTCCCTGAGGCTCCTGGAGGAAGGTGGGCCGGACCGGTTGCCGGACCGGTTGCCGGACCGGTTGCCGGACCGGTTACCCGACCGGCGCCCCGCCTCGCCGATGAGCACGCCGAAGGCACAGCCCAGCGACCGGTCGGCCACCATCCCCACGACCCCGTCCGCGCCGGTGAGGGACCACATCACGGTCCCGGTCGCCTCGTGCCCGGCCGCCGTCCAGGCGTCCCGGAGGGACTGCTGGAACCGCGCGTCGGCACGGAAGCCGGACATCGTCCGGGGGTCGGGCACCAGCGCGGGCGGCCCCCCGGGCAGCACGGCGACCGTGAGGATCCCGCGCGCTCCGCCCCGCCCGGCGTCGAACAACACGCCTGCCTCGGTGGCCTTCAGCGGCTCGGGCAGCGCCCCGTCCAGAGTCAGCAGCCACAGCAGGACCGGCAGGGCGAGGTCCCGCTCGTCCTCGCCGAGTCCCGCCGTCAGCCGTCTGATCCGTGCCGCGTGTCCGGGTGCCGCCCGCTCCAGCAAACTCGCCGTCTCCAGCCCGTCGAGCAGAAGGTGCGCCTGGCAGTGCCGCAGCCACAGCATCCCGGTCCGTAACTGACCCGTCGCCTCCTCCGCGTCGCCGACCAGAGCGAGTGCCATGGCGGCGGAGGCCCGCAGGGCCTGGGCGGCGGCCGGTTCGTCCGCGCGGTACGGGCCGTGACCCGCCAGGGCCCGGACGCTGGTCGCAGCGGCGGCTGGCCAGCAGCCGGTGGACGTCCGTATCCCCGTCCCGGAGGGTACGCAGGACGTCAGTGTCCTCGGCGGCGACGCGTTCCCGCAGGTAGGCGAGGGCGGGCTGCTCAGGTGAGAGCAGGGCATGCCGCACGCGCCGGGCCGCTGTCCGGTCGGTGACCGACAGCTCCGACGTCAGTAACGCGCCGACATCCAACGCGGCTGAAGGCTCGTCGGCCACCATGTCTCCCCATGCCCCCGCCGGCGGAAGCGTGCGGTCCGCCGGTCCATCGGCACATGATGGCAGCCGCGACGTCAGGAGAAGGGGGACTTGGGGAGATCCAGACCCTCTTGTCGGTTCTTCCCATCACCTTCACAATCGCTGTCGCATCCCGACCGTTGGGTCGCCGAACGTACGGTCGATGCCAAGTGGAGCAGCCGCACCGCCCAGTCGCGGAAGACGTCGACCGCAGCGCCCGGGCCCCGCGCCGTCGTCAACACCCGCCCGGCGCATCCGTTTCCACAGCCTCATCGGGCGGACTCCGAGGTCGGCGGCCAACCGCTCGACCGTCGCACTCCAGTCACGCGGTTCCTCGAGGCACCGCTCGGTGGCCGCGGCGGGAGACGCGCGAGCGGACGTCGGCATTCCCTCCCCCGGGCTGCTCGGCTGACGTCGGCTCCCCCGCCGCGTTCCCCCACCTCGCCCGGTTTCCCGGTTCGGCAACCGGTGAGCAACGGGAAATGAGACGTGCGCTCATGTCGTTGTGCGAGGTGAGCGCGCTCGGCACCGCAGCGGGAACCGGCTGCGGTGACGACGCTGGCGACGCCCGCGGCTCGAGCGGTGAAAAGCCGGCCGGCGTCAAGACGTGTCGATCACCCCTGTTCGCTCTGTCTGGGAGGCCGCGGAGCCAGCACTGGGTCAGCTTGTCATTCCGGTGCGAACCGTGAAGGCCTGCGGGAAGTACGCACGCAGGTAGGCGCCGTACCACTGCGGTGACATCGGGCCGCCCCAGCGCGGAGGATCCAAGGGCGAGCCGGGCCGCTCGATGGCGGCCAGCGCGTCCACCGCGGAACGAAGCTGCTCGGACCAGGACGCGTCGTCCGGCTGGGGGCTGACGAGAAGACGATCGATCGTGGTGATGTACAGAGCCTTTTCGGCGATCGACTCCGGCGTGGCCTGCAGCAGGCAAACCCCGTAGCCGCCGGAGAGGTATGTGGTCCACTGCTCGTCTGCCTCCGCAGGGCCGTCGGATAGGCCCAGTTGGCGCGCGGCCTGCAGGTACCGGTCGCGGAACCACTCCGGCAGCGCCTCGGCTCCGCCTGCGGCATCGACCGGAGCGAAGAAGTCTACGGCGACCATGTCAGTACCGTCGTCCAGCCGGTAGGCGGGTTGGGGCAGCCGACCATCGGCTATCAGCTTCCGCGCGGTTTCCGCGCCGCCCTCTCGAGAGGCGGCCAGTTCGTCGAGTTCGACGAACTGGGTGCGGATGTAATGCTCGTCCAGCTCGGCCAACCGGCGTGCGAGGTCAATGGGACCGGTCAGACGCGGGCATGGCCGTCCGGCGAGGTCGGTAACGTGCTGATCGGCAGCCGCAGCCGGATACGTCGTGGGATAGGACATGCCGGGAACTATCCCAGATGGCACTGACATTGACGCGGAGCTGGCGGCAGGAGCGAGGCTCCAGCTGTCGGACGACGCGACCTTCGGGACGTTCGACAAGTTGTCGAGGTTCGAAGCGGGCGCCGGCCGGAATAGGTGGGGCGGTGTGTTCACCGCGAGCCACCGGTACTGGGCGGACTCCACGATCTCTAGGGCTATCACCAGGCGGCCGTGCGGGAGCCGACGCCCTTGATGGCCCTGGCCCGCGGGCGTCTCGCCTGGCTGCACCACCAGGCGGGACGCAATCCTGCAGGCTTTGATCGCCCCCGTTTGACACGTAGAGGTGCAGTTCCTCTTGCAGTGCCCTCGATCCGCACCGGAGGCCCTACGAGCGCAGTGCGCGGGAACCGTGGTCCGCGCGCTCGAGGCACCGCCCGGTGGTCGCAGCGGGAGGCACCTGAGCGGACGTCGGCACCCCCCCGCCGGGCTGCTCGGCCGACGTTGACTCCCCCGCCGCGTTCCCCCACCTCGCCCACGGTTTCCCGGTCCGGCAGCCGGTGGGCAACGGGAAACCCGTCGACCCCGGCCGGGCGGCGCCACAAGTCTGTGTCCCGTCGGCACACGGCACGACCGTGGCCGGCGGCAACCGAAGGGGGCGCCCTCTCCGGTGCCGCACGGGGGACCGGGCGGCACCGGGGATCCAGGGCCAAGAGGCGGCAGGGGGGAATCGGGGTCCATGAGACGAGCGCTCATGTCGTTGTGTGCGGTGACCGCACTCGCCACCGCCGTGGTGACCGGCTGCGGTGACGGCGGTGACGAATCCGGCGACGCCGGCGGACGGACCCGCCAGGACACCGGCGTGCGCACACCGGCGCTGACCTGGCGGCAGGAGCTCCGCGTCAACGACGCCCTCCAGCGACTGACCAGCCGGTGCATGGAGCGCCAGGGCTTCACCTACCAGGAGGAGCGCGAGTTGACGCTCCAGGAGAACCGGCCCGTGCGCTTCGTCCAGGACGACCCGGCGTGGGCGCGGACCTACGGCTACGGCAGCCGCATCGAGGCGAAGAGCACGAGGCTGCACGAGCGCAACGTCAACGGGACCTACCGCCAGGAACTGCCCGCCACGCGCCAAGCCCTGTTCGACGAGGCCCTGGACGGCGGCGACGGCGCCCGCTTGCTCACCGCCCCCATGCCGAACGGCGGCGAGATCCGCAAGCGCATCGGCGGCTGCACCGAGGAGGCCGAGCGCACGCTCTACGGCGATCCCGCCGAGTGGTTCCGCACCAGCAAGATCGCGCTGAGCGCCAACGCCCTCTACGCCGGGCAGCTGATGAAGGACCCGCAGCTCACCGCGGCCGTCCGGGCGTGGTCAGCGTGCATGCGTGAGGCGGGCGAACCCTACCCCGACCCCCGGGCCGCCCAGGACGGCGTGCGGGCGTCGGCCGTGCGGCTGGGCGCGGCACGCGCCGACGAGGCCTTCGCCGACGAGCGCAGGACCGCCGTCGCGGACGCCGACTGCGCGCGCCGCACCTCCCTGCGGGCCGTGGCCACGGCCCGGGAGAAGCACTACCTGGACCGCCTGCCCGACCGGTACGTCCAGGACATCGACACCTACCGCCGTCTCGGCCGGCAGGCCTACGACCGGGCGGTGCGCATCGTTCCGGAGCGCGACTGACCATCGCGCGCACGGAAGCGCCCCGTCCACCGGCGCGGGCACACCACGGGCACCCGACGCCCCGCCCCGCCGGCGCACCACCACCGGGCACCATCGAGAAACGAGGGAAACCACCATGCGCAAGCTCACCGTCTCCGCAGCGCTCATCGGGCTCACCGCCCTGGGCGTGGCCGTCCCGGCCGCCACCTCGCAGGCCGCTGAGAGCAGCGTCGCCGGCGCCGTGTGCGACAGCAAGTGGGGGGCGCGCAACGGCAACATGTACGCCTGGGACGGCTACGACTGCAACGGCAGCCCGATCATGGTCGCCTCCGGCGACAGCTCCAACTGGGGTGCCGCGAACGACCGGGCGTCCTCAGTGATGAACCGGGGCTTCACGGGCAACCTGTCCATCGTGAAGTTCTTCTACTGGCAGGACCACCAGCTCGGCCACACCTGCCTGTACCCCGGCGAGCTGTACGCCGACAACCTGTCGGACAACTACTTCACCGACGGCAACGTCGTGGACAACAACATCCGGTCGCACCAGTGGGTCAACGGCGGCTGTGGGGCCACCCTGACCTGATCCGCCCGGCCGGCCGACTGCCCGCGGGCCACCGCCCTCACCTGGGGACACGCCCCGCCCGGGCACCGCAGCGACGCACGTCCGGAGCCGTCGACCCGGCTCCGGACGTGCGTCTTTGCGCCACAGCGCACGAACGCCGGGATGTCCCAGCCGTCCCCCCAGTAGCCTTGACGTGCGCCGTTGCACGGCCGTACCGCCCGGGGGGACAACGTGGTCGACCCACACCACGCGACCGAAGCAGACCACCACGACGCGGGGAAACCGGATGCGCCGACCACGCACTCGTTCCCCGAGCGATTACGACGACTCCGCCAGGAACGCGGCCTGTCGCTCGCCGACCTGGCCCGCAGGACCCACTACAGCAAGGGCTACCTGAGCAAGATCGAGACCGGTGCGAAGCGGGCGACCGTCGACGTCGCCCGGCTCTGCGACCAGGTACTCGGCGCCGAAGGGAAGTTGCTCGAGCTCGTCGAGCGCGCGCCGCAACGGCCGCCGGGGCCGCGCGAGGACGCGGACGGCACCGGCGCGCAGTCCCAGGGGGCGTGTCCCTACCGGGGGCTGTCGGCGTTCGGTCCGCAGGACTCGGCGTGGTTCTTCGGCCGGGAGCGGGCGACCGCCGTGCTGATCGAGCGGATCTTCGAACGGCTCGGCAGCGGGCCGCTGATGCTCGTCGCGCCGTCCGGCGCGGGGAAGTCGTCCCTGCTGCACGCCGGTCTCGTCCCGGCGCTGCGGCGCGGTGACTTCCCGATGCCGGGGGCCGACCAATGGCCGGTGGTGACCCTCACCCCGATCGCGCGGCCGCTCGAGGAACTGCTGGAGCGTACCTCCAAGGCCCTGGGCGAGGACCTCGGTGTCACCGCCGAGCAGCTCCGGCGCGAGCCCGCCGCGCTGCCGGCGGCCATCCAGGCCCGCCCGGGCGGGCCACCGGCCACGCCCGGGGAGCGGCGCCCGCCGCCGTCGCGTCCGGTGGTGATCGTCGACCAGTTCGAGGAACTCTTCACCGCCTGCGCCGACGAGGACGAACGACGCGCCTTCGTCCGTGTGCTGGCCGCCCTGTCCGGCCCACCGCCGACCGCGGACCCGCACACCCCCGGCATCGTGGTCCTCGGGGTCCGCGCCGACTTCGTCGGCAACTGCCTCGACCTGCCGGAGCTCGCACCCGTGTTCACCGACGGGCTGTTCGTCCTGCGCCCGATGTCCGAGGTGGAACTGCGCGCCTCGATCACCCGCCCCGCGGAACTCGCCGGACTCACCCTGCAACCGGGACTGCTCCCCCTGCTGCTGCGCGACGCCGGGCTGCACGTCGAACCGGGCACCACCCGCGGCAACGGCAACGGCGACGAGACCGCCTCCGGCGCGCTGCCCCTGCTCTCGCACGCCCTGCTGGCCACCTGGCAGCAACGCGAGGGCGCCGAACTGACCGTCGCCGGGTACGAGCGGGCCGGAGGGATCCAGGGCGCGATCGCGCGGACGGCGGAGACGGTGTTCGCCCGGCTGTACCCGGCGGAACAGCGCACCATCCGCCGCATCCTGTCCCGCCTGGTGTTCGTCACCGACGGCAGCGGCGTCACCCGCCGGCGCGTGAACAGGGTCGCGCTGATGGGGCAGTTCACGGATGCGGAGGGGGCCGCCGCCGCGCTCGACGCGTTCGTACGGGCCCGGCTGATCACCCTGGACCGCGACACCGTCGAGATCACGCACGAAGCGCTGCTGCGGGCATGGCCGCGGCTGCGCGACTGGATCCACGCCGACCGCGCCGGACTGCTGCTGCACCAGCAACTGGCCCACGCCGCCGCCGCATGGGAGAGCGAGGGCCGCGACCCCTCCGCGCTGTACCGCGGGACCCGGCTGGACGTCGTACGCACCTGGGCCGACGAATCCGACGGATGGAGCCGCCTGAATCCGGGCGAGGCGGAGTTCCTGCGGGCGAGCCAGGCCGCCGAGGACGGCCACCGCCGGCAGCTCGGACGCCAGGCCCGGCTGCGGCAATACCTGCTGGCCACCCTCGCCGTCCTGCTCGGGCTCGCGGTCACCGCCGGAGGCCTCGCCTACCAGCAGCGCGAGAGCGCCCGCAGCCAGGAACGCGTCGCGCACTCCCAGGCCCTCGCCGTTCGCTCGGCCTCCCTCGCCGGCGGCCGCCCCGAGGCGTCGATGCTGCTGGCCGAGCAGGCCTTCCGCACCCACGACACCCCCGAGGCGCGCGGCGCCCTGCTGAGCACCCAGTCCCAGCCGTTCGCCGCGCGGCTCGACGAACACCGCGGCCCCGTCAACACGGTGGCCTTCGCCCCGGGCGACAAGCTGCTCGCGACGGGGAGCACGGACGGCACGGTGATCCTGCGCAGCGTCCCCGGACACCGCACCGTCGCCGTACTGCCGGTGCGCGGGCCGGTGCGGTCCCTCGCCTTCAGCCCCGACGGCCGCACCCTCGCGGCGACGTCGACGAGCGGACCCGTCCAGCTCTGGGACGTCACCCGCCGCCGCATGACGGCGACCCTCCCGGCAGCCACGCGGGCCGCCCGCGCGGTGGCGTTCGCCCCGCACGGGCGGGAGGTGGCCGTCGCCACCTCGGGCGGCACGATCGAGGTGCGCCGGAGCACGGGCGCGCACCGCGTCACCGCCTCGCTGCCCGGTCACCGGGGTACCGTGCACGCGCTGTCCTACGCCCCCGACGGCCGCACCCTCGCCTCCGCCGGCACCGACCGCACCGTACGCCTGTGGGACCTGCGCCGCGCCCGCTCCCTCGACGTGCTGCGGGGCCACACCGACGGGGTGCTGGGCGTGGCGTTCTCCCCCGACGGCCGCGCCGTGGTGTCCGGCGGCATCGACCGGACGGTGCGGCTGTGGGACGTGCGCACCGGCCGCCTCACCGCGACGCTGTCCGGCAGCAGCGACGACATCAACGCCGTCACCTGGACACCCGACGGCGCCACGGTCGCCGGCGCGGTCGGCGACGGGACGACGCGACTGTGGGACGTGTACAGCGGGCGCCAGACGGGCGTGCTCGCAGGCCACACCGACTACGCGCTCGGCGTCGCCGTCACCTCCGACGGCGCCCTGCTCGCCACGGCCGGCTTCGACCAGTCCGTGGTGCTGTGGAACCTCGCCGGCCGGGCGCTCACGGCCCGCCCGTTCACCGAGGTGTGGCAGGCCCAGTACAGCCCCGACGGCAGCCTGCTGGCCACCGCCGACACCGACCACACCGTGCGGCTGTGGGACGCGGGCCGGCGCCGGCTGGCGGCGACCTTGCGCGGCCACACCGAGACGGTCTTCTCGGTGGCCTTCGCGCCCGACGGCCGCACCCTCGCCTCCGCCGGCTCCGACGGCACCGTCCGGCTGTGGGACGTGGCCGGGCACCGACTGCTGGACACCCTGCCGGGCCACACCGGGCAGGTCTTCGCCGTCGCCTTCGCGCCCGACGGCCGCATCCTCGCCTCCGCCGGCAGCGACCGCACAGTCCGGCTCTGGGACACCGCGGACGGCCGCCCGCTGGCCGTGTTGACCGGCCACGAGGACTACGCCAACGACGTCACCTTCAGCCCCGACGGACGCCTCCTCGCCAGCGCGGGCGACGACCTGACCGTCCGGCTGTGGAACGTCACCACCCACCGCCGGCTCGCAACCCTCACCGGCCACACCGGCGCGGTACGCGGCGTCACCTTCGCGCCCGACGGCCGCACCCTGGCCAGCAGCGGCAACGACGGCACCGTCCGGCTGTGGGACGTACACCGCCACCGCACCGAGGCGACCCTGACCGGCCACGTCGGCTCCGTGCGAGGGGTTGCCTTCTCCCCCGACGGCCGCACCCTCGCCAGCAGCGGCACCGACCGCACCGTGCGCCTGTGGGACGTCGGCGCGCGCCGGGGGTGGGCGACGCTGACGGGGCACACCAACTCGGTGTGGAGCGTGGTCTTCGCGCCCGACGGCCGCACCCTCGCCAGCAGCAGCACCGACGGCACCCTCCGGCTGTGGGACCTCGACCCGCAGGCCCGGCTGGCCGCGATCTGCCGGCTGCGCGCGGGCCTGGACGCCCGCGAGCTCGCCGCCCTGCTGCCCGGTGTCCCCGCGTCCGAACTGCCGCGGACGGCCGCCTGCCCCCGCCGGGGGTGACGGCCGCCTCTCCAGGTGGGCGCGGGTTTCCCGAAGGTTTCCCGTTGCCCACCGCAACGGGGCGACGCCCCGCACCTCGACGGGCCCAGGGCGCGGCCCACAGGCTGCTGTCCGACCAGTTCCGCACACCACCAGAAAACGGGGATCCCGGCATGGCCCACCGGACCAGAGTCGTCCACACACTGATCGCCCTGCTCGCCCTTCTCCTCGCCGCGCCGGTCGCGACCGCCGCCGCCGGCCCGCCGAACGCTTCGGGGCGGGAAGCCGCCGCGTGCGGCGCCCTCGCCCCGGGGGCCTCGGCGGCCGCCGAAGCCGCCATCGCCGCCGCCTGCGCCGAGGTGACGGCCGGCACCTGGTACACCTGGGGCGGCGGCCACGGCGTCCAACCCGGCGCCACCTACGGCCAGATCGACCCGACCGACCCCGACAGCGCGCACGACCCCGAGCGGCTCGGCTTCGACTGCTCCGGCCTCGTCCGCCACGCCTACGCCCGTGCCGCCGGCTCGGACATCCTCAACGGCACCGCCAGCACGCAGTACTACACCCACCGAGCGGCGAACCGCTTCACCGCCGCCCAGGGCCTGGCGCCGCTGCTCCCCGGCGACCTGCTGGCCTGGGGCCGTTCCGACGACCTGCACCACATCGCCATCTACCTCGGCG
Organism: Streptomyces sp. NPDC111520; assembly: GCF_055635295.1. Lineage (NCBI taxonomy): Bacteria > Bacillati > Actinomycetota > Actinomycetes > Kitasatosporales > Streptomycetaceae > Streptomyces > Streptomyces sp. NPDC111520. Next base: position 193,963 of record NZ_JBVKBW010000012.1, on the reverse strand, counting down.
CGGGCAAGATGGTCGAGGCCAAGGAGTCCGGCACCCGCCTCATGGTCAGCGACGTCCGCCTGGGCGGCGACTACTACGGCGCCGTCCGCGTCAACACCGGTACGGTGACCGGCCACATCCACCGCACCTGGGGCAGCGGAGTGTGGACCAAGCAGGCGCCCTCGCTCAGCGCCGGCCGCGTCTACGCCTTCCCCGGCCCGACCACCATCCGCGTGCAGTGCCAGAAGCACGCCGAACGCGTCGATGCCGAGGGCTACTCCAACGACGCCTGGGCCTACCTGCCCGACTACAAGGCCTGGATGACCAACATCTACATCCAGGGAGCCGCCTGGCTCGTCGGGGTCCCCGACTGCAACACCGCACCGCCCAAGCCGTGACGCACCGGGCGCCGGTGGCCGCTGCCAAGCGGCCACCGGCGCCCGCACCGTCGTGCGTCCTGTCGTAAGCCCGTTCGTGGTCGCTTGCTCGCGTTCCGAGGTCAGGCGGCAGGGACCGGCACGGCCACCGGTTCGTCCTGGCCTTCCCAGGTCACCCAGACCTGCGCCGGGATCCGGCTGCCGGCCACGCCGGCCATGATGAACTCGGTGGCCCCGCCGGGGTGCACGACTGCGTCCTCCGGAACGTTTCGCACGATCCGGTTCATCCGCGCGCGGTCCATACGGACGCCTGTCGCGATGGCTGTGCCGGTGTTACGGAGCCGGTACAGCGACTTCCCGACCTGCTCGACCTGCCACACGACGTCCTGGCCTTCGGGGCGGGTGCGCCGCGGTGGGACCACGATGCTGCCGGGGACGCCACCGCCAGGACGGCCACCTGGTCGGCCTCCGGGGCGGCCGCGGCCGTCCCGGCTCTCGTACCCGCCGCCGGGCCGCACGGCCATCTGCCGCACGATATGGCCGGAGCGTACCTTTCGGTACGGACACGTACGGTGGGCCGGGGCACGCTCAGCTGCCCACGACCTCGAGCGCCCCGCCGGTCCGGCTCTCGTGCAGGTAGGCGCCGGATTCCGTTTCACCGGATGAAAAGGGGCGGATCAGTGTCTGCCGACCCCGTCGACGGTGCTTGGGGAGCAGCCGTTCAGTCGCCAGGGTCCGCTGCTTGCTGCCAGCAGGTGCGAGCTCGCTCGGTGTCACCCTGATCGTGCAGGAGCGCGGTCATTACGGGGGGGGATTCCGGCGTCGGCCGGCCCCACCCTCAAGCCCCGGCGACGACGGCGTGTCATCACCTCACCCCCCGCCGTCGCCTTCCCGGCGGCGACGGAACAGGATCAACGATGTTGCCGTATTGCTTCCTCGACCCTTCTCCGGGCCCGCCGTATCGCCCATGGGCCGGCCATCAGGCCCGCAAGAACAATCACACCCGCACTGACCAAGGTTTCGGTCCACGGTGTCCTGCTCTGCCTGCACACCACGATCGTCGACGTAGCAACCACAGCGTTGAGCCCGAGCAGGATCGCCCAGAGGCGCCCCTTAGGCGTGGACATATCAGACATAGGCCGTACCTTAGAACTCGCAACACGATCGTGCGGCCCAGTCACCATAGTCCTGTCGTGGTGGCGCCTGGGAACGTGGCCCTGGATCGTGGGTGACGGTTCCCAGCGGGCAGCGCGGCGGGGTCCATAGGCCTCGCGGTCGAAGGCCGGTGGTCTGCCGTCCGTGGCTGCGCCGCCGTTTGCGGTGGTCGGCCTGGTCGGTGGGGTGTGGGATCACCACCCGGATCCCGCGCCGCCGTGGGGGCCATGCGTGGCCCCCAGCGCCTCCTGCTCGCGGACGCTCCGCTTACCGCAGCCGGGACGACGTCCGTGCCGTGGTGGTCGACCGGGGGGCTGCCGGTCACTGCCGGCGGGTCGTATTCCCTCCGCGGCACCAGCTACGCTCCCGGCGTGACCAGCAACAACAATGAGATCACGACGGTCGATCCGGTGGGCGGCCGCCCATGGGACCTGGCTGCCGAGACGGCTTCACTACAGCTCGTGTATCTCGTTCCCTTGGGGATTTTGGTGCTCGTTGCGTGGTTTCTCGGCCAGCTCCACGACGCTCTCAAGCCGCTCACCATGGTGGTGGTTGTCGGAGCGAGCCGGCCGGTAGTCGACCTGTGCCGGAAGCGTCCCCGAGGCTGGCGCTCGGGCATCGCCACAGCCTTCGCCATCGTCGTGGGCCTATCGGTGCTCGGCAGCATGCTCGGGGCGCAGATCTCGACAAGCGGCGAAGATTTCGGAGACAGCCTGGGCTCCATTGCAGGTCTACCCATCGGGGCCGCTGTTCTCGCGTGGAGGGTGAACCACGCCTGCACACCTCCCTCGGGGGCGTGACACCGCCCGCGGGGCCACGATCCACACGACGGCGGTGGTATCACCGGTGGCGTCGTTCCAGCCGTGCAAGCAGGCGGGGCGGGAGCCGCCAGTAGCCAAGAGACGAACTACCTGACCGCTGCCCTCGATTGCCGCGCAGCATGACAATCCGACATCCCCCGTCGGCGCCTACACGAACCGGATCCAGCGAACGAGAATGGCGGCCGGTCAGCCGCGAGGGCCGCGGGCGTCCTTGTAGCCGAGTTCGAGGTAGCGGGTGCGAGTGCTCCAGGAGCCGAGGTCGGGCGTATTCGCCAGGACGTCGTGCCAGGGCTCGGTGCCGGGAACGGCCGCCCCACTGGAGGCCGCAACCTTGCCGGGGGCCGCCTTACCGGAAGCGCCCCTCTCCTCGTTCGCGGGGAGCAAATGGCCGGGACGCCCGGCCCAGAGCCGCAGTCTGGACCGCGCCCTGGACTCCGGAACCGGCTCCCACAGACCCGCCGAGAACATGCCGGCGAGCTGGTTTATGGCGATGAAGCTGGCCAGGCCGCCCTCGGGGTCGGTGCGGTCCGGGCGCTCGGTCAGGGCGTGCCACAGGATGTACAGGTTCGGTATCCGCACCTCGGGCTGGAATCGGTACACCAGCCGCTCCAACCTGATCGAGCCGATGCGCGGCAGCTGCACCTTGGTGAGCGGGACCACCTCGCGCTCGCCGCCGGTCCAGGTCAGCGTCTCGTTACGCCCCATGAAACCGGGCTCGGCGAAGACCGTGACACGGAGGTGCTCCCGGCGATCAGGCCTGCGGTTGTGCAGCAGGCCCGCGCCGACGACAGCGCCGCTCACGGAGGCCATACCGGCCAAGAACATTCTGGTCTTACGGTTCATCGGGACGGGGCACCTCCCTCTCGGCAACACAGCCGCCTCAATCATGCGCCACACATGTTGTGTTGAGCTACCGTCAAGTTCAGTACCGCGGAGGAGCGTTCCCCATCGATGCCCGCACCCGCAGGGATGAGTACGGGCTGCCGGACTGGGACCAGAGGTCCCTCACCGGCCACCAGGCACCGTCGGTGAGGCCTGGGGGTCAGGCGAGGCGCATCAGGACGGCGCGGCAAAGGCGCTGCCGTTCCTCGTCGCCGGCGACACCTGTGAAACGGCGGGACAGTGCCAGTTCCGCCCGGATCCGCGGCAGGGCTGGTGCGGCAGCCGGTCCCATCACGTTCAGACACCTCAGATCGTGGGTCGAGGTCGCGCCGTTCTTCTCCCAAGCAGCCAGCAGCGTCGACATGACGACGCCGGCTTCGGCCTCACCTGCGATGTTCCACAGGGCCGCCGCGGCATGGATGCGGGTCCACTCGTATCCGCTGCTGTGCAGCATCTGCCTCAGGCGCGGCACCGCGGACCGGGCGGGCGGACCGATCCGGCCGAGGACATCGGCCGCCTCGTGGCTGCGGTGACTGTCGAGCAGGGCTTCCAGGTGTGGCAGGACGCCGACCGCGTCCCCTTCCAACTCCCACACCGCGGCGGTGGCCGCTGTTCGCAAAGCCACGTCCTGCGCGTCGGTCAGCGGGCGGACCACATCCAGCGCCGGTGCGGCCTCAGGGCCGAAGGACGCGAGCGCCTCCACGGCGGAGACGGCGGTAGACCACTGTTCGTGTCGGACCGCGGCAGTGACAGCGTCCGTGAGTGCCGGAACGGCAGCCGAATCGCCCAGTTCGGCCAGGGCGGACATCAGGGCGCCGTTGCTCATGGCGGACCACTCACCCGAGAAGTCGGTGTCGGTCAGACGCCGGGTCAGCCGAGGCACCAGCTCGGCGGCCCCGGATCGCAGATGGCCTGCGACCTGTACGGCACGCCAGGCGTCGCTGTCGGTGTCCAGCGCCGTCAGCAGGTCCGGCAGGGCTCGCACGTCTCCCATTCGCGCGAGCGCCATGACGGCTTCCTGGTGGGCGCGGCGCAGCAAAGGATGGGGCGTCGCCCATACGTCGGGTCCGTGAGCGGTGCGTTGTGCGATGACATATGCGGCGAGGGCTTCGCGGGCCGGCTCCGAGACGGGCAACATGCCTGCCAGGCTCTCCGCCGCTGCGGCGGCGGTGTACGGGTCCTCAGGCAGCAGACACTCCGCGATGAGCATGACGAGGCCGGCGTGGTCTCCTCTGAAGGAGCCGACCAGCTCCTTGGCCATGCGGATCGCGTCGTAGCGGGTGGCGGGATCCGGGTTGCGCAACTGTTCGCCGAGCAGGGCCATGCGCTCGGGCAGACGCTCGTCCAGTATCCCGTGGAGGCTGCTCAGCAGGGATGTGGTGGGCGCGTGGGTGCGGTTGTGCCGTTCGAGGTCGGCGAATGCTGCGGCTATCTGCGGTGGGACGTCCTGGGCTGTCACAGTTCCGGTGTCGGCAGTACACGCGCACGCCCCGGAACCGGTTCGGCATCTCTTGTCATCAGTCCCGGTGCGCGGTGCGGCGGTGAGCCGGCGCAGCAGATCGATCACCGTGGAAATGGTGCTGTCGGTGATGCTCGCCGGGGCGAAGCGGGCCCGGTGCACGAGGCCCGCAAGACGGATGTCGGGGTCCCCGCTCGTGTCGTCGGCCAGGGTGTCGAGCCATGCCGTGACGGAGTCCCGTGTGGCGGGCAGGCGCAGCGCAAGATTTGCCGTGGTCCGGACGACCAGCACCCGCTCGGCCATTTCGCTCTCCGCCCGCAACCGGTCCCGCAGGATCGCGACCGCGCGGTGGGCGTCGTCCAGGAAAAGACCCAGGCCCTCGATCGCTGCCTGCCGCACGCGCGGATCCGGATCCGACGCGTAGGAGACGAAGGCGCCCGCGCGTTCACGCATCATCGCCGCACCGTCCTCGCAGGCCGTCGACGCAGTGCCGTCCGGCGCGAAGCGGATGCCTTCGCCGCGGTCGAGGGCTTCGCGGCCGATGCTCAGCAGCAGCTCGACGACCGAGGCAGGGTCGGGAGTCGCGGGGTCATCGGCCATGTCGAACAAGAACGGCAGGCTCGCGACCGTACACGGATACACGTCCCCCTGGTGGTGGGCCGCGCTGTAGAAGGCGCCGAACGCCTTCTCCCTGACCTCGGAATCGGGCGAGGTCATCTCCCGAAGCACGCCGGAACATCACCGGCCGGCCCGTACGCGGTGCCCATGGACGACCAGTCGACGCTGTCCAAATCGTTGATCATGACCGGCACTATGCCCGAGCGCACTGACACCGGGCCCTCGTGAACGAGGCTGGGATGCTACCGGTCAGTGCGCCGCGGACGGGCGCGAAGGCGGCCGGGCGGCCGGCGGGATCAGCGGGCCGCCCAGGCCTCCACCGCGGTCGTCACCGGCGCCCCGGTGAGCGCGGACTCCTCGACGGCCAGTGCCAGCAGATGGTCCTGGCAGGCCTCGGCCAGCGGATACGGTTCCGGGCCGGTGTCCCGGACCCAGGCGCCGGTGCGGCACAGCAGGTCCACCACGGCGAGGTCGTCCTCGGACAGGCTCGCGCCCAGATAGTCGTTGCGCCAGACCACCCGTCCGTCGAACGAGATGTGGTGCACCTCCGCCCCTTCGAGGTTGAGGTCGGTGCCGGTGCGGCGGCGCAGCAGCGGGGACTCCACGGGCGTACGCGGATCGGCCATCCGCACCACCGTGTCGTCCACGATCTCGCCGAGCGATCCGCGCACCACCATCCGGCGGGCGCGCAGCGGATTCCACCACTGGTTGTCCGTGAAGTCGTACAGGCCCGTGCGGCCCCCGCCGAAGTCCAGGAGGGCGAGCGTGGTGACGGCGTCCTTGGGCGTGAGGTCGTCCGACCAGCCGCCCGGGGACAGCGGGTCCGCGAGCGGGGCGGTGAAGGCCCGGGCCGTCACCGTCACGGGCCCGCAGCCGACGCCCAGAGTGTGCCGGATCAGCGACATCGCGTGGTACATGTGCGTCGAGGACACCTGGACGGACGTGACCTCGCCGATCACCCCCTCCTGTACGAGGGCGATACGGGCGGCGTGGCCGGGCATCAGCGTGTACTGCTCCGCGACCTGGACGAGTGCGCCGCCCCCGGCGCGCGTCGCGCCTCCCACGGCATCCCACAGACTCCGGAGCCCGTTCACGTCGGGCGCCGGCGGTGTCTCCGCGAGGACCGGCACCCCGTGCTCGACGAGTTCCCGTACGACCTGGGGCGTGACATCCCACGGCACCGACGGGATCACGAACTCCGGTCCGCTGCCGCACAGTTCGTCGACCGTCCGGAACGCGGGCACCCCCCACTCCGCCTCCACCTGGGCGGCTCGTTCGGCCGAGCGCGTCACCACGCCGGCCACCGCCAGCCGTTCGGGCAGCGCCTTCGCCAGCCGGGTGAAGAACTCGGCCCGCCATCCACTGCCGACGATGCCGAACCGTATGGGTGCTGCGCTCACGTGTCCGCTCCTTCGCGCGTCCGGGGCGCGAGTCTAACCCGGCGATCTGTACCGTGCGCCGCCGCGACGCAGTTCAACCGGCAACCTCCGCGACACCGTCGATCAGCCGCTGCACGTCCTCGCCGTCGACGTACACGGCGAGCCCCGCACGCACCGCGCCGGTGTCGCCGAGCCCCAGCAGCCGTGATGCCTCCAGCGCGTAGAAGTTGCCCGCGGGGGCGTTCACACCGCGCCGCGCCAGCCGCTCGTAGACCTCCCGGCCGGGCACTCCCTCCACGGAGAAGAACACCGTCGGCGTACGGCGTGCCGGCGCGCCGTACAGCCGCACCCCGCCGATGCCCGACAGCCCCTCCAGCAGCCGCCCCAGCAGCTCCTGCTCGTATGCCTCGACCGCTCGCATCGACTCCAGCACCCGGCTGCGCCGGTCGCCCGCGGAGGACGCCAGTGAGGCGATGTAGTCCACGGCCGCGGTGGTGCCGGCGAGCATCTCGTACGGCAGGGTGCCCAGCTCGAAACGTTCCGGCACGGCATCGCTGGAAGGCAGCAGCTTGTCCGGTCGCAGTTCCTCCCACCGTCCGGGATCGGCGACCACGACACCATGGTGGGGGCCGAAGAACTTGTAGGGCGAGCACGAGAAGAAGTCGGCGCCCAGGGTTGCCAGGTCGACCGGCGCGTGCGGCGTCAGGTGCACGCCGTCCACGTACAGCAGGGCTCCGACGTCGTGGACGGCCGCGGCGATCGCCGCCACGTCGGGGCGTGTGCCCAGCAGGTTCGACGCCCCGGTGACGGCCACCAGCCGGGTCCGGCCGGACAGCTGTTCCCGCACGGCGTCGACGTTCAACTCACCGCTCCTGGGGTCGAACGCGACCCACCGCACCACCGCGCCGGCGGATTCCGCGGCCTGGATCCACGGCCGGATGTTGGCATCGTGGTCCAGGCGGGTGACGACCACCTCGTCACCGGCCGTCCACTGCCGCGCCAGAGCACGGGAGACGTCGTACGCCGCCTGCGTCGCCGACCGGGTGAAGACGACGCCGCGCGGCTCGCAACCGAGAAGGTCCGCCATGGCCTGCCGCGCCTCCTTCACGACCTGCTCGGCACGGCGCTCCGCGGCTGTCACCGCCCCCCGGTTGGAGATGCCCGAGCACATCACCGCGGCCATCGCCTCGGCGACCTGGCGGGGTACCTGTGAGCCACCCGGCCCGTCGAAGTGGGCCACCTTTTCCCTCAGCGCGGGGAAGTCGTCACGGATTCGCAGGACGTCGAGATGCATGCCCCTATCCTGCCGGAGCCCGGATCCCGCACGGGGCCGGGTCGCCGGGACGGACCCGGCCTCGCGGCAACCGGCTGCATGTGAGCCTGGCGCGTAAGCGCCTCGAACTCCAAATCCGGCAGCAGCTGGAGCTCCGCCGGCCGCGAGAGCACGTGCCGCTACGACAGGTGCCGTGGCTGCGGCGTAGGAATGTCAGGGTCGTCACGGTCCGTCGGTGGTGGGGGGTTGGCGGCAGCCACGCAGGTTGTTCTCCAGAGCGATGCGCCAATGGTGGTCGGCCTGCGGAGCCGTTCCCAGCGCCCCACGCAGTTCCAGGCTCGCCAGGCCGTGGACCAGGGCATTGAGCTGGACGGCGATGTCGTACGGGTCGGCCGGGACGAACCGGCCAGCCTCCATGCAGCGGGCTACGGTACGGGTCAGGGTTTCGAAGGTGCCCTGAATCTGGGCCAGGGCGGCCTCGTCGGGCCGGAAGTCCGCCACGGGCCGACTGAACATGAGTTCGTACAGGTGCGGATTGGCCTTGGCTGCGGCTCGGTAGGCGTACCCCAGCGCCATGAGCTCGGCTTCCGGATCGCCGTCGGAAGGCACCCCGGCAAACGCTTCGGCCAGCCTGGCAAACCCCTCCAGGAACATCGCCTGCAGCAGGCCCGCCTTGTCTCCGAAGAGGTTGTAGACGGCCGTTGTCGAAGCGCCCACCTCCTGCGCGACCCGCCTGGTACTCAGGGCTTGCGGACCCTCTTCGGCAAGCAGGCGGCCCGCCGCGTCCAACAGGTGTCGGCGAAGCTCGTCGTAGTCGCGGATGCGTGGGCGGCCCATGGTTGACAAGGGTAACGCAACGATGTTTCATAACGCCGTTACTAAATATCCTGTCTCCCTGGCGAAACCGAGCCAGGAGGGCGAGAACAGGAGGGGTTCATGTCCGCGGGATCCGAACTGCACGTCGTTCTCGGCGCCAGTGGCGCCGTAGGCGGCACCGTCGTCAAGGAACTCATCACAAGAGGCCGCCGTGTCCGTGCGGTGAACCGCAGCGGCCGGCTCGCCGTGCCGGACGGCGTCGAGGTCATGCGCAGCGACATCGCTTCGGTCGACGGAGCGGCGACAGCGTGCGCCGGCGCCTCCGTCGTGTACCACTGCGCCGCGCCGCCCTACGACCGGTGGGGTCACGAGTTCGCGGCGCTGACCGACACGGTCCGCAAAGGCGCGGCGGCTGCGGACGCCAAGCTGGTGTTCGCGGACAACCTGTACATGTACGGCCCCGTGACCACACCCATGACCGAGGACATGCCGTACGCGGCCGGCAACCCCAGAGGGCGCGTCCGCGCCGAGATGGCGAACTCGCTGCTGGCCGCTCATCAGGCGGGCGAACTTCGCGTCGCACTGGGCCGGGCATCCGACTACTACGGTCCTGGCGGCGTGAACAGCATCACGGGCACGAACGTGTTCGCCGCAGCCCTGCAGGGCAAGGTCGCACGCTGGGTGGGTTCCCTGGACCAGCCCCACTCGCTCAGCTACCTGCCCGACTTCGCCAAAGGCCTGGTGACCCTTGGCGACGATGCGCGGGCCGACGGCCTGGCCTGGCACATCCCCACGGCAGACCCCCTGACGGGCCGCCGGTTCCTGGAGCTCGTCTTCGCGCAAGCGGGCCTGCCCGAGAAGTTCGCCGCCGTCAGCCGCACGATGCAACGAGGTCTTGGCCTGGTGAACTCGACCGTCCGTGCCCTCGGAGAATCCTGGTACCAGCGCGACCGTCCCTTCGTGAGCGACGCCACCAGGTTCACGGACACTTTCGGCCCACTGCCGGCGACGCCCCACCCACAGGCCATCGACGCCACCCTCGCCTGGTTCCGGACCACGCTGGACCGCTGAGGCCCGTCTTCATGAGCACGGCCCAGCACCAGGGGCAGCAACCGGACGCACGGGATGTGGTGGGTCACCGCATCCGGCAGCACGGCCACCTGCGGCCTGCCTGGCCGGCGCCGCCGACCAGGCAGGCCACACCAGTCCATGGGTCGGCCACGAGACGACCCGGGCGCAGGAGACTTCATGAGCATCCTCAGTGCTCACGGATCCTCGACCACCACCAACCGCCCACCGTGAACGCGTTCATCGGAGCAGGATTCGGCAAGGTGCGACGCTCGAACTCGTCATCAATGCGGGCAACCAGCCGACCGAGGTCGCGCCGGGCACCGCAGGGGAGGTGAAGCATGACCTCTTCCAAGTCATCGCGGGCATACTCCACCTCCAGTCCGGGCTGCCAGACCTGGGACGCCTTCAGATAACGGCCGGTTTGCCTGAACGCCCACTCGAAACGGGCGAGCGCATCAGCAACTGCACCAGGCCACATCCGCTCATCCTCGACACGGCGGACAGCTGCACGAGTCCTCGCGGAAACGCCCCGAATCCGCCGAACCACAACGTGTCTGCGAGGCCGCCACCGCTCAGCGCGGACGGCCCCCGGGCGCTTACGCGGCATCGCCCTTTCTGATCAACATGCCGTCATCCTGCCACGCACGAGGCCGGCCCCGCAGGCACCATCGAGACCCCGCTACCCGGAGGCGCTCCTGTGCCCTCCGGCAGCCGTTCTACCCACCCTCGGATGCGGCTCGGTGGGCCCGATGAGTAGAGTCTCGGAGACGAGAGAAGAGATCCTCCGATGGACTCCCGCATACGCCGCATACGCTCCGAGCTGGCGAAGATGCCGTACCGGGCACGCCGTAGTCACTCTATCTGCGAGGAACGCCACCAGTTCCGCCTCGGCCCACGCATCAGCCCTTCAGAAGCCGACGCCTTCGAGACCGAGCACCACGTTGTGCTGCCGGCGGCCTACCGGGCGTTTCTCATCGGACTCGGGGGCAGTGGTGCCGGCCCCTTCTACGGTCTTCTTCCGCTCGACAGGTGCAGGCTGTTCACGATGAACCCTAAGCCTGCGGGTGGCGGCCCTCGGGGATTCGCTCATGCGGACCGCTCCGACCCGATGCACGGTGACCTGTTCCTCCACATCATCGAGATGGGCTGCAGCGATCTGTGCCTCATCGCTGTGACGGGTCCCCTTGCCGGCCGTGTGGTCACCGGCAACGCGGATGGCTTCTGGCCCCCGAACGTCTCCTCGGCACCGGATTTCCTCAGCTGGTACGAACGCTGGCTCAACCACATGCGCGGCGGCAAGGACAACGCCGCGCTGGGGCTGGCCTCCCCCGGGATCGTCGCGAGCGCCCCATGGGGCCCCCGGGCCACCGCCCAGAAGGTTCCGCGTTCGCGCACGCCGGGTCGTTGACGGCACGCCGACGCAGCGCCCGGACCACCACACCCCGCACGTACAGGTCATACGCGAGCGCTCGGTCCGCAGACCCGCGCACGGCCATGGCAAGGGCATCGGACCGGCATGGCCTGCGTGCGGGGCGCCGGTGTTCAGCGCCGGACTGCCGCGGCCATGGCAAGGATGCGGTACAGGACGGGGACCGGGATCGCCGGGTTGGTGACCGCCTCGCTCGCCGTGTCGCGGTCGTGCAGCAGCCCGGCCAAGACGCGGGCCGGCAGCCGCGGACTGCGCACCGCCGCGCCGCGGACGTAGCCTTCCGGGTCGTTCAGCAGCCGCACCGCGTCGGCCGGTGACAGCCGGGGGTCCTCAGCCGCGCGGCGGCGCACCTCGGCCTCGGGGTCCCGGGCCAGGCGTGCGACGTCGGCCGGTGTCGACTCCGGATCGTCCAGGGCCAGACGGCGCATCCGCGCGCTGGGGTCGGTGATGTGGCGCAGCAGGCCCGTACGGGGGAAGTTGGGGTGGCTGCGGGGCCGGCCGGGGTGGCTGAAGCTGCCGTCCCACCAGCGCCAGACCTCCAGCAGCAGGTCGGCCGGCGCGTCCTCGCACGATTCGGCGAGGAACAGGCGGACCACCCGGTCCTCGTCCTGCGCCAGGCGCGCCAGGACGTCCGGCGGGAGGTGCCGGGCTCGGGCCACGCTGCGCCGGACCAGCGGGTGGGACGACGCGGCGAGGCGGCGCATCGCGTCGGCGTCACCGTGCAGGTCTGCCACCCAGGGCAGGGTGTGCGACAGCAACGCCGGGTCGAAGTCGTGGCGTACCGCGGCACGTTGCTCCTCGGCGAGGTCGGGGCGCACTGCCACCACGGAGCGGATGTCGTCCTGCGGATCCTCTGCCAGCAGGGCGACGCCGCGCGCGCTCAGGCCCGGGTTGGCGGCCAGCGCCCGGCGTACCTCCGCGTCCCCGTCACGGACCAGCTCCGCCTCCAGCCCGGACGCCAGGCGGCACCGTTCGAGTGCGCGTCGCGGGTCGGGCAGGGCGGCGAAAACCTCACGGGGCATGGGTACACCGGTGTGGTGGGCGAGCAGCGCGGCCGTTCGCACCACGGAGTCGGTGTCGGCCACGAGCCGCTCCTGCAACGGCACAGCGAGGTCCTTCCACCGGGCACAGGCCGCCGTCCGCACCCGGGGATCGGCGTCGGCCGCCAGGCCGGGGAGGTATCGTGCGGGGAGCCCCGGGAGTTCGGCGGCTTGCGCGCGGGACGGGCCGGCGAGGAGGTCGTCGTACAGGTCCTCGGGGAGTTCGGCGCCCCAGATGCCGGCGTGCTCCGCCCAAAGCACGCGCCGGTTCGGCGACGGCTCGGCGCGAATCAGGCGTACCCACTGGTCGGAGGTGAGCTTGGGCCGGAAGGTGTCGGCGGGCCTTGACCGCACCCGCGGATCGGGGTGCGCCACGGCGGCGTCGAGGACGGCGGGCCGGTCGCATCCGTGCAGGAAGCCGACCTCCACATCGAGCAGCCGGATCAGCAGGTCGTCCGTCGCAGCCGGATTGGAGCCGATCCCCTCCGCCCAATGCAGTGGCCACGCGGGCCGGCCGGGCACCGCCGCCCACACCTCGGCGCGCTCGGCCTCCGTCTCCAGCCCGGCGGCCACGGCGGCCTCCTCCAGCCGCTCCGGCAGCCGGTCGAGGGCGGTCACCCGAGGCCCTTCCTCGCCGGGCACCTCCGCCAGCAGGACCTGCCCGTCGAGGGAGAGCGCCACGAACCCGGGGTCGCCGGTCAACCCCGGCACACCACTCCCGACGTCCCGGACCCTGGTCCACCAGGAGTCGTTGCCGCCGATCCGGTGCCTGAGGACGGCCACCAGGAACTCACCGTCGGCATCGCGAAGACGGCGCCACCACGCGGCATCGAGTGCTTCGCGGGCCCCTGCGTCCGGCGCCGCGATCCCTCGCGCGATCCGCCAGCCGACCTCCGGCGGGAACACGCTGCCCGGGCGCACGTCCTCGACGACCGTGAGTCCGGCGCGTACGAGCAGATCGTGGAGTTCCTGCTGCCGTTGCACCCGGTCATGATCCCCGCCCACTCCCGCCGAGACAAGGTCCCCACCCTCGGGCCCAACCCGCCCGCGCCCACCCACAAGTCACCTATCGTGAGGTCGTTCCGCGGGCCCCGCCCAAGCAACCGGATCCGGACCACACCTCGAGCACCGGCAGACCCATCCCATGATCCGCAGCGCGGCCCGCATGGGCACGGGGATCGGCGAGGCGTCCTCACCAGGGCTTGCCTCCGTGGCGGCGTCGCAGACCGGGTGGGCAGGACTGTCGTTCATGAAGCGGGTGCTCCTTCCCGGTCGGGGCCGACGCGAGGTGCCCGTCGGCAAGGTGGTGGCATCACAGTCACGGGGATCGGATAAGTTGCCCCGATGAGTGACACGGACCCGCTGGTGCCCGTCCTTGCCGGACTCGTCGTCGACGTCGTCTGGTTCCTCGACAGTTGCGAGGACGACGAGGTCGACCCCGACTCCGCGGTGAAGATGATGGAGAGCGTGAGCTGGGTGCTGGGGCAGCTGCCGCCGGACCAGCACGATCGCTTCCTGAAGGTGCTCGCCGACCTGGCCGAGGCTGAGCAGGACCCGGGCCGGAGGGAGTTCCTGGAGGCTTTCCCCTTTGCCAGCGGCCTGGTCGACGACCAGGACGACCGAGGTTGAGCCGAAGCCTGACCAGGCACAGGTGCCGCGCTGACAGACGTGCGTCTCGCCGCGGCGAACCAGTTCCTCCCGGTCGTGCTCGCCCTGGTGCTCCAGAGCCCAGAGAAGGTCACCCTCGGCGAACCGTCCGACCGTCGCCGCGGTGCGCATCGCGCGGGCGAGGTCGGCGGCCCTGTGAGGCTTGGCGAGCGCGACCACGTCGGCCGTCTTCGGCCTGATCCGGAGGCCACCACTCACTGGGGCCTCGACCAGCCAGGCCGCCGTCCTCGGTGCGATCGCCGGGAACTGGGCTCGGCCCGGTTCCTCGGCTTCGGGCACCTCATGCCGTGGACCCACCCCGGCCGACACGCGGCGGAGCGTGAGCGACGCCGGGTGCCTCCACAAAGGGGGCGGTGTCCTCCGTCACATTCTCCAACCTCATGGCGGCTCCGACGTCTCTACGCATGGACGGGTCACCGAACCCGTCGACAACGCGTCCAGAGAATTGACACCGCACCCTCAGGAGGACTCCTTGCCCTGGAATCGCCGCGCCCGTCATCGCATCGCAGCGCTGCCCCTGGTTGCTGCTGCCGCGGTACTCGGCGGTTGCGCCTCGACTGCCCCAGTGCCGGCGGCGGACAGGAGTCCGTCCCCAAGGGAGTCCGTGGTCGTCCACCCGCAGGAATCGGGGACCGCCGTCACCGAGAAGCCCGCTGTCACCGAGAAGCCGGTGGAGTACCCGGCGTCGGCCCCCGAGTCCACCGTGCGGACGCGGTCAGGACACCTCGTCAACGAATGTGTTCCCAAGCGCCTGCACCAGTACGTCACCACACTGACCACAAAGGACGGCAAGCACCTCTCCACCCTGATCCTGGGAAAGGGGCCCGACGCCGTCTACTTCGGGCACCAGTACGGAGGTCAGATCTGCAACTTCCTCGACCTCGCCGAGGAGTTCGCCGGGCGCGGCTACCGAGTGATGCTTCCGGAGTTCCGCAACCATGTGGCCTCCGAGAAGTCCGCCGCTTCCAGCTCCCTGGACGCGAAGGCCGCCTTCGACAAGCTGAAGGCCCTCGGAACGAAGCGCGTCTTCCTGGCGGGAGCCTCCTGCGGCGGAACCACCGCGGCCACGCAGGGTGTGGAAAGCGGCATTCCCATCGTCGGCCTGGCTCTGCTCTCCTCACCTGCACGTTGCGACGGCGACGCCGTGGCGGCGGTGAAGAAGATCAAGGAACCCTCCCTGTTCATGGTCGCGCACGACGACATGCAAGGAGGGCACGAGCGGCAGATCCGGGAACTCTACGAGGCATCCGCCGCACCGCAGAAGCGCCTCGTCGCGATCGACGGCGAGGAGCACGGAACTTTGATGCTGTACGGATCCAAGGAAGCCGACCAGCGGCGCAGCTTGGTCGTCGACTTCATCGTGAACGCCTACGCGGCCGACGACGAGGCCGGCGTACACGACTGACACGCCCACTCCCGGCACTGGCCGTACGGCACCTCGCCGGTCTCCCCCGTCGCCACTCGCGTCGCACGCCAGGAAGGCCCGACCGTACGATGCGCACCAGAGCGGGCGGTGAGCGACGGGCAGCCCCAGGGGTGGCGGCCTCGGCTGGGCGGGCCGGACCGTGACCTGGGACGCTGCACGGTGAGCGCGCCGGCGAGTAAGCCCGCAAACCGTCGTAACAGGGTTCACATCAGATGCGTCCCGTGTCTGGGGCACCCCTGGTTCGAATGGCGCGACCAGCCCAGAGCGGTCCGCGCAGATCATGCAACACTCGAGCGTGACAACGCCCGAAGAACCGCCCAGAGCAGACCCGCCCAGCGGTCCGTATGCCTGTCCCTGCTGCAAGCTGTTGACGCTGGAAGCCCGCGGACAATTCCAGATCTGTGACGAGTGCAGCTGGGAGGACGATGGGCAGGACGACCCGGACGCCGACGAGGTCCGGGGCGGCCCCAACGGGGCGGATAGCCTGACCGACGCACGTCGTCGCTACGCGCAGTACGTCACCACGACGAGGGCAACAGATCCGAGATCGGCAGCCAATGGCGGCCCCGGCAGGTGGCGTTCGCGCCCGAAGCGTCGTCGTGGCTGAGTGCTTTCTGAACGATCAGTAAGTGGGCCGAGCAGGCCCACGTGAGTGGGCAGAGGTGTCCGCGAGGCGTGGCATGATCCGCCCCATGAGTGAGCGTCCGCTGTCGCCGCGCTGGGTCTCGTCATGGGCCGGCACCGTCTCAGATGCCCTCACCCAGGTGACGGAAGATTTCGAACGCAGGCACGACTGTCCTCCCGGCCCCAACCTCGTGCGGCCGGCTGACCACGACGACCGCGAGGCAGCGCGCGCACTGGCCCATGGGGTGGAGGCGCCCGATGATCTGATCACCTTCTACAACACCGTAGGCGAGGTCGTGTGGGACGACGTCGGAAACGGCTACTTCATCCACTCCGCCCCGGACGCCCTCCGGATGCTGACGGCGTACGCGACCATCCCCGTCGGCATCAATCCCCAACCCGGGCTCGTGTTCGGCAGCGACGGCAGCGGCCGCAGTTACCTCACCAACCGCGAAGGCGCCATCTGGCGTACCCGGACGGCGACCCTGGACGAGCCCGAACTCGACCAAGTCGCCGACGACCTACAGCATTTCCTCGAACAACTCACAGAGGCCCTGGCACGGTTCATCGACACCGGCGAACCAGGCTGCCTCTGACCAGTGGGGCGCCGCGCCCACCTGCCCTCTGCACGCCCTAACATCGTCCACGGTGCTGCGACGGCCGGCGGGGGGCTTGATGAGGCAGAAGCTCGTGGAGCACGTGCGAGCCTGGACCACACAGCGCAAGATCACGGTCTATCTGATCGCGCAGGCGAGTCTTCTCTGCCTGATCATCACGACTCTCCGAACCTGGGACGTCGACGTCCCCACCCTCGCCTACCTCGGTCCATGGCTCGGCCCAGCCACCGGCGGGCTGATCGGCATCATCCTCGGATCGAAGAGGCCATCCCCGTAACCGCTCAGACGCAGCAGGCGGCCCCAGTTGTCCAAGGTCCAGGTCGTCCCTCTGGAACACGAAGACCGCAGCGGCCCGCTCTTCGAGGACGGCATCCCCTCCCGGGCGGCCCTGGTGATGAGTTGTCGCGCCCGTACCCGTCACACCTACAGCAGGACTCCACGGGACGGAAGGATCACGTGATGGGTGCGGACACACGGCCTCAGGAGCTGGGCGGGAGCAGTCAGCTCGGCGAGGCCGACGAGCCGGCGTTCTCAGGGCTGGCGGAGCGGCACCGGCGGGAGCTGCACATGCACTGCTACCGGATGCTCGGGTCGATCGAGGACGCCGAGGACACCGTGCAGGAGACGTTCTTGCGTGCCTGGCGGGGGCGGGCGACATTCGAGGGGCGGTCGACGTTCCGCGCCTGGCTGTACCGGATCGCCACCAACGCCTGCCTGGACCTGCTCGCCAAGCGCCGGCCGGAGCCCGCGACCGGCGGCGAGGTGCCGTGGCTTCAGCCCTACCCGGACCGGCTGCTCGACGAGTTGCCCGCGGCCGGCACCGACGGGCCGGAGGCCGTCGCCGTCGCCCGGGAGACCATCGAGCTGGCGTACCTCGTCGCCGTACAGCACCTCGCGCCACGCCCACGCGCAGTACTCATCCTGCGCGACGTGCTCGACTGGCCGGCGAAAGAGGTCGCGGAGCTCCTCGGTGACTCCGTCCACTCCGTCAACAGCGCGCTGCAGCGGGCCCGCGCCAGATTGCGGGACCACCTGCCCGTCGAGCGGCAGGACTGGAGCGGCGGCGCCGAGGACTCCGGGACGCGCGAGCTGGTGCGCCGTTTCACCGACGCCAGTGTCGCCACGGACGTGGCCCGGCTCGCCGGCATGCTCCGTGACGACGTCCGCTGCTCGATGCCGCCCACGCCGGGCCTGTCCGTGGGACGCGACGCGGTGGTGACCGGCTGGATCGAGGACGGCTTCGAGGGCATGCAGGGACTGCGCGGCATGCCCACGTCGGTCAACCGGCAGCCCGCCGTCGCCTTCTACCTCTGGAACGAGCGCGAGAGCGCCTACCTGCCGCTGACCCTCGACGTCCTGCGCATCACCGGCGGGCTGATCACCGAGATCGTCATCTTCCACGCCGACCGGTTCCCACACCTCGCACTGCCGGACCGCCTGCCGGCCGACGGCACGCGGTAGCCCTGGGACAGACGCCGCGCGATGACGCGTGTGACGTCGTGCGCACTGGCGTGACACGTCCGGCGTCGTCACCCGCGTGCGCGTGCGGCGGACGGAGCTACGCGCCATCCCCCGCACGGGGCCGGGACCGTCACATCCCGGTCAGCTCACGCCGTTGGCCACTCACCGAATGACGGAGAAGCGAGTTGAACGAAACCCATGACAGCGGGGTCGTCACAGGCCGGGCACCCGGCCGGACCAGCCGCACCCGCCGGCTCCGCAAGCTCGCCGCCACCGGCCTCATCGCCGCACTCGCGGCAACGGCCGCCACCACGCTCGCCGCTGCGCTCGCCCAGGCCGCCGGCGTCGACTTCGAGGTCCCCGACGGAAGCCAGACAATCCCACTGGCCGGGTTCGCCGTGGTGACCGGTTTCTTCTCCGCCGTGGGCGTCATGCTGGCCGCTGCTCTTCTTCGCTGGAGCGCCCATCCCGCCAAGCGGTTCACGTGGACGGCAGCGTCGCTGACCGCGATCTCCCTGGCCCCGCCCCTGCTGTCCGGGGCGAACACCGCCACCGCCACCGCCCTCCTCGGGCTTCACCTCGTCCCCGCAGCGCTGATGATCCCCACCCTGGCACGGGCCCTCCACATCCTGACGGATTGACGGACCGGCAACACGACAACGCACGACACGAGGCACACGCGAGCGCGCCTACACCCGCCGGCGCGAGTAACCGGGGTCGGCATGACCCGGGTCCCCACGCTGTTCAGGGGGCGGCGGGCTCTCACCCCAGCGGGTCCGGCCGATGCCGGCCGCGATGCGTCCACGCCTCGCCGGCAGCTGCGCCGCCACCCGTCCAGCGACCCGACTCACGACGAGCCGTACGGGTCCGCGGGTCACGAACAGAATCGTCCGCCAACCGCACTCAAGGCCACAAGCGGCGACGACAGGGGCCTCGCACGGTCCGGTCATGCCCTACGGAGGCCGCCGGGCGGGGATCGGCTACGCCGAAGCCGCCCACGACCAGGTCGGACCAGCCAGGAAGGCCGACATCAGCGGAGGGGAGGCTCGGTCGCGCCTCCGGAGGGTGCGGCCGGTCAGACCCGCACACCCGAACAGGCCGGCGGTCGCCGTGGTGGCGACGCAGCCACGGGCGCCCGTCATCCACACTGCGGTCGGCATGCGCGCTCCTGTCAGGGATGACGGTGGTGCGTGGAACCGCTCGCCAAGTGGCGAAGCGTCACGAGCGTGCTGCAGAGCGTCACGCCTGTCAAGGTGCTATCCACCATTCATTGGATTCAATTCACCGATGACGGCGATCTTTTGACGGTTCACCAAAAAGATTTTGGTGACTGCGTCCAAAGCTCTGGACACCACTGGGGACCCCGGTTTAGCGTTCCAGCCGATCGACACGATGTTGCGCCGATGTAACGACAGTGCGGCCTTGCAACCCACCCGCCCCGCACGCCGGGGCCATACGTGACGCGTCCTCACCTCCGACGAGCAGCCGACCTCCACCCGCCCGCGAGCGGCGGCCTTCCCTCGTCACAGATGTCCCGCACTCCGCAGCACCCCGCCCTGGCGGGGGTTCCCGGCCGCGGCATGTCGCCGTGGCCGTAACCGCAGCAGAAAGGGAAGCCCCATGAAGATCCGTTCGTACCTCGTCGCAGCCTCGCTGGTGGCCTCGGGCGGGCTGGTCACGATTGCGGCGCCCGCGCAGGCGGCGCTCACGACCACCTGTGTGGGAGAAGGCGGGGCCGTCACCGTGAGCGGCGCCCTCGTGGTGCCGGCCGGTGCGTCCTGCACGCTGACCGGTACGAAGGTCAAGGGCACGGTGACGATCGAGGCCGGCGCCGACCTCGTGGCGAAGGGCGTCACCTTCAGCAGCACCGTCGCCGTCGGGAACAACGCCTACCTGGACATCACCGACAGCAGCGTCAAGGGCGCGGTGACCCAGCAGGGAGCCTTCGGCGTCCACGTGCAGAACACCACGGCGAGCGGCGGCATCTCAGCCGTCGACGGCTTCCTCTACAGCGTCGACGCCACGGTCAAGGGAGACATCAGAGCCTCGTCCGGCGAGCTGTACATCTCGGGCACCACCGTCTCCGGCGCCGTCGCCGGTGACGCGAACCTCTACACCGACGTCTACGACACCACGGTCGGCAAGACGCTCACGGTGAGCGCCAACACGCTCGGCGGTGTCCTGTGCGCCAGCGAGGTCGAGGGCGACACGGTGTACAAGGACAACTCCGACAACCTGCAGCTCGGCGGCGACGGCCCGCTCAGCTCCTGCGCGCAGGCCACCTACCTCGGTGGCGACCTCGCGGTCACCGGCAACAACGCGAACGCGGTCCTGGACAACACCATCGTCCGCGGCAAGCTCACCGCCACCGACAACAGCCCCGCACTCCAGGTGGGCCCGCTGGCCCGCGTGCGCGGCGGCATCGCCGCGACCACCACCGCCCCCTCGGCGTCGCTCGCCCGGGCCGCCAAGGCGGCCCCGCAGGACCGCGGCGCCGACCTCGCCGCGAAGGTGGCGGAGCGGACCGCGCAGGCGAAGACCGAGGCGGCCGCCGCGGGCAGCGGGCTGTGATCCCGGCCCGTCCACGGACGACCAGCGCTCGGCAGCGTCACCACAGCACACCTCACACCCCACTCTTCTTCGCCGCATCCCCCAAGGAGTGACCGTGGGCCACCTGGACAAATCCTTCGACCGCAGAGACTTCCTGCGGGCCACCGCCGGCGTCACCGTGGCGCTCGCCGCCGCCTCCGTCGTCGGCGCCGCCACGGCGTCGTCCGCCGCCGCCGCGCCCAGCATCCTGTCCATCCCGAAGGACCGCATCTCCCTGCAGCTCTACAGCGTCCGCGACAAGGTCAGCTCGCTGGGCTTCCGGGTCGTCCTGGAGGAGATGGCACGCATCGGCTACAAGGAGATCGAGTTCGCGGGCTACACCCAGAACACCTCGATCCTCGGCCGGCAGATCACGCTCCAGGAGATCCGCAAGCTGCTCGACGACAACGGCCTGAAGGCGATCGGCAGCCATGTCGGCATCGGGGACTTCCGCTCCAACCTCCAGGCCCAGCTCGACGCGGCGCAGATCCTGGGCATGCCGCACGTCGGCACCGCCAACGCACCGTCGAACTCCAACACGGTCTCCGGCTACCTCGCCGCCGCCGAGGAGTTCAACACCTGGGGGCAGGCGGCCGCCGCCCGCGGTCTGAAGCTGTACCAGCACAACCACGCCGGCGAGTTCGCCTTCGCCACCGACCAGCCGTCGGTCCGGCTGTACGACGTCTTCCTGCGCAACACCGACCCGCGCTACGTCTACTTGGAGATGGACGTGTACTGGGCCTACGTGGGCCAGCACCGCTGGCCGGGCTTCGACCCCGCGGCCTACGTGCGCAACCAGCCCTACCGGTACCCGCTGTTCCACATGAAGGACGGCGCCGCCAACTCGAGCGCGGACGGCTACTCCATCGTCGAGTTCGGCGCCGGCGTCCTGCCGTACCAGCAGTTCATCCGGGACATCGGGGCCCGCGGCAGCCACGTCGGCATCTGGGAGCAGGACACCGCGCCCAACACCCAGCCCAACCCGCCGGGTTCGTTCGGCGCCGCGCAGCGCAGCTTCACCGCGCTGAATCAGCTGCTGGCCTGATCGCAGGCACCCCACCGGGCCCGGCCCGCCGGTGACGCGCCGCTGCCACGGCGCAACCGGCGGGCCGGCCCGGCCGCGCACCTCCTGACCGGCACAGACCAAGGAGACGCATCACTGTGTACCGTACCCTGAGAGGCCTCATGGCCGGGGTGCTCCTCGCATCGCTGCCCATGCTGAGCGGTCTCGCCTTGGCACCGGCCGCGCAGGCGCACCCGGACGACGCGCTCGCGACCGCCGCTGCCGCCGACCCCGCCGTGGACTGGTCGAACTACGAGAAGGTCACGCTCAGCAAGAACACCGGCGAGCCGATCGACCTCGCCGTGCTGCCCGATCTGCGCGTCCTGCACACCGCCCGCAACGGCGATCTGCGGATGACCGACCCCGGCACCGGGATCACCAAGGTCGTCAACCACCTCGACGTCTACCAGAACTCAGAGATGGGTCTGCAGACGGTCACCCTCGACCCGGACTTCGCCACCAACCACTGGGTCTACCTCTACTACTCGCCGCCGCTGAGCACTCCGACCGGTTCGGCCCCCGAGCGGCTGCCGGCCGGGCAGACCGACGCCTACTGGAAGCAGTGGGAGGGCTACGACACCCTCACCCGCTTCAAGTGGACCGGTGACCAGCTCGACCTGTCCACCGCCCAGGAGATCATCCGCGTCACCACCAACCGCGGTCAGTGCTGCCACGTCGCCGGCGACGTCGACTTCGACGCGCAGGGCAACCTCTACCTGTCCACCGGCGGCAACACCCCCGCGTCCGGGCCCAATGTGAACGGCTACACGCCGATCAACGACGCGGCCACCTACAACCCCGGCCTCGACGAGCGCCGCGGCTCCGGCAACACCAACGACCTGCGCGGCAAGATCCTGCGCATCCACGTCCAGGACGACGGGTCCTACACGATCCCGTCGGGCAACCTGTTCCCCGTCGGTACGGCCAAGACCCGTCCCGAGATCTTCGTGATGGGCCTGCGCAACCCGTACCGGATGACGGTGGACAAGGCCACGGGCGCCGTGATGTGGGGCGACTACGGCCCCGACGCCGGCAACGCCGACGCCAACCGCGGGCCGATGGGCTACGTCGAGTGGGACACCACGACCACCGCCATGAACAGCGGTTGGCCGTTCTGCACCGGTGACAACACCCGTCCCTACCGGGACTTCGACTTCGCCACCCTGACCCCCGGCCCCGCCTTCGACTGCGCCGCGCCGGTCAACGACTCCCGCTGGAACACCGGCCTCACCGAGCTGCCCCCGGCGAGGGCGGCCACCTTGTGGTACGGCGACCGCGACACCGACCAGCCCTGGCCGGAGCTGACCGCCTTCCGCGGTCCCGGCGGCCCCGGCGGACAGGCCCCGATGGGCGGCCCGGTCTACCACTACGACGCGTCCAACCCCGCTCCGGGCAAGTTCCCGGCCTACTGGGACGGCAAGGCCTTCTTCGGGGAGTTCTCCCAGGACTACGTCGCCGCCCTGACCCTTGCCGGCCCGGACGGACCGGTCACCAAGCTGGAGAACGTCCTGCCCAACAGCGAACGTTCCGGCAACGGCATCCCGCCGTGGGACAACCCGATGGACCTGGAGTTCGGCCCCGACGGCGCGCTCTACGTCCTCGACTACGGCGACGGCTTCTTCCGGCAGAACCCCGACGCGGGCCTCTACCGGATCGACTACGCGGAGGGCAACAAGGCCCCCACCGCGGTGATCAGCGCCAGTCCCTCCTCGGGCCAGGCACCGCTGACCGTCTCCTTCAGCGCCACCGGCTCCAGCGACCCGGAAGGCAGCGCCCTCATCTACCAGTGGGACCTCGACGGCAACGGCACCTTCGAGACCACCGGCCCGACGGCAAGCCGCACGTACTCCGACAACGGGCAGCTCCAGGCCCGCCTCAAGGTCACCGACCCCGAGGGCAAGACCGGCCTGACCAGCAAGCAGATCACCGTGGGCAACACCGCTCCGACGGTGGCGTTCACCTCACCCCCCAACGGCGGCTTCTTCACCTGGGGCGACGTGGTGCCGTACGCCACCCGGATCGACGATCCTGAGGACGGTACCAACGTCGACTGCACCAAGGCCGCCTGGACCCTCGGCCTCGGCCACAACCAGCACGGCCACCCGGTGAGCAGCGGGACCGGCTGCTCGGGTGCGATCACCACCCCGGCCGACGCCGGCCACGGTGACACGGAGAACGTCTTCGGCGTCCTCGGTCTCACCTACACCGACCGCGGCGCCGGCAGTGTGCCCCCGGCCACCAGCGACGCCCAGGTCGTCCTCAACCCCGCGCTGATGCAGGGCGAGCACTACGACTCGGCTCAGGGCGTCACGATCACCGATGACACCACCGCCTCCGGCCAGCGCAAGCTGACCGCCTTCGACAACGGCGACTGGATCGGCTACGACCCGGTGTCCTTCGCGGGCATCACCGGGGTGCAGACCCGTGCCACCGGCGCGGGAACGCTGTCGCTGCGCTGGGGCACGCCCAGGTCCGACCCGTTCGCCACGATCACGGTCCCGGCGGGCGACGGCTGGCAGACCGTCAACACGGCGCTGGGTTCGGCTCCCACCGGCACCGGGCAGCTCTACGTCACCTCCTCGGGCGGCGTCGACGTGGACTCCTTCACCTTCCAGGGGTCCGGTATCGCCGACAGGACCCCGCCGACGGTGACGGCCACGCTCAACCCGGCCCAGCCCAGCGGCAGCAACGGCTGGTACACCGGCAACGTGTCGCTGACCGTCAACGCCGCCGACAACGGGGCCATCAAGAGCCGGGAGTACTCGCTCAACGGCGGAACGACCTGGCTGAGCGCGAACAGCACGGTCACCCTCTCCACGGAGGGCATGAGTTCCATCCGGTACCGGGCGACGGACACCGCCAACAACATCTCCGCCGTGGGCACCGTCGCCGTCCGGATCGACAAGACCGGACCCGCGGTGACGGTCACCGGTGTGACGGCCGACACCGCCTACGGGGACTCCCAGCGCCCGACGCCGGTGGTCACGGTCACGGACGCCGTCTCCGGCGGGCCGACCGCGACGGCGACGCTGGACGGTACGGCGGTCACCCCGGGTCAGCCCCTGCTGCTGTGGCGGTTGCCGCTGGGCGGCCACGACCTGGTGGTCACGGGTCGTGACGCGGCGGGCAACACCACCACGCGCACGGTGCACTTCACCACCACCACCTCCTTCGACGAGCTGGACACGCTGATCACCCAGCTGCGTGCGGAGAACCGGCTCACCGAGCAGGGCCGGCAGCGCCTGACGGTCCGGCTCGACCAGGCCCGGGCCCACGCCGACGCAGGGCGCACCAACCAGGCGGCCGCCGTCCTGGACCAGGTCGCGCAACTGGCGGCGGACACGAAGCTGGTGACCGACGCGACCGCGCGCACCGCGCTGGCCCGCGATGCCCTCGCCGTGAAGGGAGGCCTGGCCGGCTGACATGAGGGGTGCTGCCCGGCCGTCACGGGGCCGGGCAGCACCCCGCCGGTGGCTCCAGGGCTCTCCGGCGGCCGTCGCGGGACGGCGGCCGCCCGCCCTGGAGTCCGTCCACATGCCCGGCCGTCCCAACGGGCATTCCCGTCGGCCGACTTCCCGGCACACCGGCGCTTTCTTCGTTTCGGATTTAACTTTCGACGATTCGCGTGAAAGCCATTGACGCTTATTAAGTGACGCCTCTAACGTTTTGTCACACATTCGGCCGATACCCAGGAAGTGGGCCCGTGAGCATCCAGTACCGCGTGCTGAGCCTGTTGCGCGACCTCGGGCCGCTGTCGCGCGCGCAGCTGTCCGACGAGCTGGAAGTGGCGAGGCCGAGGCTACTGGCGGAACTCGAAGCCCTGATCGCCGCCGGGAAGGTGCTCGAGGCGGGGCGGGCCACCTCTCGCGGCGGCCGACCTTCCACCCTCGTCCAACTCGATCCCGACATCCGCTTCGCGGCGGTGGACCTCGGGGCCAGTTCGATCGACATCGAGATCACCGACGGAGGGCTGAACCCGATCGCCTCCTATGCCGAGGCAGCCGACATCCGCAAGGGCCCGCGTGCGGTCCTGGACAGGGTCAACGAACTCCTGAACAAGATGGCGGACCAGGCCGGTTGCGCGCGGTTCAACTCCATAGGCATCGGGCTGCCCGGGCCGGTCAGCTTCAAGGAGGGGATCTCGGTCTCCCCGCCGATCATGCCGGGCTGGGACCGCTTCCCCGTCCGGAACACCCTCACCCGCGCGCACGGCTGCCCGGTCGTGGTGGACAACGACGTGAACGTGATGGCCCTCGGCGAGGGGTACGCCGGGGTCGCCAAGGCCGTCGACAACCTGCTGTTCGTCAAGATCGGCAGCGGCATAGGCTGCGGCGTCCAGGTCCACGGCCACATCTACCGCGGGTCGGAGGGATCCGCGGGCGACATCGGCCACATCCAGGTCGAGGCCGAGGGACCGGCGTGCGCGTGCGGCAAGACCGGCTGTCTGGAGGCCTTCTTCGGCGGTGTGGCCCTGGCCCGGGACGCCACCGCCGCCGCCCGCTCGGGGCAGTCGCCGGCGCTGGCCGAACGCCTCGCCGCGGAGGGCCTCCTCACCGCGGTGGACGTGGCGGAGTGCGCGGCCGGCGGCGACGTCACGTGCGTCAACCTGATCCGGGACGGCGGCCACCGGGTGGGACAGGTCCTCGCCACGCTGGTCAGCTTCATCAACCCGTCGATGATCGTGATCGGCGGGGGCGTCTCCGGGCTCGGCCACCTGCTGCTCGCCGAGATCCGCAGCGTCGTCTACAAGGGCTCGCTACCACTCGCCACCGGGAACCTGCAGATCGTGCTGTCCGAACTCGGCCCGCGCGCCGGAGTGGCCGGCGCGGCACTGCTGGCCAGCGAACTCGACTTCGAGAACCATCTCTGACGACCAGGGCGAGTCCGTCGGCCACCCCACCGGGAACACGAACTGCCCGCGGCCGGCGCCGACGTGCGGGGTGCCCGGCAGTCAGGCCAGTGCCCTACCCACTGCCCATCCGGCGCAGCGGTCGGTCAGGCGTCGGGGTCGACTTCGGGGTGCGTGAACCGCACGGGCTTGCCCAGCGACCGGGCGTAGGCGATCTCGGCCCGGGTGCTGTCTCCGATGTAGTCCCCGACCACGAGCACCTCGTCAGCGAGCCGGATCTTCGCCCGGTGCAGATCGTCGAGTCGGACCTTCAGCGCCTCGGCCTCGAGAGGATCGGACCACAGTTCGTGCGGCGACTTCATGTCACAGCCCGGTTTCACGACGATCCTTCCGGCTGCGGTCTCCCGCAGATCGGCCTCGGTCATCTCGGCCATGAAGCGGGTGGAGCCGCAGATCACGACGATACGCGGGAGGCTCAACAGCTTCTTCGCATCGGCGAGCGTCTCCTCGGGGGTGAGCCGTTGCGGGTGTGACACCGGTACCTCCTGGTGGTGTGGTCCGAGGGGTGCCTGCGGAGACGAGGATGCCCAAGAGCGCTCCAGGGCCTGCTCATCGCCTTCGCCCTGACCGGGGCCGAGGCCCACGAACGCGCGAGCCTCCTTGCTGCCGCCCCGGGTCGGAAACGGCTACGGCACTTCAGTCGGGTCGAGGCCCTGTTCGTTGTGGGTGGGGCGACGATAGGCGCCGTACCACCAGATGCGTGCGAGTTCCCGGGCGAAGGCGGCGTCACGGCTGCCGTCGTCGACGCTGATGTGGTGTGCGATCGCCTGGGAGCCGCCCCAGACGATGATCCGGCTCGCGGCGACAGCGTCGACGCCGGCCGGCGTCGTGCCGGCGGCCTGCTCGGACAGTACGGTGCGCAGCGTCGTCTCCTCGAAGCCCTCGAGGTTGGCCGCGTAGAAGTCGCTGACCGCGGAGTCGTAGGCCGCCGCCTCCCGGACCGCGGTGAGCACGCCCTGATGGGCGCGGTGGATCCTGATGACTTCCTCGAAGAACCGGGCGAAGCGGTCGGCCCCGTCCTCGCCGGCGGCGGGGTCCCACTGCCGTGCCAGCGCGAGCAGTGACTCCCGCAGACCGTCGGCAAGCCGCACCAGGACGTCCGACTTGCTCGGGAAGTGGGCGTAGAACGTGGCGCGGGACACACCCGCCTCTTCCAGGAGCCTCTGGACGCTGATGTCGGAGAAGGCCGTGCCGGAAGCGAGCATCCGCTCCAGGGTGGACGTCACCTGAGCCCGGGTCGCAGCCGAACGCGCGGCGTAGCTGTCGGCCTGGCGTCGGGTCGTGGGTCGCATCAGGCGTCCTCCAGTGTGTGTCGTGCCTCGCATCGACCCGGGCTCGCGCGAAGGAGGTCCGCGATGGTGGCGAGGATCCTCCGGAGCGGCGCGCCCCACCTTTCCCGAGGTGGAAACGGACCCGTGCCGATGGGGGGCCTGCCGGCGGCTTCGTGCGGCCGCGGGGCCGGCCCCCCATTGTGCCCGGAGGTTTCCTGATCAGCGCACCACGGGCAGGGCGTAGTCCCACAGCCGGTCCGCGGCGGCCGGGTCCACCGACCACTTCGCGACGCCCACCATCACCTCGGGGCCCCCGTCGACGACGGGCGATTCCTGGTTGTCCTCGAAGTACCGCCCTGTCACACCGTCGACGAGCGGGGAGGCGGCCAGCAGCACCGTGGTGGCAGCTCCCTGGGCCGGGGTCTTGAAGTGGTCGGGGGTGACCAGGTTGCCGTCCGCGTCCATGGCACCGAAGGCTTGCATGGTCGCCTGGTCCATGTGGCGAGCCAGGTTGGTGTGGATCACGCCCGGCGCGCAGGCGTTGGCGGTGATGCCGTGTTCGGCCCACCGGCGGCTGATCCCGACGGCGAGCAGCACGTCCGCGGTCTTCGACTGCGCGTAGGCGACGAACGGGTCGTAGGGGTGTCGCTCGAACTGGGGGTCGTCGAAGTCGAACCCGGCCCGCAGCTGAGCACCGGAGCTGAGCACGACCACGCGCGGCTTCTCGGCAGCCCGCAGGGCGGTGTGCAGGCCGACCGCGAGGGCGAAGTGGCCGAGGTAGTTGGTGGCGAGCTGCATCTCCCACCCCTGTGCGTTGACCTGATGCGTGGGGAGCATCATCACGCCGGCGTTGGCGATGAGGCCGTCGAGCGGCCCGTTCCAGTCGTCGCAGAAGGCGCGGACGGAAGCCAGGTCGGCGAGGTCGACTGCGACGGCCCGCGTGCCCGGCAGCTCCTTGACCAGCGGCTCCGCGTCAGCGGGGTTCCGCGTGGCGATCGTGACCTCCGCTCCCGCACCGGCCAGCGCGCGCACCGTCTCGACACCGAGACCGGACGCCCCTCCGGTCACGATCATCCGGCGCCCGCTGAGATCGACTCCGTCAAGTACCTCGGCGGCGGTGGCCCGCATCCCGAACGACGTGGTTGTGAGCGTCATGGCTGTGCCCTGCCTTCAGAAAGAGCTGGTTCCTTGCCCGGCCGGTGGGGTCCCCCACAGCTTCGGCCGAGGCATCACGAACAAAACCATACACGGTGTTCAGACTCGCGTTCTGGTCCGGCAGCGGCGGCCCGCACGCGGTCCGGACCCCCTTGACGTGATCCGCGCCACACGGCGGCCCGCCCGTTCGGGTGAAGATCGATCGGGCTACGCTGCGGGGATGGCATGGACGAGGCCGACGTACCGCTTGGTGGACGGGGAACGGGTCGACGGGGCGTGGTGCCACGTGTGGACCACGTCGTACGGGGGCTACCACCTGGCTGATCTCTTCGTCTACGCCGACGGCGCGATCCGCTGCGGGGGCCAGATGGATGTACGGGGGCTCCGGGAGCGGCTGGCGTCCGGATCGATCGCTCTGAGCGACCCCGAGCGTCCGGCCCCATCGCCGACCCGGGAGGCTCCCCGGTGGTCCGCCCGATATCCGGAACCGCTGACGGACGAGGGCTTCGTCGGTGAGGTGCGGGACGAGATCGAGTCGCTGAGCGGGCGGCCGACCAGTTCGGACCGGTGCTGGGAGGCGATCAGGCGCTACCAGCAGGAGCCCACCGAGGACAACCGGAAGGGTGTCCGGGCGGCGTGTCTGACCATTCCGGCGCATCGGCGGGTCTACGTACTGGGCGACATGGACCGGCAGGACATCCCCTTGCGGCAGCTGGTCACTGATCTCGGCGAGCCCGTCGGCGGCGACGGCCCGATCGCCACGGCGGAGATGCACCGCGAGGTGCTGGAGTACTTCCGAGCCGGCGACCGGGGCGAGGAACAAAGCCGTGAGCTGCGCAGAGTGCTGCATGCCGATGATGCGCAAGAGGCGGGGACTCCCGCGATCACGTCGAACGAACGGGGCAACCCACCGAGCGAGCCGCCCGAACGACTGGACCTTTTCGTCCTGCGCAACGAGTTCCCGGCGCCGTTCCGCTACCGAGGGCAGCGATATCCGACGGTGCTGCACGGCTACTGGGCCCTGGCTGCGTCCGACCGCTCCGACCACGATGCCATCCGCGATGCGACCACGGTCCGCGAGGCTCACGAGACCGGCGGCCGCATCCCACTACGGTCCGAGTGGGCCCTGGTCCGCACCGCCATGATGGCCGCGCTGTTGCGCGCGAAGTTCACCCAGCACCCCGAGCTCGCCGAGGTGTTGCTGTCCACGGGCGACGCCCGGATCAGCTACACCGGCATCTCGGAGTCGCCGCACTGGACCGACCGCGGTCCGCGGGAAGGCCGGAACTGGGTGGGTCGCCTGCTCGAACTCACCCGAGCGGAACTCCTGGCGGATCGGGTGGTCGACGAGGGAGAGTAGCCACACCCCGGCAACCGCGCAGGCATCGCCGGGGCGGGCGTGCCGATGCGGTGACGCCTGGGCGGACGCCCGCATGCGGCACGGTATGTGACTAGGGTTCGGAAAGTCCCGGCCACTCGTCCGGTCCACCTCCCTGCCACTCGATGAGGTCGCTCTCCTCGACCGCCATCCGGTCGAGGTCGGCGAGTCGCAGGATCTCGATGACGTCATCCAGGTGGGAGGCGATGCCCACGATCACGTCCCCGTTGGTGACCCGGCGGGAGCCGTCCAGGGCCGGGCTGTGCACCACGATGTGCGGACGCCTGGGTGATGGCTGCGGCATGACTGACCTCGCGGTATCTGTTGTCCACGGCAGCCGGGAATGGTCTGCCTGCCTGTGACGGTGGCCTTGCTGACGACGACGCTGTCCACCGGGCCGGCGGGGTCCCAGGACCTGTTACGCCCCGTCCTGCTTCAGTCGTGCGTGAAGAGGGGCTTCCCTGCCAGGGCAAGGTGGGCCTCGCCGAGCGCCTGGTTCTGCGTCGGGTGGGCGTGGATGAGGTGGGCGACCTCGGCCGGCAGCGCCTCCCAGTTGTAGATCAGCTGTGCCTCGCCGACCTGCTCGCCCATGCGGTCGCCGACCATGTGGACGCCGACCACGGCTCCGTCCTCGACCTGGACGAGCTTGATCTCACCCGCGGTCCTCAGGATCCGGCTCTTGCCGTTCCTGCCGAGCGGGACCTTCGTCGAAACGACCTTGTCCGCGCCGTAGACCTCCTTGGCCCTGGCTTCGGTGAGGCCCACGGAAGCGACCTCAGGGTGGCAGTAGGTCACCCGCGGCACACCGTCGTAGTCGATCGGAACGACGTTCAGGCCGGCCAGACGCTCCGCCACCAGGATGCCCTCGGCGAAGCCGACGTGTGCGAGCTGGAGCGTGGGGACCAGGTCGCCGACGGCGGATATGGTCGGGACGTTCGTCCGCATGTACTCGTCGACCAGGACATGACCCCGTTCCATGGCGACGCCCTGCTCCTCGTAGCCCAGGCCACGGGAGACCGGGCCGCGGCCGACCGCCACGAGGAGGATCTCCGCCTCGAACTCCTTGCCGTCGGCGAGGGTGACCTTGACCCCGTCGTCGGTGTACTCGGCCTTCGAGAAGAAGGTGCCCAGGTTGAACTTGATGCCGCGCTCGCGGAACGCGCGCTCGAGGAGGTCCGAGGAGTTCTCGTCCTCGAGCGGCACGAGGTGTCCGAGCCCCTCGACGACCGTGACGTCGGCTCCGAACGACTTCCAGGCGGAGGCGAACTCGACACCGATGACACCGCCGCCCAGGATGATCGCCGACTTCGGCACACGGTCCAGGACGAGGGCGTGATCCGAGGAGATGATCCGGTTGCCGTCGATCTCCAGCCCCGGCAGGGACTTCGGTACGGACCCGGTCGCCAGCACGATGTGGCGGCCCTCGATGCGCCGGCCGTTGACGTCGACGGAGGTAGGCGAGGACAGGCGGCCCTCGCCCTCGATGTAGGTGATGTCGCGCGCCTTCACCAATCCTGTCAGGCCCCGGCAGAGGCCGTCGACCGTCTCGTCCTTGAAGCGCTGCACGGCCGCCATGTCGATGCCCGCGTAAGAGACCTTCACCCCGAACGACTCCGCGTCGCGGGCCTGGTCGGCGATCTCGCCCGCGTGCAGGAGGGCCTTGGTGGGGATGCACCCGTTGTGCAGGCAGGTGCCGCCCAGCTTGTGTCTCTCGACCATCGCCGTGCGCAGGCCGAGCTGGGCACCGCGAAGAGCAGCGGCGTAGCCCGCGCTGCCGCCGCCGAGGACGACGAGATCGAAACTTTCGGTGGCTCCCGACATGAGGGCCCTCCCTTTCGCATTGACTGTGTGGATGGAGCCGACCACTGCGCGGCATGTCACGGCCCGCCCGGTCACGGGCGGGTCGTCATGACCGGCGGCCCCGGTCGGCGGCCCGGTGGTCCGGGGCGGGCCGGCATGAAGGACCGAGGTGTCCGCGGGTCTTCGCACGTCGGCCACGGCAGGTCCGGTGGCCGGGGATGATCAGACGAAGGTGAACAGCTGGTCGTGGTCGAACCGGGAGACCGGGCTGGTGTACACCTTCGCCGGATCGGGGTAGCCGAGGGCCATCAGCACGGTCGTGGTGTGCCCGGTCTCGCGGATCTTGAAGGCCTTGTCGACACTGGTCGGGTCGAACCCTTCGAGCGGCATGGCCTCGACGCCGAGCTCGGCGGCCGCCATCATGGTCAGACCCATCGCCAGGTAGGTCTGCTTCTCCATCCAGTGGTTCAGGTCCTTGTAGCCGTAGTTGCGCAGGTTGAGGAAGTCGCGGGTCATCGACTCCCACAGCGCCTGCTTCGCCGGGTCGGGGAACCGTCCGTCGCCCCGCTCCTTGGCGAACACCGCCTCGAGGTGGCTTTCGGGAAGATCAGCCCTGGTGGTGAGGATGACGGTGTGTGAGGCGTTCAGGATCTTCTCGCCGTTGTCCTGGAACCGTTCTCCCAGGTTGGCCGCCAGCCGCTCCTTTCCTTCGGGCGTCGCGAGGACGTAGAAGTGGTTGGGCTGCACATTCGTCGACGACGGCGTCGAGCGCAGGAACCTCAGAAGTTGCTGGAGCGTCTCCTCCGGGATGGTCTTGCTGGGGTCGAAGTACCTGGTGAGGTGCTTGCTCATGAGCTTGTCGAGATCCATTGCGACGTTCCTTCTTCTGGTGATCGTGGGCGAGGAGCCGGTGACCGTGGGATGTGGGCTAGTTCGTGGTGCCGGAGAGCAGTTCCTGGATGCGGTCGAAGCTCATGCCTGTCGTGGCCGAGGCGAGGTCGCCGGCGACCAGTGCCTTGGTGGCCTGTTCGAGTGCCCCCA
The DNA here is from genome assembly GCF_055635295.1 of Streptomyces sp. NPDC111520. Lineage (NCBI taxonomy): Bacteria > Bacillati > Actinomycetota > Actinomycetes > Kitasatosporales > Streptomycetaceae > Streptomyces > Streptomyces sp. NPDC111520. Next base: position 160,662 of record NZ_JBVKBW010000012.1, on the reverse strand, counting down.
TGGCGTGGGCGTAGAGCGCCGGTCCCAGGCTGATGCGCTTCACCCCGGCCATCTGCAGCTCGGGGACGGTCAGCACCGTGTCCGACGGTGACACGAGGACGTTGACCGGTGTCGGCGCGACCGCGGTGACGATCGCGACGAGTGCATCGAGGTCGGGCGGGTACGGGGCGTAGAGCACATCGGCGCCGGCCTCGGCGAAGGCGGTCAACCGCCGGATGGTGTCGTCGAGGTCGGGCCGGCCCTGGATGAAGTTGTCGGTGCGGCCGGTGACGACGATCCGCCTCTTGGCCGCGACGACAGCGCTGCGTACGCGACTGACCGCTTCGTCGAAGTCACGGATGGGCTGTTCGGGACGGCCCGAGGTGTCCTCGATCCCGATTCCGGCCAGTCCGGACGCCACGGCGGCCTCAACGGTGGCGGCGACGTCTTCGGGCGAGTCGCCGTAACCGTCCTCGAAGTCCCCGTTGACGGGCAGTCGCGTGAGCCGGCCGAGCAGCCGCGCATGCTCGAGGTGCTCGTCGCGGGTGACTTCGTGACGACCGTCGAGGCGGCCGAGTGAGAAGGCGAGTGCCGCCGACGATGTGGCGATCGCCTCGAAGCCGGCGTCGGCCAGCATCAGCGCCGAGAGGCCGTCCCAGGCGTTCGGCATGACGAGACCACCGTCGCGGGTGTGCAACGCCATGAAGTTCTCGTAGAGTTCGGAGCCCGCCATGTCGAGCCTTCCTGAATCATCGTCGAGTCGGTGAGGGATCTGCCGACCGGGTGGGCGGGGTGAATCGCGCCCCCGCCGGCCGTGTCGGGCGTCGTCCGCTCCGGGCGCGCGTGCTCACGGGGCCACGGCTGTGCCGACCGAGTCGACGGTGGGGATGTCGAGGTCGGTCTGGTTGACGTTGTTGATGAAGTTCGTGAGCAGGAATTGCACCGCCACAGCGACGATCGCCAGGACCTGGGAGTCGGTGTACCCGGCGCCTCGCACCTCCTCGAGCTCGGCATCGCTGACACGCCCGCGGCTGTCGACCACCCGCTGCGCGAAGCGAGCGGCTGCCGCGCGCCGGGGATCGACCGAGCTGCCGCTGCGGCCGAGCTCGATGTCGGCGCCCGACATGCCGCCGAACGCGGTCGCGACGTGGCTGTGAATCGCCAGGCAGTAGTCGCAGCCGTTGGCCTGGGACACGGCGAGCGCGATGCTGTGCCGGGTCTTCGCGTCCAGAACCCGGCTCAAGGTGCCTTGCAGGGTCGTGACGCCCTCGAGAACGGTCGGGTTCGACGCGATGGCTTGGAACATGTTCGGGACGAAGCCGAGTTGCGCACCGACGTTGTCGAGTATCCGCTGCGCGCCGGCAGGGACGTCCTCTGGTGCGGGAGCTTTCAGTCGTGACACGGCGAACCGACCTCCGGTCGGGGTGTGAGTAGTCGTTGGCGGGTCCACGTCGGGCTCGGAGGGCTTCCCCCGCTCCGTCGCGGGGCCTCTCCTGCACCGGCCGCGACGTGGCCGGATTGTGCCGGGCGCCTGGCGACCTGACGTGTGAGGGATGACGCTGTCGTCCTCGTGTTCCGGATCGCCTTCACCCGGGACACTGCCCTAAGAAGGACTATACAGACCAATAATTACGGCGCCAAACCCCCTCCCGACGGGTCGGGCAGACCCTGCCGACTGCACGCGGGTCGACGTCGCACCCGGACAAGAACATGCAGCTCATCGCCACATTACAGCCGTTTCGCGAACTGACCGATCAGCCGGGGCGAGCGACGTTCACGCCACATGGAGCCAGGGATGCCTCCACTGCGATCGACCACCCACGTGGACTTTTTAGTCCACTTTTTAGATGGGAGACGCTGCAACCCTCGGACAGCGCCTTGCGACTCCCCCGCGTCCGGGCCACCCGGGGCCCGACCCTCAGCCCAGTGCGGGGTAGTCGCCGGCAGCGAGGTCGTCGATCAGGCTCGGGTGGGTGGGCTTCCAGCCGAACCTGGCCCGGGTCAAGGCACTCGACGACGCCATGTCGAGGGCGAACACCTGCCCGATGAGGCCGAAGCGCTCCGCCGGCACCGATTCGACCGGCACCGCCAGGACGCCGCCGATGGCCTCGGCCAGCGACCTCATGGTGTCGCCCTCGTCGGCCACCGCGTGCAGGACCGTGCCCGGCGCGGCGTCCTCAAGAGCGCTGCGGAACAGCGGGGCGGCGTCGAGCAGGTTGACCGCCGGCCATCGCTGCGTGCCGTCGCCGACGTACGCGGACACGCCCGTTTCCTGCGCGGCGGCGATGAGCGCCGAGCAGAAGCCGTACGTCGTCCCGTGCTGGTGTACGGAGCGCGGCAGTCGCACGACGGAGGACCGGATGTCCTGGGCGGCCAGGGCCAGCACCTCCTGGGAGGTGCGGCCGCGGCCGCCGACCGGACCGTGGGTGGTGTCGGGGTCGTCCTCGGTGGAGATGTGGCCCGGCTGCATCGGCGTGAGGCCGGCGTGCACGAACGGCTTGCCACTGCCCGCGAGTGCGGCGGCGAGGGTCTTGACGGCGCGTGCTTCCTCCTCGATGCCCGGCTCGATGTTGCTCCAGTCGTTGCTGAAGGCCAGGTTGATGACGCCGTCGGCCTGCGTGGCGCCGGCGCGGAGGCTTTCGAGGTCGGTGAGGTCGCCGCGGAGCGGCGTCCCGCCGACGGCAGCGACGGCCGTGGCCGCGGCATCGGAGCGGACGAGACCGAGCACCTCGTGACCTGCGGCGATGAGTTCGGGAACGACGACCGAGCCGACGGTGCCGCTGGCTCCGGTGACGAAAACGCGCATGGGAGGCTCCAATACTCCTGCGACGCTGCGTCGCAGGTTGGCAGGCCGAGGGTCAGGCCTGCCGGTTGTAGGTGTGGGGGTCCACGGGTTGCCTGGACTTGGGAAGCCCGCCGACCACCAGCCGGTAGGAGTCGGTCACGAGTTCCTTCACCAGCTTGTCGTCGACGGCGTCCCCGCCTTCGACGGTGATCCAGTGCCTCTTGTTCATGTGGTAGCCCGCGGTGATGCCCGCGTACTGCTCTCGCAGGGCTGTCGCCTCGTCCGGATCGGCCTTCAGGATCACGACGGGGCGTCCGGGCATGTCGGTCATGAGCATGAAGACCTTGCCGCCCACCTTGTGGAGCTCCCAGTCGGGGCCGAAACGAAACTCCTGGTCGGTGCCGGGGAGTTCCGCGGTGCAGTCGCGGGCGATCTTCTGCACTTCCTGTCCGTCCAAGATGATCAACTCCTCTGCCGGTTCGGGTGTCCGGCGTGTGTCGGTTCGGATCCTTGCGCCGGTCGGTGGCCGATCGCCGCGGCGCGGACCAGGACCACGACCTGCCGGGTCGGGCGGTGACCGACCACTGCCTACGGGAGGACGCGGATGACGGTCTTCCCGAGGCGGCGCGTGCTCGGGTTGAGGGCACCGACGGCATCGTCGAGGCTCGCGACGTCACCGATGTTGGTCCGCAGCCGTCCGTCCCGTACTCGCTGCACGATCTCACCGAGCGCGGCGCGATCGGCTTCGACGACGAAGTCCACGGCCAGACCGTCGATGGGCCGTGCTTCCACCGGGCCGACGACGGAGACCAGTGTTCCTCCGGCCTTGATGAGGGCGGCGGACTGCTTCTGCACGTCGCCGCCGATGACATCGAGGACCAGGTCGACGCCGCCCACGTCCTTCAGCGAGTCGTTCTCGAGGTCGACGAACTCGTGCGCACCGAAGTCGAGCGCCTTCTCCCGGTCGGCGGCACGTCCGGTACCGACGACGTAGGCGCCGGCCTCACGGGCGAGCTGGGTCACCATCGTCCCGACCGCGCCGGCCGCGCCATGGGCGAGGACGGTCTGGCCGGCCTGGAGGCGGCCGTGCTGGAACAGGCCCTGCCAAGCGGTCAGCCCTGAGATCGGCAGGGACGCGCCCACCGTGAAGTCGACGTCGCCTGGCAGCGGTGCGAGGTTGCGCGCCTCGATCGCCACGTACTCCGCAAGGGTGCCGTCGCGGTGCCAGTCGGCGAGGCCGAACACCCGCTGCCCGACCGTGAGCCCCGTCGTGCCGTAGCCGAGGGCGGTGACCACTCCTGCCAGCTCGTGCCCGGGGATCGACGGTGTCTTGTCACGGCCGGCGCGATCGGCCCAGGTGGACGGCCATTCCATCTCCGTGGGAACGAAGCCCGACGCGTGGATCCGGACGATGACGTCGTTGATCGCCGCGATCGGCTCGGGCCGCTCCGTCAGCGTCATCCCGGCCGTTCCCGCGGCCTGGTCGGTGACCACAATGGCTTTCATCGACATGCCTCTTCCTCGTAGGTGTGGGGGTTGTGGCGACCGGGCTCTGGTGAGCGGGTCGGTGTGCCACGCCCGTCCGGGCCCCTGGTCAGCGGGCCGCCGTCGCCGCCGCCTCAGCCCGCGGCGTTCAGATGCCCGCCGGCTATCAGCTGGGCCCGCAGTTTCTTGCGGGCGTCGAACATCGTCTTGTAGAGCGCGTTGCGGTTCGTCTCCAGCTCGCCGGCCAGTGTCTCCAGGGGGACCCCGTTGACGACGGCGGTGAAGACCTGACGCTGGCGGGCGGTCAGTGCCGTCTCGACCGCGCGGCGCGCGGCTTCGACCAGCTCCCGCGCCTGCCAGTGGCTGGCAGGGTCGCTACCGGAGCGGTCGGGCACTTGCGCCAATTCGTCGACGTCGAACCCGGTATGTGAAACACGCCAGAATTGGCGGCCCAGCGCGTTGGAAACCTCGAGTACGACGAATCGGAACGCCCACGTCGTGAACCTGGCATCGCCTCGGAATTGCCGAATCTTCTTCGTAATCCTCATGAGCGCGTCGGCTGCCGCCTGGTGGGCGAGATCGTTCAGCTCGGGCCCGGTGATTCGGTAACGAGGACCCCGGCGGAACACTTCGTCCAGGGCGATCCGCACGAGCAGTTCGTGGAGCCGCGTACAGGCCAGCTCGTACTGGGGCCCGCGGCCGCCCTCGAGTGCATCGACCCAGGCGGCGGACTCCGGGTCCAGTTGCCCCCGGCTCACGGCGGGTGCTGCTGCCGGGGCACGTCCGCTGGTTCCGGCCTGTCCATTCAGGGCCGGGCGGCACGTTTTTCCAACATCTGCACAGCGCATGGTTCTCAGTCCCCAGGTTATCTCGTGTGAACAATCCCAGCACGAGACCATCTACCGGCCGTCTACGCGAAGTCGCTGTTTTCTCTCTTGCCGGGCCCGCATCTCCGGGAGTTCCGGGGTTCCCTCGCATTCCGGTGAGCGACCCACGCGCGGCCGGGGGTGCCGTTCCGTCGAGGCTTCCCGGCCCGGCCGGTGCCCGCGGTCCCTCAGGAGCCTTCCCGGGTGTCGGGCACCACGTGGACGGCCGCCTCCTCGGCGGAGGCGGCGCCGTTGTCGATGCCCACGTCCCGCGCCCAGTAGTCGTCGCCGTCGTATCCGGCGGCGAGAACGTCCGTGTCCCAGCCGACGAGGCGTCCCGCCCGCTCGTCGCCGACCTGGTCGTCGATGAGCTCTCCGTCCGTGCCGATCGTGTCGCCCAATCCGTCGCCCTCCTCCGGTGCGCTGACGTCCGGCAGCTCGCGCCTGAGCCGATGGGCGAGGTCCTCGTGGGTGGCGCCCTCCCTCGCGGTGACGCCCCAGTCGTTGACGGCGAGGGGCGCGTCGGCCGGTGAATAGCCCTGGTCCAGGACGTCCTCTCCCAGCTCGTCCTCGTCGTACTCCTCCTGGGAGCGCAGGGGGTTGGATTCGGCCAGGTCTTCGTAGGACGGGAAGTCACCTGGTGAAGTCATCACGGCCTCCATGCCGTCGGAGTCCCGCAGCATCTCGGTGCCGACTCCTCGACGGCGCGGCGGGTGACGACCATCCAAGCGGCCGGGTGTCGACTCGGCGTCTATCCGGCATGGTCTCCCGGGAGGCAGGTCCTCGACCCCGGCCGTCGCGGCCCTGCTCGCCCTACAACCGGGCCGGATTGCCCTGGTCCAGGAACCATTGCCCCGCCTGCTCCACCGCGTATGCGGCCACCAGCCGGTTCCAGCTGTACCGACCGGGGCCGATCTCCGAGACGAGGTGCGATCGGGTGAGGCGCGACAAGACCTGGCGGACGCGGCCCTCGGGCCGTCCGGCCAGGTCCGCCACCTGCGATGCCGCGAACATGGGGTCCGGACAGGCGCTCAGGTCGCGAAAGAGCGCGGCCGTCTCCGTGTCGAGGAGGCGGTACGAGCGGGTGATGGACTCGCGGACGTCGAGCGCCCGGTCCTCCTCGCTCGCGAAGGCGTCGAGAGTGCTGTGTTCCGGCACCTCGTACTCGTCGGCCAGGCCCGCCAGACGCAGCTGCGGACGATACGCCGCGCGGGCGGCGACGTTGGCCAGGGCCAGGGGGAGCTGCCCGGCCAGGCGGATGATGCGGTCGACGGCCTCCGGTTCGGCTGCCGTCCTCGCCGCACCGAGCCGGTGCGCGAGGAGGGTGCGTGCGTCGCTCAGGCTCAGGGGCATGAGTGTGAGGGGAAGTGCCTGGTAGGCGGCGACGAGCGCGTGCAGTTGCATGCGGCTGGTGACCAGGGCCATGGAGCCGGCGCTGCCGGGGAGGAGATGCTTCAGCTGCTCCGTGCTCGACGCGTTGTCGAGCACGACGAGCACGCGCCGCTTGGCCAGCAGGCCGCGGAACATCAGACCCCGTGCCTGCGCGGTCTCGGGCATGTCCTCGAGGCGGACCCCCAAGGCCTGCAGGAAGTCCTCGAGCACGTGCGCCGGGTCCCTCGGCTCCGGCTCCGGTCCGACTCCGTGCAGGTCCGCGAAGAGCTGGCCGTCGGGGAAGCGGTCGGCCAGCCGGTGGGCGACGGTGATGGCGAATGCCGTCTTCCCCACCCCGGCCAGCCCGCCGACCGTGCAGATGGCCACGGAGGACGACGCCTCCGCCTCGGCGGCCAGGCGTTCGACCTGTGCCTGCTCGCTGCCGCGACCGACGAGGATCGGCAGGGCAGCCGGGAGCTGAGCCGGGACGTGGGGCCGAGGCGTCCGTGTCGTGTCCTTCGGGCGCTCGGTGCTCTGTGGGAGCTGGAACCGCCCGGAGAGGATGCGTTCGTGGACCTGCTGCAGTTCCGTCGACGGGCTGACGCCGAGGCGCTGACGCAGCAGGTGGCTGGTCGTGTGGTAGATCGTCAAGGCCTCGGACTGCCGTCCGGCACCGTAGAGCGCGGTCATGAGGAGGCCGCACACGCGCTCCCGAAGCGGGTGCTCCGCCAGCAGGGCGGACAGTTCTGCGGTTGCCTCGGTGTAGCGCCCTCTCTCCACCTCGCACGCGAGCTGCTCCTCCGCACAGGCGAGGCGCAGCTCGCCGAGGACGCCGCGTTGCTGGTCCGCGAACGGCCCCGGGACCCCCGCGAGGGCCGCTCCCTTCCACATCTCGAGGCCCTTCGCCAGCAGGCTCGCCGCGACCTCCAGGTCGCCGGTGCGGCGGGCCTCCCTCGCCTTCGCCATCGTCTCCTTGAACCTGTTCAGGTCCAGGGCGTCCGGTGGTATGCGCAGCAGGTAGCCCCCGTCGACCCGGCTCACGGAGCTGTCGCTCTTCTCCCCCAGGGCCTGCCTGAGCCGGTAGACGTAGGTGCGCACGGAGCCCACGGCCGACGGTGGGGCGTCGTCGCCCCACACGTCCTCCACCAGCCTCGAAAGGCTCACGGGCTTGCCCGCCCTGAGCAGCAGCGAAGCGAGCACGGCGCACTGCCTCGGCTGGCCGGCTGCGGCCTCGACGCCCTCTTTGTGGAGCCGGACCGGGCCGAGCACGGAGAACTCGACGCCTGCATGCATGGTGCCTACCGCCTTGGAGATCCTTGTGACGCTTGCGTGGCTGTCCGCGGGGAACTGCCTTCCTCAAACGTACCTCAGATCGACCACTTTTCAGGACCAAATAGTCCTCGCATGCCCTGGTCGGGAGATGTAACTTCCGTGCAGGTGATGGTCGCGTGCGGCGACCGAGCGCTCACGAAATTGGACGAAGTCGTCCTCCCGCGGTAACGCACCCCGCTGGGCCGCCCTCGCCCGTCCGGGGCAGCCGCTCCGCGGTGACGGTGGGCCCGCAGGTCATCACACCATGTGTGCGGTGGCCGGGGTCGTGCCGGTGCGCGGGTTGCGTGCAGCGAGGACGGTGAACACGGTGGCGACGAGAGCGAGTGCGCCGTATCCGAGGGCGATGTCCGGTAGCGCGACAGCCTTCGACAGTTGGCCGGAGATGAGACTGGGGAAGGCGGCGCCGCTGTAGCAGAGGAGGTAGATCGCGCTGAAGATCGGCGCCCGGTCGGCCAGGGTGCTGTCGTGCAGCAAGCCGCGGGTGGCGGCACTGATCGCGATGCCCTGACCGCCGCCTGCGACGACGGTCGCCGTGATGAACAACGCCAGACCGCCGATGGTGATCGCCGTCATGATGCCGATCCATCCGGCCAGGAAGATCGTCATGCCGATGCGCTGGGCCGCCGCGGAGGTGAACCGGCCGCCGATGGGGGCGCCGAGAACGCTGGGGGCCATGTAGGCGGCGAACACCAGCCCGAGGACGAGTGGGCTGTGGGTCCGGAGTCGGTCTGCGACCAGCGCGGGCATGAAGGCCTGGTAGAACGCCCCGGTCGCCCACGTGGCCAGGTACAGCGCGGCGGCGACCGGGAGCAGGTGCCTGACCCGGGCAGGTACGCGGACGCGGGGTATCAGTGATCGCCAAGCGCCCGGCGTCGGCTTCGCGGTTTCCGGGCTGATGACGAGGAGTGCGGCGGACAGTACGAGGAGACCGGCGCACACCAGGTAGACGAGGTCGCGGGGCCAGGGGCCGAACTGGACCAGGGCGCCGGAGGTGACGGCGCCGAGCGTGAGGCCGAGCATGGGCCCCTGGCTGGAGGCGACGGAGGCCAACCATTCCGGCCTGGCCGGTGCGGTGTCGACGATGTAGGAGGTGAGGCTGCTGCTGGCCAAGCCCGCGCCCACGCCCATCAACAGCCGACCGGCCATCAGGGCGCCGATGTCGTGCACCTTCAGCAGCAGCAGACAACCCAGCAGGAGCATGCCCAGGCTGGCGATCGCGGTGGGCCGTCGACCCAGATGGTTGGACAGCCGGCCCAGGGTCAGCAGTGCGGCGATCGTGCCGAAGGAGTACGAAACCACGGCCAGCGAGACGCCGGCGTTGGTGAACCCGTCCTCGGCCCGGTAGGTGTTGAACAGGGGGATCGGTGCGGCCGACGCGGCGAACGAGGCCACCAGGGAGACCACCGCGGAGGGGAATGCCGGCCTGAGCGATCTGCCCCGGCGGGCGAGGTGGGTCACCGGTGCCACGTCGTGCATCGAGCAGTACCTTTCCATCGTTCTGGATCACCAGGAGGTTCCAGGCTGTCCGGGCTGGGACTCCGCCCAAGGGGCCGACCCCGAGCAGGGGCAGGCCGGCGCACCCGGTCACACGGCGCAGCAGGCGACACGTGTCAGGGAGGAGGCACAACAGTGCCCCGCTGCGTGTGATTAGCGGCGCTCAGCGGCGCCGCCTTACCAACGCGGCCTCCCCTGTTCCTCGCGCCGTCCCGCTCGACGTCTTGCCACGCTGATCCACAGGCGTGAGGGCCGCGAGGAACAACCGCGACAGCGTGATGTCGGCAAGACGGCACGACGGATCGACGCACATAAGACAGGCGCACCCGCGATCCGGTAGGGCTTCCCGCTCGCACATCGACGTCGCGTGGTGCTCCACGGGGCGACGGAGAGCCCATCCCGCGCATCCCCGAAGGGAACCCGAAACCATGTCAGTTGGGCTTGTCGGCACGACCGCACCTATCGCTGGCTCTGCCCGATCGTGATGCCGGCCCGTGACGACCACCGCGGTTCGCAAGCACTGCACTCGCCCATGTCGGTGTTCTGGGCTGCTTCGGGTATCGCCCCTGGTGCGATACGAGCGGGACGAGGTGTGCGCCGTTCGGTGGTCGAAGGCGTACGCGAAGCTGTCCGCACCGGCCGCCTGGCACCAGGAACGCGGCTGCCCTCCTCCCGCCGGCTCGCGGGCGACCTCGGACTCGCCCGCAACCCGGTGGCCGACGCCTATGCCGACCTCGTCGCGGAGGGATGGCTCACCGCCCGCAGGGGCTCGGGCACGGTGGTTGCCGACAGGATGGTCACCCGGCCGATCGTGGCGCGCCCGGCCGTCGATCCGTCCGACGGCCCTCGTCACGACCTGATCCCGGGTAACCCCGACCTCGCCGCCTTTCCCCGCACGGCGTGGCTGAAGGCCGCACGCCGCGCCTTGGCCGCGGCCCCCGACGACGCGCTCGGCTACGGCGACCCCCGCGGCCGGCCGGAACTACGGGCCGCACTCGCGGAGCATCTCGCACGGACCCGCGGGGTGTTCGTGAGTCCGGAGCACATACTGATCTGCGCCGGCGTCTCTCACGGCCTGCGGATCCTGAGCCGAGTGATGACCGGGCGTGGGGCGTCGGACGTCGGCGTCGAGTCCTACGGCCTGCCCCGGTACTGGGACCTGCTCGCGGCGGCAGGGCTGGAGACCCGGCCGCTTCCCTTCGATGCCCACGGGACGAACCCGGTACCGCCGGCGGGCACGGACGCGGTCCTGCTCACCCCGGCACACCCGTTCCCTGTCGGCACGGCGCTGCGGGGCGATCGCCGGGCAGCCGTCGTGGACTGGGCCGAACGGACCGGCGGGCTGGTCCTGGAGAACGACGACGACGGTGAGTTCCGGTTCGACCGCCAGTCCGTCGGCGCGCTCCAGGGACTCGACCCCGACTGCGTGGTCTACCTGGGCGCCGCCGGCAAGACCCTGGCTCCCGGCCTGCGGCTGGGGTGGATGGCGATGCCTCCCGCACTCGCCGAGGAAGCCGTGGCGGCCAAGGGGCAGATCGACTCGTGCGAGGTACTCAGCCAGCTGACGATGGCGGAATTCCTCACCTCCGGCGCCTACGACCGTCACGTACGCGCTGTCCGCCGGCGCTACCGCGATCGACGGGAGACTCTCGTGACGGCCTTGGCTCAGCATGCCCCAACGGTGCGCGTCATGGGAGCGGCGGCCGGGCTGCACACCGTGCTGGGTCTGCCACCCGGAGCCGAGCAGCGGGTCCTTCAGGAGGCTGCCCGGCAGGGCGTCGCGGTGACCGGTCTGTCGCTATACCGGCACGAGAGGTCCCCGAATGCCCTGGCCGATGCCCTCGTCGTGGGATACGGGGTGCCCACGGACGCCGCGTGGCCTCAGGCACTCTCGGCACTCGTGGGGATCCTTTCCCGGCACTCGGACTGATCTCTCGGTGAGTACGGCGCCACCTCACGCCCGGTCTCGTGCAGAGTGACCCCTGTCCGGGATGCCGGAGAACTACGCCAAGTCGTGCTCGATCGCGGTGATCTCGCGTTCGTGACGGTCTTTCACGGGCTGGTGCCCGGGGTACGCGCCGGCGCCGGGATGGACCTCGTCGATGAGGTCGGCGTACTCACGGTTGCGGTCGATGAACTCACCCACCACCGGGCAGATGACGGTGATCTTCTTCCCGCTCTCGCGGATCTCGTCCAGCACACGAGAGATGAGCTCCGTGGCCACCCGGTTCTTGCGGTAGGCAGGGTCGACCCAGGTCGTCAACAGCACGACGCGGCCGCCCACGAACCGGTACGAGAGCTCGGCGATCCCCACATCGCCGAGCGCGGCGATCCAACGGCCGTGCTCCGCGTCGTTGAGGACGTCGAGCACCCAGCGGGACTCCGCCTCGCCCGGGCTTGCCTCGTCGAACGCAGCGATGAGCGCGGCGTTGTTCTCTTCACGGGCGGACGCCTCGGCCTCGAAATCGAACGTCATTGTCACACTTTCCGTTGTGGACCACGGCGTGGCCGATCTTCATGCGTTTCGACCTTCATCTGTGCTGCCGGGTGCGATCGGTGACCGTCTCAGACCTCGATCCGGACCTGGCGTGCGTCGAAGGCGACGTAACCGCTGAAGTCGCGACCGACACGGCTGACCGCCGACTCCTTGATGTCCGGGTAGGACCAGGCCCCGTCCCGAACCTCGGTCTCACCGGCCACGACGTCGTGATACTGCGCCCGCCCCTTCCACGGGCAGGTGTAGGGGGTCGGGCTCTCGCGGAGCGCGCCGACCGCAACCGAGTCCGGAGGGAAGTAGACGTTTCCCTCGATGCGGATGACCGCCTCACTCGCGGCCTCGGCCACGACGGTCTCCCCAACCACTGCCTTCATCGGTCTTTCCCCTCGTCGATCCCTTTGACTGGGCCTGATCCGCCCTCGGGTCCGCCCGAAGGCACCATCTATTGCGCGCCGGCTTTCCCGGTCCGTCCGTTCACCGGTTGCGACGGCCGCCCTCACAGGACGTCACGTCGGTGCGGTCAGCCGGCTCGCACATGCGGCCAGAGGTTGGCGTCGGGCGCACCCCGCTTCTTACCAGTGTGCGCTCATCGGTGTCGGCCGGCCGCGCGCCGTTTCACCTGGCCTGATCGTCTCAACCGCCGGCCGCTGTCAGCGCCGCCTCGGCAGTGGCACGATCGGAGTAGCCCGGGTGGCGGGCGTCGACCAGATCGGCATGGGCGGTCGTCCGCGAGAGGTAGCCGACCACGAAGGGGCAGATCGCGGTGATCGTGCCTCCGCGGGCGCGAACCTCGTCGAACACCCGCCGCACCAGCGCGCCCCCCACACCCTGGTGCTGATGACTCGCCTCGACCTCGGTGTGCCGGAGCGCGTACCGGTTGGGCTTCAGGCGGGTGTAGTAGAGCCAGCCGGCCAGGTCGTCATCACGGCTGAGCTCGAAGCGGCCCAGTTCGATGTTGTCGATCAGCTGCTCAGTCGCCGGAACGTGCTCTTCGCTGCTCATCGCTTCACCTCTCCAATGGTCGTCACGCCGAGTATGTGAACAAGACACACTGGACTATATAGTCCAGAATGCTGCCATCTCCCAATGGAAACCACGGCAAGTTGGACTATACAGTCCCTTCAGGTGTTGACGTTGAGTGCCGGCAGCAGCGTGCTGCGGCCCGCCCCACCGGACGGCCACCGCGGCGCCCACGTCAGTCGATCTCGCGGACGGGCAGGTCAAGGGTCCGACCGAGGTTCTGGATGCTCACGTCCACCAGTCGCAGGTGCCGGAGCACACGGCGCGTCATGTGGACGTCCACGGCACGCGCCCCGCAGGAACCCACCGCGAGCTCGGTGGGAACGCCGCGACCGCGCTCGAGGGAGGTCTCGTCCTCGCCTCGGGCGGCGACCTGGCCGATCAGGGTCGCCAGGTTGCGGTCGATCCGGCCGGCCTCGTGCACGAGGCCGGGATCGGTGCCGATGCGCACGCTCGCCGGCATCGCTTCCACCGTGACGGCCAGGCTGCGCGTGTGAAGGGCCACCGTCTCCAGCAGCCCCAGCACGCGGATCGCGTCGCGCCGCCGGGCACGCAACGGGCTGAGTGGGGTGATCAGCGGCTGCACCGACAGGCGCAGGCTGTCCACAGCCGAATCCAGCGCACGGGCCTGACCGAGGAGATCCCGGCCCGGCTCGCCGCTCAGCCGCGCCAGCGACTGGGAGAGCACCGCGCGCAGGCGCTCCAGTGCGTCACGCAGCAACTGGTCCGTGCGTTCCCCGGTCCGCACGGGCAGTACGAGCAGAGCGGCGGCCAGCCCGCAGGCGATCCCGAGTGCGGTCTCCTCGATCCGCACGATCAGCACACCCGGGGTGAGGGCGTGGAGCAGCGAGTACAGCATGCCGATCATGGTGGTGACGAAGAAGGACATCAGCGTGTAGGACACCGCGGTGGTGTAGTACATGCCGAACACGCTGAGGATCGCGAAGGTGAAGGCCAGCACAGGGTCGTCGCCGATCAGGGCGGCGAGCGCGAGACCGGCGACGACGCCCACCACCGTGCCGACCAGCCGCCGGTAGCCCCTGACCAGGACCTCGCCGGTGGAGGTGGTGCTGATGAAGACCACCCAGCACGTGAACACCGCCCAGTACCAGCGTTGCGGCGACAGCAGTTCACCACCGACGACGGCCAGTGCCGACCCGGTCGCGACCTGCAGCGCCGTCCTCGTGGTGGGCCGGATACGGGGGCCGTCCCGCAGGGGCGCACTGTCCTCCGGCGGGCCGGGGTGCTCAGCCGTCGGAGCCGTCGGTTCCTCCCGCGAGAGTGCGGCCTCGGGGGTGCCCTGCGATGTCGGGGTGTCTCTGTCGAGTGCCTGGCGCAGGCCGAAGAGGGCGCCGGCGAAGTCCCCGGCGGAGCGGAAGACGTCCAGCATCGCCGGGGACGCCTCGGGCAGGTCCTCGTCGTCGCGGTAGCCGAGCAGCCGGTCGCGCGTCTCAGGATCGGTGCCCGCCGGCCGGAGCCGGTCCGGGCCGATCACCGTGCGCAGTGCGCGCAGCTCCGAGACCAGTACGGGTAGCGTCATCGCGTCGCGGGGGTCGTCGGGCGGTCCGGAACGCCGGACCTTCGTCAGATGGGGGGTGAGGCTGTCGACGCCGGCAGCGGGCCACAGGACCCGCAGCACGAGGACGGACAGCCGTTCCACGGCCGTCTCCGCTTCCGCGACGCGTCGCTGGATCGCGCCGGCGGTGCGCTCGTCGGGCGTTCCGGTTCCGAGCCGGGTCTGGATCATCAACGCGGCCGAGTGCAGGCGGGCCACGTACCGGCGCAGATCGTCGACCGTCCGCTCGGCCCGTGGAGCCGGCGGTCCTGCCTCGGCCACCTCGATCAGCGCGTCGAGCACCAGCACCAGACGCAGCCGGAAGGACCGCAGCAGCCGTGCCCGCGTACGCTCCAGCGGCGTGCGCAGGACGACGAACCGGACCAGGGCGCAGCTGCCGAACGCCACCAGAACGGCCAGGGACAGCTGCGGCAGCTGCTCCACGCGGGTTTCCGCGAACTGGGTCACGAAGAAGAGCTGGAAGGCGAAGATGCCCAACGTGGTCGCGCGCCGGCCCAGCCGCCGGATGTAGATGGCGGAGAAGATCAACAGCACGAACACCACGTCGGCCGCGATCCGGTACGGCGTCAGCGCACTGCCGACCGCCATGGTCGCCAGCGTGACGGGCACTCCGGCCGCCAGGGTCAGCGCCTGGTCGTGCGGCCGGGACTCGGTGACCGCCACGGTGCTGACGATCGCGGTCAGGGCGCCCGTCACCAGGACCGGAACGGGGGCGTGCAGGGCCGCGAGGACGCCGAGCGTCAGCAGCACCGCGCAGACCGTACTCAGCGCGGACACCAACCGGATCAGTCCGGGGTCGGATGCCGCGAACCGGTCCCGGACATCCGCGAAGGCCGTACGGGCCCGCTGCATCCTGGCTGCCCTCCTCACCGCGCGGATGGTGGAAGGCTCAGGGGCCCAGGGCGTCGAGCGCGGACACGAACTCGTCGACGCCGACCACACTGTGCGAGATCATGTTCAGGCCGCGCATCATCGCCTGGTACGTGACCAGGCCACCGGGAGCGGCGATCGCGTCGGTGAACGTCGTGACGTGGAAGGCGCGCTCCATCGCGGTGCGGGCCGTCGACTCCACGGCCATGATCCCGGAGACGCCGGCGATCGCCAGGTACTCGACGCCGCGCTTGCGCAACAGGAAATCGAGGTCGGTGTGGTGGAGTACGTCGAGGCCCTTGTGCGGGGCGAGGACCACGTCACCCGGCCGGGGCGCCAGATCCTCGTAGAAGTCGGTGTTCCAGGTCCCGGCTTCGAACATCCGGCGGTCGAACATCGCCCGGTGCACCCCGCAGACGTGCTTCCACGTCGAGTAGTCCTCGCCGGTGAACGCGGTCGTCGAGTAGAAGACGGGCACGTCCTTGTGCCGTCGCACCCCGTCGATGAGTCTGGCCAGGGCGTCGATCGTGCCCAGCCTCTCGTATTCCGGCGCGTAGATGGCATAGGCCTTGCCGTCCCTCGCGAAGTTCTCGTTGACGAGGTCGATGAGAAGCAGTCCCACTCGGCCGCGTTCATAGCTGCTCGCCATGATCAACCTCCAGCGCAGAGGTCATCGATCGCCGCACCCCGGATCCGGGAACCACGGACCCCGGACCACGGACCCGCGGTTTCCACGATGCGCCCCGTCCGACCGCAGAGCGCGTCGAACGGCCGGCCAGGGGCCCGGCGACCTCGCCACCGCGTCCTCACCGCGCCAGGCGCGCCATAGCCTCGGGAAGGATGACGGACGTTCCTCGGCAGGGGCGTCTGCTACTGGCGTTCTGCCGCATTCCAGTCCAGATCGCCTGCGTCGTCCACGGCGGCGACGCAGGCTTCTACGGTCCCGCCGAGTGAAGCGTGCCGGAGCAGGGCCGGCGTCCCCGACTCGAGAGCAACGGCGACGTCCCGGAGCATGTCGGCCACCGAACTCCACAGCTCCGTTCCAAGGACCCAGGTCTCGTGGTCCCACAGGAACACTGCGCCGTACGAATCGCCAGGCCGCAGGTCGACGATGAGATTGTCACCGCCGGGGCTCATCGCGATCGGCAGGAACGAGGGCAGGAAACGCTCTTCCGGCTCGTCGTTCACGTCCGATGGGCCCCCTTCCTGTTCCGCGACCAGCAACAAGATCTCTCTCGTCTTCAGAGCTTCGTCCCAGCACATCGGTGCGAACGCGCCGGGAATCCAGTAGTCGGCACGGACTCGGTCCAGGGTCCACCACGCGAACACGTCAACGGGAAGTGTCACCGCGAGCTCCGCCTCGGCCGCGCGCAGTCGCCTCGTCCGCAGCCGGTCTTGCGGAGGTCTTGTGGAGATGGTCCTGGAACCAGGCGTCGATGCGGTCCCACAACCGGTGCACTTCATGATCAGTCGAGGTCATGCCCGTGAGTCTTTCAAGGTGACCGCCGATCCGGTCGACGGGGGAGGGCAAGTCGACGACCTGGTCCACCTCGTAGAGGTCCTCACGCTCCCAGGAGACGTCCGCCGGGGGCTGTCACAGCGTCCACCAGCAGTAGAGGCGCAGGTCCGCGGCGCGAGCCCGCCTGGCCAGGCCGACCAGGGCCTCCAGGACCACCGCTGCCGTCGCCGCGTCGAGTCCGACGACTCCACCGGCCCCGGACCAAGCCTCGGCCGCGGCCACGACGTCATCCCCGGAGGCGGAGACCAGGGCATCGCACAGCGTGTCCGACACGGTCAGGACGAACGGACTGTCGAGGTCCTCAGAGGACAGCAACTGTCCCACTCCCGGGCGCCGGCTCGCGTATTGGTGACCGCAGCCGGTCATCACCGCCTCGACCTGGGCGATGGCATCGACCGGATCGATGTCCTTGAGGAAGATCACGTCCATCCCGGCACGCGACGGGCCGCCGGCCTCGATCACGGCGACGGCGGACTCATCATCGGCGGCAGAGAAGTAGTCGGCGTCCGGCACGCCACGGATTCTGACATCCGCCACCGACGATGGCCCTCCGTGGGTCACTTCCCGCCAAGGGACATACACGGCCGAACAGGCTGGTCGCTCCACGTGTCCGGGCCGGCGGTGCTACGACCGCAGTCCCTGCCGTCGCGTCCGGGGATTCCTAGTCGTCGCCGCCTGCCTGGCTCATGCTCCGGCGCCGGCTCCTTTCCGATCGGCGGAGCAACTCGCCCGCGGCAAGCGTCACGGTCGAAACGACGCGGACCCAGCGGGGCCCGCCGCGCTCCGCCCACACCACGCATACGCACCCGCCGACGACGAGCGCCAGCACGCCGAGCAGCACCAGAACGACCATGTCTCTCCTTCTCCGGAAACAGAGGGTACCGCCGACCCGTCATCTGGCGGACGCGCCTCACGAGCTGCCGGTTCCCGAAGACGCTCCGGCCCCGACGGCTCCCCCGTGGACGTCGCTTTGCACCACGACAAAAGACAGAGGACCCCGGCCTTCTCCCGGGCCGGGGTCCTCCTCAGGGCTACGTCAAGCCGGCCAGGCGCGCAGCACCGCCGCGATGCTCTGTACCGTGCACGCCTCGTCGCGCAGCTCGTCGACCAGGGCCCGCACCTCGTCCCAGGTCGGTTTCACCTGGCGGCCGGCGGCCTGCAGATACGCCACGGTCACCGCCACGGCGACCGTCATGTTGGACCGCTCCAGCCATCGCAGCCGCCCGAGCGAGTGCGCCAGCGCGGCCGCGCGCGCCACCGGCCCGTCGTAGACGTCCCGCTCGAACAGCTGGGCCTTGTGCCGCTCCACCGCCGACAGGGGCACCCCGAAGTCGTCCGGGGCCGGATCGTCTTCCCCTGCCTGAGCCGCGACGCTCAGGATCCAGCTGAGGTCAACCGCGAGGTTCACGCACGTGCTCCTCGATGAGGTCCCCGAACTCCTCGATCACGTTCGTCGCGGACGCGAGGAAGGTGTTCCGGATGGGATCGGTGTCGGACCGCACCAGGTGCTCGATGTACTCCTGCAGGGACATGTGCCGGTTGCCTGCCGCCTGGCGGGCCGCCTCCACCGTGTCCTCGTCCAGGCGGACGTTCAGCTGTGTCTTGGCCATGCAGTCATGCTAGCTCTCGCTAGCCACTGATGGGTAGTGGCTCTCGCCGGGTGCGGGTGTTGTTCCGGCCCGGGACGGACGGGCTGCTGCGCTCCGCTCGGCACGCGTTGGCAGTCGACCTTCCCGGCACTCGATAGCCTCTCGGCCATGACGCCGATCGACGACCTCGTGCGCCTGGTCCCGCCCCCCTCGGACCCCGTCGACGCAACCGGGGACTGGCATCAGGTCGAAGCCGCCCTCGATTTGGCGCTCCCCTCCGATTTCAAGGCGCTCATCGGGCGCTACGGGCTGGGTCAGTTCGTCGACTTCATCACCCCGCTGACCCCGTTCGGCACCCGCGACCTGCTGGTCCGGTCCGCCCGACGGCTCCTCGACGGTGAGCGCGCCTTCCGTGATCAGCACCCGGACGAGAACCCCTACCGCTACTACCCGGAGCCCGGCGGGCTGCTCGAGTGGGCCGGAACCGACAACGACGACCGCCTCTGCTGGGTGACCGAAGGGCAGCCGGACGATTGGACCGTCGTCGTATGGAACCCACGCGGGTGGCATTACGACGCCCACGGGGTGGGTGCGGTCGAGTTCCTCGTGCGCTGGCTGAGCGGTCCGCTCACGACCACGGTCTTCTCCGACAACACGTACGGCACCGCACCGTGGTTCGAGCCGTTCCGCGATCTCCAGCACGTCTCCATCAAGCTGACCGACGGCGAACTGCCGTACCCCGAGCGCTTGCAGATCTTGCGCGAGGCGCTCGCTCCGACCGCCGATCGAGGCGGGTACGCCGGAGGAGATCGGCGGCAGGACCATTTCGCCGCCACAGCCCACGGCTGGAGGCTCACCTACGAGACGGCCCGCGGGCACCGGATCCGGGTCGCCTTCCCGCACGCGGACGAGGATCAGGTCCGCTCGACCCTCCTGGACGCGGTCCGACGGATGGGCTGCGACGTGCTCTCCACCACGACACACCCTGGGCGACCTGTGAGGACCTGAGCGGGTCTCGAAGGGGGCCGGCGGCGTCGTGAGCGCCTCCGCCCGTCAGGGCCGGCCTGCCGGGACAACACGAGCTTGTTGCTGACCGGCAGGCACGGCCGCAGCCGTCCCACTCAGCATCCGGCAGATCGCCCCGTCCCATGCCCCGGCCTACGAGGCGAGACCGGCGATAGTCGCAGTCTCAGACAGAAGGGTCGCGGTTCAGCTGTGGCGCACCGTAGTTGGCAACCAGTTCGGCGGCGTAGACATCTGGGACGCGCTGGTTGTGGAAAGCCAGCGGCAGCCAGGATGCCGACGCGCCGACGGCGTCGGCGCACGGCCCGTATCGCACACGCCAATCGTGCCGCGTGGCCTCGTCCGGGAAGCCCCGGACGAGGGCGACCTCCGGGTCCCTTTCGCCCCAGCAGCCCCAACGGCCGGAGGGACCGGTCAGTGCGACGGTCTGCGCCGCGATGGTGATCGACTCCAGGGCTTCCCGGGCCGAGCCGAACCCGACCTCGGCCCAGTAGTCGTCCGGTGTGGCCTCGACGGACAGCGACAGTGCCGGTCCGGCGATGCCGTACGCCTCCGCGACCACGAGCAGGTCGACCTGCCGGTCACCGTGCAGCGTGGCCAGCGCGGCGAGCGCCGGCCATGCGTCCGGGGTGAGCAGCACGTCGAACTCGAAGAACACTGCCTCGTCCGCGAGCTCCCGGAAGACCTGCTTGGGCACCCTGGCATCGAGGTCGAAGACGGCAGCGGCGTGAGCGAGGACGGCGTCCGGGGGCGAGGTCATGAAGCAGTGTCCCAGGCCACGGTCTGGTGCGAGGCCGGCGTGATCCGTCACAGCGGCGAGGGCAATAGCGTCGTGATCGCCCGGACAGATCCTCAGGTGCTGGAGGGGACCCAGGCACGCTCCCCCGCGTCGTTGGTGCCGTACCAGTAGTGCGGCACGGCCGTGATGCCGGTGGTGCGGAACGGGCGGCCGTGATCGTCGATGCGGATCGTGCCGGTGCGGCCCTGGGAGGACCAGTCGAGTTCCAGGTACCAGCGGGCGTCGTGGGTCTGTGTCGTCGCGTCGACCAGCAGTACCTCCGGGTCCCCGGCGGAGACGCGGTACGGGAAGTGCGCGGCGGGGATGACGTGATCGGCGTCGGCGCCGTCCTTCGGGCGGGTGACGGGGCGGTCGACGTCGAGGTCCACGGCGAAAGCGCGGGGGGTGAGGTCGCTCCCGCACCCCTGGCCCATGGCGTACGCACTCCCGGCGGCCGGGCCGCCGCGGCTGACGATGCGGACGTGGAGCGCCTCGAGTACCACGGCCGTGTCCGAGCGCCCCTGCACCGAGATCTGCACCCTCGTCTGCCGCCCGTCCACCGCGCCCTGCGTCGCCGCCCACGCCCGGGCGTCCTGCTCCACCGGCGGCGCGGGCACCTGTGCGGACGGCTTGGCGATGACGTAGTCGTGTCCGCAGCCCTTGTCCCAGACCAGGGAGTCGACGGTCCAGGTGAGGGGCAGGCCGGTGCTCTGCTGCCCGGCCGCGGCAGGACCGCTGCCGGTGGCGGTCGGGGCGGGGGCCTTGCCATGGCGACCGGGCGACGCGGCGCTCCCGGAAGGGGAGGGGAACGCGGTGGCCGGCGTCGCCGAGCGGTGGGGTGCGCCGGGGGCGGTCGTCCGCGAGCCCGCGCTGCGGGAGGTGTCCGCCTCGGAGGAGCGCCCGCCCGACAGGGCGGCGGTAGTACCCACAGCGGCGACCAGCACGCAGGCGCCGGCGAGGGACGCCAGGACCCGTCGGCGGTGCCAAGGACGGGGAGCGGGCTCGTCCGGGGCCGGGCCGTCCCCCGGCTGCTCCGCGGGGCTGCCCTCTTCGACGCACGTCCCGTCGCCGCCCCCGCCCCCCTCCCCGTCCCCGTCCCCGTCCGGAGCCGGTGCCGCCGCCTGCGCTGACCCGGCGGTACGCCCGTCCTGCCGAGCGGCCGTCGCCGACAGCCACAGACGGTGCAACTCGAGCCGCTCCTGCGGTCCCGCCCCGCAGAATGCCGCGAGCCGCTCCACGGGTGCGAAGTCCTGCGGTACCGCTTCGCCCGCGCAGTACCGGTGCAACGTGGAGGTGTTCATGTTGATGCGGCGGGCCAGAGAGGCGTAGCTGCGGTCCGTGCGGTCCTTCAGCCGGCGCAACAGCGCCGCGAACTCCTCGCCGTCGTCGCGCATCGACACCGCTCCCCCGTCGTCCGACCGTTGGTCCTGCATCCCAGGCACCCATATCCCTGCACGTCAGATGGGCCGGGATGGTTCCACCGTCGCCAGACGGGCGCGGGTCATTGCACCGCGCTCCGGTGACCGTCGATGCTCTTCGTATCGCACCCCGCCAGGGCCGGACGGCCGGGCGGCGGCTGCGGCTCATGCACTCACCGCAATCACGGCACTCACGGGGGACACCCATGCCCAAAGCACGGCTGCACCAAGGACGTGACGTCCTGCGCGGCGCAGCAGGGCCCGGCCGAGACGGGGCGGGCACGTGGCCGGCACCGACGACCCCGGCACCGTCACACCGCTCGATCACTCGTAAAGGGAGAACCGACATGCACATCAGGACCCGCACCGCCCTGACCGCCGGCGTACTCGCCACCGCACTCGGGCTCGGCGCCACCATCCAGGCCACCGCCCAGACCCCGAGCGGGATCAGTGGCAAGCCGACCGCGTCGGCACAGGCCGCCGCCCACGCCCCCGCGAAGGCGTCCACCGCCGCGGTGCAGTCGGTCACCGGCACGCCCGGCCACGTGGTGACCCGGGTCGCCGACTTCTACGGCGCGTACATCGACGCCAAGGGCGACTACGCGGACCCGGACGCCGCGCTGGCCACGGCCCTGCGCAAGCACTACCTGACGGCGGACTTCGCCCTGCGGCTGGAGGCCTGGGAGGAGGAGAACGGGGCGGACGGCGTCCTGCGCGCCCAGAACGTCCCGGCGCAGTGGAAGGTGACCGACAACGGCGCCGTGGGACACAGCCGCGAGGTCATCGTCACCCTGACCTTCGGCAGCGGGGAGACGACGCAGAAGATCAAGCTCTACGTGCTGGTGGAGCGGTACGACCACATCGTCGACATCGAGACGACGAGCGCCCGCTGACGGCGGAGCGCGCCGCCCACGAGCAGACCGCCGGCAGGGCCGCGGCCGGCCCTCGGCCGGCCGCGACTCCGCCGGTCCGGCCGGCGGGGTCACCGGCCGGCGCAGTCCGGGACCCGTGGTGACCTCGCCCTGCCGGCCAAGGCCGTCCGCGCGGAATCAGGGGACCACCTTCACCGCGACCGGGGGTATCCGGTTCGCTACCCGACGTAGCTGTGACGGAGCCGCGAAGACCCTCGTCACGGCCCTCGGGGACGCCGCCCGCCGCGTGACGCCGCCCAGGTGAGGCCGCCGCGCCCGGATCCACGTTCCGAAGTCGTTCGGAAATGCCAATGTGGGCCTCTTCGTGGAGCGATGCTCTACTCTTTGACAGCTCCCGAATGGCCATGGAGTCGTGGCCCGGCGTTCACGGACCGTTTGGTGCGGGGCAGCGACAAGGGTGGACGGATGAAGATCTCGTTTCTGATCAACAACGCGTACGGCATCGGCGGCACCATCCGCTCGACCGCGAACCTCTCGGCCGGCCTCGCCGACCGGCACGAGATGGAGGTCGTCAGCGTCCACCGCGTCCTGGACGAACCGCCGCTCGCCCTCGACCCGCGGGTCAGGCTCGAGTCGCTCATCGACATGCGGCTGGACAGTCCGACGTACGAGGGCGAACACGAGCTCACCCACCAGCCGAACAGCATGTTCCCGGAGTCGGGGGTGGACTTCGGGCGGCTCCGCTACACCGGGCTGCACGACCGGCGAATAGCCGAGTACCTGGCCCGGACCGACGCCGACGTGGTGGTGGCCACCCGCCCGATCCTCAACGGGTACCTGTCCCGCTACGGGCAGGGCCACTACGTCAAGGTGGGGCAGGAGCACCTGACCCTCCACTCCCACAGCGACCAGCTGCGCAACGACCAGAACGCCGCGGTATCCGGCCTCGACGCCTTCGTGACCGTCTCCGAAGCCGATGCCGCCGACTACCGCACCGCTCTCCCGGAGCTGGCCGACCGCGTCCTGTGCGTCCCCAACGGAGTGCCGGCACCCGCTGTCGAGGCCTCCGCCCTGGACAGCAAGATGATCATCGCGGCGGGTCGGCTGGTGCAGGTCAAGCGCTACGACCGGCTGATCGACGCCTTCGCGAAGGTGACAGCCGAGCGCCCGGAGTGGACCCTGCGAATATACGGGCGCGGCCCGATGCGGGCCGCGCTGCGTGAGCAGATCGACGCACTCGGCCTCTACAACCGCATCTTCCTGATGGGCCCGGTCTCCCCGATCGAAACCGAGTGGGCCAAGGGCGCGATCGCGGCCGTCTCCTCCGACAGCGAGTCCTTCGGCATGACCATCGTCGAGGCCATGCACTGCGGGGTCCCGGTCGTCGCGACGGACTGCCCGCACGGCCCGGGAGAGATCATCTCCGATGGCCAGGACGGGCTGCTGGTGCCGCTGGACGGCGGCCCCGACGCGTACTCCCGGGCCCTGCTTCGCCTCGTCACCGACTCCGACCTGCGCCGGCGTATGGGCAGCGCCGCACAGGCGAAGGCCGCGACCTACGCCCCGGCCGTTATCGCCGGACGCTACGAGGAACTCTTCGAGCGCCTCCAGCGCGAGCGCCGCGGCCGGAGCTCGCTGGCCACCCGGCTGCGCGGCTCGCTGCGGGCCCTGGTCCCGTCCGGGGGCAGGAAGGACAAGCCGCAGCCGGCCGACGTCGAGCGGCCGCCCGTCCCCCGCGGCCACGCGGCCGCGACGGCGGACGGCGGATTCGTGGTCCGGCTCGACCTCGACACCATCCCCCGCACCAAGCCGCTGGACTTCGTCGCACGTCTGCGCCGCGACCCCGAGCGCCGGCAGATCCGGGTACCGCTGGAGCCCGCCACCACGGGCGAGCAGCATGCGACCGCGGTCGTCCAGCGGGCCGCCCACCAGCTGCCCGAGGGCCGGTGGGACTGTTACGTGCGCGTCCGCGGCACCAAGGAGCGCCACCGCGTCACCGCCGACCTCGTCGAACAGGCCCGGCTGATCCCGCTCGCGCCGGTGGTCGGTACCGACGGCACCTCCTCGTGGATCCCGTACACCACCAGTGACGGCTTCCTCGCGGTGCGGAGCTGGCTGCGCCCGGCACACGGCGAGGTGGAGTCGGTCGCCATCGGTGAGAACCAGGCCACCGTCACGGTTGGGCTGCTGGGCGACGCCCGGCTCGCGGACATCGCCGCCGCCACCGTCCGCGTCGTCTCCCGGGAGGACACCGACCAGAGCTTCGAGGTACCGGTGCACCCGCTGGACGACGTCCGCTTCGAGTTCGTCCTGCCGTACGGCGAGACCATGGAACGGCGCAGCGCCGAACACGACGTGTGGGACCTGCAGCTGAAGCTGGCCGACCGGAGCGTGCCGATCGGGCGGATCACGGGCGACATCGTCGAGCGCAAGAAGACCGACGCGTTCCCGCCGGTCCTGCTCGACCACGCCGAGCGAGGCAGCACCCGCATCAAGCCGTTCTTCACCGTCAACAACGACCTGGCACTGAGCGTGAGGGACGCCGCCGCTGAGAACGCAGATGCCTGAGCGGTCGTCGCACTGGTGAGGTCCAGGTAGCCGATGAGGGCTGCCGCCCGCCATGCCGACGTCGGCGGCCGGCCGTGACACGGTCCTCGACCACCCACGGTGCCGGCCGACCCTGGTGAAGGACTCGATGCCCGTGCGGGCAATGCGGTAGGCCGTGCCGCATTGCCCGGGGCACCTGGCAGGCTCACGACGATCCCGGTGATGGTCAGACCGCTCGACCAGGTGGTGGAGCCGGTGGAACCGTCGCCCGGCCTGCGGATCGAAGTGGTGACCGGTGACGACCGCTTGCGGGAACTGGTCCGCACCTACAGCGCCTCGATGGGTGTCGCCCCGGGCCTCGAGTCCGACATCGTTCGGATCGAGTCACAACGTCGGGACAACGCGGACCTCGTCCGCCTGGCGGCGGTCCTCGAGGACCGTGTCGTCGGGACGACCGTGGTGATCACGGCCCACGACGTGGCCGGGATCTTCATCGTCCATGTGGCCGAGACGCACCGCCGACTCGGCATCGGCACGGCGTTGACCGCGGCGGCGCTCCGCGTGGGACAGGATCGCGGCATGCGGCTGGCAGCACTTGCCGCGAGCCCGGCCGGCGAACCGCTGTACCGGCGACTCGGCTTCGTCGAGGTTTCGCAGTACCGCCTCTTCACCTATCCCGTTTAGCGTGACGTGCCCCTGTGCGGAAGAGCAGCAGTGGTATCGGGCAGCACGGGGGACGATCCGGGTGCCCTATCGGGGCCGATGGAGCGCGCGCCCAGCCGGCAAGCAGGCGGTGACCTTCTTCTACGCCAAGGTCCGCGCCGTCGGCGAGCGGGCCGACGCCGCCCCGGAGAGTTGGCGGGTCCTTAGCGAACTCCGTTGCAGCGCCACCCGCATCACCGGCATCGTCAGGGCCGTCCTGGCCGTACGCCTCGCCCCGTCAGCCTGCGCAGCGTGCGGCCTGGAGCCTCGTCCAGGACAGCGCCGCCAGTAAGCGACAGCAAGGGAGCCCCTCGCGTGGCAGATGTCAGAGTGACCTACGACAAGACCGTGAACGCAGCGTACGTGTACCTCACCGAACCGCGGGCCCGCGTGAAGTCCGCGCGCACGTATCCCTGCGATCCGGTGGACGTCGACGGCATGATCAACCTCGACTTCGACGAACAGGGTCGCCTCATTGGCATCGAGGTACTGGCAGCCAGTTCGAAACTGCCCGCGTACCTGCTCCAGTCCGCGGAGCGGCTGGACATCGAAGGCTCCTGAACAGGCTGGTACCGCCCTGGCGGGGACCGCGGTACGAATGGCGGCAGGTCGGGCCACAGCAGCTTCCGGAGGACGCGTCAGATCCAGTCGCTTGCTGTGCGACCGCGCTTCGTCGCCCGCCTCGCTTCTTCTGCAGCAGTCGGCGCTCATAGACCTCCGCCGGTACCTTCACCGTCCGGCGCGGTGGTGGTGGCGGGGCCGTCGCCACCGTGGCCCGCATGCACCAACTGTCGCTTCGGCAACAAGCGCACCACACAGCAAGCCGCGAGCGATGGCAGCGACATGAGCGCCGGTCGCGATCACGGAGAGGGCGACGGTGGACAGAAGTCGCGAGCGTGTTGTTAAGCTGATCGGTGACCGAGGAACGTATCCAGAGGAGTCATAGACGTGGTGGGTGAAGACGACATCTCCGGGTGAGATCCGGATCTGACGGCCGCCGGCCTGCGCTCGGGAGCGCTGCCGATGTGGCCTCTTTCGTCGTCCCCCTTTCTTCCATGTCTGCCCAGGGCAGAGGTCTACGCCCTGCCCTCAGTACCTCCGAGGTTTCTCCCATGTCCGACGCTGCCGTCGTTTGCTCGAACGTCTCTTTCGCCTGGCCCGACGACACCCCGGTCTTCAACGACCTGTCCTTCTCCGTGACCCCCGGCCGGACCGGCCTGGTCGCGCCCAACGGCTCCGGCAAGAGCACCCTGCTCAAGCTGATCTCCGGCGAGCTGCAGCCCGTCGCCGGCTCGGTGTCGGTGAACGGCACGCTCGGCTACCTCCCCCAGACCCTGCCCCTGACCGGCGACCTCACCGTCGCCGAGGTGCTCGGCGTCGCCGCGGTGATCCGCGCCCTGGATGCCGTGGAGTCCGGGGACGTCGACGAGAAGCACTTCGCCACCATCGGCGACGACTGGGACATCGAGGAGCGCACCCGCGCCCAACTCGACCGTCTCGGCCTGGCCGACCTGGCTCTGGACCGCACCCTGAGCACGCTCAGCGGCGGGCAGGTCGTCTCCCTCGGCCTCGCCGCCCAGTTGCTCAAGCGTCCAGACGTCCTCCTGCTCGACGAGCCGACCAACAACCTCGACCTCCAGGCCCGGCACAAGCTCTATGACGTGCTGTCGGACTTCAACGGCTGCCTGCTCCTGGTCAGCCACGACCGCGCACTGCTCGACCGCATGGAACGGATCGCCGCACTCGGCAGCGACGAACTCCGCCTGTACGGCGGTAACTTCAGCGAGTACGAGGAGGCCGTCCGCGCCGAGCAGGAGGTCGCCGAGAAGAACGTCCGCAACGCCGAGCAGGAGCTGAAACGAGAGAAGCGGGAGCTGCAGCAGGCACGAGAACGTGCCGAGCGCCGGGCGAGCAACGCCGCCAAGAACCTGAAGAACGCCGGTCTGCCCAAGATCTTCGCGGGCAACATGAAGCGCGGCGCGCAGGAGGCCGCCGGCAGGTCCGGCACGATGCACGCTTCCCGCGTCAGCGAGGCCAAGGCACGCCTCGACGAGGCAGGACGGTCGCTGCGCGAGGAGCAGCGCCTCACGCTGGAACTGCCCGGCACCCAGGTGCCCGCCGGCCGCAACCTGTTCCTGGGCACAGGCATGCAGGCCCGCCTCGGTGACAGGGACGTGTTCGCGGCGGGCGGCGTCGACCTCAGTGTCCGCGGTCCCGAACGCATCGCGCTGACCGGTCCGAACGGCGCGGGCAAGACCACACTGATGCGGCTGGTCACCGGTGATCTCACTCCGCTCGGCGGGGAGATCAAGCGCAATGACGGCAGAATCGCCTACCTGTCACAGCGTCTGGACCTGCTGGACCTGGACCGCACCGTGGCGGAGAACTTCGCCGCGTTCGCGCCGGAGCGGCCCGAGGCGGAGCGGATGAACCTGCTCGCCCGGTTCCTCTTCCGAGGCCCCAGGGCCCATCTGCCGGCGGGAGTGCTCTCCGGCGGCGAACGGCTACGCGCCACGCTGGCCTGTGTCCTGTGCGCGGAGCCGGCCCCGCATCTGCTGCTGCTCGACGAGCCCACCAACAACCTCGACCTGGTCAGTGCGGGGCAACTGGAGAGTGCGCTCAACTCGTACCAGGGCGCCTTCATGGTGGTCAGCCACGACGAACGGTTCCTCGCCGAGATCGGGATCAACCGTTGGTTGCGGCTGGCCGACGGGGTGCTCGAAGAGGCGGCACCGGCGGTGTGATCGCCACCGCGTGAAGCGGCTGCGTCACCAAGGCTGTGCGCCGGGCAGGTACGGCACCCGGGCATGAGCGGGAATCCCCTTCGCCCGACCCTTGGTTGGGCGAAGGGGCCCGGGGGGCCAGGGCGCGGCCGCACGGTGCACGGCCGTCGGTGACGGAGCCCCCCACCGTCCCCGCTCCTGCCGCCGAGCGCATCACGGCGGTCCTGCCACATCCAGTCACCCTCCCAGCTATTTGACCGATCGTTCCAGACAGGTCTACCTTCGGAGTGTGGGAAGGACCAAGGAATTCGATCCGGACGCCGTGCTGCAGTCGGCTCTTGAGCTGTTCTGGAGTCGCGGCTACGAAGCGACCTCGATGGCCGACCTGGTCGAGCATCTCGGCATCGGCCGCGCGAGCATCTACGCGACCTTCGGCAGCAAGCACGAGCTGTACCTGAAGGCACTGGATCGGTACGTCGAGATGCGTGACCCACCGGTCATCGAGGAGCTGTCCCAGCCGGGGCCGGCGTTGCCGGCGGTGCGCGCCGTGGTGCGCCGCTTCGCCGCGGAAGCCACCTCGCCAGAAGTACGGCTGACCGGCTGCTTCGTGACCAACACGGCCGCAGAACTGGCCCCGCGCGATCCCGCGGCCGCCCGCCGGGTGGAGATCAGCTGGGAGCATGTCGAGACCACGCTGTACTCCGCCCTCGTACGGGCCCAGGCCCAGGGCGAGCTCCCGGAGGACCGTGATCCGCGTGCGCTGGCCCGGATGCTGCTCGTCCTGATGCAGGGCATGCGGGTCGTCGGCAAGGCGTCGAACGATCACACGCGGGTGCAGAGCGCGGCCGAACAGGCGTTGACGCTGTTGGACTAGGTCGACCTGGGTCGAGTGCGTCAGGACGGTCCATCGCCAGAGCGTGTGGCCGTACTCGCTCGTTCTCCGCACGCCCGCAAATTGAACCGATCGGTCAAATATCTAGGGAAGATCCATGAGCGCCCCCAGCACCACCCGCGCCCCCGCCTCGTGGAACCGACGAGCCTTCGTGCTCCTCGCCGGCGCGCAGACCACGCTGATCTACACGCTCTCCGCCATCGCCGTTCCCCTGCCCGAGATCGGCCGCGAGTTCGGCCTCGACCACGCCGACCTGATCCTGCTCAGTGCCGCCTACGGGTTGTCCTTCGCGGGACTGGTCCTCTTCGGCGGAAATCTCGCCGGCCGCTACGGCGGGCGGCGTGCTCTCACCGCGGGACTCGTCCTCTTCACCGCGGCCTCTGCCGTCGCCCCGCTCGCCCAGGGCATCGGGGTCCTGCTCGTCGCCCGCTTCGCCCAGGGTGCGGGCGCGGCGATCGTCGCGCCGGCCGCCATGGCCGTGCTGCGCACCGTCTTCCCCGCACCCACCGCCTACGGCAGGGCCATGGCGACCTGGGGCGGGCTGTCCGTGCTCGGGGCGACGGCGGGCAACCTGCTCTCCGGCGTCATCGCGTCCCAGCTCTCGTGGCGCTGGGCCCTGGGCGTGCCCCTCGTGGTGGCGGTCACGGCACTCGCCCTCGCCCCCAAGCTGCTGCCGGGCAACACACCGGACCGCGACACGGCGCTCGACCTGCCGGGCGCGCTGCTCGCCACCGCCGGGATCACCCTCGCCAGCTACGGATTCGTCGTCACCGACGCCCGGCCCTGGCTGTCGGCGGGTGCCCTGGGGCCGCTGCTGGGCGGGACCGCGCTGGTGACCGCGTTCTGGTTCGTCGAGCGCCGGGCCCGGAACCCGCTGCTGCCCCCTGGCTTCCTCCTCGACCGCCGGCGGGCGCTGGCTCTGACGGCCACCGCGCTCAGTGCGTGCGGCACCGGCATGACGTTCGTGGTCCTCTCCCTGCACCTGCAGCAGGACCGCGGATGGTCGCAGCTGCAGACCTCCGCCGCCTTCGTGCCGTTCGCCGTGGCGCTGATCGCCTCGGGACGCGCGGCACGTCCGCTGATCAGCCGGTACGGGCCCCGAACCGTCGCGGCCGCCGGTCTCGGCACAGCCGCGGCCGGGCTCGTCCTCCTCGCCCTCACCGCGTTCGACGTGCACGCTCCGTACGCGTACGGACTGCTGCCCGGCCTCGTCCTGCTGCCGCTCGGGGCTGCCGCCTCCTTCGCCGGATCCGCCGTGCTCGCCACCGACGGTGTACCTCAGCGGCAGAGCGGACTCGCTGGCGGCGTCCTGAACACCGCGATGGAACTGGGCCCCACCGTCCTGTTCGCCGTCCTGCTCACCCTCGGCACCGACGCACTGTCCCTGGCCGCGACCGGCGCCCTGCTGGCCGTCGTGGCCCTCCTGCACCACCACCGCACCACGTAGCCGCTCGAACGAACCGCCCACCCCTCACCCACGACCCTGTCCTCACACCCCAAGGAGTCACCGAAATGAGCCGCTTCACCGGCAAGACCGTCCTCGTCACCGGCGCGGGCTCCGGCCTCGGCCGGGCGATCGCGATCGCCTTCGCCGCCGAAGGGGCGTCCGTGGTCGCCGCGGGCCGTACCGCGGCTTCTCTGGACGAGACGGTCGGCCTCGTCGAGGCCGCAGGCGGCACCGCCGCCGCCATCACCACCGACGTCACCGACTCGACGCAGCTCCGGGACCTCGTACGCGAGACCGTCGCCCGCTTCGGCAGTCTGGACGTCGCGGTCAACAACGCCGGCACCTTCCGCGGCGCCGTACCCGCCGGCGACATCGAGGAAGACGACTGGGAAGCCGTCCTGCGGACCAACGTCACCGGTGTGTGGCTGGCCATGAAGCACGAGATGGCCCACATGAAGGACAACGGAGGCGGCGCCATCGTCAACATCTCCGCCAACCTGGGCGCACACCGGAGGATCCCGAACGCCGCCGCCTACATCGCCTCGAAGGCGGCGGTCTCCGCGCTCACCCGCGCCGCCGCCCTCGACCACATCCACCAGAACATCCGCATCAACGCGGTCAGCCCGGGCGCCTCCGACGCGCCCATGTCCCTGCGCCCGGGCGAGACCGAGGCCGGCCGCGCGGAACGGATGAAGACGGAGAACCCCCTCGGCAGGGTCGCGGAAGCCGATGAAGTGGCAGCCGCGGTGCTCTACCTCGCCTCCCCCGCCGCCGGCTCGGTCGTGGGCACCGACCTGGTCATCGACAGCGGAGCCTCGGCTTGACGAACGATTCACGCAGCAGGGAGCCGCTCTGCACGCCGAGCGCCGGCGCTCTGGACGTCGCTGTGGCTGCAGCACATATGATCCACCTGCTTGGATCGAGACGAAGCGCAGGTCAGAAGGCAAGCCGTGCTCGGACCGCGCCACGCACGAGCAACCAGTCGGAGGGCGGACCCTGATGGGGCAGTCGGTGGCCTACCCGGTTCTCCGGACCTCTGATGCCATTCAGGCCTTGGCGGTGGCTATGGCTCTGGTGCACTGCGGGGAATGGGACGGCCATGTCTACGTGGACGTTGAACTGGTAGATGCCGCGGATGCTCTGAAAGCCCGTGAGCTGTTCCCCGAAGCTGAGTGTTCCGTCGCCGGTACCCGTTTGCCCGCGGGTGAGCTGCCCGCGGACAGGGCCGTGGTCGCGCGGCTCCTACCCGGGGAACTCGGCGTGGACGGGATCGCCGGAGAGGATGTCCTCGGCCGGTTCCTGCCTCTTGCCGCGCCTGGAGCACGCGGGCAGCTGGCGTGGATGGGACTTCGCTGGCCGGCCGTCCCGGGACTGGAACTGGATGTGGAGTACGCGCGGGCGGGCGTGCAGATGTGCCTCAACACGACCGCGGAACACGAACCGGCAGTAGGACACGCGGTCTACGTCCATGTCCGCCCCGGCGAGGACGAACGAGCTCACCACCTCGCCGAACAGGTCGGACAGGCCGTCGTCGGCCCGGGCGAAGAGGGATGGTGAAGTCGTCCATCCAGGTCCTAGCCATCCGCTCACGCGGGATCTTCAAGCCGGGCAGCAGGCCGGTGACGGCGGTGACGCAGGCGTGCGCGTCGCGGGGTCGGAACGACCCATCAGTGGTCACTCGTATCCGAGAACGTCTTCGGACTGCAGGCGCCACCCGCCGTCCCGCTTGACCAGGACGAAGGCGGTGCGCTCAAAAACGTCGTAGTACCCGGAGTCCGGAGCGTGGCCATAGGCGAACCAGAGCGCCTCGATCCGCGCCGTGTCCGGCGTTTCGCTGACGACGGTCACCTCTTCCAGTGTGAACACGGCGCCGGATTCATCGGTTCTGTCGCGGTCGTGCGCTCTGGCGTACGCGGTGCAAAAGTCCGCAGGGCTCTGATAGAGCATCTGAACCTCTTGGGTACACGTCGCGGCCGGTTCGTGTGAACGACCGTACTGGGAAAAGCCCCCCTGGATCCGCCGATTCGGATGCGGCCACCAAAGCAGGCCGGCCACTCGTCGGCGGTGACCGGCTCCAGTCGTGTCCGGCCGGAACCCGGGTTCCCAGGTCCGCCCCACCGCATCCGCCGAGCGCCGTCGGCGTGACCGCCCCGGGAAACGCGGATGCCGCGCACGGCCGTGATCTGGCAGGATCCGTGGGTGTCCGCTTCCCTGTACGAATCGCATGTGACGGTCCGCTGCGCCGACCCCGACGAGTGGGTACGGCTGCGCCGGTGGGCGGCCTCGGGTGGCCTGAAACTGACGCACATCGTGCTGGCGCGCGGCCGGATGCGCGAGCAGCCCATGCTCACGCTGTCCGGTTCCTCGTCGTACGTCGAGCAGACGGCGCGCGTACGCGACGTCGTGGCGGCGCTGCGAGCGGACGGCTTCGAACCGGTCCGGGTGAAGACCGAGTCGACGCCGTGGGCCGCGGAGGTGCCGGCGCGGCTCGCCGAGGACGACGAACGGTACTTCGAGCACCATGTGAAGCTGCTGCTCGACGCCGACACGGACCTGGCCGCGCTCGCGGCGCAGGTGGTGCCGCACGGCGCCCATCTGTCGTGGAACGCCCTGCGGGTGCGGGACGGTGCGCGGCACGAGCGGTTCGTGACGCAGCGATGCCGCTCGGTGGGTGCCGAGGCGGCCGGGCTGGCGCTGGAGCGGTTGCTGACGGAGCTGGACGCCTTCGTCGTGCTGAGCGTGGAGCGGGAGTTCGTGCTCCATGACAGCGACCTGTCCGTGGACGACGGTTGGATCGAGGAGCCTGTGGGGGCACGGACATGAGCGGGACGGCATGGGACGGATTCGGCTGGCGGAGCACCGAGTTGCCTCGCGAACCCTTGGACGAGGCCACCCGCAGAGCCGAGGACCTGCCGAAGACGCTCGCGTGGGTGCCCGGGGACGACGTGGTGCAGCGCCCGGTCTTCGACCCGTCGCTGGCGCACCACCGAAACGCCTACCGCGCCACCGACCCGCGGTTCACGGATCCGACGCGGGGCCAGGCGTGGCGGGCGGCCCGGCGTAAGGCCCTGCACCTCGTGCTGGACGCGATCGCTTCCTCGCAGTGGGTGGACGCCCTGGTGCTGCGGGGCAGCGTGCTGATGTCGCTCTGGTTCCCGGACGCCGCCCGTGAGCCCGGCGACCTGGACTTCGTCGTCGTCCCCGACACCTGGCGCATCGACGACGGCCGCACGGACCGGATGCTGCGCGGCATCGCCGCGGCGGCGCAGTCGCTGGCCGACGCGCGCGGCCGTGAGGTCGGGATCTCGGCACGGGGCGCGGTCGTCGAGGGCATCTGGACCTACGAGCGGGTCCCGGGCCGCCGCATGGTGCTGCCGTGGGGCTCACCCGGGCTGCCCGGCGGCCACGTCCAGCTCGACTTCGTCTTCAACGAGCACCTGCCCCAGCCACCCGAGCCGACCGAACTGCCCGGCGGGGCCGTCGTGCAGGCGGCCACACCGGAACTCTCGCTGGCCTGGAAACTGATGTGGCTGATCAACGACAGCTACGCGCAAGGCAAAGACCTCTACGACGCCGTACTCCTGGCCGAACGCCACCCGCTGCCCTACGAACTCCTCCACGAAGTGTTCCGGCTGTCCGGCGAATGGCCGTACCACCGCGACACCATCCTCCTCGAAGACGTCACCGAGGCCGTCGGATACGTGGAGTGGAGACACTTCGTCACCGAATACCCGCAGTACAAGAACGCCGAACGAGAATACGCGGACCGGCTCGTCCGCGCTGTCACGCGCACCTTCGACAAGGCCACCGGCCGAGACCCCGCCCGGGTGGTGGACCCGGATCCGAGACACCGTGTCACCTGGACATGACGGACCGCGACTGCTCTGGACCTCAGCGGACCGGACGCGGGGGGAAGCGGATCCTGGCGTCCTCGGTGTGGGCACGCATGACCTGCTGGGCACGTGTGTCGTCGCGGGCGGCGATGGCCGCGATCAGTTCGCGGTGCTCCACCCAGGCCTGATGGACGACGGGCGTGTAGTAGCGGCGCACCTTGTTCTCGACGCGTGCCGCCAGTTCCGCGAGGACGGCGTTCCCTGCCAGTTCCATGACACAGGCGTGGAACGTGGCGTTCGCGGCGACCGCCCCCTCCACGTCGTCGGCGGCGACAGCCGCCTCGCCCGTCGTACACAGGTCGTCGAGCCGCTCGAGCCCGTCGGCGGACGAGCCGACCGCGGCCAAGCGTGCCCCTTCGGTCTCCAGCAGGGCACGGACGACGAAGAGCTGGTCGGTCTCCGCGCCGGTCGGCTCGTGGACGAAGGCACCCTGCGCGGGGCGAAGGTCCACCCACCCTTCGGTGTTCAGCCGTTGCAGCGCCTCGTGCACGGGCTGCCGCGAGACGCCGAGACGGGCCGCGAGCTCGCTCTCCACCAAGTGCTGGCCCGGATGCAGCGACCGTGAGCTGACCAGCTCCAGCAGCGCCTGGTACACCTGCTCCCGCAAGGGCCCGGGGCGCTGCAGCCTGGGTACGGATCCTTGCGGCAGCCCGTTGAACGGCATGTCGGCCTCCACTGGTTCCCTGGACGTTCCTACTGCGTCGACCTCACCGGACGTTGGGCAGAGTATCGACCTGTCGGCGACGCGTGAGAAGTGGATCCGGCCTCATTCCCTCTCACGGTCGTCCCGAGCACGGGCCGCTGGCCGGCACCGCGCACCGTCGGTGAACATGCGCCGTTGTACGTCTGCCACCAGGATGAGGGGACGGTGGACGGGGTTTCGGCCGCGCGCACAGCGGCGCTCCCACCAGGGCGCCGCAGTGGCCATGGGGAACGGGCTTTCCCCTCGGCGGCCCGCGTCACCGACCGTCGACGGTACGGGGCTGCCGGCGGCCTCGCACAGAAACGAGAGGCAAGCACGTCATGAGTGAGACAGGGCAAGGCGCCGGCCGCGTGGTCGTCGTCACCGGTGGTACACGCGGCATGGGCCGGGAGACGGCGGGCTACCTCGCCCGTCTCGGCTACCAGGTCGTGGTGAACTACGCCGGGAACGAGGCGCAGGCGAACGAGACCGTCGAGGAGATCGCCGCCAGTGGCGGGACGGTCGTGGCCAAGCGCGCGGACGTCGCGGACGAGGTCGCGGTCGCGGCCATGTTCGACGAGGTGGAGACCGAGTTCGGCGGCGTCGACGTCCTGGTCCACGCGGCAGGGATCATGCCGGTCGGCCCGATGGTCGACTTCGACCTCGACCAGCTCGACCGGCTGCTGCGCGTCAACCTCCGGGGAACGTACGTGGTGAACCAGCAGGCCGCGAAACGGCTCCGCTCCGGCGGCGCCATCATCAACTTCTCCAGCTCCATCACCAGGTTCAGCCGGCCCGGCTACAGCGCGTACGCGGCGACCAAGGGCGCGGTCCAGGCCATGGCCCTGATCCTCGCGCGCGAGCTGCGGGGGCGGGACATCACCGTCAACGTAGTGGCTCCCGGCCCCATCGCCACGCCGCTCTTCTTCGAGGGCAAGAGCCAGGAGGTGATCGACCGGATCTCCGCCGAGCCACCGCTCGGGCGTCTCGGTGAGCCGGACGACGTCTCCGGGGCGGTCGCCTTCCTCGCCGGGCCCGGCCGCTGGATCAACGGCCAGACCCTCTTCATCAACGGCGGAGCGATCTGACGGCCTCGCCGGCAGCTGTCGAACCACGGCGCGCCGGCGTGCGACAGCCTCGACCGCGTGGTCGGCTCAGGTGCCCGGGGCGATAGCACAGGCGGAGACGCAGACCCAGCCGCCCTCACGCTTCTGGTACGTGTCGGTGTAGAGGGCTTCCTGAGCCGCTCCGTCGGTGAGCATGGTGTACGTGGCGCGGCCGTGGACCAGGGCGACGTCGCTGAGGATCCGGATCTTCACGTCGTGGACGGCGAGGTCCTTGAAGGGCCGCGGCTCGGCGATGTAGTCGAGGAACTCGGCACGGTTGCGCGTGACACCTGGGGTCTGCACGACGAAGTCCTCGGCGAGCAGCTCGCTGAAGCGCTTGACGTCGTTGAACTGGTCGGAGTGGACGTAGTCGTCGTTGAGCTGCTCGAGGATCGCCAGATCCTCACTGGACTGTTTGGTGTTGGTGTCGTTCACTTTCTTGTTCCTTCTCTGCGTGTTGCGGCGTTCGCTGCAGGTGGGCTGCTGCTCCGGTGCCGTGTACGCGCGTATGTGGGAACGCTTCGCGTTCGCCGTGGAATGCAACAGCCGTCGCGATCTGAACAAGTGGGCAGCCGGCATTCGACCACCGCCTCACGGGGCCCGGACGCCGGGAATCAGTCGGGCAGCTCCCGCTCCGGGCAAAAACCACCCATTACGGCGGAACTCCCATCAAGCCTCGCAAGCGATAACGGGACTGTCAAGTCCTCTTGATGATGGAATTGCCAATGGGGAGACGACCGCGGTCGGCATACCCCCCGCGTGACGGCCCCGGCGCCTTTGCCGCGCTGGACCACGGAGCCGGCGAGCCGACGGGCTCGCATCAGCGCACGGTGTACGTCTTCACGTGGGCCAACGCCATGTCCATGGCGATCCGCATGGGTTCGACGTCGCGTGCCATCTGGGCGAGCAAGTAGCTTCCCTGCAGCGCCGCCATCACGGACAGTGCGAGCTTCGCGGGATCGGCTTCCTCCTTGAGTGAGCCGTTCTCCTGCATACGGCGCAGGCCGGCGGCGATCAACTCCTGCCATTCGCCGAACTTCTCAGCGAGCAGGTTCCGGGCCGCGGGGTCTTGGGCCGCGCGGGATCCGACCAGTGCGCCCAGAGCGCATCCGTAGGCCCCGTCCTGGAGGGAATTGAAGCGGATGATCGCATCGCTCCAGCGTTCCAGGGCAGGGAAGGAGTTCATCCGTTCCAAGTACTGTCGGTCGCGTTCGAGAATCTGTTGGGCACGCAACTCGATCACACTGTTCACAAGCTCGTCCTTGTCTGCGAAATGACGGTAGAACTGGGACTTGCTGGTCCCGCTCACCGCTCGCACGTCATCCAAGGTCACCGAGTTGACACCCTTGACGTAGAAGAGGTCTGCGGCGGCCTGGATCAAGCGATCACGTGTTACTGCTCCGCGGGCCGTGAGGCGCCTCTTCGGCAGAGCGTTGTCATCTTCGGCCATGGGCTCGGGCGTCTCAGTCGTGGACGTCGTCGACGGCCTGCCGCCCGAGGTCGAGCAGCTCGCAGAACTGAGGGTGCTTCTCGATGAAGCGATCCACGACGGGGCAGCGGTTGGTGACTGCCGCGCGCTCCTTCACCAGGTCGCACAGCGCCTCACGGATCAACGCGGTTCCCAGGCCGCGGCCACGGTAACCCTCCTGGACGTACGTGTGCGTCAGGCTGTACCGGGTGCCCTTGCGCTCGTACGCGAGCAGCCCCGCGTAGTTGCCGTCCTCTTGAACCTCGTAGAACCTGTTGTCGTCGTCCTTGAGGACTCTGATCGAGCCGCTCGTGTCAGTCCACAGCACCTTGGGCATCGCCGTTCCTGTCACCTTGTGCCGGCCCCGCCTGGTCGACGGGGCACTCCTCTCGCTCACCAGTGGACGAGGTCGTCCTCTTTGAAGGTTGGTGAGCCTTCAGCGGACGCGGATGACGGTCTTTCCCCTGACCCGCTCCGCCGGATTGAAGGCCGCGACGGCGTCATCGAGCGTCGCCACGTGGCCGATGACCGTGCGCAGCCGCCCGTCCCGCACCCGCTGGACCAGCTCGCGCAGTTGGACGCGATCCGCCTCGACGACGAAGTCGACGGCCAGACCGTCCACAGGTCGCGCCCCCGGCGGGCCTGCGATGGTCACCAGCGTTCCTCCGGCGCGGACCAGGCTTGCGGACCGCTTCCCGATGTCGCCGCCGATGACGTCGAACACCAGATCCACGCCACCGACGTCTTCCAGCGTGTCGCCGTCCAGGTCGACGAACTCCGTCGCGCCGAGGTCGAGCGCCGCCGGACGATCGGCGGCACGTCCGGTACCGATGACGTGAGCACCCGCCTCGCGGGCGAGCTGCGTCACGATCGATCCGACCCCACCGGCCGCGCCGTGCACGAGGACGCTCTGCCCCGGCTGAAGCCGACCGTGCTCGAACAGCCCCTGCCACGCCGTCAGGCCCGAGATCGGCAGACTCGCGCCGACCGTGAAGTCGACGTCGCCGGGAAGCGGCGCGAGGTTGCGTGCCTCGACGACCGCGTACTCCGCCAGTGTGCCGTCACGCGTCCAGTCCGTGAGGCCGAAGACCCGCTGCCCCACAGACAGTCCCCTCGTTCCGTAGCCCAGGGCACTGACCACTCCGGCGAGCTCATGGCCGGGGATCGACGGTGTGCGGTCGCGGCCGAGGCGGTCCGTCCAGTTCGAGGGCCACGTCAGCTCCCCCGGGGTGAACCCGGACGCGTGAACCTCGACCAGCACATCGTTCCCAGCCGCCTCGGGTATGGGGCGCTCCGCCAGCCTCATCCCGGCCGTCCCCGCGGCCTGATCGGTCACACCGATCGCCTTCATCGGGTTACCTTCCTGCATCTCGCCGTCCAACGCTCCGCGTGCGGGCGCTGAGAGCTTTCAAAAGTGAACTTAATAGTCCACAACATGGTTGCCATCTGCACTCCAACAGCATACTCAAGTCCAAGACTGGACGAGATAGTCCCCTAATGTTCGCTGCGTACGTCATCCCGGGAGCGGGCCGGCCACGCCGGCGCCTGCAGTTGGGCCTCCCAGGGCAGGGTGGTGGACAGGCCACACCCCACCCCCGTCGTCCGAGGTCAGGGCCTGATGAGCACCTTCAGGCTCCTGCGGTCGGCCATGTCCTGATAGCCGGTCGGGACGCCGTCGAGGTCGGTGATGGCGTCGAAGACCTTCCCGGGATCGATGGTGCCGCCGAGGACGTCGGGCAGAAGGTCTTCGATATAGGCACGCGCCGGTGAGGGGCCGCCGGCCAGGCGGATGTTGTGGCGGAAGAGGCTGGCGATGCCGATGGGGGCTTCCTCGTACTGAGGGGCGCCGACACGGCTGATGACCCCGCCCGGTCGGATGATGCCAAGGGCTTGGTCGTAGGCGGGCCGGGTGCCGACGGCCTCCAGGACCACGTGCGGGCCGTACCCGCCGGTGAGCTCGCGGACCGCTTCGGCACCTTCTTCGCCGCGGGCGGGGACGACGTCGGTCGCACCGAACTCACGGCCGAGGTCGGTGCGCGCCTGATGCCGGCCCATGAGCACGATCTGCTCGGCGCCCAGCCGCCTGGCGGACAGGACCGCCATCAGACCGACCGCCCCGTCGCCGATCACGGTGACACGGGTTCGCTCGTCGACTCCGCCCGACACGGCAGCGTGATGGCCGGTGCAGAAGACGTCGGAGAGCGTCAACAGGGAGGGAATGAGCGCCGAGTCCGCGGCAACGGGGAGCCTGACGAGGGTGCCGTCGGCCAGAGGGACGCGGATGGCCTCGGCCTGGGCGCCCTCCTCCGCCTCGCCGTCCCAGAAGTTCGCCTGCGGGTGGACGCAGGAGCTGGTCAGACCCTGACGGCAGAACTCGCAGGTGTTGTCGGAGGTACTCCAGGGTGAGACGACCAGGTCACCCCGCTCGACGGTGGTCACCTCCGCGCCGGTGTCCTCGACGATGCCGATGAACTCGTGGCCCATCCGTGCGGGACCGTCCTCGGGCTTCAGCGAGGCGTACGGCCACAGATCTGTGCCGCAGACGCAGGATGCGGTGATCCGCACCAGGGCGTCGGTCGGGTGCTTGATGACGGAGTCGGGCACGTCCTCGACGCGGACGTCGCCGGCGCCGTACATGAGTGCTGCACGCATCGTGATACTCACTTTCCAGGTGGCGCCGGCGGGAATGACAGTGCGTATCGACCGGCCACGCAGCGCCACCGCGTCACGCACAGTGGAAGCGCCGATTGCGGAAACAGAGTCGTTCGGTGTTCCGACTGATGACGCGGCCGGGATTCTCGACGCGCACTCGTCGGTGTCGGAGCGCCGCCGTTGATCGCCGGTTATTTACTCCATCAGACGTGGACCAAGCGTCTCCTTCCGTAATAGCACACATGAAGGGACCATGTAGTCCATATGATGGTCCCCTACGGATGTCGCCATCGTTAAGGTCCTCACCGTGCTCACGGGAACCCGATGCGTGCCGGCGCAAGCCGCCACCCCGGAAGTTGTGGCGGTGGTTCACGTGACAGGCGGGTCACGCGCACCCGCGAAGGCCACACCTCATGCGCTCGACACCCCGTGGGCAGGGAGCAGTCGACTCATCCGCCCGGGCGTGGGGCGGCAGGCTCTCGGCACTTCGACGGCCCCGGTGATCGCGCGTAGTAATATCGGCTACATGTCCGTAGACGATGCTCCCAGGCAAGAGCGGCGCCTGACCTCGCGTGGGGCTGTCACCCGCGACCGCATTGTTGAGGCCGCTGCCGACCTGTTCTACGTGAGGGGCGTCGACGCGGTCTCCCTCGACGACGTACGAGCGACAAGCGGGACGAGTAAATCCCAGCTCTACCGCCACTTCGCGGACAAGGACCAGCTTGTCCACAGTGTCATCGCGCTGCGGACCGATCAGGTCCTGAACCGTGATCGCCAAATGCTGGAGCGGATGAATTCCCTTCGCGCGCTCGAACGATGGAGCGACAAGCTCATCCAGCTCAACTCCCTGCAGAACGGCGCCTACGGGTGCGCGCTGGGCTCGCTGGTCAGCGCGCGGGCGGCACAGGACCCGACGTCGAGGAGCAAGCTCGCCGACACGTTCGCCGAGTGGCAGCAGCTCATCTCGGCAGGGTTGAAGCGCATGCAGGAGAACGGCTCGCTGCGCGAGGACGCCGACCCGGAGCAGCTCGCTACTGCTGTCATGGCCGCCTTGCAGGGCGGCTACCTGCTCGCGCAGACCGCGCAGAACGTCGAGCCGATGCGCCTCTCCATGCAGATGGCGCTGGCCTACGTACGCTCCTTCGTCGTGGACTGAGCCGGCTCCGCGGCTCGATGCCTCACCACGCGGGCGGACAGGCGGGCGGGCGGCGGGTTGGTCAGCTCCATGAGGGCGAGAGTCAGGTACCTGAATGTTTCGCGTCGACCAGGTCGATGTATTCGGATTCTTGCGGATGAACCTGTCGACGATCGGACGGTAATCTGAAATGCTGTTTCCGTTGCTGCACAGAAAGTCCAGGATGCTCTTGATGGGGACGCTGGAAAGACCGCGCCCCCGGAAAGCGTCGCAGATGACCGTGTAGATCGATACGTGCCGAAACGCCAATCACCCGATAACCCATATGGCCGGCCGCCTCACCGGCAACGGGTGTCTCGTGCCGACGCTCCTTCTCGTTGTCGCTCACCACCACTGACGATTCCGCGCCTGAGAATATGCACGTCGGCTGCCGTTATGAGGTTTCGGCCACCCGCAGATTCGGCGTGAACACCCGCCGGCCCCGGCCCCGGCCTCGGGCGCGACACGTTCAGACGAAGTGGACGAAACGGTCCAGCGAGAGTCCGCTCGCCATCCTGAA
Source organism: Streptomyces sp. NPDC111520 (assembly GCF_055635295.1). NCBI lineage: Bacteria > Bacillati > Actinomycetota > Actinomycetes > Kitasatosporales > Streptomycetaceae > Streptomyces > Streptomyces sp. NPDC111520. Next base: position 118,382 of record NZ_JBVKBW010000012.1, on the reverse strand, counting down.
CGCACACACTGTGACCCGCAAGGGAGAATCGTGGGTGCGCGGACCGTGGACGCGCGACCTGCCCCATGACAGATACGAGGACCGGCCGTTGCCCTGTGCCATCCGTACGGGTCAGCCGCAATTCATCGCCAACCAGGAGGAGTTCGCACGGTGTTGGCTGAGTGACACCAGTGTCGTCCAGGCACCCTCCGGCCCCGATGTCGCCATGTCGATCACTCCTCTCAGCCCGCCGGGCGACCGGCCACTCGGGGCCTGGGCAGTGACGCACGACTGTGAACGCCCTCCATCCCTGGAGAAGCGCGCCTTCATGACCACTCTGGCCGATCTGGCCGGCCAGGCCCTCAGGCGCATCAGGTTGCAACAGGCGCACGTCGAGCTGTCCACCGCGGTCCAGCAGAGCATGCTCCCCACGCTGCCCGAGCATCTGCCGGGCCTGGAGGTAGCCGTCCGCTACCAGCCCAGCAGGGACGGGCTGGACATCGGCGGGGACTGGTACGACGCGTTCTTCCTGCCCGACGGCGCGGTCGCCCTGGAGATCGGCGACGCCCAGGGGCACGACGTCGACGCAGCGGTCTTCATGGGTCAGGTGCGCTCGTCCATGCGCGCGATCGCCGCTCACGAACCCGCGCCAGGAACAGTGCTGACACGCACCAACACGTTGCTGAACACAATGGACGCACAACGCTTCGCCAGCTGCACCATGCTCCACATCGATCCGCGCGACGGTCAGGTCATCGGTACCAGCGCGGGCCACGTTCCGCTGCTCCACGCACGCGACGACGGCAGCCACCGCATCCGCACGCTACCCGGTGGGCCGGTCCTCGGAGTCCTGCCCGATGTCGACTACCCGGAGGAGACCTTCACCCTGGAAGAGGGCACCGCGCTGGTCATGGTCACCGACGGTGTGGTCGAAGGGCCGGGCCTGACACTGGAAGCCGGACTGGAACGAGCGGGAACGCTGGCCGGCCGCGCCCTCCACGACCGTCTCGACGCCGAGGCGATGGCGGACGTCATCCTCGACGCCGTCGTCGCCGTGGACCACCTCGACGACGTGGCCGTGCTGGTCATCCGGCGCGCGTGATCGCACGACGTCTTCCGGCTCGAGAAAGCTACACCTGCAGGAAGGACTGCAGCATGGCTGTCACTTCCTGTGCCTTCTCCTCCGTCACGAAGTGTCCCGAATTCTTCAGGATTCGCCCGTCCACGTTCTCGGCGTAATCACGCCATTGGTCGACGACTATTCCACCGAAGGAATCCTGCGCGCCGACGGCGAGGACGGGCATCTTCAGTTTGCCGCGGGCCAGGAATTCCTTGTTCTGCTGAATGTTCGCACGGAACTCACGGTATACGCTCATCCAGGCCTCCGTGCGGCCGGGTTCCTTGAGGAAGTGGGCGTAGTAGTCGAAGTCCGACGGCGTGAACGGTGACCTGTTGCCCACCAGGTACGCGGTGATCATCTCCTCGACGAAGACACGCTCGTGACCGGCGATGAGGTGCTCGGCGAGAGGCATCTGGAACATGCCCCAGTGCCACGGTGAGGGCCGCTTCGGGTCAGGGCTCAGGGCGGGGAAGCTGTAGGCGCCGCCATCCGCGATGGGGGCTTCCATCACCGCCATGCGGCGCACCTCCGAGGGCCACTGCGCCGCGTACGCGTAGGCGACCCACACGCCGACATCGTGGCTGACCACCTGGATGCCGTCGTCGAGTCCCAGCTGCTTCAGCAGTTGGTGCACGTCCTGAGCCAGTTGCACGGCCTGGTAGCCACTCTTCGTGACCTGTGACTCGCCGGTGCCACGCAGGTCGACGGCGATCACGGTGTGAATCCCGGAGAGCGGGCCCATCTGCTGCCGCCACTCGGCCCAGGTCTGCGGGAATCCGTGGATCATCACCACGGGCGAGCCGTCGCCGCCCAGCACGTAGTGCATACGGAAGTCATTAACTTCCGCGTACTTCGAATGAAAGCCGGCGGGTGGTTGAGATTGCGGATAATACGACGGCGCCGGGTCCACCCTCGAGCTGCTCTTTCCTGTTCCGATGCTCATTGATGCACCTACTCGGAGTCGCGCTCTCGTCATTCCACACTAGACGTGCAGGTACGGCGAGGCCACCCATCTGTCCGGCAGCGCGCCTTCATGACCACTCCGGCCGATCGGGCCGATCCGGCCGGCCAGGCCCTCAGGCGCATCAGGTCGCAGCAGGCGCACGTCGAGCTGTCCACCGCGGTCCAGCAGAGCATGCTCCCCACGCTGCCCGAGCATCTGCCGGGCCTGGAGGTAGGGCGGCCGCTACCAGCCCAGCAGGGACGGGCTGGACATCGGCGGGGACTGGTACGACGCGTTCTTCCTGCCCGACGGCGCGGTCGCCCTGAAGATCGGCGACGCCCAAGGGCACGACGTCGACGCAGCGGTCTTCATGGGTCAGGTGCGCTCGTCCATGCGCGCGATCGCCGCCCACGAACCCGCGCCAGGAACAGTGCTGACACGCACTGGTCATGGTCACCGACGGCGTGGTCGGGAGGTTCTCCTCGGCAAGCGCGTGCAGGGGCACACTGTCAGGTGCGGTCATCGTGCTGATCTCCTTCGAGGCTTCGACACTTCGAAGATCAGCCGGTGGCCGTTTGTCCATGCGGGCACCACCCCAGACGCCGGAGCAAACCCCCGCATCAGGTCCAACCCGCTACACCACTTCCAAGGACGCAACCTGGCCCGTTCGTACTACCTGGAATGGCAGAAGAGATGTCCAGCGGGAACGGTGGGATGCACCGGCTGGCCTTCCGAGCCCTGTACCTTCACCGAGGAGTCGAGCGATGCCCGAACGCAATACCGTGCTGCGCAGCCTGCATGACCTGGGCCTTGCCGCTTGGTTCGGTGGTTCCCTGATGGGCGCGGTCGGGCTGAACGGCGCGGCTCGGTCGGAGGGCAGTACGTGGGAGTCGACCACCCGGATCGCCTCTTCCGGCTGGTCCAACTGGAGCCCGGTAAATGCCACAGCGATCGGCACCCACCTCGTCGGCAGCAGTGGCTTGCTAGCAGTCAACGCTGCCCGGGTCGTGGCACAGCAGGGAGTAGCCGCTTCGACCCTGGCCAAGACCGTCCTGACCGGAGCGGCACTGGCGGCCACGGTCTACAGCCGCGTCCTGGGCAAGAAACTGGAACTTGCCTGCTCCGACCGTCCCGAAGATGCGGAGAAGGCGGCCAAGCATCCCATCGAAGTCGACAAGGCACAGCGGCATCTCGCTCTGATGCAATGGGCGGTCCCGGCCCTGACGGGAGGACTGCTGGTCCTCAACGCCGTACACAACGAACAACAGCGCCCCGCCCAGCAGATCCACGGAATGTGGCAACGCGCCCTATCGTTTGCTCCCCACCTGCCCGCCACCCCGGACTGGCACCTGAAGCACTGACGGAGACCGTAGCCAATGGCTATGCGGCCGCCGGCCCTGTTCACGAGACATTCCGTGCGAGCGCCCGGCTGACCCAATCAGACATCACCCGCGGTGAGGCCCAGCAGCCGCCTCAGCCTCGCGTACTTGTCACTGAGCTGGCGCCGGGTGGGTTCGTCGATCAGGGCGAGCCGGTCCGGATCAGCGTTGTGCGCGAGGTCGGCTTCCTTGATGAGGCGAGCACCCGACACTGCGAGGATCCGCTGCGTGTAGGCTTCGTCGCTTTCCCCCGGTCGCTTGGTCATGGCATCGACCAAGTCCTTCACATGCTGAGGAAGCTCCGCAGAGGCAAGCCATCCCCACGAGAGCTTCTCATCTTCGATCGTGTCGTGCAGCCAGGCGGCGGCGATTTGTTCTTCCGAGCCGCCCCGCTCCCGTACTCCGGCGACCACCGCCTGCACATGTTCCAGATAGGGCCGTCCCGACTTGTCCTTCTGCTGGGCGTGGGCTTCGCGGGCGATCCCCTCGATCTGCTCGAGCGTAAGGTCCGGCATATGTACGACTCTACGAGCACCGGGCCAGGGATGCCCGAGGACAACGCGCCCGCCTGTCCCCCGCCAACGGCACGTGCCGGTTTGCGAGCTTCTTATGGACCGTCTACACGGCCTTCTCCAGTAATCGACACTCAGCGCGACCATCGATTACGCATCGGAGTCGATCGTTGGACGGACCCTCCGGCCTTGGGCACGTAATGCGGTCCAACCCATCTCGGAAGCACCCGCCGCGGCGAAGCGACGGGGGCCTGCCTCTTTCCTCCGGCCGGTGCGCTCGCTTCACTGGAGGGGGCCATCCTCCGTGGCTGCTCGGGCGCTGCGGCCGCCGCTCATCGAAGGCGGTGGGAGAATCATTCGACTCACCCAGAATGCCCCGGCTCGGTCCAAGTCGCGCCTTGAGTAGGTGGCTTCAAGGGCTCGTATCCACGCACCCACGAGGCTGGGCACAGCCGGGGCCAGGCGCTGACTCACACGCCGGCGTGACGTGCGGCAGCCTTCACGCCGGCGTGCCCCTCCTCCCCAGGGCGATCCACTCGGGGACTTCGAAGGTCCAGTGCGGAGTCAGCGGCCGCCCGCTTCAGGAGTGGACGTACACGCGGGTCACGAATTCGGCTATCTGGGTGTCCGTGAGGTTACGTGCGAGGTCGGCTTCGCTGATCATGCCGACCAGTTGATGGCCTTGCTCGGTGTCGATCACCGGCAGGCGCTTGATCTGATGCTGTTCCATCAACCGCAGTGCCTCATCGGCACCGGCGCTGGCGTCGATCCATTGCAGGTCACCGGCAAGTGTCCCTGCTTGTACCGTGGCGGGGTCGATGCCTTCTGCGTCGCACTGGACCACGATGTCGCGATCGGTGATCAGTCCGGTGAGCCTGTTGTCGTCCCCGCAAATGGGCAGACATCCGACGTTCAGATCGCGCATCATCACAGCCGCCTCCTTGAGCGACTGGTGCGCGCCAACGCACTGGACTCCGCTCGACATGATGTCCCTCGCCGTGAGTTTGTCCTTGCTCGTCATAGATTCTCTCCTTCACCTGCTGGCGGCCCGTGCTTCGGGCTGGAGGTGCCTGCGGTTCTGGCTGCCGGGTCGGGTGCGAGAGCGAATGCTTGCGAGGGTGCCGAAAGACTCGTCGATCGTTTCGGCGCCCCAGCGTGTACCTGGCCCGTTGCGACCTGTCGTTGTTGCAAAGGGCGCCCTGTAGGGCATCCCCCTCTATCCAGGATCGGCTTCGTACCCGCGGCCCGCATCTACAGGAGATGCCAGGGACGTCAGGCCGTCAGCCGTACTTGACGCGGAGCGGCCGGCCGGTGGTCGCCAAGCGCCTGATGGTCAGCGCGACGGCGCTGTCGGGCAGGTCCGCTGCCAGCGCCGGCGCAGCCGCTCCGCCATTGCCTGGCGCACGGGCGTCCGTTGCCGCCAAGTGCAGCTCGCAGGGCCCGGCGCCTGCTACTCCCTCGACCCGACCGCGGAGTTTTCCTGACCCAGCCGCAGGAGCGCACCCCCCTGGCGATCAATCCACGTTCGCAGCGAAAGCAACGGTCATCGCCGCAATCTGACCTGTCACACGAGACTGCGCTGGGTGCGGCCCAGTCAACGTGCCGGTTCGATGCACAACGACTCGTCCGCTCACGCCCGCGCGCATCGTCGTCGCCGGCGTGGACACGTATCTGAAGTTCGCCGAAGCGTGCAACCGGCTGGACCTGGAGGCCACCTCGCAGCACCACGATCCCCGAGTTGCTCGGCGGATCGGCCGCCAAAACCATGGCGCGCGCCCCCGCAGGAGGTCGGCGCGCTTGCTTGCGGTGGCGTCAGTCCTGCGGCACGAGCTGGGCCCGCAGACGTGTCAGGATGCGCGACAGCAGCCGTGAGACGTGCATCTGGGACACCCCCAGCTCCCGGCCGATCTGCGCTTGTGTCATCTCCTGCCCGAAGCGCATGTCGATGATCCTGCGGTCGCGTTCGGGCAGCTCGCTCAGCAGGGGCTTCAGAGCATGCAAGTCCTCGACCTTGCCGTAACGGGATTCCTCGTAGCCGAAACGATCGGTCCAGGCCGTGCCGGAACCGGCACTCTCCTGCGGGGGCGGCGCGTCCAGCGAGGCAGCGGAGTATGCGTTGGCAGCCACCAGCGCCTCCCGCACATCATGCTCCCCGAGGTCCAGGTGCTCGGCCAGCTCCGTGACGGTGGGGTCGCGGCCGAGTTCGGCAGCCAGCGCGTCCGAGGCCTTCGCCACGTCGATGCGCCACTCCTGCAGTCGGCGCGGCACATGCACCGACCAACTCGTGTCACGGAAGAACCGCTTCATCTCCCCCACGATGGTGGGCACCGCAAAGGTGACGAACTCCGCCCCGTAGTCCGGATCGAACCGGTCGATCGCCTTGATCAGCCCGATCGTGCCGACCTGCAGGATGTCCTCCATCTGCTCAGAACGCTGGGAGAACCTCCGCGCCGCGAACCGCACCAGCGAGGTGTTCATCTCGATCAGCGTGTTGCGGACGTACTGGTACTCCTCTGTGCCCTCCTCCAGCACCGCCAGCCGGGCGAACAACGCCGTGGAGACCTGCCGGAGCTCCGCCGTCGAACGTCCTTCCACCGCGGACTGCGGCCCCGGCCCGGCAACCAGCTCGTCTGCGACCTGTGCGACCGTCATGTCAGCGTCCCTTCACTCAGCCAAGAAAGCAGAGTTGGTCCGCCTACCCGGGCTCATGCGGCACATGGGCCGGCGTCGGCAAAGAAAACCCCGGTAGGGCAAAGCCGGACGAGCCCGCGCCCTCGCGTCCGCGGGTCCCGCTACGGCGTCGCGCTCATCAGAGGATCCGGCGTGGCGGCTTCGGCCGAGGCATCGCGAAAGAAACCACACACCGTGTTCGGACTCTCATTCTGGGGCGGCAGGCAGGCCTATGCGACGCAGCCTCGCCGCGACGCGGCGGCCCTGAGCGCGGACGTGAGCGGTGGCGTCGGGGTACTGGGGTGCGGCAGCAGTCAGTGGCGTGGCGCCGTCGTGTGGCACACGAGCCGGACCGGGACGGGCGGCACGCCGCGGTCCTGGCAAAGGTGACGTTCCTCTGGAGGAACGCTGACGCGATCGGCGTCATGCGGGCCTGATCACTGGCGCGCAGCAGCACCGGGCGCCGATGTCCCGCCCCGGGCTGCTCCCCTCGACCGGCGAGGAGCACGGCACGGGCTTCCACCAGGTGCACGCACCAACGGCTCCAGAGCAGGCACCGGAGGGTGCGCGCGAGGGAGGAGGTGGAGGTCCCGCAGTCGAGATCGTGCAGGGCGTGGAGCGTCCCGACGGCCGTACCGTCGAGCTGACAGCACGACGTCGGGGCATGGGTGACGGTCCGCGCACCCAGACGGTGCTTGCGGGGGGTGCATGAGTCGGGCCACCACGGAAAGAGGAGGAGAAGGAGGAAAACCTAAGGGGGCCAGCACCATGGCCACGGATATTTCCCCTCTCATCAAGGGTTCCCGGCTGAAGAGCCGCGGCGGGCTGTGGGGGGAATGCCTCGCGGAATTCCTGGGGACCTTCGTTCTGATCGCCTTCGGCTGCGGTGTCGTCGCGACGGCCGTCGCCGCACTGCCCGGGTCCGGACGCGCGCAGACTCCGACGACCATCTTCCTGGCCGCCGGCGACTGGTTGCTGATCACCTGGGGCTGGGGGCTGGCGGTGGTGCTCGGCATCTACGTTGCGGGGGGCGTGAGCGGGGCGCACATCAACCCCGCGGTGACCCTCGCGTTCGCCGTCCGCCGCAAGTTCGCGTGGTACAAGGTGTTGCCGTACTGGATCTCGCAGGTGGCGGGCGCGTTCGCCGGAGCTGCCCTGGTCTACCTCGTCTACCACGACGCGATCTCGGCGTTCGACGCCGCCAGCAAGGGACCCAAGACCAACGGGCACACGGTCGCCTCGTTCTCGATCTTCGCCACGTTCCCGGCGCCCTACTTCCACGGTGGTGTCTGGGGACCGCTCATCGACCAGATCGTGGGTACCGCCTTCCTGGGCATGCTGATCGTCGCCGTCATCGACCTGCGCAACACCGCCGTCAAGGCGAATCTCGGGCCCCTGGTGATCGGCTTCGTCGTGGCCGCCATCGGCATGTCGTACGGCGCCAACGCCGGCTACGCGATCAACCCGGCACGGGACTTCGGCCCGCGCCTGTTCACCTGGATCGCCGGCTGGGGAGAGCTGGCGCTACCCGGCAGCTCACCGGGTGCCTACAGCGGCTACTTCTGGATACCGATCGTGGGCCCACTCATCGGGGGCGTGATCGGGGTGCTGGTCTACGACCTGTTCATCGGCGACGTACTCCACATCCGCGCGCAGGAGGGGGCGGCGCGGGAAGTCGGACGGGCCCGGCCTACGAACCAGGACCACAAGGGGTAGCTGCGCTCATGCAAGGGGGCGGTCGCTCCAGCCACGCGCGATCTCCGGATGCGGCATTGTGACGTCCTCAAGCCGCACACGCGCGGCCGGCTGATGCGGGCGCCGCGCCGGCGTACACCTCGTAGAAGCCGGCACCGTGCTCTTCGGTCGCGGAGTCGCGGAGTAGAGCTGCGTGTGGATCGTGGCCGGGCATGGCCAGGCCGTAGCCGATGTAGCCGGTCCGCAGCGGGCGCATAGGCCGGCGTGCGACGCGGGGCGCTGAGCGGGCACCCTGGAGATGTGGCGCGCCCGAAGCGGAGGGTTCAGCCCTCGCGGGCGGCGCCGCCCACGCACGCGGCCCCGCCTTGATCCCCTCGGCTCTGGACGGGCGGGGCCGCTTCACGCAAGAGGAGGCCCCGTGTCGCCGGCGGGTCCCGAGGGTTGCCGCCTCTAGACGCGTGTTCGCTGCGCACCGGAACCCCGGTCCGGTTCCTCTCGGCCGCGGATTCAGCCTGGGCCGCGGCTTCAGCCCGGCCGTCTGCCTCCGGGCGGGCGTGGGCCGAGACGCTGCCCGCTGACGGCCTCGTACGTCGCCGCCAGGGCCTTTCCCGACTGCTCCGGATGCCGCTGGGCGATGCCGATGAACAGGCAGTCGATGACGGTCAGCTGCGCGATGCGGCTGGCCATCGCGCCCGAGCGGAACGTGGTCTCGCGAGCGGCGGTGGTCAGCACGAAGTCGGAGACCTCGGTGATGGGCGAGCGGGGAAAGTTGGTCAGGGACACCGTGGTGGCGCCGTGCCGCCGGGCCACGCGCAGCGCCTCGACGGTGTCGGCGGTGGCGCCGGTGTGGGAGAGGCCGAAGGCGATGTCCCCGGGGTGCAGCACCGCCGCCGACGTCAGCATGATCTGCGTGTCGCTCCAGGCGAAGCCGACGCGTCCGATCCGGTGGAGCTTCTGCTGGAAGTCGGCGGCCACGAAGGCGCTCGCGCCCACTCCGTACACGTCGATGCGTCCCGCGGCCGCCATCGCGTCGACCACGCCGCCGAGGACCGCCACGTCCAACTGTGCGCCGGTCTCCTCCACCGCGCGGGCGTCGGCGAAGGCGACCTTGCCGACGATGCCGGCCAGGTCGTCGGCAGGGGTGATGTCGTCGCCCAGGTGGCTCTCGGCGCGCGTCCCGGCGCGGGCGGCCTCGGCGGCCATCGCGATCCGCAGTGCGGGATAGCCGTCCAGGCCGATCGACTTGCAGAACCGGATCACCGTGGTCTCGCTGGTGCCCGCCGCCGCGGCCACCTCGGAGATACTGCGGCGGGCCGTCCGGGCGGGGCCGTCCAGCACCGCCCGGGCGACCCGCTGCTCCGCCCGGGCGAGGCCGGGCAGGAGCGAGCGGATGCGCACCAGGAGGGCGCTGTCCTTCAGGTCGTCGGCCGTGTTCTCGGTCACCACGCGGGAAACCTACTGAGGGCCTTGCCGCAGGTCAACGTGGAGCCGGCGCCCCGGCGCGGGGATCAGTGCCCTCCGCCCGCCGGGAGTTCCCGCCAGCCGGCGGAGGTCAGTGGGGCGTCCGGCTTGTCGCCGTTGACCAGGACGTGCCTGCCGTCGGTGATCCACAGCCCGCTGAGGTTGACCCCACGCCCCTCGTAGACCGAGTCGGTGGTGTAGCGCCAGCGCAGCTCGAGACCGGACGCCGCGTTCGGGACCTCGGCGTGCACCCGCCACCAGGCGCGTACGGCCTGTCCGGACAACGAGGTGACGCCGTCGGCGGGCGCGCCGGTACCGGTGACGTGGAGCGCCAAGGGCTGCCAGGTGGCACCGCCGTCCGAGCTGGACTCGAGGCGGAGACGATCCGTCGACTCGGTGTTGACGAAGGACCTGAAGTCGACGTCGACCGTCCCGGAGGCGTCCAGCGGACCGGTGGTCAGCGTGCTGGTGGCACCGCCGCCCTGTCCCGAGAACCACGAGCGGCCGCCACCCGGTGCCTTGACCGGCATCGCCTGGGCGAGGGCCCCGGCGATGCCCCGCCGGGCGGGGTTGGTGGAGGGGGTGGTGCGCGTGGCGTGGACCCGGTTGGTCAGCAGGATGGCGAACGACCGCGACTCGGGGTCGATGACCAGGGACGTGCCCGTGAAGCCGGTGTGGCCCAAAGTGCGCGGGCCGGACAGACCGCTCATGTACCAGATCTGGTCCAGCTCGAAGCCGAGGCCGTGGGAGTCGCCGGGGAAGGCCTGGTTGAAGTTCTCCTCCAGGAGCGAGACACCGTGCCGGCTCAGGATCCGGTGGCCGCGGTAGGTCCCGCCGTTGAGGATGGCCTGGGCCAGTACGGCGAGGTCGTCGACGGTGGAGAACACGCCCGCGTGCCCGGCGACGCCGCCCAGGGCCCAGGCGTTCTCGTCGTGCACCTGACCGTGCACCAGGCCCCGTGCCGGGGTGGCCTCGTACTCGGTCGCGGCGATCCGCCGCAGCTTGGAGGCCGGTGGGTTGTATCCGGTGTCCGTCATGTGCAGGGGCGCGGTGACGTCCTCGCGGACGAGGGTGTCCAGGCTGCGCCCGGTCACCTTCTCCAGCACCAACTGGAGGGTGAGCATGTTGAGGTCGGAGTAGGTGTAGGTGGTCCCCGCCGGGTTCACCGGCGTGGTGTCCAGGATGGCCTTCACCCGTGACGGGATGTCGGGGTAGCCCTGCCACAGCGCGGGCTCGGGGTCGGGCGCGAGGCCGGAGGTGTGGGTGAGCAACTGCCGGACGGTGATGGCGCCCTTGCCGTTCACCGCGAACTCGGGCAGGTAGTCGGCGACCGGGCTGTCGAGCCGGATCCTTCCCGCCTCCAGTTGCTGCACGGCCACCAGGGAGGTGAACAGCTTCGACAGCGAGGCCAGGTCGTAGATGGTGTCGGTCCGTGCGGGCGTCCACTGGTCCTCGGGCAACTCGGTCTGCGGGGCGGAGTACCGCGTGGCGTAGCCGGTGGCGCTGCGCTCGACGACCCTGCCGTCGTGGACCATCAGACTGGTCGCACCGGGGAAGAGGTAGCCGGCGCCGCTCGCCGGGTCCGTCCACGCGGCGACCTGTTCCTCGAAGGCGGCGATCGGCTCCGGGGCGAGCCCGGCGGCTCGCGGGGATGACGGCCGCAGCACGGTGCCTTCGGGCGCGAACCCGGTGTACGGCTGGTCGAAGCGGCGGCCGCCGCCGTCGGTCCCGGCGCCGGCGCCGGCGCCCGAGGTCGTGGCCGTGGCGGCCGTGGCTCCGGCCGGCAGGACGAGGGCCGCCACCATGGCCGACGCCGCGGTGAGTGCGAGTACAGGAATCCGCATGGGTACCTCGTGGGTGAGGAGTTGGTTTCGCTGCTCGGCACGTCTCCGTCCTGGCCGCGTCGCGTGGACGGCGGACGGTCAGGCGGCGGAGCCGTGGTCGCCCCCAAGCCGGCGGAGAGTTGCGACCCTTTGGAGTCGAAAATCGTTAACCAACTTGGGGCGACGTCCGTAAGTTAGTAACCGAACGGTGGTCGGTCAACATCCCGATCGACGTCGGCGGCCGGACACACGGTCACTGCCCGCTCGCGCCGGCCGACTTCACGCGATGCGTGCACCGACCACACTTGACGGGCCGTCGGCAACGATTGCCGCTTCGGCCACGGTCGGCGCTGCGACCCGGCCCCTACAGGCAACCGACGGCGATCCCGGTGCCTCGGGGACCCGGCACTCACATGGTGCCGGGTTGCGGACCGAGTCGATTGAGTGCGTACGGCGAGGCACTGACATGACGGTAAGAGGGTGGCTGTGGGGCCTCGTGACATCGCCGGCGAAAATACGTCAGATGTCCTGGAGGCCGCGCTTCCTGCCGTGATCCTGGAGCGCGTAGCCGGCGAAGTCGGCGGACACATGGGTTCGCCGCTGTCAGACCTGACGGGAGTAAGCCGTGAGGCGATCGGCGAGCGCGGTGACGAGGTCGCGCAGCTCGGCGGGTCGTTCGATGACGAACGGCCGGTCGAGTGAGGCGAGTACCGGGGGCAGCCAGTCGAGCCGCTCCGCCCGCAGCTCGACGCGCAGCCAGCGCTCGCCCGCCTGGTCCTCGCCTGCCACGGGTGAGTACTCCTCCAGGCTCGCGACGCTCGCGGGAAGGCGGGCGCGGATCTGCGCGACCGTGCCGTGGATCCGCAGGGTCACCTGGTGCCGGTACTCGGCCGTGGCGAACGCCGACAGCACGCGCTGTGCCGGATCCGGGCCCTCCGGCGCTTCGAATGAACCGGGCAGGGCCCGCGCGTCCGCGATGCGGTCGAGGCGGAGGGTGCGGTCCTCGTCGATCCGGGCGTCCCAGCCCGTGACGTACCACCGGCCCGCGTGGGCGACGATCCCGTAGGCGTGCAGCGTGCGTTCGCTGCGCCGGCCGTCGCGGTCGGCGTAGCGGATCGAGACCGGCCGGCGGTGGCGCACCGCGTCGGCGAGGGTGAGCAGGACCTCGGCGTCCGGGGTGTCGAACTCGCCGGGCTGATCCGTGAAGGCGAGGGCTTCCAGGAGCGTGTCGAGCCGGTGGGCGATGTGCTGGGGCAGCACCCGGCGGATCTTGGCCGACGCCGTCTCGCCGGCCGTGCGCTCCGTCGTCGTCAGCCCTGCCCGGCGGCCGGCGACCAGGCCGAGCAGCACGGCCAGCGCTTCGTCGTCGCTGAGCATGAGCGGAGGCATCCGGTACCCGGGGGCGAGCCGGTACCCGCCGTAGCGGCCGCGAACCGATTCCACGGGCACGTCCAGGTCGAGCAACTGGTCCACGTACCGCCGCACCGTGCGCCCTTCGACGCCGAGCCGGTCGGCGAGCTCCGCCACGGTTCGGGTGCCGCCCGACTGCAGCAGCTCCAGGAGGGTCAGCACGCGGACGGTGGGGCGGGGCATGTTCACAGCCTAACGCGAATACAGGACTGATTCTGTCCTCTATTTCTCCTAGCCTGCGACGTGCACGCCTTCAGCACAGCCAAGGAGATTCCCATGGACTTCGCCTCGATCCGCATCATCACCGGCGACGTCGCTCGCCTCGTCGCGTTCTACGAGCGGGCCACCGGGGTGCGGGCGACCTGGGCCACCGAGGACTTCGCCGAGCTCACGACCGCGGGTGCCACCCTCGCCATCGCCGGCACCCGCACCGTCCCGCTCTTCGCCCCGGGCTCGGCTCGGCCGGCGGACAACCACAGCGTGATCACCGAGTTCCTCGTCGACGACGTGGACCGCGTCCACCAGAACCTGATCGGCTTCGTCACCGACTTCGTCGCCGGGCCCACCACCATGCCCTGGGGCAACCGGTCACTGCTGTTCCGCGACCCCGACGGCAACCTCGTCAACTTCTTCACCCCCGTCACCCCGGCAGCCGTCGCGAAATTCGCACGCTGACACCACGCACGGCCCCTCCCGGTGAACGCCGTCACCGTTGGATGCACGGCGGGCGGCACTGCGGAGGGGTCCACGCCGAGACGGCGATGGCCACCAGGGAACGTTCGCGCCGTAGGATGCGGTCGAGCAGCACCGCGCGGTACATGAGGAACCGTTCCCGCATCAGGTTGTGTACGCAGGCGGTCCCCGTCACGTCCAGGTGCCGGGCCGTGCCCGCGGTGACGGCGGCGCCGGCGGGGACCGTGCCGTTCATGCCGCGGGGCGCGAGCGTGACATGAGGGTTGTTGCGGATCCGCCAGACCTTGCGACGGCGCACCGAGGTACGGATGACCGCGCTGGGCCGCCGCCCCGTATGACGGGGTGCAGGCGCTCGGCTCAGCCGTCGGAGCCGACGAGCCTGATGGAAGGTACCGGCGGCACGCAAGGTCGGATCCGGAAGAGTGGGCGAGCGCCGGTAAGCGCGAGAACGCGTTCGGCCTGGTGCTGCAGACCGGTGAGTTCGAGGGTGCCTTCCTCCACTTCCGCTCGCTGACGGAGGCGGAGCAGCAGGTTGAGGAAGGTTGATCCCATGAAGGTGACCTCTGAGAGGTCGATACAAAGGGTCCTGCCGCGCAGCTGGAAAGCGTCGGTGACCTCGGCGACCGGGGGGCACGTCTCAAGATCCAGTTCGCCCGTCAGCTCGATCGTCGTGAGGCCGGGCGCTTCGCTGACACGTATGCCTATCTTCTGCACGGGACATCACCGTTCGGGTTCATAGCCCCTCACGGTCAGCTGCCGGATCGGGAGCGGCCGCAAACCGGGCGACACCGCGCCGCCCACAGTCGAGTAAGACCACCCGCACCTCCCGTCGGCCACGAGCCGTGACCGTTCGGTAGCGCGGGGTCCCTCGCCAGACCAGGCTGGTTAGTAAGACCGTTGCACAAATACGTCCGGAGCGCCAGCCCCTCCGCCCCGTCGTGCCAGGCGAGAGCGGGGCGCGTCCGAGGACGACCGTACGGGGCTCAGCGGGCCTCGGCGGCGCCTGCGAACGGGACCTGCGCCGAGGGAGCCGCCCGCATGGCAAGGGGGTGTTGCCAGCGTACTGGGGTGGCAGCGCACCGTGTGCCGTGGTCGGTGGGCCGCGACGCGTCGTCGCGCGCGGGTCACGGCCCACCGACCAGGTGCGGCCGGCTCAGACGGCGAGGTGGTCCGCCATGAGCTTGGCGAAACGTGCCGGGTCCTTCAGGGCGCCGCCCTCGGCGATCAGAGCCATGCCGTAAAGGAGTTCGGCGATTCCCGCGAGGCCGGTACCGGCGTCGTCGCCGCGTTCGGCGTGGGCCTTGTTGAGGCTGCCGACGAGCGCGTGACCGGGGTTGAGTTCCAGGATGCGCTTGGTGTGCGGGACGTCCTGACCCATGGCCCGGTACAGGTTCTCCAGGGCCGGCGTGATGTCGTGGGTGTCGGAGACGAGACAGGCCGGCGAGACCGTCAGGCGGGCGGACAGCCGGACCTCCTTCACGTCGGCGGCGAGCACCTCGGTCATCCACGCCAGCAGGTTCGTGTACTCCTTCTGCCGGCTCTCGCGCTCGCCGCCGGTCCCGGCGTCCTGATCGCCGTCCTCCAGGTCGACCGTGCCCTTGGCCACCGACCGCAGCTGCTTGCCGTCGAACTCCGGCACGGTGGTGACCCAGACCTCGTCGACGGGGTCGGTCAGCAGCAGCACCTCGATCCCCTTCGCGCGGAAGGCCTCCATGTGCGGGGAATTCTCGATGGCCTCCCGGGAGTCGCCGGTCAGGTAGTAGATCTCTTCCTGCCCGTCCTTCATCCGCTCCACGTACTGCGCCAGCGTCGTCAGCCCGTCCGCGTCGTGCGTGGAGGAGAAGGACGACAGGCCCAGCAGGGTGTCGCGGTTGCCGCCGTCGTCCAGCAGGCCTTCCTTCAAGGCGGGGCCGAACTCCCGCCAGACGGTGGCGTAGCGGTCGGGAGCACTGGTCATGAGGTCCTTGATGGTGGTGAGGACCTTCTTGGTCAGGCGCCGGTGGATCATCTGGATCCGGCGGTCCTGCTGCAGGATCTCGCGGGAGACGTTCAGCGAGAGGTCCTGGGAGTCGACGACGCCCTTGACGAAGCGCAGGTAAGGGGGCAGGAGCTCTTCGCAGTCGTCCATGATGTGGACGCGCTTGACGTACAGCTGCAGGCCGCGCCGGTGGTCGCGGGTGAACAGGTCGTGCGGGGCGTGGGAGGGGATGAACAGCAGGGCCTGGTACTCGAAGGTGCCTTCCGCCTGCAGCCGGATGGTTTCCAGCGGGTCGAGCCAGTCGTGGGCCAGGTGCTTGTACAGCTCGTGGTACTCCTCGTCCGTCACCTCCTCCCGCGACCGCGCCCACAGCGCCTTCATCGAGTTCACCGTCTCCAGGGCCGCCGGAGCCTGCCCGGTGCCCTCGCCCTCGTCGACGGTGTCCGTGTCGCTGCCGGCCGCCGGCGTCGTGGCGCGCGCGGGCATACGGATGGGCCAGGTGATGAAGTCCGAGTACCGCTTGACGATCTCCCGGAGCTGCCGGCCGTCGGTGTAGTCGTGCAGCTGGTTCTCTACGTCGACGGGCTTGAGGTGAAGCGTCACCGCCGTGCCCTGGGGCGCCTGGTCGACCCCCTCGACCGAGTACGTGCCCTCACCGCGCGAGGTCCAGCGGGTGCCGTGGCTCTCACCGGCCCGCCGGGTCACCACGGTGACCTCGTCGGCGACCATGAACGCGGAGTAGAACCCGACGCCGAACTGGCCGATCAGGCCGGCCGCCGCGTCCGCGTCCTTGGTGTCCTTCAGCTCCTGCAGCAGACGCGCCGTGCCGGAGCTGGCGATGGTGCCGATGAGTGCGACGACCTCCTCGCGCGACATGCCGACGCCGTTGTCCCGCACCGTCAGCGTGCGCGCCTGAGCGTCCGCCTCAAGGGCGATGTGGAGATCGGAGACGTCCGCCCCGAGCGCGTCGTTGCGCAGAGCTTCCAGGCGCAGCTTGTCCAGCGCGTCGGAGGCATTGGAGATCAGCTCCCGGAGGAACACATCCTTGTTCGAGTAGATCGAATGGATCATCAGCTGCAACAACTGACGGGCTTCCACCTGGAACTCGTGGACCTCAGCCGACATGACGAGCGAACCCTCCAAAGATCAGATAGCCGACTACCGGATGCACTCTAAACCGATCGCCGCAGGCCGCCGGCAGGCCCCGCCACCGAACCCGCAGATGTTCAAGCGCCCGGCTCGGCCGACTACGAGGACCGTCCGCGGATACCCGTATCGCCCCGCCACTGCCACAACAGGATCCCGCCACAGGGCATCACCAACAACCCCAGCCACACCCCTGATCGCCCCTCCAGAGCCACTGCACCCGGCGCCTCACCGAAGCAGTGGCACACAAGCACGGCCAGTCCCGCGCGCCGACCAGCCCCCGCCAGGCTTAACTGGGGCTGCCCGACGGGTATCGGCATCGATCAAAGGGCTACGACGACCTGACCGGCCCCCGAAAGCCGCTACGTGGCACGGAGCGCAGGGACGGCGCATCAGGGACGGAGTGCGGCGTACGTCGGCGTGCCCGGGCGCCGCCGTCGCCGTCCACCGACTGTTCTGGTGGGAAAGGGATGACAGCCTTTCGTCACCCCGGCGTAGTTGACGCGCGTAGCGGACGGGCGCCACCCTGGGTGCGCCCGCTGTTCCCACGGCGGCGCCACCCCCCATTCGATCCGACGGGCCGGGAGGTCGGAATGATCCGACGTACAGCACGCATGCTTCTCGGAATTGTCATGCTCATGACGGGCGTCCTTGTCGGAATGGGCGCCACCTCGGGCACCGCTCATGCCGACGAGTGCTACACCTGGAGCCGCACCCTTTCCCAGGGCTCCTCCGGCGCCGATGTGACGCAGCTGCAGATCCGCGTCGCCGGCTGGGTGACTTCGGGCGAACGGCTGTCGTACGACGGCGTCTACGGAGCGCGGACCACCGCCGCGGTCAAGAAGTTCCAGTCCGCATACGGCCTGCCGGCCGACGGCGTGGCGGGCTTACAGACCTTCAACAAGATCTACGCGCTCCAGGACGCGGACTGCACCCCGATCCACTTCGCCTACTCCGAGCTGAACAAGTGCAACTCCGACTGGTCCGGCGGTGCCGTCTCGGCCGCCACCGCCAAGGCGAACGCCCTGAAGACCATGTGGAAACTGGAAGCGATGCGGCACGCCCTCGGTGACGTGCCGATCACCATCTCCAGCGGCTTCCGCTCCTACGCCTGCAACAGCGCCGTGGGCGGCGCCTCCACCAGCCGGCACCTGTACGGCGACGCCGCCGACCTGACCGGCTCACCGAGCCTCTGCACGCTCGCCAAGCAGGCGCGGGTGCACGGCTTCTCGGAAATCCTCGGTCCGGGCTACCCCGACCACAACGACCACGCCCACGTGGCCCTCGACCCGTCGCCGTACTGGTCCGCACCCAACTGCGGGATCTGACGACGGACAGCGGGCCGCACAGCCGGGCGGACGAGGTCCCTCACTGAACCGCCCCGGGTCGATGGAGGGGCGCGCGTACGGAACCACGTCGTGGCGCGGCCCTCCCCACCTTGCCCGGGACGGCCGGAGAGCCGGCCCTGGGGGACTCATGGGTGCGCGGCGCCCCCTCCCATGTGGGCGGCCCCGCGGGACGCAGGGGGGAGTACGTCGGGCGGGGCCTCCTTTTCAGTCTGCTCGTGAAACTCCTGCCGCGCGCGCTGAAGGAAGCACCACTGGTACAGCAGCGGCGGCCGAGTCGCGGCATTGACCGCGTCCGTACGCCCCCTGCCGCAGCCTTCGCCCACGAGCAGTCAGCGGCCGGGGACGGTGATCCTGAAGGCAGGTAGACGGAGCCGCGTGCGTGGGCCCGCCCGACGGGTCCCGTACCACGGAAGAATCGCCGGGCGAGCGCTTCTTGGCCAACGGTGTCTCACGGGCGCTTACCGGATGACGACGATCACGTCGTTGTTGTCGTATCCGTAGCCGCAACCGTAGTAGCCACCGTGGCCGCAGCCGCCCTGGGCAGGGTAGCCCCAGCCGTAACCTCAGTTCCCGTAGCCCCAGCAGCAATCGTGGTCAATGACGGACTGCCGCGAGGCGGGGGCGGTCTGTGGCGGCGCGGCGGCGGTCGTGCCGGCCCCGAGGATCGCGAGGACGGGCCGGCGGCGACGACGCGGCGGACGGTGGTGCTGTCGATCTGCACGGTCATTCCCTGGTGTGGCGGTCCCGCCGGCGGCAGGCGGGTCAGTGTTGGGCGGGACCGCGTCTGCGGCCCGCCCGGCCGCAACTTCGCCCCGCACGGCCAGGCGGGCGTCTGGGTGGTCCTACGGACTCCGCTCCGCGTGAGCGGGTGCCAAGAGGTTCCAGCCGATTCCGGAGCAATCTCGCGGGACGGGCGGGAAGGTATGGCCCAGCACGTCGCTGCTGGTGAAGCGGTGCCCTTGACCGCAGGTGCACTCGTAGATGCCGATGACCGGGACCTCTTCTCCGGGCCGGTGCATACGACTCTGTTCATCCATGACGATCTCCTCGGCGGACGGAGCCCGAGGAGGGCTCCGGCATACAAGGCTGATCGCGAGGGCCGGTAGTTCCTCGGTAGCCGCCCGGAACCACTGCTGTGGAGTGCGGCGGCTCGCGAGGTCACCTACCCCCGGCGCACCGCCGAAACCAGCGAAGGAGTGGCTGGACGCGAAGCTTGGGCCCGCCCGGCTGGGGCCCGGGCCTCGTGGGCGATTCACACGACCAGTCGGGCGGACGTACAGCGGCCTCGACCCGATTCAGGGACGGCGACGAGGCCGCAGTTCCATGGTGCGCCCACTCCAGGAATCGGGCGAGGTCCGCCACGCAGCCCACGGACCGTGCGGCCTTCTCGCCCGGACGACGGTGATCCGCCCCGGTCGAGCGGCGAAGCGCTTGACCAGGGCCGACAGACGATCACGTTCGAGTCCGCGAGCACCGGGGCATCCTGAGGGACATCCCGCAGGTCGCAGGTGGTCACGACCGGCCGACAGATGCCGGTACGCGGACTGACGGCGGCGAGGGCGGGGGCGCGGGCGATGGTCGCAGGGCGCCTGCCCTTCAGCTTGATCGCAGCCGAGGGCGCTCCGGGCGGGGCGTTTCGTTTGGGGCGGCCCGTCACGGTCAGGTGCTCCATCGGGTGGGTTCGAACGATGGACCGACGTTGGGTAGGCGGGTGGAAACCATGGGCGACGCGAAGACCGAACGCGAACAAGCCGACGAGCTGCCGGGAGGCGATGTCGTACGCATCCTGTTGCAGCAGCACGCTCACATCAGGGATCTGTTCTCGAACGTCAAGGCGACGCGGGGCGATGAGAGGCAGCACTGGTTCGACGAGCTGCGGGCCACACTCGCCGTCCACGAGACCGCGGAGGAGATGATCCTGCGGCCGGTCGCCAAACGTACCGCCGGT
This sequence comes from Streptomyces sp. NPDC111520, assembly GCF_055635295.1. Taxonomy (NCBI): domain Bacteria; kingdom Bacillati; phylum Actinomycetota; class Actinomycetes; order Kitasatosporales; family Streptomycetaceae; genus Streptomyces; species Streptomyces sp. NPDC111520. The sequence goes on along the minus strand of NZ_JBVKBW010000012.1, from coordinate 98,276 downwards.
GAGGCCGAGGCCGAGGCACGCAATCTCGAGGAGAAGTTCGCCAGTGAGACTCTGGCCGAGCTCGAGAGGATGGATGTCGACAGCGACGAGTTCGACACGAAGTTCGGCTACTTCGAACGAGCCGTCATCACGCATGCCGAACGCGAGGAGCAGCTGGAGTTCCCCGTCGTGCGTGCGGGTTGTGACCGGGACCAGTTGAGGACCATGGGCTACCACCTGCAGTCGGTCCTCTCGATGGCGCCCACACATCCGCATCCGAAGGTCGCCGGATCGACTGCGGCGCAATGGACGGTGGGCCCGTTCGCCGCACTCCTGGACCGGGTCAAGGACGCGGTCGAAGCGTCCCGCAGCCGTCACTGAAGGAGCGTGCCGAGGCGGGCCGCTCCACCCCGGCAGACCGACCGACGGAGCGGGAGGACTGTTTGTGCCGTTTTCGCACGGGCAGGCGTGGGGTGTCCTCACGAAACGGAGGAAAACCATGGCGACAGGTGAGACAGGATTCAAGGACGTCGCCTACGACCTGGTCTCGGTCCAGTACCACTCACTGAAGTCGGGACACGACTACGGTCAGTACGTCCGGGACGCGATGAACGCCGGGGAGACCGAGATCGCCGACTTCTTCCAGGGCGTGATGCGCGAGGACTCCGAACGGGCCGCACGCTGCCACGACTTCCTGGGCGAACTGGCGAAGAAGGGCGACATCGGCCCGGCAGCCTCCCGACCGACACCCTGAGACCGCGGCTGCGACGTCCGGGAAGGGCCCCACGCGACGTCGCGGGGGCCCGTTCCCCGTTCCCACGGCTCCGGGAGCTGTGGTTCGGGACGAACGGAGAAACCATGGAGGGAGTGCGCCGGCCGTAAGGGCCGCAGGCCGATCTGGTGACCCACGAAAATCACGGACGCCCTCAGCGGCTACGCCGCCCGGTCACAGCCGAAGCCTGAACGCAAGCGCGCGCACGGCGATCGAGACACGTCGCGCCGCGCGGCACCGCCTCGCGCAAGGAGGCATCATGAAGCCGCCCTCCGACGCATCGCTCCACGTACACTTCATCGGCAACGCGACCGTCCTGCTCACGTACCAGGGGCTGACGGTCCTCACCGACCCCAATTTCCTGCACCGCGGGCAGTACGCCTACCTCGGCTACGGGCTGTTCACGCGCCGCCTCACGGAACCCGCCGTGGACCCGAACCACCTTCCGGCCGACATCGATGCCGTGGTGCTCTCCCATCTCCACGGTGACCACTGGGACCGGGTGGCCCGACGGCGTCTGCGCAGGTCGCTACCGGTCCTCACCACACCGCACGCCTCGAGGCACCTGCGCGTGCTGCACGGTTTCCCCCGGGCCCTGGGCCTGCGCACGTGGCAGGACCACACCGTGACCACCCGCGAGACCCAGGTACGGGTCACCGCCCTGCCCGGCAGGCACGGACGCGGTGTGCTGGGGCGGCTGCTACCCCCGGTGATGGCAGCCTGCTCGAGTTCGGCCCGAAGTCGGGGCCGCCGGACCTGCGCCTCCACATCTCGGGAGACACCTTGATGGTCGACCCGTTGGAGGAGATAGGGCGGCGCTACCCCGACGTGGACCTGGCCCTGCTGCACCTCGGCGGGACGACCCTGCCGGGCGGCTTCCTGGCGACGATGGACGGTGCCCAGGGAGCCGAACGCGCCGCACGCATCCGTCCACGCCTGGTCATGCCGATCCACTACGACGACTACACGGTGATGAAGTCGCCGCTGGCCGGGCTCCTGTCGGAAGCAGGCAAGCGTGGCCTTCCGAGCGCGTCGTGCACTGCCACCGGGGCCAGGAGGCGATCGTCCCGACAGCTGGCCGGCCCGTCACAGTCGTGTGATGACGTCGAGTCGCCGAATCGGCCGCCGAAACGGTGCGCGCGAAGGGAGTGACGAGCGGTGCAGCCGTCGCCGCGTTCCGAAGGCACTCAGGGCTTGAGGGGGCTCGAGCGCCTGTTCGGGCATGCGATGCGCGACAGCGGAGCGTCGGTGGGCATGGTGTACCTGATGCCGCCGCGGGAGCGGGTGCTGCAACTTGCCGTTCTGTCGGGCGTGCCGCAGAAGATGGCGGCGCCTTGGGCACGGCTGACGCTTGAGGACCCGATGCCACTGGCGGAGGCGGCGCGCCGGCGGTGCCTGGTGTGGGTGGCCAGTCAGGAGGAGATGGCTCGACGCTTTCCCCGGCTGGGGTTCGTCGTGCCGTACGACTTCATGCTCGCGGCCGCCCCCCTTGCCCACGGCGGAGGCGTATGCGGCGGACTGGTACTTCTGTGGCCGGTGTGGCATCCGCCCACACTGAGCGTCGGCGAGCGGGACGTGATCGACGCCTTCTGCCATCGTGCCGGGTTGCTGCTGCAGGAGGCCGCCGACACCGGCGCTCCGGTGCTGCCAGGACGCGAACCACGGACGCTGGCGCCGCCCCGGCCCCAGATCCCCGACCGGACCGCGGCCCTTGCGGCGCACGACTTCGCGGAACGGCTGCCCATGGGCTGCTGCTCCCTCGATCTCGACGGCCGCGTGACCTACCTCAACGCGGCAGCAGCCGACCTCCTGGACGTCGGCGCCGCCCGGCTGGTGGGTGCGAGGCCCTGGGAAGTGCTGCTGTGGCTGGACCAGCCCGCTTTCGAGGACCGCTACCGCGCCGCGGTCATCAGCCGCCGGCCGACTTCGTTCACCGCCTTGCGCCCACCGGAGACGTGGCTGTCCTTCCAGCTGTACCCCAGCGCTTCCGGAGTCAGCGTCCACATCAGCGCTGTCCCGCGGGAGCTCCACGGCGCCGGCACGGACCCCGCGGCGCAGGGACCGCGGGGGTCGACAGAGCCCCCGGGCGTCAGCACGCTCTACCACTTGATGCACATGGCGGCGACCCTCAGTGAAGCGGTAGGGGTCAAGGACGTGGTCGACCGGGTAGCCGACCAGCTCGTACCGGCCTTCGGAGCCCAGGGCCTGGCGCTGATGCTGGCGGAAGAAGGGCGACTGCACATCGCCGGCCACCGCGGCTACAGTTCCGAGTTCATGGCCCGCTTCGACGGCCGGCCCCTCAGCGACCCGACTCCTCCCGTCCGGGCCCTGACCAGTGGCTCCCCCGGCTTCTACTCCAGCTTCGCCGACTTCCGGAACGCCTACCCCCACGCCCCACGTTACGAGCAGCGAGACGCCTGGGCATTCCTCCCCTTGATCGCCTCCGGCCGCCCCATCGGCCTGCTCACCCTGTCCTACGACCGCCCCCGCGCCTTCTCCACTGCCGAGCGCGCCGTCCTCACCTCACTGGCGGGACTGATCGCCCAGGTCTTGGACCGCGCCCGGCTGTACGACGCCAACCTCAACCTCGCCCGCACTCTGCAAAGCGGCCTGCTCCCCCAGGCCCTGCCCGACATCCCCGGCCTTCAGGTCGCCGCCCGCTACCTGCCCGCAGGCCACGGAACGGACATCGGCGGAGACTTCTACGACCTCATCCGCTGCGGCCCGCACTGCGCAGCCGTCACCATCGGAGACGTCCAAGGGCACAACGTGCAAGCTGCCGTTCTCATGGGCCAAGTCCGTACTGCCGTTCACGCTCACGCCACCGCCCACACCACACCCGGCACCGTTCTCGCCCGGACCAACCGTCTGGTAGCCGACCTCAACCCCGGCCTCTTCACCAGTTGCCTGTACGGCCACCTCGACCTGGTCCGCCACCAGGCAAGGCTGGCCACCGCCGGCCATCCCCCACCCCTGGTCCGCCACCCCGACGGCCACACGGAAAGCCTCTCCGTGCCCGTCGGCATCCCGCTGGGCATCACACCCGACGCCCGCTACCCCAGCAGCGACAACCCCCTGCCGCCCGGCACCGTCATGGCTCTCTACACCGACGGACTCGTCGAAGCCCCCGGCATCGACATCGAACACGCCACCGCACGCTTGGCGGAACACTTCAGCGAAGCGGGAGACGAGGACGCCGACGACCTGGCCGACATACTCCTGCATCACGCGATGCAGACAGGTCCCGGCATCGACGACATCGCGCTCGTCCTGGTCCGGGTCCTGTAGCCACAGCGCATCGAGACATGCCGCGAAGTCGCTGACGCCCTACTTCGCGTGTGGGCCGACCGGTCGAGCAAACCCGCAAGCACCGGGTGCCTCGAGCGCAGCAGGGCGCTGATTGCACCTCGCCATCGAGGACGACGTCCTCGCCCGGCGCACGCGCGGCGTCGGCGATCTCGGATGAGGCGGCAGTGCAGTCGCTCCGGTTGCGCCACTGCAGGAACACGCGGCCTCCAGCGGCAAAGCGCAACAGCCGTTGACGGCACGGAACTTCCGCCCGGCGCCTGCACCACCTGGCGGGCCGGATCCGCCCGGCTCGCACGGATGGCCGCCTCTAGCCGGTCGGCGCCAGTTCGGCCCGGCCGAAGAGCAAGGCGTACCCGCTGGGCAGTTGTGTGAGGACCCTGCTGATCAGGTCCTCCCCGGCCAAGCGCCTGAGTACCGCGAAGACGGTCCCGGCGTCCCAGCGGGCGGTGGCCGGTGTTCCGCCGGTGCGGACGGCCAGGTCGCTGACGAAGGCGAAACCGGTGAGCGGTTGCCGGCAGGGAATTTGGGCGGTGAACTCGAGGGCGGCCTCGACGGGAAGCCGGGCGGCGAGGGCGACGCGTTCTTCGCCGACGAGCTGGCGGCCGAGGCCGGCCAGCACCTCACGAACGGCCTGTTCGGCCCGGTCCCGGTTCGGATAGGCGCCTTCGTAACGAACGTGCTCGACCATCGCGTCGAATGTCGTCGCCGTGGTGTGGGAGTCGTCCACTTGGCGCTGCGGGGACATCGTCGTGCCTTTCTCTCTGTGTTGTGCTGCGGGCGGGGTGCTCCCCGCCCCTCGGTCGCGAAGGTCAGGCCGGCGCGAGGTTGCCGAACAGCAGGTCGTAGCCGGGCGGCAGCTGCAGGAGCAGCCGTTGCAAGATGTCCGGTCCGGCCGCTTCTGCCGCCACGCTGAGGACCGCGCCGACGTCCCAGCGCGCCGTCGCTTCGGTCGCGCCTTCGATCCAGGCGGCGGTGGCCCGCACGAACCGCTCCGCGTCCAGCGGCTCGACGGCCTGGAGTGGGTTGAGCAGGATGAGTGCGTAGGTCTCGGGCAGCCGGGCGGCCAGTTCGGCGCGTTCCTGGCCGACCACGTGTGCGCCGAGCAGTCCGAGCACCACACGGGCTGCCCGGTCCGCCTCATGCGGTGTGGGGTATTCGCCGCGTTCCTGTACACGCGCCAGGAACGCCTCAGGTCGCATAGCCACAGTTCCCCCTTGGGTGATGCGGAGGACGGAACCGAGGAGGGAGGGGAACGGTGTCCGTCCTCCGCCGCCAGCACGCCGGGTGTGTCGCCCGGCTCGGGGCTCAGCCCCTGATCTGCCTGCGGTCGCCGGTGGACGTGATCGCGATCTTGCGGGGCTTGGCCCGCTCGGCGATCGGGATGCGCAGGGTGAGGACACCTGCGTCGTAGTCGGCCTCGATGTGTTCGGTGTCCAGCGTGTCAGCGAGCACGAGCTGCCGTGAGAAGACACCCAGGGGTCGCTCGGACAGCTCCATCTGCACATCGTCGGCCTTGGCCACGGGCCGGCGTTCGGCCCTGACCGTGAGCATGTTGCGCTCGACGTCGATGTCGATCGCGTCCGGCGTCACGCCGGGCATGTCGAGGGCGATCACGTAGTGCTCGCCCTCTCGGTAGGCGTCCATGGGCATCGCCTGGGGCCTCGACCAGGTGCCGGACGTCCCCAGCAGCTGCTGGGTCAGCCGGTCCAGCTCACGGAACGGGTCGGTGCGCATCAACATCGTGAAACACCTCCAAGCGTTTGGGCAGAGACTGCCAATGCGCTTCACCTGGTTCCCTTGTAGCATGTCGTCGAAGCGATGACAAATCTTGAGTCGTCAATCGGATGACGGAGAGGATTGGCCGCCATGGATGCCGCCGAGCCGGCCGGGCAGATGAGTGCCGATGACGGGCCCGTACCGCTTCTGGCTGCGGCCACTGCTCTCGGGGCCATCGAGCAGGCCTTGCGCGACGCCCGTGCCGCAGTCACGAGCGCGGCACCTGCTCCCGACGATGCGGGAGAGGCGCTCGCCTCCCTGGTACTCCTGAGAGAGGTGCGCGAGCAGCTCGCCGGCTGGGAGAGGGGCCTGATCGAACGCGCCCGAGCCGCCGGTACCAGCTGGGCCGACCTCGCCGGCCCTCTGGGGGTCGCCAGTCGTCAAGCTGCCGAACGTCGCTACCTCCGGCTCCAACCGGGAGCAGCGGGCAGCACCGGCGAGGAGCGCGTGAAGGCAACTCGCGACCGCCGTGCCGCCGACCGCACCGTCACCGCCTGGGCACGCGACAACGCCGCCGACCTGCGCCGCCTGGCCGCCCATGTCACGGGGCTCACCGACCTCCCTCCCGGCGCCCGCTCAGCCATCGCCGACATCGACGAAGCCCTCGCCCACGACGACGCGGCGCGCCTGATGGCCCCCCTCGAAGCCACCCGCAACCATCTGCAGCCGGGCCACCCGGAGGTCGCCGCACGCGTCGAGGCCCTCACCCGGCACGCCGAGCAGCTGCGGCAGGACAGCAACGAGCAACGGCGCGGCGGCGATTGACCCTCAGGAGCCGGCAGCGATCCACGCCGTCTCCGCGGGCCGGTCGTCGGCCTGGTCCTTGCACTCCTCGGTGTGGGCGCCAACGACAGCGCCGTGTCCAGCCCCGTCCGACGAGCTGTTAACCCGCCCGTCGGCGGGCCGAGACCCTTCTGTTACCCGACGCCAACAGTCGCGGGTAAGATCCCAGTTGCTCGCTCACCTGAAGAGTGCCTTCGGCCGGCTCGGTGGACACTGTTGTGCCGGCCGGGGGCACTCTTCGCATCGCTGATCACCTACGGACGCCCGGTCGCGTGAGAGCCTCACCCCCCGTGCAGGCGCTGAAGTCCCGCCTGCGGCAGGGGTACGCACAGCATGTGCCCTCGCAGTCGGCGCGCACGGACGGCATCACCGTGCGAACCGCCAGTCCAACGCGTAACCCAGTGGGCGGACAACAGAGGGCCCCTTCACCCCCAACCGCAAGGTCGACCGGATGGTCCGGCTGCCGCCGACGCCTCGGGCAACGGGCATGTGACCCCGGCACGCTGAGACGTACGCCACTCGGTGTGGGCTACAGCACCGCACTGATATGCGAGGTTCACCCCGCATTTACCATCGGCCTTCGACCACTTCACCTGATCTGCCTAATTTCGGCCTTACCGGTGAGCGAGGAGCCGCCGGATGGATGCAGAAATCCATACCTCTGCTTCGCCGTCCACCGGCGGGCTTCAGGAAGGAATCACCAAAGGTGAAGCTTCAGCTTCAGCGTAAGAGCGGGCTCCGCGCCCTGGCCGTCGGCGCGATCGCGGTCTCCGGTGCCCTCATGCTCACTGCGTGCGGTTCGGACGACAACACCAACGCCGGCGGCGACAGCAGCAAGGCGCCCTCCACGTCGTCCAGCAGCATCAAGTGCGCGGACAAGGGCGGCCAGCTCCTCGCTTCCGGCTCCTCGGCGCAGCAGAACGCCATGGACGCCTGGGTCAAGAACTACCAGCAGGCCTGCTCCGGCGCCCAGATCAACTACAAGGCGTCGTCCTCGGGCGAGGGCATCATCGACTTCAACAACGGCACGGACGGCTTCGCCGGCTCCGACTCGCCGCTGAAGCCCGAAGAGGTCGAGGCCTCCAAGAAGATCTGCGCCACCGGCACCGGCATCAGCATCCCGATGGTCGGCGGCCCGATCGCCATCGGCTACAACGTCTCCGGCGTGGACAACCTGGTCCTGGACGCCCCGACCCTGGCCAAGATCTTCGACTCGAAGATCACCAACTGGGACGACGCGGCCATCAAGAAGCTGAACCCGGACGCCAAGCTCCCCAGCAGCAAGATCCAGACCTTCCACCGTCAGGACGAGTCCGGCACCACGGACAACCTCACCAAGTACTTCAACGGTGCCGCCAAGGACGCGTGGCCGTACGAGCACGCCAAGGCGTGGGCGGGCAAGGGCGGCCAGTCCGCCGCCAAGTCCGCCGGTGTCGCGGCCCAGGTCAAGCAGGTCAACGGCTCGATCGGCTACTTCGAGCTCTCCTACGCGACCGCCAACAGCATCAAGACGGTCAAGATCGACACCGGCGCCTCCGCCCCCGTCGAGGCCACCGCCGACAACGCCTCCGCCGGCATCGCGCAGGCCAAGGTCGTCGGCACCGGCGCCGACCTGTCCCTGGACATGTCCGCCGCGTACACCACCAAGGCCGACAACGCCTACCCGATCGTCCTGGTGACCTACGAGATCGCCTGCGACAAGGGCAACAAGGCCGAGACCCTCCCGCTGGTCAAGTCCTTCCTGGGCTACACCGCCTCCGAGGAGGGCCAGGCGATCCTGTCCGAGGCCGGCTACGCGCCGCTCCCGGCCGAGATCGCCACGAAGGTCCGCTCCACCGTGGACGCCCTGTCCTGACCCAGTCGGCCGGCCCCGCGACACACGTCGCGGGGCCGTCCGTCGTCCACGTGCCGACACAGTAGGCGTCTCCGCCGACAGGGCACAGGGAAACCCCGCGAAGGCCGGTCGCGGTCTACGCGGATGCACTCCCGTCCCGGGCCCGGGCCCGGTCGCACCTGCGTTCGCGGCCCGAGCCGCGGAGGGGCCGCCCGTGTCCTGTCGGCGCTGTCCTGCGGCCCTCGGTCGTTCCCGCCCGCTGGCCCGGCACTCCCACTCGCCGTAAAGTCGATCATGTGGGCGACCTGCCTCCGGATCTGGATCGGCTACAGGTGATCCGCCTCTACCTGCAGCTGCAGCTCGACGCTGTCGACGCCAAGATCCGCGAGAGTACGGAGGAGGCGGCCAAGGGTGTCGCCCCCGCGTCACCGCAGCCGGAGCCCTCCGCTGACAGCGACACCGGCTTCCGCCTGCAACACGTGCCCAGGGGCGGGACCCTGCGTGCTGTGGTCCACCGTGGCGACTGCCCGGACGCAGCGGGCGGCTGGATCAGCCGGCACGAGCTGGACATCGCGCTCCGTATGCCTGAAGTCACGCCGTGCCCGCGCTGTCACCCCGGCCCTGATTGACGGCCCGGTGGCGTCACCGACCATCCCCCGGCAGCCGGCCCGGCAGGCCCGCCCACATGGGGTAACGCAGGGTACGCCGGAAGCTCGGTGTGGCATGACGACAGGGTGAGCGAAGAACCTCAGCAGCAGCCGCCGGACGCCGGTCACCTGCGTCCCCCGGGGGTGAGCGATCGGACGGTCGAGGCTCTGGGCTCGCTGTCCAAGGCGCTGGAGACCACCGAGCGCGCCCGCGGCCACCTGTACGCCTTCCACCAGCTGACGGGAACCGCCGACCTGGAACTGGACCGCACCGTACGGCTGCTCCGGGAGGCCGGTCACGCGTCACACGCCGACACCGTCGAACGGGAGATCGTGGGACGCGACGTCATCCCCGGGCATTGGACGTTCCAGATCGTCGAGGCGTACGACCGGACGTACTACCGGCCCTTCGCGGACCTGGAACGCAGCCTGGTCGACGACCTCGCCGAGGGCCGGGACCATCTCTACGAAGCCGAACTGAAGGAGGCCCGCCGCTCCCCCGCTCGCCCCGACCGGAGCGCCGACGACGACTCCTGAACGCCGAGCGATCCGGTCACGCCGGTCCCGCATGTCGCGGAATCCCCGGGGCAGACGCGTGGTCAGGAGGTATACACAATGGTTCCCTTGCTTCTGGTCCTGCTGCTGGCGCTGATCCTGTTCGGCGCCGGGTTCGCCCTCAAGGCTCTGTGGTGGATCGCCATCATCGTGCTGGTGGTGTGGCTCCTCGGGTTCGTCTTCCGGGCCGCCGAAGGCGGCGGACGCCGCCGCTGGTACCGATGGTGACCTGAGACCTCTCCCCTACCTCGAGCCGGGTGGGGTCCGCGATGCCGGAGGGCCGCGGACCCCACCCTTCGTACATCAAGCGTCATCGCCCCGAGGTGGCTGGGGAAAGGTAGCGTGATCGTCCCGCGGTGAGGACGAGAACGGGAACGGGCTGGGCGGATGGCGGAGCAGGCGGTGAGGCCGAGCGAACTCTTGGCCTCAGGTGAGATCCGGCTGCTGCGACGAGCCCTCCTGGAATGGGGCGGGCCGGCGCGGTGCAGCGACCAACTCGCCGTCGGTATGGGGTTCGCGGACGCTCAGGATCTGCTCGATCAGTGCTGCGTCCTCCGCGACGCCCTGGGCAACGACGTTCCGCTCAGGCCGGTCGATTGGGCGCGGACTCTTCTGGCCGTGGAGATCGTCTTCGTCAGCGACCTCGCCGGCTCAGGCGTCGAGTGGCCCACGACCACAGGCATCAGTGACGAGGCCACCATCAGAGTTCTCAGGGCGATCCAGCGGAAGCTGGTCAGAACCGTGAGCGCCTACTACGGAAAGAGCCCGAGCGCATAGCGGAGCTCCATGGACACGGACTCCGGGAGCGGCGGATATCGGCTCGCGGCTCGTGGGACGCCTCGAGATGCGCCGCGGCGAGCCGCACACCATGACCGACGAAAGGGCGCCGTTTTCAGACGGCCTGGATTCCGTCCCCTCTCACGGGGCTCCGGAAAGCACTTTCCGCAGGTTACGTGCAGGAATGAGCATGACCGACACCTTCCGGTCCCGAGAGGAGTGGATCGCCGGGGGCGGTCGCCAGTCCCTGCCCGGATTCCCGCATGCGGTGTTCGTGCGACAGGACGGTCCCGCATCCGGTCGTCCCGTGACGCTGCTGCACGGGTTCCCCACGTCCTCGCACGACTGGGCCGCCGTCATCCCCTACCTCGTGGCCGCGGGGTGCCGTGTGATGACAGCGGATTTCCTCGGGTTCGGTGAGAACGACAGCCGTATCCCCATGAGTACTCGGTTCTTGAGCAGGCCGACCTCATCGAAGCCGTCTGGCGGCTCACCGGCTGCGGGGCGACTGCGCTGGTCGCCCACGACTACCAGGTGTCCGTCGGGCAGGAACTACTGGCCCGGAATCCGGCCAGGGTGACGTCCATGACATGGTGCAACGGAGGTATCTGGCCCGACCCGCATCATCCGATCCCCGAGCAGCAGATCCTCTCCAGGCCGGGCAGCGCGGAGGTGGCGCGCCACGTGGACGAGGAGAAGTTCACGGCCGCAATCGACCGCCTGATCGACGAACGGCCCCTTCCGGCCGGTCTGCTGCACGACATGTGGCTCGGAGCACGCTCGCGTGAAGGCCTCAGGGTCCTGCCGTCGCTGCTGCACTACATGGAGGAACGCAGGGAGAACAGCGCCCGCTGGACCGGGACACTGCGCAGCCACCAGGGCGAGCAGCACTTCATCTGGGGACCGGCCGACCCCGTCAGCGGCGCACATGTGATTCCCCGGATCCGCGAGGTCGTGCCTCACGCGACGCTCACCGTCCTGGACGAGGATCCCGCGGTAGGCCACTTCCCCCAGGTGGAAGCGCCCGGGATCGTCGGCCCGCTCCTCGCCGGCTCGCCGGCAGACCACGCCTGAGCGTGCGTCGGCAGGAGCCGCCCGTGTTCGAGGTCGAGAGCACGCGGCTCACGACACGCTAATTTGGGGGCTCCCCGAAGCAGAGGAGAGCCCCGTGGGCAAGGTGGTCATGTACGGCTCGGTGTCGGTGGACGGCTTCGTCGCCGACGAGAACGACCAGCCCGGACCCCTGTTCGACTGGCTGTCCGGCGGTGACGTCCCGTTGGACGAGAGCGGCGCGCTGAAGGTGTCGCAGGCGTCCTACGACCACACCCGGCCGTACTGGGACCGGATCGGGGTGACGGTCGTCGGCCGCCACGTCTTCGACATGACGGACGGCTGGGACGGGAAGCCTCCGGGCGGGATCGACCACGTCGTCGTCGTGACCCACCGGGGCAGGCCCGAGGGCTGGCAGCCCGAGGCGCCGTTCCACTTCGTCGACGGCGTCGAGGCAGCCGTGGCCACGGCGCAAGGGCTCGCGGGTGACCGCGTGGTCGAGGTCGCCGCCGGCGACGTCGGCGGCCAGGTGCTTGCCGCGGGTCTGGTCGACGAGGTGCGCATGGACGTCGTACCCGTGGTGTTCGGGTCCGGCAAGCGCTACTTCGGGTCGGTCCACGCGCAGCACCTGTTGGAGGATCCCGACGTGGTGATCCAGGGCGACCGGGTGCTTCACCTTTGCTACCGGGTGCGCCGTTGACCGTGCACACCGATGAGTTTCCCGCGCCGCGCCGGTCCGTACGCGGGAGACCGACTCACGGAAGGCAGACGCCATGCGGAAACTGATCTACGGCATGAACCTGAGCCTGGACGGCTTCATCGCCGCGCCCGGCGACGACATCGGCTGGAGCGTGCCGAGCGACGAGCTGTTCCAGTTCTGGTCCGACCAGTTGCCGGCGACCGACCTGTCGCTGTACGGGCGCAAGTTGTGGCAGACGATGAGCTCCCACTGGCCGACCGCCGACCAGCAGCCCGACGCCACCCCGGCGCAGATCGAGTTCGCGCGCCGCTGGCGGGACATGTCGAAGGTGGTGTTCTCCTCGACGATCGACAAGGTCGACTGGAACTCCCGCCTGGTCACCGGCGACGCGGTCGCCGAGATCACCCGGCTCAAGGCCGAGGACGGCGGCCCGATGGCCATCGGCGGCGCGACGCTCGCCGGCGCGGCCATGCGGGCCGGGCTGGTCGACGAGTACGTGCTGCTCACCGCGCCGGTCCTGGTGGGTGGCGGCACGCCGTTCTTCACCGTGCTGGACAGCTGGGTGAACCTGAACCTGCTGGAGACGCGGACGCTTCCGCACGGCGTGATCCTGACCAGGTACGAGACGCGGCGTTGAGCACCCGTCAAGCGGCGCAAGTTCTTTGGCGAGTTCGCCTCTGGCGGCCGCATCCGGTCCGTCCGGTTCGCGCTCGACCCCGGCCGTCACGGGGCATGACGATCCGCCGGGCCCGAGGCCTCGCCCGCGGTCGCCGTCGTACCGTGATCGCCTTGACCGGGGTGCGACGGCCGGGCCCGTTGTGTTGGTGTGGGGGAACTCGTCATGCGACGTCTGGTGCGTCATCTTGTCCCGGTGGCCCTGACGGCGGCTGTGGCGATGTGCGCGGGCTGCGACGACCAGGCGGCCGTGGCGACGTCCGCCGACCTCAAGCCGTTGACCGAGGAAGAGCTGTCGAAGGCGCTGCTGCGGGACTCGGACGTTCCGGGACTCACCGCCGACGTCGGGCCGGGGCTGCCCCTGTTCGACCAGGACGACGTCGTGACGGCGTCGCCGCGGGAGTGCCAGCCGGTGGCGGACCTGATGAGCGTGCGCCCTCGCCATGCACGGAAGGCGCTGGTGTGGGAGGTGCTGGACGGTGTGCGCGACGGCGCGGGTGAGACGTCGGGGAGTCTGGCGCTGAGCAGCCACACCCCGGCCGAGGCACAGGCGTGGGTCGCGGACCTCAAGGGCGCGCTGCCCGGATGCGCGCGTTTCCAGGCCACGTCCGCCGCCGGCTGGGACCACGGGTTCAGCGTGAAGGAACTCGCCCCGGTGGAGGCGGGCGACGAGGCGGTCTCCTACCTCATCACCAACCTGAGCGCGCCGGAGGGGAAGGGCAACGTGGAGTCGGTGATCCGCACGGGCGGGACCCTGTCCGTGTACCTGCTCGCGCAAGGCCCCGGCGAGCCGACGCCCGTGCGCGAGGCCGTCGCACGCAAGCAGCACGAGCGATTGCGGGACGTCAGCCGCTGAACGACGGCCCGCTCTTCCCCCGGCGGACCCGACCGGGTGTCGCGCGCCCATACGGGCGACGGCGACCGGGCACCGGGGGGACTCCGACGGCGAGCCTCCCCCTGTGCCTCACTTCGAGTACTGGTCGGTGTACTGCGGTCCGTCCGACTGGGCCTTGCAGCCCTCACCGTTCGCCGGCATGCCATGGGAGATCACCAGAGCGTAGGACTGCGGGACGAAGTCGCACCCCTTGCCGGACCACTGGGACGCGAGAAACGTCCACCCGGCAGCAGCGATCGCGAGCGTGTACTTGGTCTTGGAGTTCATACGAATGACCGTGCCTCGGATCCGCCGGGCCGCCACGACCCGGCTTCGGATTTACGTGTCAGTATGAGCGGATTGCGATCATATGCGCGACTCGTCCAGGTGCGGATGCGCACCGCAGAGCCGTCGGCACAGGCGGCCTGCGACAGCATCACCGCAGGTCATGGCAGGCAAGGGCGCGAGCTGACGGCATCACCGGGAAGGCGGTGTGAACGCGTCAGCGAACCTCGAACTCCTGCACGGTGAGGGGCGCTCCGGCCGCGGCGGACTGCCCCCTCGGACGTCCTGCGCGCCTTTCGAGCCCTTCAGCGCGGAAGCACCCAGCTCGGTACCCAGGTACCGGTGGCGTCCTCGCCTGCGGTCGTGGCGGCCAAGTGGGTGCGAAGGGCGGCCAGTGCCGGGTGGGGGTTGTCCCGGTGCCACAGGAGCGAGTGCGGGTACACGGGTGTCGGGTCGGTCACCGGGATGCGGCGCAGGCCGTGGTCGGCGGGCCAGATGAGGCGGCTGTGCTCACCCATGAAGGTGGCCAGGGCCGGGGTGTCGGAGATGGTGTCGAGGAGCGCGTCCGAGCCGAAGTTGGGGCCGGTCGCCTCGATCGTGAGGCCGAACTCGGCGACGAGGTCGTCGTAGTAGGCGCCCCACTCGGTCCCGGGGGCGATGCCGGGCATCCAGATCCGGTGCCCGACGAGCTGCGCGACGGTCACCGACCGGGCGTCCGCGAGCGCGTGGGCGGAGCCGGTCAGGAGCTGGAGCGGCTCGTCGAGCACCCGGACGGACTCGATGTCCTCGGGGAGGGGCCGGCCGGGCGCGGCGACGGCGCGGAAGGACGCGTCGATCGCACCGGAGCGGAGGGCGGCGACGGCCGTCTCGATGTCGAACAGCATCATCACGTCGAGTTCGATCCCGGCGTGCGCGCGGTGGAAGCCGCGCATCAGGCCCGACTGCGCGCTGCGCGAGGCGATGACGTCGACGCGCAGCGGCCGGCGGCCGGGGCGCACGGACGCGCGGGCACGCTCGGCGACACGCAGGAACTCGTGGGCGTGGGGCATGAACGCCTGCCCGTCGATGGTGAGCTCGGCGCCGCGTGCGGCACGGGTGAACAACCGCACCCCGAGGGTGCGCTCCAGCATGGCGATGCGTTTGGAGACGGCCTGCTGGGTGATCGACAGGTCGACGGCGGCTTTCTGGAACTGGCCCGCGTCCGCGACGGCGACGAAGGTGCGCACTGCTTCGAAGTCCACGCCGCCCCACCTTAGTGAACAACCGATGGTTGTGGGCGGCCGGCGGTCCGGTTGTTTGACCTGCCGTTGTCCTGGCCGCTTGGCTCTCCGGGTCAACACCGGTTTGTGCGGGAGGACCTCGAGGAGAGCACGCGGATCATGGTGGGCAGAAGAGCGCTGGGCCGGCGGTTCGGCCGGCTGTGGGCGGCGTACGCCGTGAGCGCCTACGGATCCGGGCTGGGGTTCGGCGCGCTGCCGCTGCTCGCCGTACTGGTGGTGCACGCGGGACCCGCGGAGGTGTCGGCGCTGTCCGCGGTGGGGCCCGCGGTCGGTGCGCTGATCGCGGTGCCTCTCGCGCCGTGGGTGGAGTTCCGGCGCAAGCGGCCAGTGATGATCACGATGGACCTGGCACGGTTCGCGGCCATGGCGACGATCCCGCTCGCCTACGCCCTCGGGCGGCTCGGTTTCGTCCACCTGCTCCTGATCTCGGTCGTGGTCGCCGCAGCCAAGATCGCGTTCAACGCGGCCGGCGGCGCCTACCTCAAGGCCCTCGTCCGGCCGGACGACCTGCTCGTCGCCAACGCTCGGTTCGAGTCGACGAACTGGAGCTCCATCGCGGTGGGGCCGCCGCTCGGCGGGGCAGCGATCGGCCTGTTCGGGCCGGTCACCACCGTGGTGGCCGACGCGCTCAGCTATCTGCTCTCCGCACTTTCCCTCACCGCGATCCGAGGTGATGAAGAAGCGCCGCGAGCGTCCGGCAAGAGCCCGTTCCGGGCGGGCGCCGCGCTCGAGGGCTGGCGGCACATCATGGGCCATCCCGGTCTGCGGGCGCTCTACCTGAACCAGCTGCTCGTCGCCGGTCTGATCATGGCCACCGAGCCGCTGCTGGCGGTCCTCCTGCTGCGCGAGCTCGCGTTCGCGCCCTGGCAGTACGGCCTCGCCTTCGCCGTCCCCTGCCTCGGCGGACTCATCGGGTCACGGCTGGCCCCCCGTGTCGTGTCCCGCTTCGGCAGGCACCGGGTCTTCCGGACCGTCGGAACCCTGCGCGCCGTCTGGCTGATCGGCCTGGCCCTCGTCCGTCCCGGCGCCGTCGGCCTCGTCACCGTGATGGCGGTCGAGTTGGCGATCATCATCAACATGAGCCTGTACAGCCCGGTGCTCGCCACCTACCGGCTCGAACACACCCCCCGGCACCTCGTCGCCCGCACCCTGTCGGCCTGGTCGATCGGCCAGCAGGCGTCCATCGCCGTCCTGACCGCGCTCGCCGGACTGCTCGCCGCCGCCACCGGCCCGCGTACCGCTCTCGCGGTCGCGGGACTGCTGATCCTGGCCACCCCGCTCCTGCTCCCCCGGCATGAGCAGACGTCGCGAGACGAGCCGGAACCGGCCCGCGACCACTCATGACGCACCGGCCGCCTCCTTCACCGCCGTGCCGGCCCCCCGACCGTGATCGGGGGGCCGGGCGTGGGCCCTACTCCTGCCCGCCGTTCCCGCCCGCCGACAGGGCGGAACGGCCCGCGAAGCGCGCAGCGTCGCCCAACTCCTCCTCGATCCGGATGAGTTGGTTGTACTTCGCCGTACGGTCCGAGCGGGAGAGCGAGCCGGTCTTGATCTGACCGCAGCCGGTCGCCACCGCCAGGTCCGCGATGGTGGTGTCCTCCGTCTCGCCCGAGCGGTGCGACATGACGGCCGTCCAGCCCGCCCGGTGGGCCATGTCCACCGCGGCCAGCGCCTCGGTCAGGGTCCCGATCTGGTTGACCTTGATCAGGACCGAGTTGCCGACGCCGGACCGAATGCCCTCCCGCAGCAGCGTCGCGTTGGTGCAGAACACGTCGTCGCCGGTGAGCTGACAGCGGTCGCCGACGCGGGCGGTCAGCTCGCGCCAGCCGTCCAGGTCGTTCTCCGCCATCGGGTCCTCGATGGAGACGACCGGGTAGCCGTCGATGAGCCGGGCCAGGTAGTCGGCGTGCTCGGAAGGGGTGCGGCGCACCCCCTCGCCCACGTAGTCGTACACCCCGTCGCGGAAGAACTCCGACGACGCCGGGTCCATGACCAGGGCGATGTCCTCGCCGGGGCGGTAGCCGGTGCGCTCGATGGCGGCCGTCACGAAGTCGAGCGCCTCCTCGGCGGTCCGCAGCTCGGGGGCGAAGCCGCCCTCGTCGCCGACGCCCGTGGAATGGCCGGCGGCCAGCAGATCGCGGCGCAGGGTATGGAAGACCTCGCTGCCCATGCGGACGGCTTCGGCGAAGGTGTCGGCGCCCACCGGCGCGATCATGAACTCCTGGAAGTCCAGCGGGTTGTCGGCGTGGGCGCCCCCGTTGACGATGTTCATCATCGGCAGCGGCAGGAGGCGGGCACCGGCGCCACCGAGGTAGCGGTAGAGGGGTTCGCGGCGGGCCGCGGCGGCGGCCTTGGCGGCGGCGAGGGAGACGCCGAGGATCGCGTTGGCACCGAGCCGGGACTTCGTGGCGGTGCCGTCGAGGGCGACCAGCGCCGCGTCGAGCGCCGCCTGGTCCCCGGCGTCCCGGCCGCGCACGGCGGCCGCGATCTCCCCGCTGACGTGGGCCACCGCGCGGTCGACCCCCTTGCCGTGCCAGCGCGCGGGGTCTTCGTCGCGCAGTTCCACGGCCTCCCGGGCGCCGGTGGAGGCGCCGGAGGGGACAGCCGCGCGCCCCAGGGAGCCGTCCGCCAGGACGACGTCGACCTCGACCGTGGGGTTGCCACGGCTGTCGATGATCCGGCGGGCGGTGACGGTTTCGATGACGGCGTTGACGGTTCCGACTGCCGTGGCGGTCATGGGAGGTCCTTCCCGTTGTCGTGTGCCGGGGCCCCGGCTGCGACAACGCTGGCGCTGAGCCCGACGACCAGAACCATACAGCAATGCTGCGCAGTTTTGCTGTACA
Organism: Streptomyces sp. NPDC111520; assembly: GCF_055635295.1. Taxonomy (NCBI): domain Bacteria; kingdom Bacillati; phylum Actinomycetota; class Actinomycetes; order Kitasatosporales; family Streptomycetaceae; genus Streptomyces; species Streptomyces sp. NPDC111520. Next base: position 80,137 of record NZ_JBVKBW010000012.1, on the reverse strand, counting down.
GCATTGCTGCGCAGGTGTGGTGCTCAGCCTTGCCGGCCAACGGGGTAAGGTGCCCTATGCCCACCCCGGAAGCCGCCGCCATCGCCGCCGACCTGCGCACCGCGATGGGCAAGCTCACCCGACGCGTCAAGAACGAGGACCGCATCCCGCTCGGCCAGGTCGCCGTACTCGGAGCACTCGACCGCAACGGCGCCATGACCACCAGCGACCTCGCCGTCGATCAGCGCGTACGCCCCCAGTCGATGGCCCGGGCGGTGGGGCTGCTCATGGAGCAGGACCTGATCACGCGACGGGCGCACCCCACGGACGGCCGCAAGTCGCTGGTCGAGTTGTCGGACGCCGGCCGGACCGCACTCGAGGCGGAGCGCGGCCGCAGGGCCGGGTGGCTCGCACAGGCCATCGAGGCCGAACTCACGGACGAGGAGCGGGCATTGCTGGCACAGAGCGCCGCCCTGCTGGAGCGACTCGCCACCCGCCACTAGCTGGTACGGCAACGGGTCAGGGACGGCTTCGTCGCGCCGTGACCCCGCGCAGGGGCGACTTCCCGCCGGGCCTTGAGCGGCCCCGCGCATCGCCTTCGCGGGGTCAGCCGTGACGCCGCCGCGCGTGGCCGCCGCTTCACCGCCGCGAGCGGCACGTCGAACATGTACCTCACCCGCAGGCGGAGGGACCTCGCCGCCCGGCGCCGGCGTGACATCGGCCACAGCCGCGACGCGATCGCCGCCTCCGTCGGCTACGCCTTCAGCCGGGCCTTCCGCCGCGTGCGCGGCCGCGGACTCGCCGGGGGGAAGGGGAGCGGGCGGGTAAACTCGCCGGAAGTGCGATCCCGCGGACGTCCGTACCCGGCGTCGGCACGCACGACGCAGCCGGGCCCCGCGCCGCATGGACGGGAGGGCCCGCTGCCGCTTTCCGTCTTGTCTTCGGCTCGTTCCGGCGACTTCCCGGCCGCACCGTCCGCCGGGGACTCCCTCGATGCGTGCCCCGTCGAGGAAGGTTCGCCCATGGACCGTTCGCCCCGCAACGACGACCGCTCCGGTCCGGCCGGCCGTACCCGCGCGCGGGTTCCCGGCAGCTCCGGCGGCAAGGGGCGCCCCGTCGGCCCGCGGGGCGATTTCGCGGCACCCGAGACGGTGACCCCGGCCCTTCCCCCCGTGACGGCGTTCTCGCAGCTCCCCCTCCCGCCGGCCCTGCTGAAGACCCTCACCGACCTCGGTGTCCACGAACCGTTCCCCATCCAGTCCGCCACGCTGCCGGACGCCCTGGCCGGCCGGGACGTGCTCGGCCGGGGACGCACCGGCTCGGGCAAGACCCTGGCCTTCGGCCTGCCGCTGCTCGCGCGTACCGCCGCGGGACGACGTGCGGAACCCAAGCGGCCCCGGTCGCTGGTCCTGGTGCCCACCCGTGAACTGGCGCAGCAGGTCACGGAGGCGCTCGCACCCTACGCCGGGGCGCTGGACCTGAGGCTCGCGACCGTGGTCGGCGGCCTCTCGATCGGCCGGCAGGTCGCGGCGGTCCGGGCGGGGGCGGAGGTCGTCGTCGCCACGCCGGGGCGCCTGAGCGACCTGGTCGCGCGCCGTGACTGCCACCTGGACCACGTGCGGATCGCGGTCCTGGACGAGGCGGACCAGATGGCCGACCTGGGGTTCCTGCCGCAGGTCACCGAACTGCTGGACCAGGTGCGCGCGGGCGGGCAGCGGATGCTGTTCTCGGCCACCCTCGACGACAACATCGACCTCCTCGTCCGCCGCTATCTGAGCGATCCGGTGGTCCATTCGGTCGACCCCTCGGCCGCGACCGTGGACGCCATGGAGCACCACGTGCTGTACGTCCACGCCGCCGACAAGTACGCCACCGCCACCGAGATCGCCGCCCGCGAGGGCCGGGTGATCATGTTCCTGGACACCAAGCACGCGGTCGACCGGTTCACCCGGCACTTGGAGGCCTCGGGAGTTCCGGCGGCGGGCCTGCACAGCGGCAAGTCTCAGCCGCAGCGCACCCGGGCGCTCGCCCGGTTCAGGACCGGAGCGGTGACGACCCTGGTGGCCACCGACGTCGCCGCCCGCGGAATCCACGTCGACGACCTGGACCTCGTGGTCAACGTCGATCCCCCCGGCGACTCCAAGGACTACCTCCACCGTGGCGGACGGACCGCGCGGGCCGGCCGGTCCGGCACGGTGGTGACCCTCGTGACCACCGGCCAGCGCAGCGACGTGGCCAAGCTGATGTCGGACGCGGGCATCCGGCCCACGATCACCCAGGTACGTTCGGGCGAGGCGGCGCTGAGCCGGATCACCGGGGCCCAGGCCCCCTCCGGCGTCCCCGTCGACGGAGCGCCGGCCGCCGGCGCGCCGGCCCGCGGTGGTGCTCCGTTCCGCGGCCTGGGCACCCGTCCCGGGCGCGAGTCGCGCAAGCAGGCCGAGGCCCGCCAGATGGCCGCGGCCCGCGAGGCCGCCCGCGTCCGCCGCTCCAACTGAGCCCCGGACCGCGCCGCGCCGCCGATCCGACGGGAAGCGCCCGGGTGGGGGCCCTCGCGGGGGACCGGGGAAGGCACCGTGGATCGTGGGGGTGCGCTCGGCCCCGTACTTCCCGCGAGGGGGCGCCCCGGCCGGCGAGGGACGGAGGACAAGCCGAGATCGGCTCCCGTCCCCCGGTCCGTGCCGTTCAGCGCTGTTGCGCGACGTCCTTGACCGAGGTCGGGCCCAACTGCTTCGCGCTGGCGTACTCCGGCATCGTCATGGGCTTGTCGAAGAGGAAGAACGACTGGTTCGTGCCGACCGTGAACTCCATGTACGCGTTGGTCGTGGCGTCGAACCCGTAGTAGGCGTTGCAGGTGGAGCCCGTCGTGTACGTGCCGTCCATGCCGGGCTGCGCCAGGACCGCGAGCCCCTCGGAGGAGGACTCCACCCTCTCCGTCGGGGTGAGCATCTTGCAGCGCGGCACCGGCAGCCCCTTCATGACGAAGTAGCCGTACTCGCCGTTGGCGTTCTGGATGTAGACGTAGGAGAGCTTGCCGCGCTTCCCCCACGTCGTGATCCACTGGTTGATCGCCTCACGCGTCGGCGAGTACTCCATGCGGCCCGCCGGCTGCTGGGCCACGAGGCGGTCGTAGTTGTCCTGCTTGGCCTTGTTCTCCTTGTCCTGGCTGGACTCGGTGCAGGACGCCAGGACGAGGCCCAGGACGAGCGCGACAACGGCCGCCAGGGACATGCGTGCGAACTTCTTCATGCGGGGCTGCCCTCTTCTCCGGAACATGGCGGGGATCAGTTGGCGCACGTCGTGTGCTCGGCGGTGACGTCAAGCCGGTACGGCAGGTCCTTGTCGTGGAACGGCGCGCGGTGCTCCTGGGCGGCCTTGGAGTTGTAGGTGTTGACCGACTCGATCCGCGTGGCCTTCAGCGCGGTGATCGACTGGTCGATCTGCGCGGTACGGACCTCCGAAGCCGCCTTGCGTTCCTCCTGCAGCACCTGGATCGTCCCCTCGGCGTTCTGCACGGCCGTGCACAGGTCGAAGAACTCCTCGTACGTCGTCTGCCGGAACTCGCCGGAGGCGACGGTGTTCTCGCGCTCCTCCACCTCACCGCGGAACGGGGCGGTGATCCACGCCGCCTTGCCGAAGGCGAACGCCCCGATCACGTACAGCACCGCCAGGAAGACCACCCCGACGACCGCCCAGGTCCCTATCCGTGCCCCCTCACGCACCTCACCCATCGCCCTCTCCCTTCACACGTGGATCCGCCGCACGGACCACATGTGAAGGAGGACACGGCGCCCGATGAAACGGTTCCCCTTGACGCCCGCGTCCGGAACGGGCGGAACGTCCGTGGCGGCCAACGGTGTTGGGACGCCGGTTGAGCGGGCGTGACGCCCGTCGTCCCGTCAAGCGCCCTCCGACCGGGACGGTTTGGGGCGGGTCGGCTGCACCTCGGGCCGGAATCTGCCATAGGGTTCGGCGCGGACCGGCTCGCTCGATCAGTTGCGATACAGAGCAGTTCAGTTCACGTCAGATCAGGTCACCGTCAGGCAGTCGTGCGACAGGCACGTGCAGGGGAGCACAGCGTGAGTCTCATCAAGAAGGCATTCGAAGTCATCGAGAAGGGCTTTGACGCGGGCGGTGACGCCATCCACGACTTCACCGTCAACCGTCGCACGGCCGAGCTCTTCCTCAAGCTGGGTGTCGCGGTCTACGCCGAGCAGCGCCTGGGTGGCTCGCACGAGCCGGTGGAGAGGATGTTCGAGGCCCTGGAGGGCCACGTCGCCGAGAACGGCGAGGTGGAACTCGACCACCTCAAGGAGGCCCGCGAGGTCCTGGGCGAGGCGTTCGTGGCCAAGCACACCGCGGAGATCGAGGCCGAGGAGGCCGCCGAGGCGAAGGCGGCGGAGGAGGCCGTGGCCGCCGCGGCGGCCGCTGCGGCTGCGGCCGCCGCCGTGGCGCCCGCCGCGCCCGTGGCGGCGCCGGTGGCCCCTGCGCCCGTGACGGCGCCCGCGGCCCCCGCAGTGCCTCCGGTTCCCGCGCAGGCCCCCGCGGCCCCGGTCGAGGCCGTCGCCCCTGCCGCGCCCGTCGAGCAGGCCGTCGCCCCCGCCGCCCCGGCGGAGACCCCCGCGCCCGCCACGGCTCCGGCGGAGACCACCCCCGCCGGCTGACCCACCCGCGAAGGCCCGGCGGACGTCCTTCGACGCGCCGGGCCTTCCGCGCTTCGTACTACGCCCCGGCGCTCGGAGCGCCGCGGTGCGTATCCGGGGTGGCGTAGACGACGAGCGCGCTGTCGTACCCGCCCTCGGCACGGTTGTAGGCACCGGTGCAGGTGACCAGCGCCAGGCGGGGCGGGCCGTCGCGCGTGAAAAGCGCGGCGGGCAGACTTCCCTGCGCATAGGTGCGCCGGGCCACGACGACGTAGTGATAGACGTGGCCGCCGGCAGTGGTCACGTCGATGCCGGCTCCCGGTTCGAGCGTGAGGAGGGCCGCGAAGGCACCGATTCCCTCCCGCCGGGTGTCCACATGGCCGGCTATCAGTGTCGTGCCCCCGGCGGAACCCGTCGCCGCACCCAGGGCCCACCAGCCGCCCACGCGCCCGGACTTGGGAAGTCTCAGGGCGCCGTCCAACGCTGCCGCCACGGGCACCACATCGGCGTGGAAGCCCGCGGGCCCGCGGATCGCGACGGGAGGCGAGGGGGTGAGGCCGTCGAACGCGACGGCTCTCGGCGATTGTCGCAGGCTGCCCACGTCACCGGCAGGAGCGGGTCCCCCGAGCAGGGCCCAGCCCGTCACCATGGCCGCCACACCCGCGGCAGTGCCCAGGGCGGCCAGCGCAGTGGCAGCACGGGGCCCGGGAAATGGTGTCAACGGTTGGTGGCGCTCCGGCGCCGGAGCCGTACGAGCCATCCGGCGCTGAGGCCGGCCAGCAGCGCACCACCGGCGAGACCGACGACCGCAGGGGTGCCGAGGGAGGCGTCGCGGGCCGCGGCGACCTGCCCGCCGTTGCCGGCGTGAATGGTGCCCGCGTCCATGGCGGCGTGGCAGGTGCCGCCCTCGACCATCTGCAGGTGCATCGCCACGACCGGCCGGGCCGCCTTGGCCGCGGCCACGATCTCGGCGTTCGCACCCGATTCCACTTCCTGGTCAATCAGCGCGAGCGTCTTGACGTGGCCGGCATCGTTGATCTTCAGCCATGCGGCGTCGTACGCCGACGAGCCGGACTTCTCCTGCACGGAGGCCAGCTCCTGGTCCTGCATGGCGCTGGGGCCGGCGGGCAGCGAGATGCCGAGTTTGGCGGCGAGGGCCTTCACGTCCGCGTCGAGCTTGGTGTGGTCGCGCACGAGGACTTCGCCGACCTCCTTCACGCAGGCCGTCGTCGCGTGTGCCTGTGCGTCCTGCCCGGCCGCGATCTCCGCGAGGTTGCCCTGGTGGACGGCCTTCACGAAAGCGATCTCCTGGTCGCTGACCGACGCGGCCGTGGCCTGCGGAGCCGCCACGGCGCTGATCGCCACCGCGAGAGCGGCTGCCGGAACCTTGCCCAGACGTATCACTGCGTACTCCCTTCGCCCTCAGTACGGACCGACTGAGGGAACGCGGAATGCGAAGGCCGTGCAGCGTTCGCCTAACCATTGATCGCATAGGACGCCTGGGGCCGCATGGGGGCGGCGCCAAGTTCACTGCCTTGGCCCCGGCCGGCTTGAATATTGCGCACGGGGTCGTCCGGCAACCGGCCTCCGCCGGAGGGGAGGGCGGCTCGCGTGTCCCATCGGCTCCCCCCACGACGTCACCCATCGTGCGGGGTGATGTGTCCGCTCGCTCGCACCCGCTCAGCCCGTCCGACGGCCTGGGAGCGCGGGCCGTGGGGAGCTTTTCCGGCATGTGGCGCCGGCCGGGCGTCGGCGCTGCGCCGATGGACCGGCCTGGCCGCGCGAAGGACGTCCGCCGGGCGGACGCCCCCGCGCGGCCATGGCCGCGCCCGGCTGGGCCCGTCGTGTCACCTGCGCCAGAACAAGTGGTGCCGCACACCGCTCGCGCTGGGCACCACCTCCAGGTGGAAGCGGTCCAGCAGTTCGTCGGGCGACTCCCACAGCCGCAGCCCGGATCCGAGCTCCACGGGCGCGACCGTCACGTGCAGGGTGTCGACGAGGTCGGCGTCCAGGAACTGCCGGACGGTGGTGACCCCGCCGCCGAGCCGGACGTCCTTGCCCTGCGCCGCTTCGCGCGCCCGTTCCAGAACCGTGGCCGGATCGCCGTCGACGAAGTGGAACGTGGTGTCGGAGAGCGTGAACGAAGGACGCGTGTGGTGGGTCATGACGAACACCGGCGTGCGGAACGGCGGCTCCGCTCCCCACCAGCCACGCCACTCGTGGTCCTGCCAAGCCCCCCGCTGGGGCCCGAACTTGTTGTGGCCCATGATCTCGGCCCCGATGTTGCGGGCGAAGTCCCGTGTGAAGTAGTCGTCCAAACCCCGGCTCCCGCCGGGATCGGTGCGCATCGGCCAACTCGCCGTCGCGCCGGCCCAGCCGAACAGCCGCTCGGGACGGTCACAGCCGAACGGCCGGTCCAGGCTCTGCTCCTCGCCGGCTCCGATGCCGTCACTCGAGACGTTGAAGTTCATCACTCTCAGCAGTTGTTCCACGTGCTTCCCCATCGGGTCCTGTCGCGTCGTCGTACGGCGGAGCGCCGCACACCATCACGTCGAACACGACCCGCCCGGATCGACAGCCGCCCGCCACCCATTTCCGTGACGTCTCTGCGGCGGGGGTGTCGCAGGGAACTCCGGACCGCGCCGGCACGTGGCAGTCCCGGTCGTCCTCAGTCACCCACGACGGGTTTCGAGCCGATGGACGCGCAGGCCGCCTCGTCCGTCGGGAAGCCGTCCGCCGGATAGACGACGGGCGCGCCGGAACCGGAGGACACACCGCGATCGGTCTGCGCGTTCGGCAGGTAGCACGCCGCGAACCGGTCCGGCTGCGGCGTGCCCTGCCACATCTGCAGCCAGGTGGCCGCGCAGGTACGTGTGGCGTCCTGTACGTCGAAGTCCTTCGTGACCTCCACGGGCGGTTCGCTGAGGTCTGCCCCGGCGGTCAACGTGTGAGCGCACATGGTCCTGTTCCCGTCCACTGCCCGCGCTCCGGACGTCACGACGGCTGCCGTGGTGATGCCGGCGCACAGTGCGGCCGCGATGCCGGCCACCACGAACAGCCGTCGCCGTCGCGCAGGCCGGCCGGGGCGCTTGCTCATGTTGACTCCCGTGGGGCGAAGTAGGGTGCCGATCCGTGCCGATGAGGCTGCGTGCGTGGTCTGCGTCCCGACGCAGGAGCACATTTCTATCGCATCCACGATCACGACGGACCGGGGTCGGTCAGCCGGCACCGTCGTACGAGCCTCGTGCCTGCTCACCTTCCGCTTGGTTGATGGCCGCTCGGAGACGGAGCCATGTGGGATCCTGTGCCGAGGCGGTGTCCACCGCGGCCAGGTCGTCCGCGTTCCAGGTCCGGTCTCCGTCGGTGAGGACGAGGTGCTCGTCCAGGTCGCCGCCGTCGGGAACGTCGCAGGTGGCCTCGAGGAACTCCGCGACGGCCGACGCAGCAGTGTCGTGTGCGGCGCGGGTGTTCCCGGGGCCGGACCGCACGGACAGGAGGACGAGTTCGCCGTCGGCCCGCGCCAGGACGAGTTCTCCCGCCGCCGTGGCGGCGAGCGCGGACACCGGTGATCCGGCCACGTCGTCGTGCTCGACCGCGCTCAGGGTCTCGACGTCGACCTCGACCAGGGCCCCGGTGGGGGTCCCGACCCAGAGCACGCCGGGCCGGGCTGCGAACGCGATGTTCTGCCGCGACCAGGCGCGCATCTGATCGAGCCATTCCTGCGGACAGGGATGATCGGGGCGCGGCTCGCCGAGGGTCGTCGCGAGGACGCGCCGCAGCGAGGGGAACGCGAACACCTCGAGCGTGTTCCCGTAGGCGTTGCCGCGGATCGCGAAATGCCGGCCGTCCACGCTGAACAGCGGTGCCCCGTAACCGTCGACGTCCAGGATCATGGCCCGCCGCAGCAGACGCATGGCACCGGACCCGGCCTCGGGATCGACCCGTGCGAACAGGACGTACGTCGCGCCTTGGTCGCTGGCCAGCGTGGCCACCAGTGAGCCGCCCGGGTGGTGTTCCACACCGGTGTCCCATCGCGGGCCCGAGCCGACGGTCCCCGATGCCAGGTCGACGACGTCCGAGCTCTCCCAGACGTCGTCCGCGCCGCTTGACGACGGCGCAGCCCACAGAGTGCCGCCGTCCGGGCTGAATGCCACCCTGCGGTAGGCGGCCGACGGGGGAACGCCGTTCACCGGGGAAAGCCCGGCAGGCGTCCACTCCACCACGCCGCACTCCCTGCCCGCCACCACGAGCCGCGGCTCGTCCTGATGCCAGGCCAGTGCGGGCGTCCGCTTGATGCGGTCCCAGCCTCGGGTGTCCCCGTAGCGCTCGGACTCGGCGACGACAGAGCCGACTTCGCGCAATCGGCCCCCTTCGCAGCTCCATACGTGGACCGCCGGACGCTCCCCGTCCAGGCCGGCCACCAGTGGCAGGCGCGGGTGGCTCACCAAGCGCTCGACAAGGCATCCGCCGTCGACGCGCGCACGCGCCACGACCTCGAGATCAGTCACACCCCGACCGTAGCCGCGCGTACCGACACTCTCGGGGGCGCAAGGCGGCTTGCGCCGCCTTCGTCACCGGGGCGTCGCAGCCTTGTCACCGTGGGTATCGGAGCGCGATCCGGCCCCATATGGTCGGATGCACGACCTACGGGGGGCCGACATGCGTACGCACATCATCGGTGGTGTCCTGCTTGCCGCCGCGCTCACACTCACCGCCTGCGGCAACGGCGATGACGTCGGGGCCGGGCCGACACCTGGCGCGAGCCGGATCGACGCGGTGGATCCGGCCGAGGACATCACCTTCGGAACGACGTACACCTGGGCGGACGGCCTGAAGGTCACGGTGACCGAGGCGCGGATCTTCACCGACTTCACGGACGAAGAGGGTCCGGCCGATCCGAGGAGCCATCAGTTCCGGGCGAAGCTGCGGTTCACCAACGGCGGCGACACGCCAGCTGACCTGGGCGAGGTCTCCACACTCGTCATGAGCGCCAACGAAGAGGCGGCCATCGCCACATCCGGCACGTTCCGCAACGGGGCCGCGCCTCTCGCGGGCAGTCTCGCACCCGGGGCGACCGCGACGAAGACCGACGACGCGGTGATCGACCGGAAGCACGGCCGGAAGATCCTCGTCGTCGTGCGACGTGCCGGCAACATCGCGGCACCCGAGTTCATCGGCAGCATCCGCGGGTAGGACCGCAGGCCGGCGACACCGCCGCCGGACGGGCGTTGACGCCCGTCCGGCGGCGGTGTCATGTCGCCCGTCGGGCGCCGGGCCGCAGGCCGCCCGCGCGGGGCTTTCGTTCACGCGGCGCTCAGGGCCGGTGTCTGCTCCGTGGAGGCTGCTCGGACGCGGGACGGATCCCGCGTAGCTGCTCATGTGTCATGTCGGGTGCCAAAGCGCGCGGTTCGTGACAGACGGCATCGCGGCAGCCCGCCCAACCCGAGGAGTAACTCTTAATTTAGGAATTATTATTGACACCAGCCCTCAACCGCTCCAGGATCCTGCCAACAAGATCGCAGGCATCCGGCCACGGACCCGTCCTGGAACCGCCCGCCGCCCCTCCCCCGGGGGCGGCACCGGACCCACGACCGGGACGGGTCCGCGTGCCTGCGCGATCGGACAGCGAAGGATCCGATGTGAAAAGACGTCTCACCGCTCTCCTCGCCCTCGCGACCGGCCTACTGGCCGTCCAGGCACCCGCCCAGGCGGCCCCGGCGACCGCCACCGCCGGCGTGAAGGCACCGGCAGCCGCCGAGGTGCTGAGCCCGACTCCGTACATGGGCTGGAACACCTACTACGCGTTCGGTGGCGACCCGACCGACGCCGAGATCAGGTCGACGGCCGACTTCCTGGTCAGCAGTGGCCTGCGCGACGCCGGCTACGAGTACGTGTGGATCGACGGCAACTGGGCGGCGCCCACCCCGCGCAGCGCGGCCGGCGACCTGACGCCCAACCCCGCCCAGTTCCCGGACGGCCTGCAGCCGCTCGTCGACTACATCCACTCCAAGGGCCTGAAGGCCGGCATCTACACCGACGCCGGCCCGTACATCCCAGGCAAGTGCGGGCTGGGCAGCGGGGGTCACTACCAGCGTGACGCCGACCAGTTCGCGGCGTGGAAGTTCGACGCGGTCAAGGTGGACTACCTCTGCGGGATCGCGGCGGACCTCGACCCGAAGACCGTCTACACCGAGTTCGCGCAGGCGCTGCGGAACAACGCCGCCAAGCGCCCCATGATCTTCAACCTCTGCAACCCGGTGACCTCCCCGGACTGGGGCAACTACCCGGAGGAGCAGCAGTCGACGTACTCCTGGTCCTACGCGCCGAAGATCGCGCAGTCCTGGCGGACGTACACCGACGTGGGCTTCGTCGACGAGATCAAGTTCAAGGACGTGCTGCGCAACTACGACGCGAACGCGCGGCACCCCGAGGCCGCGGGCCCCGGGCACTTCAACGACCCTGACTACCTCGGTCCCGAACACGGGATGTCCGACGAGGAGTTCCGGACCCAGATGACGCTCTGGTCGGTGGCCGCCGCCCCGCTGATCATCGGCAGCGACGTCACCAAGCTGGGCAAGACCTCGATCAGCACTCTCTCCGACCCCGACGTACTCGCGATCAACCAGGACCCCGCCGTTGTCCAGGCCGTGCGTGTCGGCCCCGCCGGCACCACGGAGACCTGGGTGAAGCGGCTGGCCGACGGTGACCGCGCCGTGGTCCTGCTGAACCGGGGCGACAGCCCGGCGACCCTCACCACGAAGGCGTCGTCGGTCGGGCTGTCCGGCAACCGGTTCACCTTGAAGAACGCCTGGACGAACCAGGTCACCGAGAGCGCCGGCACCATCAGTGCCGCCGTCCCGGCCCACGGCGCGGCCCTGATCCGGGTCGGCCGGGCCACCGGCAAGCTCGGCCTTCCGCACGTCGTCGCCGGTCTGCCGCAGGTCACGCAGGTCGGTTCGGACGCGGTGCCGGCCGGAAGCGCTCCCCTGGTCGCCGGTGGGGATCAGGCCCGGGTCGAGGTCACCGTCCGCAACGACGGCACGCAGCCGGTCCTGACGCCGCGTGTCGAGCTGACCGTGCCCACCGGGTGGACGGCCCGTTCGGTCGGCAAGGCGCCGTTGCTGCTGGCCACCAACCACTCCGCGACCCTCGCCTTCACGGTCACCCTGCCGGAGACGGCAGCGCCGGGCAGCGCCACGCTGACCGCCGCGACGTCGTACCAGGTGGTCGGCAAGGGACGGCAGCAGCAGGACACGTCCACCGCGCTGGTCGTCGCACCGGCGGCTCCGCACGGTGACGTCGCCCTCTCGCACCACCAGTGGATCAGCGCCACCAGCGGCTGGATGAGCCCCACGGTCGACCTGAGCGTCGGCGGCTGGTCCCCGATCAGCATGCTCAGCAAGGTCTACCCGACCGGCGTCGGGGTCGCCTCGCCCTCCACCATCCGCTACTACCTCGGCGACCAGTGCAGCCGGCTCACCACGACCGTCGGCATCGACGACGCGGTGCGCAACGTCGGCCCGGAAGGCGGCACCTCGACCTTCCAGGTGATCGGTGACGGCAAGGTACTGTTCGACAGCGGTGTGCTGAACCGCGACGACGTCCGCGAGGCCGACGTCGACCTGACCGGCGTCCGGGTGCTCGACCTCGTGGTCGGCGACGCCGGCGACGGCGGCTACAACGACCGCGCGAACTGGGCGGGTCTGAACGCCACCTGCTGATGCCCCACCGGCCGCACCCGGGTCTCCCCGCCCGGGTGCGGCCACACCACGACAGCCGCACGACGCCGTGGCGCGACTCCCGCGCCACGGCGTCGTGTCGTCGTACCCCGGCCACGGCCGAGCGCACGGTGCGGCGCTTCGGACGGCCGAATGGGTCGTCAGGACGCAACAGGCCAAGGACCCTTGCGTCCATCCGGCTTCTCTTCCCACCCGCGTGACCTGCGACGAGAGTGGTTCCTGCCACCGGGCGTCACACCCCCGACATCCCTCACAGCTGCACCTGCAGGGCAGCTGTCCGGGCCAGGGGTGTGCCGTCACCGCCCGAACCACCCACCGCAGGAGAAGTCATGAAGCTGAGCCATGCCGTCCGCCGTACCGCCGCCGCCGTGGTCGCCGTCAGCGCGATGTCCTTCGGCCTGGTCGCCACCACCGCCGGAACCGCGGCCGCCGCCGCGTCGTGCACCGGTGACGTGTCGATGTACGGCACGCTGTCCGACGGCCGTCTGACGTACACGCAGATCGAGCCGAACACCGGCGACCGCGTCAAGACGCTCATCGGCCCGAACCTCGGCTTCACGCCCAAGACGATGGCGGCCCTCAACTTCAACACGGTCCTGGTCACCTCGACCGCCGGCGACCTCTACCGGGTCGACGTGCAGACGAACAACACGTCCCTCACGCTCGCGGCCGTCGTCAAGATCTGGGACGGCGGCTGGACCTTCGACAAGCTGGTCTACGACGGCGCCGGTCACCTCTACGGGACCGTCGACGGCCAGCTCCACCAGTACCTGGTGTCGCAGGCCAAGCCCTCGGGGTCGGCCCACATAGGCCAGCACGTCGTGATCGACACCGGCTTCGTCCTCAAGACGCTCGCCGCCGCGGGCGACGACCGGATCGTCGCCTCGACCGCGGACGGGCGACTGCTCAGCTACAAGATCAACGGCGTGAACGACTGGGACAGCTCCGTCCTGAAGTCGAGCGGCTGGTCGGCCGTGGACTCGCTCTCCTCCCCCGGCGGCGGCCTCTACTACGGCCGGACCAACGGCGGCATGTACTGGTACCACGACGTGGACCCCACCGACGGTGACGGCAGCGACATCGCCTACCACTCCGACGACCCGGTGGACGCGTCCGGCTGGACCCAGAGCCTGCTGTCGGCCTACGCCAACAACTGCGCCTACGTGGCGCCGGCCCCGCCGAAGTCCGTGCAGGGCGGCACCATCTACCGCAACGAGGTCATCGCCCGGGCCAAGGACTGGTACAACCGCAACATCCAGTACAGCCAGAGCGCCTACGCCACCGACGTCGACGGCGACCACACGTACCGCACCGACTGCTCCGGCTTCGTCTCCATGACCTGGCACCTCACCAGCTCGCTGACGACCGAGACCCTCCCCAACGTCAGCACGCAGATCAGCAAGGCCGACCTCAGGCCCGGTGACGCCCTGAACGACTTCTCCGACCACGCCGTCCTCTTCGCGGGCTGGAAGAACCAGGACGCGGGCACCTTCTACTACTACGCCGAGGGCAGCACCTCCACGGACATGAACTACTCCACCGCCAACGTCTACAGCGGCAACATCGGCGGCCACCCGGCCTCGAACTACGTCGCCCTGCGCTACAAGAAGATCGCCTGACGCCCCGCCCCCGACGTCGCGAAGGCCCCGCCGAGGATCGGCGGGGCCTTCGCGACGTCCTCGACCGGGAAGGAAGCCTCCTGCCCGATCGGCGTCGTCAGCGTCAACCAGCCGTATGCGAGGCATGGTTGTAAATTTGTCCAACCAGTGGAGAATGGTGCAGTGAAGGAGGGGGGATCGATGAGCTCACAGGACCCCGGCGCATCGAGCCGGCGGTGGCACGGTGTGCACAAGGCGCTCGCCGATCCGCTGCGCATCCGGCTCCTGGAGGCGCTGTGGGAGACACCGCTGTCCGCACGCGAACTCGCCGTTCACGTCGGCCTGCCGGCCGACCGGATCTACTACCACCTCAACCAGCTCGAACGGGCCGGGCTCATCGAGATCGCCGAGTACCGCCCGCTGGCCCGCGGCAAGGTCGAGCGGGTCTACACCCCCGCGGTCGCGGAACCACCCGGCGACGCCGCGAGCCCGGAGGAGATGGCCGAGTTCCTCGGCTCGATGCTGGAGGCCACCCGGGCCGACATCAACGCCGCCCACCGGTCCCGGCAGGCCGGTGCCCGCCGGGAGGTCGACCTGCACCGTGGCGCACTGCGACTGACCGACGAGGGCCTGGCGGAACTCCGCGCCCACATCGGGCGACTCGCCGCCCGCTTCGGGGACCGTGACGCCCCCGGGGTGTGGACGCGTGTCGTCGTCGCGGTCGTCGACCTGCAGGACCGCCCGTCCCCGGATGCCGCCACCCCCGACTGAGAGGCCGCCATGCACGACAGCGAGGAACACAGCACCGGCCCTGCCCTTCGCGCTTCGGACGCCGAACGCGACCGGGCCCAGGCGCAATTGCAACACCACTACGCGATCGGCCGGCTGACCCTCCCCGAACTCGAGGAACGCGTGGGCGCGGCCTGTCAGGCGGGCACCCGCGCGGAGCTCGACGCCCTCTTGCACGACCTGCCCCACGAGCCGGAACAGCCCCCGGCACACACCCCCGTGGTCGATTCCCGGCTGCTGATCATCCTGCTGTGCGTCTCGCCCCCTGCGGCGCTCGTGTACTGGCTCATCTGCCGAAGCGCGGCCGCTCGAAGGGACTGACGGCACGGTCACCCGGCCCACGCCGAAAGGGCGGCGCCCCCTCGGTTCGAGGGGGCGCCGCCCATGGCACGTCCGGTGACGTCAGTACCAGTTGTTCGCCTGCCAGAAGCTCCACGCGCCGCACGGGGAGCCGTAGCGGCCGTCGATGTAGCTGAGACCCCACTTGATCTGGGTGAGGGGGTTGTCCCTCCAGTCGTCGCCCGCGACGTCCATCTTGGTGCCGGGCAGCGCCTGCGGGATCCCGTAGGCACCGGAGGAGGGATTCGTCGCGTTCCAGCGCCAGCCGCTCTCGTGGTCCCAGAGCGTCTCCAGGCAGGCCCACTGCGCGGAGGTGGCCCAGGCGGCGTCCTTGGTGTTCATCATCTGCCGGCCCGCGGCCTTGACCTCGGCGATGTCGTTGCGGTCGACCGTCTGGGTGCTGGTGGTGCAGGTGTAGGTGCCGGGCTGGGCGGACAGCAGGCTCTGCGTCCAGCCGCCGGTGTTGACCGGGTCGTCGAGGTGGTACGAGATGTCGGAGCCGGAACCGTCGGTGGGGTCGGCGTCCTTGTACCAGTACATCGCACCGGTGGACAGGCGGCCGAAGTACAGGCCGGCGCCGGGCGAGACGAGCTGGTTGAAGCCGGACCAGCCGGAGGACTTGAGGGTGTTGCTCTTCCACGAGCCCGCGCCCGTGACGGAGTAGTCGAGCAGCCGTCCGTCCGTGGTGGTGGCGCCGAGGCGGTCGTCGCCGGTGGCGGTGAGCGTCTTCAGGACGAATCCGGTGTCGATCTCGGTGCGCACGCCGATGTGCTGCGGGCCCGCGGGCTTGTCCTCGGTGACGTTGTAGCGCAGCAGCAGGCCGGAGGCGGTGGTGCCGTAGAGGTGGCCGTGACCGTCGTAGGTGAGCTTGTCGTGGGTCCAGCCGCTGTCGGCGATCCTCACCGGCGCGTTCAGCAGGGCGAGGCTGGTGTTGTTGGTCTTGATGTCGACGCGGTACAGCGCGCCGGAGGCCGACGTCACCAGGATGGTGTTGAAGTTGAGGGTCGCCATGGCCTTCGGCTCGAAACCGAGGCCGGGTCCGACGAGGACCTTGGCGAGGTCACCGGTGGCCGGGTTGATCTGGCTGTACGTCACTCGGCCGTCGGCGAGCACGCCGTAGATGCTGACCCCGCCCGAGCAGGTGGTGGCCGCTTCGGCGGTCGGCGCGGTCACGGTGAGGAGTCCGGCGCCGAGGGCTCCGGCCGTCAGCAGGCCCGCGATGCGCCGGCTGTTCTTGCGGGTGGTGTCGCGGATGGTCGTGCGGACGTTCTTCACTTCTGGAGTCCCCCGGGGTCGTGGTGGCGGGTCAGGCGGTGTCGGTCGGCGGTGCCGGCGGCGGACGGCCTACTGCCAGCCGGCGTCCTGCGGGGCGACCTGCCAGCCCGCGTCGGCCGGGGTGACCTGCCAGCCGGCGTCGGCCGGGGCGACCTGCCAGCCGGCGTCGGCCGGGGCGACCTGCCAGCCGGCGTCCGCGACCACGACGGAGGAGGAAGGGACCGCGTCCGCCGTGGAGCCGGGTGCGACCAGCGGGGCGGCCAGAGCCGCGGTGACGACGAGGGAGGAGACCGCGGCGACCTTGGCGATTCGGTTGCGAAGCATGCCTGTTTCCGTTCCTTCCGGAGGTGGGTTGCGGTGCCGGGCCCGGTTCCTCGCGTCCCGCGGTGACGCTCGGCCCGGCCGGTGAGCAATAGGTTCGTCGCAGCTCAGGCCCGTGAGAAGGGTTCAGGGATGGACGGAAAGGGCCTTGGACCGATGCGTCCACCCGGACCGGTTCAGTCCACCGCCTGGGGCACGAAAGCCAGCGGCACCAGCGGCACCCCCACGCCGGTCAGTCGCGCCGCGGCCAGCTCCGCCACGTCGCGCAGTAGCCGGCGGCAGACGCGCAGGGCCCGTTCCTCCGCCGCGTCGAGACCGGCGGCCAGCACATAGAAGCCGAGCGTGAGTTCGCCGGCGGACGTCGGGTGCACGGCAACGTGCTCGACGCCGTCAACAGGGACGATCGCCGACCGCACCAACACCCTCACGTCCTGCGGCAGTGCCTCGTCGGAGGGCAGTTCGAGATGCGCGTGGACCAGGTACATGCGCTCCAGAGTCTCAACCGAAGCCGTGCACAAGTGCCCTTGTGCACTGGACCGTTGGGGCCGTGGCCGGTTCCGTCCTGACTCTGTGACGATCGCCCGCCCCTCTGCGAAGATCCCCGTCGGACAGGGGATGCTGTGTGCAGGAAACCAGGGGGGAAGCGGATGTTGACAGCTCTCGGACTCGACTCCGTCGCGGAGAAGGTCTACCGCGCCATGCTCAGAGAACCGGCCGCCGGGGTCGCGGCCCTCGCCCGCACCGTGGAACTCTCCGGGGAGGAGGTGGGCGACGCCCTCGACACGCTGAGCGAGCTGGCCCTGGTGCGCCCCGCAGCCGGGGACGTGGGCCGCCTCCGGGCCGTCTCACCGGACGTCGGCATGGAGATACTGATGGGCCGGCAACAGGCCCAGCTGGCGGCGCAGCAGCAACGCCTCGAAGCCTCGCGGGCCGCCGCGGCCCAGCTGATCTCCGAGTACGCCGAGCTCCGTCCGGCCACCAGCCATCCCGGGGTCGAGCAACTGGTGGGCCTGGACCGGATACGCGACCGGCTGACCGTACTCACCCGCGAAGTACGCGAGGAGTTCCTGACGTTCGCCCCGGGCGGCCCGCAGACCGCGGAGAACATGGCCGCTTCGCGGCCGCTCAACCAGGACCTGCTCGACCGCGGTGTGCGCATGCGCACGATCTACCTCGACAGCGTCCGCGCCCACCGGCCGACCGTCGAGCACGCCACCTGGCTGGCCGGACTGGGCGGTCGCATCCGCACGACCCCGTCCCTGCCGACCCGGATGATCATCATGGACCGCCTGACCGCCATGATCCCGGTGAGCAGCGACGACACCGCCGCGGGTGCCGTCCTGCTGACCGGCCAGGGCACGCTCACCGCGCTGTGCGCCCTCTTCGAGACCACCTGGGAGGCGGCCCAGCCACTGGGCGAGAGCGTCCCCACGCACCCGAACGGGCTCACCGGACAGCAGGCGACCGCCCTGCGGCTCCTGGCGGAGGGCCACACCGACGAGGCGATCGCCAAGCGGCTCGGGGTGTCGCACCGTACGGCCCGGCGGATCGCCTCCGAGCTGATGGACCGCCTGGACGCACGCAGCCGGTTCGAGGCCGGCGTGCGCGCCGTGCAGCGGGGCTGGCTCCCGACCGCTTCCGAAGGCTGACGAGGAGCCGGGTCACGGGACGACCGGGCCGTAGCGGCTGCCCGCGGCCCGGGTGCCCCGTGCCGAACCGCGGTGGTCAACGGCGAAGGGCCTGCCCCCGACCGTGCGGTCGCGGGCAGGCCCTCCGTCATGACTGACGCGCCTACTTCTTGAAGCTGTAGTTCATCAGCTTCGTGGCGTCACTGGTGCGGGCGGTCGCCGAGGAGGAGGCGAGAACGGCACCGATGACCGTCTTGCCGTTCCGGGTCGCGGCGAACACCAGGCAGTACTTGGCGAGCGAACCGGAGCCGGTCTTGACCCCGATCGTTCCCGAGTAGCTGCCCAGCAGCGTGTTGGTGTTGGTCCACGACATGGTGCGGTAGCCACCGCTCTTCGTGGTCACCTTCTGCTTCGTCGACTTCGTCTTCACGACGCTGCGGAAGGTGGAGTACTTCATCGCGCTGCTCGCGAGCTTGGTCAGGTCCCGGGGCGTCGAGTAGTTCGACCCGTTGCTGATGCCGTCGAACGAGTCGAAGTGGGTGTTCTTCAGACCCAGGCTCTTGGCCGTCGAGTTCATCTTGCCGATGAAGGACTTGACGCGAGCGGCCCGCGTGGAGCCGGTGCCGAACTTGTCGGCGAGGGCGTACGCCGCGTCGCAGCCGGACGGGAGCATCAACCCGTACAGCAGCTGGCGGACGGTCACCTTGTCGCCGACGATCAGGCGTGCCGAGGAGGCGCCCTTGGAGACGATGTAGTCGCTGTACGCCTTCTGGATCGTGACCTTGGCGTCGAGATTCAGATGCGGCTGGGCGAGCACGACACGGGCGGTCATGATCTTGGTGGTGGAGCCCGTGGGACGACGGGTGTCGGCGGCCTTCGTGAAGAGGGTCTTGCCGGTCCCGTTGTTCATCACGTAACCGCCCTTGGCGGCGATCGTGGGCACGGCCAGGGTGGCTGCCTGGGCCGGGACGGTGAGCGCCCCTGCGGACACCACCGCTCCCGCGGTGATGGACACCGCTGCCACACGAGTTGTGATTTTTATGCCGGTTTTCAAAATGTATACCCCAAATGTCGCTATGGGTTGACGGCACGAAGATGCCGCCAGCCCCTAGGACATCCGGCAGGGGCAAAAAGATGTACCTCCCGCCGACAAATCTCGGGATTTCTTCGGCTCCGCCGCGCGGGCTAGGAGGGCGGTGCGCCGGCCAGCCGGGAGCCGCCCGCCCGGGCCGCTTGGGTTGGCGTTCAGCAGGCTTCGATCCGGCATCGAGAGCCGAAGGCATCAGCACCGCAACCGCGGCGGGCGCCGCACGCGGGGAGGAGCCATGCGCCGTCAGCCGCGCGGTGCGTGTCCCGTCCATGTACCGCCTGATCCGCTCACGGCTGGGCGACGAGCCCGGCGACCACGCATGCCACGGCCGACAGAGCGAGCAGATCACCCACCGGGGTCCAGGTGAACCGGCGGACCAGCGCGGCAGAGGACGGCTTGTTCTGCTTGCTTCCCGGCCGGCGCGTATGCGCCGTCATCGCGTCCACGCACACCGCCGAGAAGTCGTACAGCACATCCCAGAGCGACCCGTCGAACCAGAAGAAGTCGACCTCCTCACCCGCATGCGTCTCCAGGACCAGCCCGCCGCGCCAGGAGTCGCGGTGCAGACGACGCACAGCGCCCGCTGGAACGACCACATTGCGGAAGACGTAGTAGCGGACGATCTCGCCCGGACGGAGCACGACACGGATCAAGGAGCAGCGCCAGCAGTACGCTGCATTGGCCAAGGGCAGTGCGGCGACGAACCATCTCTCCTCCTGGCCGGTGGACAGCACAACCACCGCCCCGGCGAACGCGCAGACGGCGAACACGCGCAGCAGGACCACCCGCAGCCATCGCCGCAACACCAGCCGGCCCCGCCTGTCCGGCCGGTAGGACCGCACCCGCCGCACCCACTGCGTCGCCGGCCCGTACCACGCGTTCGCCCCCGCCTGCCCCAACCTCGAAGACATGCGCCGACAGTACGTCGCGACCTGACCGGCGACATTGCCTGCACCCGGCAGTCAATCACCCCGCTCGCCGCACCGAGGAACGGGCCCGCCCCCACGTCGTCCGGCCGCACCCCAGGGTGGCCCCGGGCGTGAGATCGTCGGGCATGTGAGTGAGTCCTGGGTGATCGATGACGGCAGCGCCGCCCCCGTGCCGTCCGGGGCGGTGCCGGAGATCCTGCGGGCGAGGGTCGGCAGAGGACAGCTCGAGACGTGGCTCACCGGTTCGTCCGGACGATCCCTGGCCTTCGTGACGAACACCGAGCGGGCCATGGTGATGCTGCTCCGCGACGAGGACGATCCCGGCGAGCACGCGGTGGATCCGGGAGCCGACGGATCGAGCGACGGGTTCGTTCTCTCCGGCGGGCAGCACGACACCTACCGGGACCAGGACACCGTGCCCGTGGACGAGGCCCTCAGGCTGGTGGAGCACATCGTCCGCACGGGGTCGTGGCCCGCGGACGGGCACTGGGCCGTCGACCGCTGACGGCCTCGGTGCCGCTGGCGTCAGCGCACTTTCCCGAGCTGCGTGTCGATGACGTTCGCGGGCAGCTGGGGAGCGTCGCCGGGGAAGCCGTGCACCATGAACCAGGCGATGACGGAACCCTTGCGCACGACGAGGTGGCGGAAGGGGGCACGGGTCACGCCTTCGTCCCCGTCGATCTTCTGCGTGATGGTGTACTCGACGGCCTCGTCACCCAGGTGCGGGTCCGGCAGCAGCCGGGGGTGCTCGAAGTGCTCCTCCATGACCTGGAGCGGCATGGCGAACGACCGGCAGCGGGCGAGCGCCGCCCTCAGGTCGGCCACGGCCTTGTGCGCGTCGCCCGCAGCGTAGGCGACCAGGGCCACCTCGACGTAGTCCCCGTGGCCCGACACGAGGGCGTCGGTACGTGCGTACTGCCGGTAGGCGCTGGCCTGCTGGGTGTTGTCGTAGACGGGCTGGCACTGCTCCGGTTCGACCCGGGGCATGTCACCCGTGAACAGACGCACCGGCACCCGGGCGTCCTCACCGCGGCCCGCCAGCGTCTGGATCGTGTAACCCGGTACGTCCTCGCGGTGAAGCGCGAAGGATTCGGCCTCACGCTGACTCACCAGACGGGAACCGCCGCCGCCTGCCTTCCCCTTGCCGGCTGCCGGCTTCACGGCGGCGCCGTCGTCGCCGGCGCTCCCGCATCCCGTCAACGCGCCCAGCACCACAGCCGCGCAGACCGCCGGCACCGCACGCAGGACCCAACTTCTCGACTTCGGCATTCCCACCCCTGATACGGATCTGACGAGGTCATTGAACACCGCACCCGCATGCCGGCCGGCACCGGATTTCCGCCGGTGGGAGCGGCGGGGCCGGGCTCGGAGGATTCGTGGGCCGGGGGCGATGAGTTCGCTGCCGGGCGGGAGTCTTCCCCTGTGCACGCCCTCGTGCCGGACGCCGGTCCGGGAGGGGCCGCGTGCAGGTGGAGCAGCCCCCCGGGACAGGAGACCTTCCGCGATGACCGATACAGCAGAGCGCGGCAACGGCAGCGAGGTCTGGCCGCTGATCCACGCGGAGCGGGCGGCGCTGGCGGCCGACCTCGTGGATCTGACCGACGAACGCTGGGCGACGCCGTCGTTGTGCGCGGGTCTGACGGTGCGTGACGTGCTGGCGCACCTCACGGCGTCCGCGAGCCTCAACGCCGTGCGCTGGATGGCGGGGGTGATCCGGTGCAGGTTCGACTTCGACAAGCAGGTGGCCGTGCGGCTGGCGGAGCAGTTGGGCGCGTCCCCGGCGGAGACCCTCGAGCGGTTCCGGCGCGTCGTGCCCAGCACCACGAAGCCGCCCTTGCCCGCCGTCGCCATGCTGGGCGAGACGGTCGTGCACGGGCAGGACATCCGGCGCCCACTGGGTGTCCGTCACGAGCACCCGATCGAGGTCCTCACGCGGGTGGCCGAGTACTACCAGGGGTCGGACCTCGTGGTGCTCGGCAAGGGACGCGTCCGCGGCCTGAGGCTCGTCGCCGACGACGGCCCCTTCACGACCGGTTCCGGGCCGCTCGTGTCCGGCTCCACCCTCGCGCTGATCATGGCCACCACGGGGCGCGCGGCCTACTGCGAGGAACTCGAAGGCGAGGGTGTGGAACTCCTCCGCAGCCGCTGCGCGACGGGGTGACCCAGGGGTCCCGGCACCCCGTGCGGCTCCGGTGTCAGGACGCGGCGAGGACGCAGAACTCGTGGCCCTCCGGGTCGGTCAGGCACGTCCACGGGACGTCGCCCTGGCCGAGGTCGAGGTCGGTGGCGCCGAGGGTTCGCAGCCGGGCCGCCTCCGCCTCCTTGTCGTCACCGGGGTACGGCAGCAGGTCGAGGTGGACGCGGTCCGGGGCGGTCTTCGCGCCGGGCGTGCGGACGAACTCCAGGTACGGGCCGGCGCCCTCGGCGGAGCGGAACACCGCGTGGTCGCCGGTCACCTCGTACGGGGTCCAGTCCGTCGCCTCGCCCCAGAACCGGGCCATCGCGCGCGGATCGGCGCAGTCGACGACGACGCGGGCGACCGGGCCCGTGTCCCGGTACGCCTCCCGGGGTTCCAGCACGCAGAACTCGTTGCCCTCGGGGTCGGCGAGGACCGTCCACGGGACGTCGTCCCCCTGTCCCACGTGGGCGGGTGTGGCGCCCAGCGCCCGCAGGTGCGCGACCAGCTCCGCCTGATGTGCCGCGGAGGTGGTGGCGAGGTCGAGGTGCAGCCGGTTCTTCGTCGCCGCCCCGGGTTCCGGGACGGGGACGACGTCGATGCCGACGGCCACCGGGTCCGGCCAGACGAGGTCACGGCCGGGTCCGACGTAGGTGGTGACACCGGGGCTGTGGGCGCTCCAGCCGAGTGCCTCCGCCCAGAACCGGCCGACCGCCGTGCTGTCGAGTGCCTTGACGTTCACCTGGACGGGACGCAGTGCCATGCCGGCGATCGTACGCATCCCGTCGCCGGGCGGGGGCCGCGGCGGGTCAGCCCAGGCCCAGCCGGGGGATCTCCCGTCCCGGGGAGCGGTCCATCACCATCAGCAGGCCGGCTTCGCGCGTCCTGGCGTAGGCGGCCTCGTCGATGACGCCCACCTGGAACCAGACCGCCTTGGCGCCGATCTCGACGGCCCGGTCGGCGACCTCTCCGGCCAGGGCGGAGTTGACGAACACGTCGACCACGTCCACTGCGAAGGGGATCTCCGCGAGGGACGCGTAGCCCTGCTCACCGTGCACGGTCTCGGCCTTGGGGTGGACGGGCACCACCTTCTTGCCGAGGCGCTGCAGCTTCTCGGCCACGCGGTACGCGGCGCGTTCGGGGTTGTCGGACAGGCCCACCACGGCCCAGGTGTCGCCGGCGGCGGTCAATATCCGCCGGATCGTCTCGTCGTCGCCGTAGGTCGTCATGCCCGGCACCCCCGTGCGCACACGGGTTCCGCACCGGTCAGGAGGTCCGGGTTCTGGGGTTTCGTCTGGCGCATGGCACCCGACCCTACCCCGTTCGAATACTGTATGCAATGCATCGGCGGCGGAGAACCCAGCCGCCCAACCGGTCGGCTGCGCCTAAGCGTTCGGTGCCGGTGCCGGCCCCGCGGTCACGCCCTGTGGGCCAGGACCAGACGCGCGTACGGGGCGCCGTCCGGACGACGGCCGAAGTCGGGCAGCGCCGCCGTCCGCACCGTGAAGCCCGCCGCCGTCAGCTCGGAACGCACCGCGCGGAGCGGGAAGGTGCGGTAGTACATGACGAACGGCGGGCGCCAGACCGCGTTCCGTATCCGCATGGCCACGTCGAACCCGGCGGGCACCCAGTAGCGCCGGGAGGAGATGCGGGCCGGCGCGAACACCGGGAAGGCGAAGAGCCCACCGGGCCGCAGGGCGCGGTGCACCCCGGCGAACAGGGCCGGGCGGTCGGCGGCCAGGAAGTGCCCGAAGGCCCCGAAGCTGACGGCCAGGTCGAACTCCGCGGTGAAGTTCGGCGTCCGCGCGTCCGCACGTATCCATTCCGCGTCCGGGTGGGCACGGCGCGCCTCGGCGAGCATGCCGGCGCTGAAGTCCAGTCCCGCGACCCGGTCCCGGCACAGCGGTCGCAGGACCCGCAGGCCCGCTCCCGTCCCGCAGCACACGTCGAGCCCGTCGGCGAAGGGGCCGAGCGGGCGGAGGGCGGCGGCGGTCGCGTCGAGGATGCGGTCGGAGGTGCGGAACGGCGTGTGGTCGAACCTGGGTGCCAGCAGGTCGTAGCCGTGCTCGACGGAGGAGAAGGCCTGCACGGCCAGTTCGCGCAGCGAGGGCCCTTGGGGTGAGAACACCGCTCCAGGGTAGAGCCGTTGACGTCCGGCGGGCGGCGACCGCGACGGAGGAGGGACCACCCCGGCCGTACTGCCCCGCCCGGCCGCCGCGGGCGCGCCCACGCCGCCGGGGCCCCGGACGGCCCCGGGGCCCCGGCGCGTACCGCGAGCGGTACGGCGCGGAACGGCGGTCAGGCGGGCGTGAGCCCCGGGTTGCCGGCCTCGGTGACGAAGGAGCCGGCCGTGGTGACCGGGGCGCCCGGCGTGGTCACCGCGGAGACCGTCTTGAAGTCGGCGCGTGCCGCGTCCTTGCCGAGGGTCACCAGGGCGTAGCCGCGACGGCCGTTGTAGAACTTCAGGTGCGGGTTGGCCTGCATGTAGGTGGCCCAGTTGGACGGCTTGTCGGAACCGTCCTTGCCGCTGCTGATCGAGCTGGTGACGATCTCGGTGCCGAGGGTCCTGGACGCCGGGTCGTCGAAGTCCTTCTTGAGGTCGAAGCCGTAGTGGACGTGGACGTCGCCGGTCAGCACGACCAGGTTGTCCCGGCCGGCGGCCTCCCAGCCGTCCAGCAGGCGCTTGCGGGACGCCGGGTAGCCGTCCCAGGAGTCCATGGAGACCTTGAAGTCGGGCGTCGAACGGTCCTTGCGCTGGGCGAAGGTGACCTGCTGGGGGACGACGTTCCAGGTCGCCTTCGAGGCGCGCCAGCCGTCGAGGAGCCAGCGCTCCTGGGTGGCGCCCGTCATCGTGCGGGCCGGGTCCTGCGACTCGGGGCCCGGCACCTGCCAGCCGTCGCCGTAGGCCTGGTCGGAGCGGTACTGGCGGGTGTCGAGGATGTCGAACTGGGCGAGCCGTCCGAACTGCAGCCGGCGGTAGAGCTGGGCGTCGGGGCCGTGCGGGAGCTGGCGGCGGCGCAGCGGCTGGTTCTCCCAGTAGGCGCGGTAGGCCGAGGCGCGCCGCAGGAGGAACTCCTCGGCGGGCACGTCGTTCTCGGGGACGTCGTCCGCGTAGTTGTTCTCGGTCTCGTGGTCGTCCCAGGTGACCACGAAGGGGTGCGCCGCGTGGGCCGCCATCAGGTCGGGGTCCGACTTGTACAGGGCGTACCGGAGCCGGTAGTCCTCCAGTGTGAGCGTCTCGCGGTTGAAGTGCGAGGGCAGCACGCGGTCGGTGTAGGCGCGGGCGCCGCCGGTGGCGGTCACCGCGTACTCGTAGAGGTAGTCGCCGAGGTGGAAGACCGCGTCGAGGTCCTCGTCGGCGAGGTGACGGTAGGCGGTGAAGTAGCCGTCGTGGTACGCCTGGCAGGACACGGCCGCCAGGCGCAGCTCGGTCAGGCGGGCGTTCTTCGCGGGCGCGGTGCGGGTACGGCCCACGGAGCTGGTCCACTGGCCCACGCGGAAGCGGTAGTACAGGACGCGGTCGGCGTCCAGGCCGTCCACCTCCACGTGCACGGCGTGGTTGTACTCGGGGTGCGCGTCGACGCTGCCACGCCGGGTGACGCGGGTGAACCGCTCGTCGTGGGCGAGCTCCCAGCGCACGTTGAAGCGCTTCTGGGGCAGGCCGCTGCCGCTCTCGTAGGGGCGGGGGGCGAGCCGGGTCCACAGCAGGACGGAGCCGGGCATCGGGTCGCCCGAGGCCACGCCGAGCGTGAAGGGGTTCTCGGTGATCTGCGCGGCACTCGCCTCGGCCGCCGCGGCGGTCCCGCCGAGCGGGATGTTCACGGCGAACGCCAGCGTCGCCGCGGCCCCGGTGACGGTCAGGAAGCGGCGCCGGTCCACGTGGCGTACGGCGTCACGCAGTTCGGCGGAGTGCCCGGGCGAAGAAGGTGATGCTGAAGGCTTCATGTGTGTGCGCAATCCCTGACGTGAGAAGTGCGGCCGTACGGCCCGGTCGGTCTTTGCCAGGGCATTGCAATGGCGCAGTGCGGCACACAGCCGCCGAAAAGTTGGCGCGTACATGTATGGAGGGTGACCGTTGGCCCCGTGGGCGGCATGAGGCCCGTTCCTTCACGACTCCCCCACGAACCCGTCATTCCCCAGAGGTACTTCATTCCTCCCCGCAGCCCGCACCGGCTTGTGGGCGGCGGAACGGACCGCCGGCCGGGCGACCGCGAGCCGGCTCGGCGGCGATGTCGGTCACGCGGCCTAGGGTGCCCCTCGTGAACATCGATGATCTTGAATGGCAGCGGGAGCGGTACGGCGGCGTTCCGCCGCGCATCGTGGACGAGGTCCTCGAACGCGGCGGCCTCGACCTGCTGGTGGAGGCGGCGGAACGGCGCGGGGACTGGTTCTGCGCGGAGGGCGCGGTGCGCCGGCTCTGTGCGGCGGGCGAGTTCGCGCGGGCCTGGGCGGTCATCGAGCCGTTCACGGCCACCGGCTGGCAGCCCGCGGTCCGCGCCGGCGCCGGCGTCCTGCTGCGATGGGGCCGCGTCGACCGGGCGCTGGAGCTGGCGCACCCCGGGGGCCGGGACGCGAAACCGCGGGACATGTGGCCCGACTACGCCGAGGTGCTGGTCGCTGCGGGGCGGGTGGACGAGGCGATCGACGCGCTCGTACCGCACCTGGGCGAGCGGGGCATGGTGCATGCCCTGGTGCGGATCACCGAGGGCCAGGACCGCGACGACCGGTTGCTGGAGCTGCTCACCCCGGTCGCCGAGGAGTTCAGCAGCGATCCCTGGGGGTGCGGCGTGCGCCACATCTGGGACGCGCTTCCCGGACGGGCCACCGTCCTGGAGCGTTCCGGCCGGGCGGACGAGGCGATCTCACTGCTCGGCGCGGACGTGGACGCGCGTCGCCACGGCCCGGAGAACACCGTCGACTTCTACGCCGAACTGCTCGCCCGGCACGGGCGGACCGAGCAGTTGCGGGACCTGGCCACCGGCACCCGGAACCCCAAGGCCGTCCGCGCGTACGTCACGACCATGGAGGACCTCGGCAGGGCCGCGGAGGCCGAGGCGTATCTGCGCGGCTTCCACGACCCCGCGGCGCACCCTGGCATCTTCACGGTCGCCCTCCAGGAACTCCTGATCCGGCAGGACCGCCTCGACGACGCCGTTCAGGTGGTGGGACACACCTTTGACGACCTCCACGAGAACCTCCTGCAGTCGACCCTGATCCTCATGGCCGAACAGGGACACCCCGACAGGGCCGTCGAACTCACCGAGGGACGCAGCCCCGAGTTCCTCGAGGAGAACGAGAGGTACTGGCTCCGTTCCAACCGGTGGTGGCTGATGCGCGAGGCAGGGCGCAGCCGGGAGGCCATCGCCGAGATCGAGGCGCTGCCGCCGGACGAGGTCGACGACCGGGAGGCCACCATCGCCTGGCTGCTCGCCCGGGACGACCGGGTGGGGGAGGCCATCGCCCTCCTCCGGCAGTGCTCCGGCCGGTGGGCCGCAACCCACCTCGCCCACCTGCTCGTCGGGCAGGGCCGCTGTGCGGAGGCACTCGCCGTCATCCCGGACGTGGCCGCGCAGCGTGCGGAGGAACGGCGCTCCTGGTCCGCGGCACCGGAGTGGGCCTGAGGGCGGTGCGGGCGGCCCCGGCGGCGGGGCTCCGGTGCCGGCCGTCGCCGTCCGGACCGGAGCACCGGGCACGCCGGGGTGCTCTCCCGCGTCAGACGCTGGATCCGCCGTCGACGGTCAGCCGTGCGCCCGTGATGTACGCGGCGTCCTCGCTCGCGAGGAACGCGACGGCCTTGCCGATGTCGGCGGCGGTGCCGAAACGCCCGAGGGGCGTCATGGCCACCTGGGCCGCCGCGTTCGGCCCGTCGGCGGGGTTCATGTCGGTGTCGACGGCCCCCGGCTGCACGACGTTGACGGTGATGCCGCGCGGACCGAAGTCGCGGGCCCAGCCGCGACCGAGCTGGTCGATGGCCGCCTTGCTCGCCGCGTACTCCGCGACGCCGGGGCTGGGGATACGGTGGGCGACGATGCTGCCCACCAGGATGACGCGTCCGCCGTCGGGCAGGAAACGCGAAGCGGAATGCGTCGTGACGACGGTGCCGAGGACGTTCGTGGCCATCATGTGCTGGACGCCGTCGAGGAGTTCCAGGTCCAGCTGGTCGACGGTGCCCAGGACGGCGACACCGGCGGAGTTCACCAGCACGTCGATCCGGCCGCCCAGGAACTCGGCGGCCTGTTCGACCGCGGTCGACGCCTCGTGGGGAACGGACTGGTCGGCCTGCACGGCGAACGCCTTCGCGCCGAGGGCGCCCAGTTCGGCGACGACCTCCTCGGCCTGCTCGCGCGACTTCCGGTAGGTGATGACGACGCTCGCACCCTCGCGGGCCAGTTCACGGGCGATCCCCGCACCGATACCCCGCGACCCTCCGGTCACGAGCGCGGTCCGTCCGGTCAGAGCCTGGGGCATGGCAGATCTCCTAGCAATGGTCAGGTGACTTCCGCTTACTCGCCCGAAGCTAAAGATTGACACTAGTGTGAAGGTCAAGCGCGGCAGCGTTCCGCGGCGATCGATCCGCCGCATCATCCGTGCCGGCCTGTCGACAGCGCGTGGCATACTCCTCGCTGATCATGGGGGTGAACGGCCCCTGACCTGGGAGCAGGACTTGTTGGGCAGCCGTGGCGGTCGCGGTCATGGCGCTGGGCGGCGCGGGCTGCGGTACCGGCGACGCCGGCGCGGAGGCGTCCGCGTCCTCGAAGCCGGCGGCGCCTCAGCCGCGGCCCGCGGGTACCGGGCCGCTGACGAAGGAGTTCGTGCTGGCGGACCTCGACGGTTCGGCGGCGGACGCGGGCGTCCCGGCGAACGTGCCGGAATGGGGCGGAATGAACGAGGACGCCGAGCCGGGCACGCCGCGATCGTGCGGCGTCGGCTTCAAGGGCTTCGCCACCAAGACCGCCAAGGTCGACGTCGCCCGCTGGGAAGCGGTGGTGCACGAGCTGCGTGACCGTGAGTGGGAGCAGGACGGGAAGCCGGAGAGGCTCACGGGAGACAGTTCCGGGGTGGTCTTCGAGGTCCGTGTGACCCTCAAGCAGCGCGGCTGGACCGTGGTCGCGAGCTGGGTGGACCTCCACGACGGCACGATCACCCTCAGCGCCTTCGACGACGCGTGCATGAAGACGGTGGACGTCGACGCGAGCCCGGGCGGCTGACCGCCGGTCCTCCCGGCTCGGGCCGCGCAGGGCCGGGCCGGCCCCTGGGAGGGACCGGCCCGGCCGCGTTCGTGTCCGGGGTCCGGCCGGGGGTGCGCCGACGGCCCGTACGCGTACGCGGACCGTCGGCGCCGTTCCCCGGCGCGTACCCGGTTACTTGCGCTTGAGGGTGAAGTTGGCGGTGACCGTCGCTCCCTTCGTCAGCTTCACCGTCGTGACGGTCGGCTGGTAGCCGTCCTTGGCGACGATGACGGTGAGCGGGTTGTTGCGCACGTCGAGCCACAGGGCGTAGGTGCCGTCCGAGGCCGTGGTGAGCGTGTAGCTCGCGGCCCAGCTGTCGAGCTGAACGGTCGCCCCGGCCAGCGGTGCGCTGCCGCCGGTGGCCTTGTTGCCCAGGACGACGCCGGTGATCTTGCCCCAGGTCTTGGGCGGGTTGACGTGCAGGCTCACCGGGACGGGCGCCGTGGAGTACGGCGTGTCGGTGCCCACGCTCAGGCTCGCGGTGAGGTCGCCGGGCTGGGTCACCGAGGTGGCCTTGGCGTCCAGCGTGACGGAGACGGTCGCGCTGGCGCCGGGCTGCAGCGTGAGCTCCTGGACGCTCTCGCTCAGCCAGTCGACGTCGCCCGCGCCGCCCTGGTCGTAGCCGGGCAGCACCTCGACCTTGCTGATCGGCCTGCCGGGGGCGTTGCCGCCGCCGACCTTGTAGAAGCCGGGTGCGCCGCCGCCGCGGTAGGTGGCGACGTTGGCGTTGGGGAGGGTGCCCCAGGTGCCGGACTGCGGGTCGAAGGCCTGGCCGCGGTTGGTGAGGGCGTTGTTGCCGACGCCGCCGACCATCAGCAGACGGCCGTTGGCCGCGGCGTAGGAGGTACCCCACTGCGCGGCCGGGACGTCCGCGAGCTGCGACCAGCTGTCGGTGCCCGGGTCGTAGGCGTAGGAGTGGACGACGTCGTTCTCGCTGGCGCCCAGACCGCCGGCGCAGTAGATCTGGCCGTCGATGGCGCCGCAGGCCTCCCACGAGATGGGCTCGGGGTAGGCGGCGATCTGGGACCAGCTGTCGGAGCCCGCGTCGTAGACGCTGGCGTCGGTCGTGCCGCAGAAGTCGGCGCCGCAGCCGCCGATCATGTACAGCTTGCCGTCCAGGACGGCGGTGCCGGAGCCCGCGTACGGCTTCGGCGCGGACGCACCGGTGGTCCAGCTGTCCGACTGCGGGTCGTAGATCTCCAGCTTGGCGTCCGGGGCGCCCGAGGGGCCCCAGCCGCCGACGGCGTAGAGCTTGCCGTCGATGAACCCGTGCGCGGGGTCCTCACGGGTGTCGGACGCGGAGGCCAGCTTCGTCCAGCTGCCGGCGACCGGGTCGAGGACGTAGAGGTCCTTGACGTCGGCCGAACCGTTGTAGCCGAAGGCCGAGTAGACCTTGCCGTCCAGCGAGTCGACGGCGTTGTCCATCAGGGCGCCCGGCAGGTCCGGGGCCGTCTGCCAGGTGTCGTCGGCCGGGGCCGCCGCCGTCGGGCCGGCCTTGGCGCCCGCCGCGTGGGCCTTGCTGGACAGCGGGTTGAAGTCACCCTTGACGGTCTGCAGGGCGGCGCCCTTGGCCTGTTGGGTGAACCCGCCGGACTGCTCGCCGAGCTTGACCGTGGCGGCCGCGCCGCCGGTGTTCTTGACGGTCAGGTTCTGCGTCTTGGAACCGCCCCAGGCGACGGTGGCGGAGACCGAGGCCGGAGTGATGGTGACCTTGCCGGCCTTGAGCTTGAAGTTCGCCTGGACGGCGCTGTCGGCCCCGACCTTGACGTTCTTGCTCAGGGAGGTGTACTTCGCCTTGGCCGCCGTGAAGGGGTGGCTGCCGAAGGCGGTCGAGATGAACGAGTAGAAGCCGTCGGAGAGGTTCGGGTCCTCGGGCGTGGCCGTCGTGGTGGTCTTCTCGGACGGCTTGTCCTGGCTGGTGACGGTGGCACCCACGACGCCCGTACCGGTGTTGGCGTCGGTCACGGTGCCCACGACCAGGCCGGCGGGGACCGCGGTCAGCTGCCGGTCGCCGACGAAGACGTCGTCGACGGCCCACCACCAGCCGAAGCTGCCGGCGAAGTGGAAGCGCAGCTGGACCTCGGACTTGCCGGCGAAGTCGGCCAGGGAGGCCTCGATGCGGTCGCCGGTGACGTCCGCGCCCGGCGACCAGACCTTGGTCCAGTGCTCGCCGCCGTCCGAGGTCGCCTCGAGGGCCGCGGACTGGCCGCTGTACTGCTTGTACTCGGTGCTGAAGGCCACCTCGGGGTCGTTCTTCCCGGTGAAGTCGTACACCGGGCTGAGCAGCGAGCTGTCCTGGACGGCGCCGCCGCCGAAGTGGTCGCTGTCGATGACGGCGAACGCGCCGTCACCGCCGGTGTGGTTGCCGCGGTCACCGGGGTCGTCGAACTGCCAGCCACCGGTGGTGTCGTCGGCGTTGACCACCTTCCAGCCGGCCGGCGGGGCGTCGGTGGCGTCGAACGGCTCGGTGGTGCCGGTCACGTCGACGCGGTACCCGGGCGTGTTCGCCGTCCAGGAGTCGGCCGGGACCGCGATGCCGACCGTCTGTGCGGAGTCGCCGACGGTGATCTTCTTGCTGACGGTCTTGTAACCGGGCGTCGCCGAGGCGACGTGCAGCGTGTAGGAGTGCCCCTGGGGCAGGTCCATGCTGTACGAGCCGGTCGCGGGGTCGGTCCACACCGCTCCGGGCACGCCGTCCGCGGTGATCTTGGCGTAGAGCGGCCAGCCGTGGCCGGAGCCGTCGCTGACCTTGCCGGCGACGGTCTGGCTCGGCACCGGGGAGAGGGTGAAGTTCTTGGTGACCGTGGCGTCGTCGTCGACCACGACCCCGTCGGCCGAGCACCCGGCGTAGCCGAACGCCTCGACGGAGACGTCGTAGGTGCCGGTGGGCACGGTCAGGGTGTAGGAGCCGGCGGCGTCGGTGTGGGTGATGCCGGTGCCCGCCGTGACCGTGGCACCGCTGACGGCCTTGCCGGTGGTGCCGTCGGTGACGGTTCCGGAGATCACGCCGTGCGCGCCGGTGCGGAACGCGGTCAGGCCGGCGGGCGTGCCCAGGCCGGTCGGGCCGTCGAAGCCCTCCGCGCCGTTGCACAGGTACGACGGGGAGCAACTGCCGTTGCTGCCGGTGGTGATGTCGTTGATCCCGGTGCCGGCCGCGTACGGGTACGCGTTCGGGTACGAGCCGGCGGCGGGGGTGCCGGCGGCCGCGTAGACCGAGGCGATGATGGGCGACGAGACACTGGTGCCGCCGTAGACCGCCCAGCCGCCGTGGCCGTAGGTCTGGTAGACCGCCACGTCCTCGGCGACGGCCGAGACGTCGGCCAGCGCCCGGTTGTCACAGCCGGTGTCGTGCTGGAAGGCGGGCTTGGGCTCGTACAGCGAGCAGCCCGAACCGGCCAGGCTCCAGGCGGACTCGGTCCATCCGCGCGTGGTGGACGGGGCGCGGGTCAGCGTGGTGCCGCCGACCGCGGTCACGTACTGCGAGGCCGCCGGGTAGCTGACGCCGTATCCGTAGTCACCGGTGGACGCGGTGATCGCGACGCCGGGGTGGTTGTAGTGGGCGTCCAGCACGGTGGTCTCGGACGGGTCCTCGCCGTTCCCGCCGCGGTAGTCGGTGCCGTAGGAGTTCGACACGTACTTCGCGCCCATCGCGACCGCCTGGTCCACGGCGGCGGAGAGGTTCTCGAAGCTGTTGTCGTCGGCCTCGACCAGCAGGATGTGAGCGTTGGGCGCGGCCGCCGACACCATGTCGACGTCGAGCGAGATCTCACCGGCCCAGCCCGGGTCCGGCTCGGGGTAGTCGGTGCCGCCGCGCTGGTCGACCTTGCGGAAGCAGCCGTTGTCCGTGGTGCAGGCCGGCAGCCCGAACTGGGCACGGTAGACGGCGAGGTCGGATTCCGCGGTCGGGTCGTCGAAGGCGTCCACGATCGCGACGGTCTGTCCGGCGCCGCCGTCGGCCGGCAGGTTGTAGGCGCTCTGCAGGTCGGCCGCTCCGTAGCCGGACGGCGTGTCCGCCGCCGGCACCAGGCCCTTGACCGGCTTCACGTCGGTGCGCCGCAGGGCGAAGCAGCTGAAGTGGCCGGGCTTGGCCGTGTCGCAGGTGGGTTCGAAGGAGCGGCGGACGCCGTTGGCCGCGGCGGAGTTCGCTCCCGCGGCACCCGCGGCTAACGCCGGTGCCTGTATGCCGAGCACCGCCATGGCGGCGGCACCGAGGACCGCGAGGCCTCTGTTCACCGTCCGGCGGAGGGGGTGGGGGGTACTTGCTGGTCTGCGCAACGTGACTCCCATGCGTGCTTGCAGGGATCGCGAGCCGTGTACGGCTCCTGGCGGCGGCGAACGTCCGAGCATTCGCCGGAGCCCATTAGCGTGTTGGGTTCTGTTCATGTCAATAAGGAGCCTGAGGCGACGGATGTGACCCAACGTCACAACGCGAGTGCGGAATGTGCGCGACGCGTAGCGGCTTTTTGATGTTTTGGGCGAAACGGATGTTCCTTTCGTGTTCGTTGAGTGAACGCCGCGCCTCCCGTGTTCGAAACTGTTCACTGGGCGTATCGGGGGCGTGAATACGACACGCGACGCAAAGCCGCCAGCACCCACGGAGCCCCGGAACAGCCGTCCCGACGGGCATCCGCGCTGGTCATCCCGGTCCTGCGGGAGCAACTCGGCGACGCGGGGGGCCCGCTGGGCCGCGAAGCGCCTTTGCCGGCCCTTGACCTGCCCGTCCTCCCCCTCCCCCACCTGTCGGGGGCTCCGGCGGCGTCCCGCCGACCGGCCGGGTACGGGTGAGGAACGCGGACGCCGCGTCGGACCCCACCCCTCCCCGGCGGAGCTGAGCGGCTCTCCCGCCGTCCTTGCGGGACCCCCGAAACCGACGCGGCCGCCCCTCACCCGCCGGGTCGGATCGCCTCCAGCTCGATGATCTTGAACTGGAATCCTGTGGCGGTGACGGCCGTGCGCCGCCACCCGGAGGCGGCGAACAGCGCGTCGAACTCGGGGAGATCGCGCTCCTGCCCCGGCAGCATCGCGAGCATGTGCATGTC
Organism: Streptomyces sp. NPDC111520; assembly: GCF_055635295.1. Classification (NCBI taxonomy): domain Bacteria; kingdom Bacillati; phylum Actinomycetota; class Actinomycetes; order Kitasatosporales; family Streptomycetaceae; genus Streptomyces; species Streptomyces sp. NPDC111520. Next base: position 45,366 of record NZ_JBVKBW010000012.1, on the reverse strand, counting down.
CGCAAGGGGCTCGAAGCCGGGCGCCCCGATCTCCCCGATCACGTTCTCCACCACCACCGCCCGCGCGCCCGGCCGGGCGGAGGCGCGGCAGTTGCTGAGGATCGTGACGCAGTCGGCGTCGTTCCAGTCGTGCAGGACCATCTTGAGGAGGTACAGGTCCGCCGGCGGGACGGACTCGAAGAAGTCGCCGGTGACCGCCGTGAAGCGGTCGGCCAGTCCCTGCTTCTCGGCGGAGGCCAGCGCGGTGGCGGTGGCGTGGGGCAGGTCGAGGCTCTCCCCGCGCAGTTCCGGGTTCGCCTGCATGAGGCCCTGCACCAGCGCCCCGGTGCCGCCGCCGACGTCGACCGCGACCGCGCTGCCGGTGGTGTCGAGCGCCCGGGCGAGGTCGCGGTTCAGCTGCTCCGACATGCCGGACATGGCGACCGAGAAGAGTTCCGCCTCGGCGGGGTGGTCGCCGAGGTAGCTGAAGAAGTCCGTGCCCAGTGCGCTTTCGATCTGGGTGCCACCCTTGCGGACGGCCTCCGGGAACCGCTCCCAGGCACGCCAGTGGGAGGGCCCCGCCCACGTGAGGGCCACCTCCCGCAGGGTGTTCGGCACCCCGGTGCGGAGCAGCTCGCTCAGGGGGGTGCCGGAGAACCGTCGCCCGCCCTGGTGGGCCACCAGGCCGAGCGAAGCGCAGGCGCGCAGGAGCCGGTAGGTCGTCGCGGGGTCACTGGCCTCCCGTTCCGCGATCTCCCCGGCGTCCAGGGGTCCGTCGGCCAGGTGGTCGGGGAGGGAGAGGTCGACGGCGGCCCGGACGATCTGGGTGACCCAGTAGCCGCTGAGCATCTGCATCAGGACACCGGCGTTCGCGGCCTCGGTGGGCGGGTTCGGGGGATTCTCGGTCATCGGCAAGCACACCCATCGGCAATGGATTGGTTCAACGGTCAACCAAATGTAACCCGGTCCGGGGCGCCGAACGCGTGCCCGGTACATCAAAAGGGCCTGGTGCCGGACCGTTCAGCGCCGCGTCGGTGAAACGTCCCCGGCGGTTCACCGGCAGGTCCTGCGTGGACGTCCCGGCGTGGGGGGCGGACGCGGTGGCCGGCGACCGGTCGGGGGGCACCCGCCGGGTACCTCGGCGCGCCAGGGGGAAGCGGGGCGGCGCCGTCGCCGTGGTGCCGCGAACGGCCGGGCGGCGTGCCACGAAGCCCGGTCCGACGGGCCCCGACGGCCAGTGCGACAGGCTCCGACGGCCCCTCCAGGCAGCCGAGATGGCGGCGTTGTCAGACCGCCGCACTACACTCACGGCGCGTGGTTCCTCCTGCCCACCGTGCCGCCGTTGCGCGTTCGGGCGCGGGGAGCCGGACACCTCTGCGTCCCCTCCGGGGGCGGCGATGCCGGAACACCCACCGCTCGGTCATGTGACGTGACGTCACCACCGGTCGGCCGGTGGCCGTGGCCACGCCGCCGCCGCGGGTCGCCGAACTGTCCGTGGTTACACGAAGAAGGGAAAGAAAGTGAACACCGAGAAGGTTGCAGCCCGACGTCTCACGGCCGAGGAGGTTTCGGAGCTGGGCCTCCAGGACGAGATCTTCGTCCAGGCGGAGATGGAAGAGCTTCGGCTTGACTGCTTCGCACCGGCGACGCTCACCAAGTCGGGCAAGAATTTCGAGGGCGGATCCTTCACCGCGAGGACCGTCTTCGGCGACGAGGTCCACGTGCTGCCGGACGACGCCGAAGAGCGCGGCATATGGGTCGCGGACAAGGCGGGTGAGGAGATAGAGGTCCTGCAGAGGGCCGGTGTCCTCCTCAACCTCGCCCTCTTCGTGCCCAACGGGAACGCGGAGTCCCTGGCGTCGCTCTACGCCGCCGCCCGGGAGGCGTTCGGCGCGGGGATCGTCCAGCGCTGGAACGAGGAAGTCGTCGCGGTGCCGGACGTCAAGGTCGACCTCTTCGAGGAGCCGGCCCGCGGGCGGAAGGGGGGCACGGGCGGCCAGAACCGCGACCGCCGCGCCCTGGACATCCACCCGACCCGCGTGCGCTTCATGGAGGCCAGCGCGGGCTGGAAGTTCGTCCTCGAGGTGCACAAGGAGCACGTCGACGACACGCCGACGATCTGACGACGGCACAGCACAACGCCCCCTCCCGCCGGAGGGGGCCCCGTCGTGCGCGGAGCCCCCGTGGCGTCAGGCGATGCCGCCGTTCAGCGTGAGGTCGATGGCGTTGGCCAGCGGGTTCTCCAGCAGGAAGACGCAGCCGTCGACGACGTCCGCCATGGTGCCGAGCCGCCCGGTGAGCGTCATCTTCCGCGCCGTGTCCTGCAGGTGCTCGTTGTCCACGACGAACGGGCTGTCCACGATGGCCCACGGGTGCAGCGAGTTCACCCGCACCGGGGCCAGTTCGGTGCTCAGCGTCCGCACCAGGCCCTGCACGGCGGCGTTGACCGCGGTCAGCGTCGTCGAGCCCGGGTACGGGAAGTCCTTGGCCATGCCGCCGAACAGCAGGACCGAGGCGTCGGCGGACATCCGGGGGCGCAGCGCGGCGACCACCGCTGTGTAACCGACGATCTTCGTCGTGGCCAGGGTCGTCGCCTTCACCACGTCGTAGGCACCGGTGGTGTTCATGTCGCGGACCATGCCGACCAGGGCCAGGCGGTCCACCCGGCGCACCGGTTCGAGCGCGGCGGCGATGCCGGCCGGACGGCTCAGGTCCAGCGCGAGGCCCGTGACCGTACCGCCGGTCTCCTTCGCGAGTTCCGCCGCCACCGTCGTGGCCCGCTCCTCGGTGCGTCCGGTGATCAGGACGTCCGCGCCCCGCCGCGCGTACTCCGCGGCCAGTGCCCGCCCCGTGCCCTGCGTGGCTCCGACGACGACTACCGTGCTCATCTCTGCTCCCCTTGGGGTCTGCGAGAGCCGCCTGCTCTCACACCACCCAGACGCTCGCCGGCCCCCGCAGGTTCTGCGCCCGCGGCGACCGGCCCCGTGTTCCCGCCCGGGCCCGCGCCGGGGAGGCCGCCCGCGCCCTCGGCCCGCTGCTCCGGTCCGCCCGTCGCCGGCCGGCCGGCGAGCAGTCTCAGGGCGTCCTCGGCGGCGGTCCCCGGGGGCGCGCTGTAGACGACGACGCTCAGGCCGCTGCCGTCCGGCAGGCCCATGGTCTCCTGGTCGAGTTCCAGGTCGCCGACGAGCGGGTGGTGGAGGCGCTTCGTGCTCTCGCGGAAGACGTGGACGTCGTGGGACCCCCACAGCACCCGGAAGGAGTCGCTGCGGGTGGAGAGTTCGCCGATCAGGTTCGTCAGGTCGCGGTCATGGGGGTGCCTGCCGGCCTCGACGCGCAGCGCGCCCACGGCGAAGCGGGCCATGCGCTCCCAGTCGGCGTAGAACCGCCTGGCCCCGGGGCTGAGGAAGGCGAACCGGGCGACGTTGGCGCCGCAGGCCGGGTCGGCGTACATCGGCGCGTACAGGGCGCGGCCCAGCGCGTTGGCGGCCAGGGTGTCGAGGCGGTCGTTCATCACGAACGCCGGCATGCCCGGCATCCCCTCGACGATGCGGGCGACGCTCGGCCGGACCGCCGGCCGGGCCTCGCGACGGCGCGCCGCGGAAACCGCCGGCGCCGGGCCGGCGGCGCGGGCGAGGTCGTACAGGTACATCCGCTCCGTGTCGTCGAGCCGCAGCGCCCGGGCGAGGGCGTCCAGCACGCTGTCGGAGACGCCTTTGAGGTTGCCGCGCTCCAGACGCGTGTAGTACTCGACGCTCACCCCGGCGAGCGTGGCGACCTCTCCCCTGCGCAGCCCGGGCACCCGGCGCTGCCCGTACGTCGGCAGACCCGCCTGCTCCGGGGTCATCCTGTCCCGTCGGGAGCGGAGGAAGTCGCCGACTGCGTCCCGGTTGTCCATGGGGACAGCGTAGGCACGCCGGGCGGGGCGTGGGGGTCCCTGCCGGTACCCCTCACGGCGGGGACTCCCCCACCCCGGCCGTCCGTCGTTGCATGGTGTCCGCCCGGATCCCCCGGGAGCCGGACCCGGCGGGGGCCCGGCCGCAGGACGAGCACGAGCGAGAGGACACACGAGATGAGCAACGGCAGTGACACGACGGCGCAGGGCCGCGCGGACGTCGTGCGGGGGCTGTACGACGCGTTGGGCAGGGGCGATGTGGCGGGTGTCCTGGCCCGGCTCGCCCCCGAGGTGGTCGTCGACGAGCCGGCCCAGCTCCCCTACGGGGGTGTGCACCGGGGACGCGAGGCGTTCGCCCGGTCCGTCCTCGGCGTGATGGCGGGCCACGCCGTCGTCGCCATCAGCGCCGCCGAGGTGTTCGAGGGCCCGGCGGGCGTCGTGGGCACGCTCACCGGGACGCTCACGGCCCACAGCACCGGTGAGGTGTTCCCGCTCACCATGGTCGAGATCCACCAGGTCGAGGACGGCACGGTCCGCGGGATCGACGTCTACACCAAGAACCCCCACGAACTCGCCGCGTTCTACGCGCGGGCCGGGGCGGGCACCCCCCGCTGACGAACGCCGCCCCGGCAGGGTCAGGGGCGGGTCCACACCCGCAGCGTGGCCCTGTCGTCGGCGATGGTGCACCAGGTGCCGTCACCGAGCGCGGTGGGGAGGCCGGTCACCGGCACGGGGTACGTGACGTGCCGGGGAGCGCGTGCCCCCGAGGTGTCGGTCAGCCAGTGCCGGCCCTCTCCCCACTCCTCGTCGCTCTCGACGGTGGAGGTGATGACGTCGGTCTCGTCGAGGAAGCCGCCCGCGTAGTCCCAGTAGGGCTCGGCCTCGTCATTGTCGGGCTCGGTGTCGGGATGGCGTGCGACGGCCGACGCGGCGTCCAGTTCCGCCAGGACGGAGCCGTCCGCGGCGTCGAGGACCACGAGACGGTCCTGGTCGTGGGTGACCGTCAGCAGCCGGCCGCCGGAGGGGCTGACGCCGGTCAGCACCAGGTCCCTGCCGCCGAAGTCGTCCACCGTCAACCGCCGCCCGTCCCAGCGGCCCCAGCGCAGCGGCGCACCGTCCTGTCCCTCGCCGATGCTCAGGCCCATCTGCGCCGGGTCGGGGTGGGGCACGTGCACGCTGCCGGCGGCCGCGGCCCGGGCGTCGGCGCGGGCCAGCACCGTCCCGTCGTGGGGGTCGAGCACCAGCCATTCGTCCAGGGTGTCCGCGTCCGGCACGCCCGGGGCGAGCGGTCCCCGCACATGGGCCCAGAGCAGCTTCCCGTCCGCGGAGAAGCCCGCCGAACCGCTCTCGGGGTGACGGTGGTCCCGCTCGCCGGCGTACTCGTCGAACGACCGGTGCATCTCCAGGCAGGCCCCGTACCAGCAACCGTGGCGCACCTCCCACCGGACGCCTCCCCCGGGCTCCACGGCCCGCACGGCGTGCGTCCCGGTGAAGACGGCCAGGCTCCCGTCCGGTGCCACCGTCGACGTTCCGAAGCGGCGCGGCCACGGTGCGGGGAAGCGGGCCGTCTCGTCCCCGATCCGGACGGGGTCGTCCTCCAGGGCGTGGACCACGAGTTCGTCCTCGCGGCGCTGCAGGAGCATGCGGCGGCCCGGCACGCCGAGCACCTCCAGGGCGTCGGCGCGGTCTGCCGGGTAGGGGACGGCGAGCGTGGCGACAAGGCGGGCCTGCAAGGACATCGGGTCCTCCTGTACGGCGGTGAGGTTCCGCGAACCCTATGTCACGCCGCCGACAGGCAGTCCGGGCCGGCGCCCTCGGGGTCAGGGGGCGGTGTGGTCGACGCCCGGCACGGAGAACCCGCGACCGGGGTGAGGCCCGCTGCGCCGCCTACGGCAGGCAGCTCCGGGGCTCCCCCGCGACGGGTGGACGTGACCGCCCCGCCACGGCCGGTTGCGCCGGCTGACGGGATCTGCGTTGCCGCCGAGGTACTGCCGCGGGCCTGCCCTCACGGGTCAAGGGCCCGCTCCTGGACGCGGAAGTCGCCCACTTCGTCCGTGCGCACCGCGGCCCCCGCGGAAGGCGGGCGCGACGCGCCCGGTCCGTGCCACGGCGGTGAACGGGTCCGGCGTGACGCCGCCGGGCCCGTTCTCCGCCTCACCGCATGGTCGGCCGGTCGTCACCCGCCGCTGCGGCCCCAGCGGGCGGCGCCGTCACCGTTGTCCTGCAGCCTGCCGTTCGCGGCCTTGGCGGCGGCGGTGCCGCGCGCGAGCTGGAAGGCGGCGACCGGGTCGGCCTTGCCGGTCCACGGTTCCGCGCCGCACCAGGGGCCGAGGAGCCGGAACTGCTCGAGCGCGGCGTCGTAGTCGCCGTTCTCGCCCAGGTAGTGCGCGAGCAGGTGGCGCAGGGGCGGCAGTTCGCCGGCGTCCCCGGGCACCTGACCGAGCGACCGGGTGACCTCCGCCAGGACGTCCTTGACCTTGGCCGTGGTCACGGACGCCATGGCGCCGTGGCGTTCGGTGAGTTCGGACAGGGCGTGCAGGTAGATGCCGGCGAGGGGGCTGCCTTCGGGGGCGTTGCGTACGGCACGCTCGGCGAAGTCCATCATCTGCTTGTCGGTGCCGCACCACTTGGCGCACCAGTACTGCAGGGCCTGCCAGTGGCCCGCGTAGTGGTGCGGGGCGCGCTCGACGAGGCCCTCCCACAGCGGCTGGAACTGCATGCCGCGGTACTTCAGGGCGCGTGCGGTGGTGATCATGACGACCCATGGCCCGGGGTCGCGGGGCGCGAGCCCGGCGGCGTGCCGCGCGGCCTCCATGGCGGCGGGCAGCATCTGCTTGAAGCGGCGCATGCGCTCGGACGGGACCTGGTTCGCGTACCCCGCTCCCCGTATCTCCCAGGCACGGTGCACGAGCAGTTGTGCGTGGAGGGTGGCGGCGTCCCCGTTGTCCGGGTCGTTGCGACGCCACTCGCCCAGCCAGTCGTCGTCCTCCCCGGCGACCTCCTGCAGCAGTTCCAGCCGGTGCCAGCGCTCGTCCCACTCCTCGCCCGCGCGGTCGACGTAGGAGGCCGCCGTGCGCCAGTCGCCGCCCCACGCGGCGTCCGCGACCGCCTGCATCTCGTCGATCCGGTGCGCGGGCAGGGGCGGCCCGGCCCGCCGGGCGTCGAGCATCGCGACGGGCACCATCCCGTACTCGGTGGGGTCGAACCGGGTGCGGACCCATCGCTCGAGGCGGGCCTTGTGAACGGGGGCGAGGAGGTTCATCACACCGGAGATCATGCGGACGGCAGTCACCTGGGGCAACCCCTTAACCCCCGGCGCCGGCCGGCTCGTCGCCGCGTGCCCGGAGGCGGTGGAGACGGGCGGGCGGATGCTCGACCGGCAGGCCGGGGCACCAGGTGGTCAGGCACTGGGCACTGGGGACGAACAGGCCGTCGGGAAGCCGGTCGAGCGGCCACCACCGCCAGTCGCCCACGCTCTCGCCGGGCTGGTCACCCGGCTCGCCCTCCCACGCGGTGACCACCGCGACGGCCGTCGCCCGCACCGTGCCCTGGACCTCGTCGAGGAGCAGTCCGAGCAATTCGACGTCCTCCTCGCGCACGACGCAGCCGGTCTCCTCCCTCACCTCGCGGACGGCGGTGCCCGCCAGCGACTCGCCCCGCTCCACCGAACCCCCGGGCAGCTCCCACGTACCCAGCCGGTGCCTGCCGAGCAGCAGGCCGCGGGGGCCGTGGAGGATCGCCCCCACGCCGAGGGCGGTGTTCGGCGGTGGCGGGCCGGCCGTGCGGGGACGGCTGGTGACCCGGGTGCGCCGGCGCGCGTGGTAGAGGCGGCAGGAAGTGGGGACGTCCTCCTCCGGCGCGTCCAGGGTGTCGATCCGCTCGACGACCAGGCCGTGCTCCTCCAGCAGGTCGCGCCACAACTCCGGGGCCAGGACCCACATCCGGACGGTCAGTCCTCCGCCGCCCGCCAGCGGCAGGATCTGCGGGCGTGCCGTGACGGTGTCCGAGGGGCCCCGGCCGTCGGAGTCGGTGTGCAGGACCGAGAACACGAGCCTGCCGCCCGGGACCAGCGCGTCCGCGACGGCGGGCAGCAGCCGGCGCGGGTCGATGTAGGCGAAGCCGTGGACGGAGTAGAGGACTTCGTAGGGATCGGCCCGACGCAGGTGGTCGACGGCGTCCGCCAGGACCAGGCGCAGCCCCGGCACGCCGGCGTGGCGTGCGGTGGCGCGCTCGTGCTGGGTGGGCGAGGCCTCGACGGCGTCGACGAGGGCACCGTGCGCGAGGGCGAGATGGGCGGCGTGCCGGCCCAGGCCCGAGCCGAGGTCGGCGACGCGCCGGCCCCGTACGTCGCCCAGGACGTCGGCGCTGTGGGCGTCCGCGCCGTGGGCGTCCGGCCAGAACCCCCAGGAGATGCCCTGCGCGTCGGGGACCTCGGTGGCCCTCGCCAGGTGGTGGGTTCCGTAGTCGGTCCAGGCACGGGCGTTCGTCACTTCGGGATGGTCCACGGTGGAGTCCTTCCCCCTCGCGGGGGACGTCGATCAGGGAACGGTGCCCTCCGGATCCGCCGCGGGGGCGAGGGCCCGTTCCAGCAGGTCGTGCAGGGACGGCAGACGTTCGATCCAGTCAGGTGCCCGCGAGACCCGGGCGAACTCCGCTGATGCCTACCGGGCCCCCAGCGCGTCGAGCCAGCGGCTCTGCGCGGCGAGGATCCGGCGGGCCTCGGTGGCCGCCGGGTCCGGGTCCGAGGGGACCGCGGGACGGATCAGGGGCACGAGTTCCTCCACGGCCTCCCACATCATCGGCAACACCTCCGGCGCCGTCGCGGCGTCGGGCGGCTCGACGCCCTCGACCAGTCCCGTCACCGTCCGGACGAACCGCGTGCGGTGATCCGACCAGAGCTCCCCGCGCCAGGCGCGGTAGACGGCGAGGCCTGCGCGCCGCGCCTGGTTCGCCTCCTCCAGGTCGCCGATGAGTGCCATGGCCGCGCCGTAGCGGCTGAACCCTTCCGCGACGGCCACGGGTCCGACGTCGCCGTCGTACCGGAACCTCCGGTAGGCCTCGATCGCCGTCCCCTTCGCCCGTGCGACCTCCACGTGGCCCAGTTCCGCGTGCAGTTCGCACTGGAGCAGGCGCATGAGCGGGACCTCCAGCGGCCCCGGGTCCTCGCGCCGTGCGCAGAGGTCGATCGCGGCCTGCGCGTCGTCGATAGCGGCGGCCAGGTAGCCGAGTTGCTCGTGGATGCAGGCCCGCCAGCGGTACCGGTCGACGGCCGTCGCGAGGGCACGCTGGTCGTCGGGCATGCGCCGGAGGATCTGCCGCGTGAGCAGGATGCTCCGGTCCGCCGCCACCAAGGCGTCGTGGTAGTGGCCGTCGAGGTAGGCCCTCCCCGCCAGCTCACCCGCCCGGTTGGCCTCCTCGATCGTCCGCATCAGGCGCCTGTCCATGCGGGCCATTCGACACCGCGCCGCACCCCGCCGTCGACGGGTGTGCGTCCGGACCCGCGTGGTCGGGCCGTTCCGGCGGGGAGCACACCTTTCCGGCTGCCTCGCAGCCTCCGCCGCCCAACACCCTGAGACATCCGACCTACTTGAGCCACACGACCCCGAACTCCCCGCCACCGATGCCGAAATCACGAACCAAAAGGGCATAAGTGCAACAGGGGCGAGAGCAAAGGTCGGGTTAATCTGGTCGCAGCCGTTGACGCGAACGAAACAAGTTGATTATTTATGAATACTTTTTGTGGGCTCCTGCAACCCCCGGAAGGGAACCCTTGCCGTGTCCGCTTCTTCCCGCCGTGACTTCCTCCGCATCGCCGGCGCCACCAGCGGAGGTCTCGCCCTCTGGGGCGGTCTCCCGGCGTTCGCCGCGCACGCCGCTCCCGCCCGCCCGTCCAGCGTGGACTTCGTCCCGGAGGGCAGGGCCACGTCGCTCTGGTACCGGACGCCGGCCGACGAGGCGCACATCATCCAGGAGGCCCTGCCCGTCGGCAACGGCCGGCTGGGTGCCCTCGTCGGCTGCGATCCGGCGGACGACTTCCTCTACCTGACCGACGGCGCGTTCTGGACCGGCGGCCGCAACGACACCCTCACCGACGACGGCCAGCTCAACTACGGCCCCGACGACTTCGGCAGCTTCGGCCTGCTGGCCAAACTGCGCATCGCGCTGCCCGGCCACACCGCCGGGAAGGTGAGCGCGTACCGCCGCCAGTTGGACCTGAGCAACGGCGTGGTCTCCGCGACCTACCGGCACGAGGGCCATACCTACCGCCGCGAGGTGTACGCCAGCCACCCGGACGACGTGGTCGTCGTCCGGCTCACCGGCGGCCCGCACACCGGCACCGTCTCGCTGGCCGGTACCCACGGCGAGACCACCACGGGCGGGGGCGGGCAGCTCTCCTTCGCCGGGAAGCTCAAGAACGGCCTGCGCTACGCCGCCGCGGTGACCGCGGTCGGCAGCACCGGCCGGGTGAGCGTGGACGGCGACAAGCTGTCCTTCGCCGGTTGCCGTGAACTGCTGATCGTGGTGTGCGGCGGCACCGACTACTCCCCCGACGCGGCCAAGGACTTCCGCGAGCCGGGCACCGATCCCCTCGCCGTGGCCCGCACCAAGATCGCCGCCGCGGCGAAGGTGCCGGGGAGCGAGCTGCTGAAGACGCACGTCTCCGACTACCACCGGCTCTACAACCGGTTCACCATCGACCTGGGCGAGTCCTCCGCGCTGCAGCGGTCGCTGGACTCCTGGTCGCGCATAGCCGTGCGGTACACCGACGACTCCACGCCGGACCCGGAACTGGAGGCGGCCTACGTCCAGTACGGGCGCTACCTGACGATCACCGGCTCCCGCGACTGGCTGCCGATGAACCTGCAGGGCATCTGGGTGCACAACAACAACCCGGACTGGTACGCCGACTACCACACCGACATCAACGTCCAGATGAACTACTGGCTCGCCGACCCGGCGGGCCTCGGCGAGAACTCCCTGGCCCTCGCCCGCTACTGCGTGTCCCAGTTGCCCGTGTGGACCGACGTCACCAAGCGGCTGTTCAACAGCGACCGCAACCGGTTCCGCAACAGCTCGGGGAAGATCGCCGGGTGGGCGGTCGCGTTCTCCACCAACATCCACGGCGGCAGCGGCTGGGCCTGGCACCCCTCCGGCAACGCGTGGCTGTGCAACTCGCTGTGGCGGCACTACGAGTACAGCCAGGACCGGGAGTACCTGGAACTGATCTACCCGGTCCTCAAGGGCGCGGCGGAGTTCTGGCAGGCGCGGCTGATCACGACCACCGTCAAGGACGAGGACGGGACGTCGCGCGAGGTCCTGATCGACGACACCTCCTGGTCGCCCGAGCACGGCCCGGACGGGAAGGGCAACACCTACGGCCAGGAACTGGCGTGGGAGCTCTTCGAGGAGTTCAAGACCGCCTCCCGCGTGCTCGACCGGGACACCGGGATGGCCGCCGAGCTGGACGCCATGCAGGCCAGGCTCTACCTGCCCCGGGTGAGCCCGAAGACGGGCTGGCTCGAGGAGTGGATGACCCCCGACAACCTCGGCGAGGTGACGCACCGCCACCTGTCCCCGCTCATCGGCTTCTACCCGGGCGACCGGATCGCCGCCGACACCAGCTCGCCGGCGCTGCTGGAGGGCGTCCGCGCGCTGCTCACCGCCCGCGGCATGGACAGTTACGGGTGGGCGTGCGCGTGGCGCTCGCTGTGCTGGTCCCGGCTGAAGGACGCCGAGAAGGCCTACCAGCTCTACCTGACGGTCCTGCGGCCGTCCATCACCAACAGCAACGGGACCTCGGCCAACTGGTTCGACATGTACAGCCAGGGCAGCTACACGATCTTCCAGATCGACGCGAACCTGGGCGGGGCCGCCGCCGCGCTGGAGATGATCCTCTACTCGCGGCCCGGTGTCATCGAGCTCCTGCCCGCGCTCCCCGAGGCCTGGGCGCCCAGGGGTTCCGTGACGGGCGTCGGCGCCCGCGGCGGCTTCGAGGTCGACCTCTCCTGGCGCGACGGCAAGGTGACCGAGGCGACCGTACGCAGCACCGGCGGCACCACGACCGAACTGCGCGCGGGCGGCTTCCGCAAGCAGCTCACGCTCAAGCCGGGCAAGTCCGTGACGGTACGGATCCCCTAGCTAAGTCTCATGAGGGGGCCGCGCTCCGGGAGCCCGGGGCGCGGCCCCCTCACGGGTGCGTTTGCGAGGGCGGGAGGAGCGGAGGAGCATCGGTCTGGAGCCGTCTTGACCGGCGCCGTCGGCCCACCCCCACGGCGCGAACGGACCGGGGACCGCCATGTGCGACACCACCCACGCAACCGCCGGGGACGCGGCGCTCTCCGCCCCGCGGCCGGCACCCGGCCGCGCCGTGGACCCGATCGCCCTCGAGCCCGTCGACGAGGTCCGTGTCACGGTCCTGGTGGACAACACCTTCGACGCCCTGCTCGTCGGAGACGAACACACCACCAGGGCGGGAATGGGGCCCGCCGCCACCCCGGCCGGCCAGTTCGAGACGGGCCACACGGCCGTGGGCCTGATCGCCGAGCACGGCTTCTCCGCCCTGGTCACCGTCCGCCGCGGGGAGCGCGAGACCGTGCTGCTCTTCGACGCCGGCCTGTCGCCGTCGGGCCTGGTCACCAACGCCGACCGGCTCGCGGTCGACCTGGGGAGCCTGCAAGCCGTCGTCCTCAGCCACGGGCACTTCGACCACGCGGGCGGTCTCGGCGCCCTCGCCGGCCGGCTCGGCTCCGGCAGGATGCCGATGGTCGTCCACCCGCACGCCTGGACCCGGCGCCGCCTCCACACCCCGCAGAGCACCTTCGACATGCCCACCCTGAGCAAGAAGGCCCTCGCGGCGGAGGGGTTCGAGGTCGTCGAACGCAGCCTGCCCTCCCTCCTCGTCGACGACAGCGTGCTCCTGACCGGAGAGGTCGACCGCACCACCGACTTCGAGCACGGCATGCCGGCCGCGCACCAGGCGTGGCGCGGTGACCGCTGGGAGCACGACCCGCAGGTCATCGACGACCAGGCGCTGGTGGTGCACCTCAGGGGCCGCGGCCTGGTCGTGCTGACCGGCTGCGGTCACGCCGGAGTCGTCAACATCGTCCGCCACGCGCGGCGGCTCACCGGCGTGCCCTCCGTCCACGCCGTGCTGGGCGGCTTCCATCTGACCGGCCCCGCCTTCGAACCCGTCATCCCTCCCACCGTCCGGGCGCTCACGGACCTCGGCCCGCACCTGATCGCCCCCGGGCACTGCACGGGCTGGCGCGCCCAGCACGCCCTCGCCGCGGCCATGCCCGACGCGTGGGCCGCGAGCAGCAGCGGCACCACGCACCGCGTCACCGCGGCCTGATCCCCACCGGGCGGCGGCGCGCCGCGACGGCGGGGCCGTGTGTCACACACCCCCGGCCGCACCGGTCGAACCTTGCGCAACGGTACGCGTCCCGGGCCGGCCCACCCGCCCGTGCGCCGCCCGCGCGGTCCGGCCCCGTGCCGGACGCGCGGCCCGGGAACGCGCCTCACGTCGACGAAGGGTGACCAACGATGACGGCATCGCCCGCCGATCTCCCCGTGCCCGAGCACGGCCTGCTCCTCACGCACTTCCTGACCGTCCGGGACGTCGCGGTCTCCCGCCGCTTCTACGCGGACGTCTTCGGCGGCGAGGTGGTGATGGAGGAGAACCCGGCGATCGTCAAGGTCGCCAACAGCTGGCTCATCATGAACCCCGGTGGCGGCCCCACCCCCGACAAGCCGGACGTGACCCTGGAGGTGCCGCAGAGCACCGAGCGGGTGTCCGGCTTCCTGAACGTGCGGGTCGCCGACATCGCCGCCTTCCACGCGCACGCCGTCGCCAAGGGCGCCCGCTTCCTGACCGAGCCCCTGGACCGCGGGTCCGAGCTGCGCTGCTACCTGCGCGACCCCGACGGCCACCTGATCGAGGTGGGTCAGTCCACGGGCCTGCTGCGCGGCGTCCTCGCCGCGCCGCCCGCGGGCTCCTGACCCGGCCCGTCCCCCGCGCGCCTCACGGCACGAGCGTCTCCGGGGCGGCGCGGGGGACGGAGCCGTCCGCGGCGTCCGGGGACGCCGGCAGACGGCGTACGGCCGGGACGCACAGCAGGGCGAGGGCGGCGGGCACCCCGATGACCGTCATCGCGTACAGCGTGGGCCGTACGCCGACCGCCTCGGAGACCGGGCCGGCGAGGGCGAGGCCCAGCGGCATGAGTCCGCTCGACAGCAGGTAGTCGTAGGAACTCACGCGGGACAGGGCGGCCTCCGGCACGTGGGTCTGCAGCGCGGTCTCCCACAGGACGAAGAAGAGGGAGACGGCGACTCCGGTGACCGCTTCGAGTGCCGCGATCAGGGCGATCGACCCGCCGCTGCCGATGACGACCGCCTGGCAGGAGGCCACGGCGAGCGCCGCGGCGCCCAGGGCCAGCGGACGCGCGATCCGCAGCCGGTAGGCGCAGACGTCCCCGGCGACGGCGCCGATACCGAAGGCCGCGACCACCACCGACCAGCTCGCCGCTCCGCCCCACTCGTCCTCGGCCAGCACCGGTCCGAGCACGAACACCGACGGCAGCACGACGACGTGGTAGACCGCGATGGCCGCCATGCCGGACCACACCCAGCTACGGCTGCGCACCTGCGCCCAGCCCTCGCGCAGTTGGGTGAGGAACGTCGCCGCGGCGGCGGCCGGCGCAGCCCCGGACCCCTCCGTCCCGGACCCGGTCCCGCGAGGTCTGAGCCGGGCCAGGAACGCCGCGCTGACGGCGAAGGTGAGGGCGTCCAGGGCGAGTGCGCCGCCGGGTCCCACCAGGGCGATCAGGCCGCCGGCCAGGGCGGGGCCGACGACCAGCGAGGACGACTGGACGAAGCCCCGCAGGGCGTTCGCCTCCCGCAGCCGGTCGGGCGCCACGACCAGCGGCAGCAGCCCGGTGGAGGCGGGCATGAAGAACGCGTCGGCCGTGCCGAAGACGGCCAGCAGCAGGACGAGGTACGGCACTTCGGCGGCGCCGGTCAGCAGCAGCGCGGCGATGACGGCCTGGGCGGCACAGCGCACGAGGTCGGAGAGGAGCATGATGCGGTGCCGCCGGAAGCGGTCCGCCCACACGCCGCCCACCAGGGTGAACAGCAGCGTCGGCACGAGCGCCGCGGCGGTCACCACTCCGACGTCGGAGGCGGATCCGCCCGCCGAGAGCACGGCGAAGGGCACCGCGACGAACGACACCCGGTCGCCCAGCACGGACAGGGACTGCCCGATGAACAGGCGGGCGAACTGCGGCTCGTCGCACAGCACGCCGGGGACGATGGATTTCACGGGACGACCGATCAGGGGCAGCAGGCGGACACAACGGGCAGCGCCCGATCGTAGGCAACCACGGCCCGCCGGTCACCTGGATTTCCCGAGGTCGCGGGCCATGTCCCGGCGGACACCCGGCCGAAGTCTGTCGCCCTTGTGACATGGCCCAGTTGTGCCACGCGGGATCGCTGACAGCGCCTCCCGGTACGCCGGATGATTCCCGAACGGCTCGTGAACCGCGGTGGTACGAGGGCCCTCGGCACGCCCGTGCGGGCCTTCGCCCCCATGGCGCCCCGGCCCGGAGTCCCGACACCGTCGACCGCGGCGGGCGTCACGACGGCAGGTCATGACACCCGCTCACGAACGCGCTTCCCGGGTGCCGGGACGACAGAAAGGATGCAGACACCGATGAGACGGATCCGCCTCTGGGCGGCGATATCCCTGTCGGCGGTGGTCGCGTCGGGTGCTGTCGCGCCCGCCTCCGCCCAGGCCCCCTCGGGGTCCACCGCGCCGACGTCCGCGCCGCAGGACGGTACGGCCACCGTGCGGTTGATCACCGGCGACCTGGTCACCCTCAGCGACGCGCCGGGCGGCAGGAAAACCGCTTCGGTCACGCGCGCTCCGGGCCGCGAGCACGTCTTCTTCCAGACCACCGAGAGGGACGGCGCGCTGACGGTGCTGCCCTCCGACGCGGCCGCGCTGGTCCGCACGGGACGGCTGGACGCCGGGCTCTTCGACGTGACGGCCCTGGTCGCCCAGGGGTACGACGAGGCGCACGCCGACGCTCTGCCGCTGATCGTGTCCACGCCGGGAGGTTCGGCGCGGGCGGCGGCGAAGAAGGCGGACGCGCTCGCGAGGTTCCACGAGGGCTCCGCCGGACCCCGGCGGCTGACGAGCATCGACGCCCAGGCGCTGCGCGTGGGCGACGGGGATCTCGCCGCGTTCTGGAAGCAGCTCACGCCCGCCGAGGGCGCCTCCGTGGCGAGCGCCGCCGCGGCGACCCCGAAGGTCTGGCTCGACCACAAGGTGCGTCCCACGCTGGACCGCAGCACGGCGCAGATCAACGCGCCGGCCGCGTGGGCGGCCGGCTACCACGGTGAGGGCGTCAAGGTCGCGGTCCTGGACACCGGTGCCGACCAGACGCACCCGGACCTGGCGGGCCGGGTGAGCGTGGCGAAGGACTTCAGCGACAGCGGTTCGACCGAGGACCACTTCGGTCACGGCACGCACGTCGCCGCCACCGCCGCCGGCAGCGGCGCGGCTTCCGACGGCCTGCGCAAGGGCGTCGCGCCGAACGCCGACCTGCTCATCGGCAAGGTCCTCGGCGACGACGGCTCCGGCAGCGAGTCGCAGGTCATCGCGGGCATGGAGTGGGCCGCCGGGCAGGGCGCCAGGGTCGTCAACATGAGCCTGGGCGCGGACATGCAGACCGACGGCACCGACCCCATGAGCCTGGCGGTGGACGAGATCTCCCGCAGCAGCGGCGCGCTGTTCGTCGTCGCCGCGGGCAACACCGGTGAGCTCGGCGAGATGACGGTGGGCTCGCCCGGCGCGGCCGACGCCGCCCTCACGGTCGGTGCCGTCGACCGTGACAACTCGCTGGCCTCCTTCTCCAGCCGTGGCCCGCGTTTCGGTGACAAGGCCGCCAAGCCCGACATCACGGCGCCGGGCGTCGGGATCGTGGCCGCGCGCGCCGCGGGGACGTCGATGGGCGTCCCGGTCGACGACCGCTACACCTCGGCGAGCGGCACGTCCATGGCGACGCCCCATGTGGCGGGCGCTGCGGCGCTGCTGGCCGGGAAGCACCCCGACTGGACGGGTGAGCAGCTCAAGGACGCGCTGATCAGCACGTCCCACACGGTGTCCGGGCAGCTGCCGACCGAGCAGGGCGGCGGCCGTGTCGACGTCAAGGCGGCGTTCACCTCCCCCGTGACCGCCACCGGGACGATCGTCCTGGGCCCGTTCGAGCGGGACGGGTCGCCGGTGCAGCGGGCCGGCGTGGTGCGCTACACCAACCACGGCGACGCCGAGGTGTCACTGGACCTGCGGTCGGCGCTGACGGCCAAGGGCGGCAAGCAACTGCCCGCGGGGGCACTGACGCTGGGGCAGGACACCGTCCGCGTCGCCCCCGGCGCGACCGTCGAGGTGCCGGTCGCCGTCGACCCGTCGAAGGCCGGCCGCGGCTCCTACCACGGCTGGGTCACCGCCACGTCCGCCGGCGGGGCCTCGGTGCACACCACCCTCAGCCTGTGGGTGCGCGCCCCGCTGCACAAGCTCACCACCCGGTCCATCGGGCCCGACGGACAGCCCACCGTGTGGTCCCTCCTGGACGTCTTCGGCGGGGACGCCGAGGTCACCTTCACCGACCTGGGGGTCGCCGAGGTCGAGGAGGGCACCTACCTCGTCGGCGGCACCCTGGCCGAGGACACCAGCGACGGCGTCCGCGTGATCCAGGTCGTCGAGCCCGAGGTGAAGGTCACCAAGGACACGACCGTCACCCTGGACGCGCGCAAGGCCAAGCAGGTGCGGGTGCGCACGCCCGAGCCCGCCGAGCGGCGCAACAACGTGACGTACCAGATGTACCGGAAGATCGACGGCGTCGAGCAGACCATGGGCATCTACTACGAGGACGGCGGCGGGTTCGTGGACCTCTACGCGAACCCCACGTCCAAGGTCACCGAAGGCGCCTTCGAGTTCAACGCCCGCTTCGAGATGACCGCTCCCGAGCTGAGGACCGAGGTCCGCGGCGCGGGCCTCGCCCTGAGGCCGTTCTACGCCAAGCAGTCCACGCCGTTCGACCCCCGGGGCGAGCGGCTGGTCGCCGTGGACGCGGGGACGCGGGACAAGCCCGACCTGCGGCCGTCCACCGTGCGGGGCAGGCTCGCCGTGATCCGCGACGACTACGCGATGGAGGGCTACGACCTCGCGGAGACGGCCGCGAAGGCCGGTGCCAAGGGCATCGTGGTCGTCCTGCCCGAGGGCATCCTCGCCTGGACCCGCTGGAAGCCGATGGACACCCGTTCCGCCGTGCCCGTCGTCCGGATGACGGCCGCCGACGGCGCCGCGCTGCTGCAGTACATGAAGCGGCACACGGCCGTCGTCGACGTCTCCGGGACGGTCGAGAGCCCGTACCTGTACGACATCACCACGCAGTGGCAGCAGATCCCGCAGGACGTCACGTACACCGTCTCGGACCGCAACACCGCGCGGGTGAAGGCGTCCTACGCGAACAACGGCCCGCTGCACTGGACCAGCGAGCAGCGCTTCGGCTGGCGCCCCTACACCGACGTCGCCTGGGAGACCTCCCGCTGGGCGCCGACGGGCAAGTCCCGTACCGAGTACGTCACTTCCGGCGACACCCGGTGGATGCACGACGTGGACTTCATGACGGGCCCGGATCTGTTCCTCGCGGGGGCCCTGCAGTCCGGTCTGCGTGACACCCCGCGCACCTTCAGGGCGGGCGAGAAGGCCGGCGAGGAGTGGTACCGGGCGGTGGTGCGGCCGTCCATCCCGCGTGGCTGGAGCCGGCCCGCCGTCCGCGACGGTGACGTCCTCAGCCTGGCGATCCCGGAGTACACCGACGCGGTGGCCGGCCACTGGGGCCGCCGGCGGGTCGCCTCGCTCGGGGGCGGCATCGGCGGGAGGTCCGGGGCGCCCGGGACGATGGACGACCCCTCCTACATGAAGGGCGACACCGTGTCGGCGGTCCTCTACCGGGACGGCCGGAAGGTGGGTGAAGGCGACGACGCCTGGCGGGAGTTCCCCGTCCCCGCCGGAACGGCCGGCTACCGCCTGGACCTGACGACCGCGCGCGACACCGAGTACTGGCAGACCGGCACGCGGACCAGCACCTCCTGGACCTTCCGCTCCGGCACGGCGGCGCAGAAGACGCTGCTGCCGCTGCTCCAGGTCGACTACGGCGTGCCCGCGGACCTGGGGAACTCGGTGGGCGGCGGCAAGCGGCACGACCTGGACCTGACGGTCAGGAACCAGGACGGGCTCGCCGCCCCCACCGGGGTCAGGCTCCAGGTCGAGGCCTCCTTCGACGACGGCAAGAGCTGGAAGGGCCAGGTCCACGTCAAGGACCGCGGCCACAACCGGTTCACCGCCACCGTCGAGCGGCCGGGCGACCACCGGCAGGGCGCGTACGTGACCCTGCGCGTCACCGCGACCGACAAGGCGGGCAACTCCGTCCGGCAGACGGTCGAACGCGCCTACCGGCTCGGCTCGTAGCCGCGTCGGCGATGTGACGGCACCGCGGGTGCCGGGGGTCCTGCCCCCGGCACCCGCTCCGTCTCCGCCCAACCATGTTCGTGGCTCATACAGTTAGGCGGGACGGGCCGACAGGGGAACGTCCGGTGCCGCCGGGTGAACGGTCGGGGAAGATCGGTCACCCAGGGTTACGTCACGGGGCGGGGCCGACCTAGCCTCCGGGCATGTCTGACGTCTCCCGCCGAAAGGTCCTCGGCGCCCTCGCCGGAGGAACCGCCCTCTCCTTCCTGCCCCCTTCGCTGCACCAGGCGATGGCCGCTCCCCTGCCGCGCGGCGGCATGCGCGCCATCGAGCACGTCATCGTCCTGATGCAGGAGAACCGTTCCTTCGACAACTACTTCGGAACCCTCAAGGGCGTCCGCGGATTCGGTGACCGCACCCCGCTGCGACTGCCCACCGGAGGAACCGTCTTCGAGCAGCCGAAGGCCGACGGAGGCCGGGTCCTGCCGTTCTCGGCCCGCCGGGCGGCGGTCGACGCGGGCCGTCCGGAGAGCGACATCCAGTACCTCGGGTCGCTCGCGCACGGGTTCTCCGACGCCACCCAGGCCCGGGGGAACGGCTGGTGGAACGACTGGATCGCCGCCAAGAGCCAGAGCACCATGGCCTTCTACGACCGGCACGACATCCCGCTGCAGTACGAACTGGCCGACCGCTTCACCCTCTGCGACGCCTACTTCTGCTCCGTCTACGGCTCGACCAACCCCAACCGCAACTACCTGTGGACCGGCACCACCGGTTACGAGCCGGACGGCGTCAACCGGGCCGTCACCAACGCCGCGTACGACTACGACCACGCCGGCTACGACTGGACGACCTACCCCGAGCGCCTGGAGGCCGCCGGCGTCTCCTGGCAGATCTACCAGGAGTGGGACAACTTCACCGACAACGCGGTGGAGTACTTCCGTCCCTGGAAGGAGATCGGCCGCAAGATCCTGGCCGGGGTCAGCGGTGGGTACGCCACCACCGAGCAGTTCTACGACAGCCTCTGGGACCGGACGGCCGATCAGCGCAAGGCCGCGCTCGCGGAGTTCCAGCGGGGCGTCGACGCGCTGACCGAGGCCGAGCGGCGGCTGTTCCTGCGCGGCGCCTACCGTTCGGAGCCGGACACCCTGATCCAGCGGCTCACCGCGGACATCAAGAAGGGGACGCTGCCCCAGGTCAGCTGGATCGTTCCGACCGCCGCCCTGTCCGAGCACCCCGGCAGCTCCACCCCGGTCGGCAGCGCCAACCTCGTCTACGACCTCCTCGACGCCATCGCCCGCGACCCGAAGACCTGGTCGAAGACGGCACTGTTCATCAACTTCGACGAGAACGACGGCTATTTCGACCACGTCCCCGCCCCGGTCGCGCCGAAGCCGGCCTCCGGCAACGGCGACGACTGGTTCAAGGGCAGCCCGGTCGGTCCCGGCCCGCGCGTGCCCATGACGGTCGTGTCGCCGTGGACGGTGGGCGGTTTCGTCAGCTCGGAGGCCTTCGACCACACCTCGGTCATCCGGTTCCTGGAGAAGTGGACCGGCGTCCACGAGCCCAACATCAGCGCCTGGCGCCGCAGCGTCTTCGGCGACCTGACCTCCGCCTTCGACTTCGACCGCACGCACCGGCAGCCCGAGGTGGACCGGCCCGCCGGGGTCCCGGCCCCGGTCGGCCGGTGGAACCCCGTACCGCCCGCGGAGCAGGCGCTGCCGGAGCAGGAGTCCGGCACCCGCCGCACCCGCCGCTCCCCGTACCGGCTGTCCCTGCGTACGGAGACCGGCCGCTCCGCAGTGCAGCTGCGGCTCGGCAACGAGGGCGGCACCGGCGCCGCCTTCACCGCCTACCCCGGCGACGGCACCGTCCCGCGGGCGTGGACGGTACCGGCGGGCAGACACGCCACCGAGACCGTGGAGTACGGCGCCGACGGCTACGACCTGCGGGTCCACGGCCCCGGGTGGTCGGTGTGGGAACTGCGCGGCAGCGGGGCCGGCGGCGAGGCCCACCTCGTCGAGCACCGCGCCGCCGGCCAGGTCGCGGTGGTGTGCTCCAACCCCTCCGCAACCACCCGTACGTTCCTCGTCGGCGAGTCGGTGTACTCCCGGTCGCACGGCGACCGCGTGGAGACCGTCACCCTGAAGCCCGGCAGGTCCCACACGGTGCACCTGCGCCTCGCGGACCACGGCTGGTACGACGTGGTGGTCGTCGACCGGGACGACCCGTCCTTCCTGCGCCGCATGACCGGCCGTCTGGCCGACGGGGAGCCCGGCGTCACCGACCCGGAGACCGGCACGGCCCCCGCGCTCACGGCGGCGATCGGGCTCCCGGCGGCGCTGCCGTCCCTGGACACGCCGTTCGCGCAGGGCAACCCCACCGACGTCGTGATCACCGTGCGGAACCAGGGCCGCCGGCGGCTCGACGCCCTCTCCGTCGCCCTGCTCGCCCCCGCCGGCTGGACGGTCCACCGCGAGGGCGCGGCACCGGCCACGCTCCGGGCCGGCGACTCCGCCGACGTGCGCTTCGCCGTCACCCCCTCCCGCGACGCGACCGCCGGGCAACTGGCCGTCGCCGCGCACGCCGACGGCGACGGGCTGCTCAAGATCGCCGACGCGCGCGTCCGCACGAAGGTCGCCCCGGCCATGAGCGTCGCACTGACCGGTCCGGCGAGCTCCCCCGGAACGGACGGCACGGTGCTCTCGCCGGGCAGGCCCGTCACCGTGACCGCCACCGTCACCAACGCCGGCACCACACCGCTCACCGGCCTCGCGGCCACGCTCGCCCTCCCCGACGGCTGGACGGCCACCGCGAAGGGCGGCACGCCGGTGTCGGTTCCGGCCCGCTCGTCGGCCGCCCTGGCCTGGGACGTCGTCGCGCCCGCCGCCGCGGCGCGTGTCTCCGGCAGCCTCAAGGCGACCGTGACGGCGAAGCTGAACGGCGACGCCACCGAAGCGTCTGCGTCCCTGTCCGCGAAGACCGGGCCCGTCATGACCGGCCACCTGCTCGCGGAGGACTTCGAGTCCGTCGCCCCGGCGCTCGCCGCGGCGGCCGACCTCAGCCGGCCCGGCCTGCTCGGATGGACCCGGACCGCCCCGGAGGGCTGGACGGTCGCCAACGCCGCGGCCATGCCGCAGGGCACGCGGGAACTGCAGGGCTGGAGCTTCCTGTCCAAGCAGTTCTGGTTCCCCGCCGGACAGGACCGGCCGAACTTCGGCCGGGCCCTCGGCGTGGTGGCCGTGGCCGACCCCGACGACTGGGACGACACCGGCAGCCCGTCCGGCCGGGGCCGGTTCGACTCGACCCTCACCAGCCCGGCGGTGGCGATCCCCGCGGGGACCCCCACCCTCCACCTGGGCTTCGACTCCCACTACCGTCAGGAGAGCCCGCAGGAGGCCGAGGTCACCGTCACCTTCGACACCGGCGAGCCGGTCCGGCTGCTCCACTACAGCAGCGCGACGTCCGGGAACACCAACCTGGGCCAGGACCGGGAGAACCGGCTCGTCCTGCTGTCCTGCCCCGTCCCCGCGGGCGCGACGACGGCGAAGGTCGCCTTCCGCATCTTCAACGCGGGCAACAACTGGTTCTGGGCTATCGACAACGTCCGTCTGGGCACCCGCCCGATCGCCGACGCCTGACCGGCCGCGCGCTCCTCGGCGGGGCGGTGGGCTCCGGCCTGCCGCCCCCGCCCGGGGCACACCGGCCACGGACACGGGAGGCGCCGGGCCACGACCCGGCGTTCAGTCCGCCTGCTCGGCCGCCGCGGTCCTCCCGGCACCACGCTGGTAGATGTCGGGAACGCCGTCGCCGTCGGCGTCGGCGTCCTCCTCCGCGCACAGCCGCCGGTACAGCCGGTTCCGCCGGTGGAGGAGCAGCGAGGCGAGGCAGGCCGACGCCAGGGAGGCGACGAGGACGGCCGCTTTGACGTGCTCGCCCTCGGCCGGTGGGAAGGCGAGTTCGCCGATCAGCAGGGCGACGGTGAAGCCGATGCCGCCCAGGGTGGCGAGGCTGAGGACGTCCGCCCAGGCCAGGTCCGGGTTGAGACGGGCACGGGTGAAGCGGGCGGCGAGGTAGGTGCCCGCGAAGATGCCGATGATCTTGCCGCAGAGCAGGGCCACGACGACGCCCAGCGGCTCCGGGTCGGTGAACACCTCGCCGAGAGCCCCGGCCGAGACCGTGACGCCCGCCGCGAACAGGGCGAAGAGGGGAACCGCGATGCCGGCGGACAGCGGGTGGAGCAGGTATCCGGTCCGCTCGGCGGGCGAGGCGATCTCGTCGTCGTCCCTTGTGGTGCGCAGGATCAGGCCCATGGCGACGCCGGCGACAGTGGCGTGCACGCCGCCGTTGTACATCAGGGCCCAGATCGCCAGGCCCAGCGGCACGTACCACCACCAGCCGGTGACCCGCAGCCGCTGCAGCCCGTAGAAGACCGCGAGCCCGGCCACCGCCCCCGCCAGCGCCCACGGGTTCAGGTCGGAGGTGAAGAACACCGCGATCACCAGGATCGCACCCAGGTCGTCCACCACGGCGAGGGTCAGGAGGAAGGCCCGCAGGGCCGCGGGCAGGTGGGTGGAGATGACCGCCAGCACGGCCAGTGCGAAGGCGATGTCGGTGGCCATGGGCACGGCCCAGCCCCGCAGGCTCCCGCCCCCGAGCGCGGCGACCGTCACGTACAGCCCCGCGGGGACCGCCATCCCGCACACCGCCGCGATGACCGGCAGCGCGGCGGTCGCCGGAGTGCGCAGTTCCCCGACGACGAGCTCACGCTTCAGCTCGATCCCGGCCACCAGGAAGAAGACCGTCAGCAGCCCGTCCGCGGCCCAGTGCCCGACCGACATGTCCAGCCCGAGGGCGGGGACTCCGAAACGGACGTCGCGCACGGCCTCGTAGGCTCCGCCCCACGGACTGTTCGCCCACACCAGGGCCACCACCGCCGCCGCGAGCAGAACCAGCCCACCGACCGTCTCCGTCCGCAAGGCGCGGGCGACGGCCCGCCGCTCCGGCCACGGGAGCACGCCGAGGAACGTGGAAGGCCGGGAAGGTGGGGTGGCGGCCACGACGGCGAACCTCCGGGGTGTCGGCGACGAGGGGCACACGCCCCTGACTCGCCGACCAGACTTCCCGGCTCACCGGGCGCCTTTTCTTGACGCCTTACTGACACCCTAGCGGGGGCACCGGAGTGAACGGGCCCCGGGCGAGGAGGTCCGTGGTCGCCGTCCGGCCGCCGTGCCGCCCTGTCCGCGAGGGGCCGTGGAGCCGCAGTGCCCTCGCCGTGCCGCCGACTGCCGACCTGTCACCCGCTTGGCGTGATCACACCCTCTTTCGGTCGGTGTTTCGTGTTCCCCGGCGGCGGCGGAACGGCCTCCGGCACAGGCCGGGATATGTGTGGGTGGCTGGATCACGGCCGCTGTCCTGCCCGGGGCGCGCCCTGACGCCGGAGGGTGGTTCATGAGCGGCAGCGGACAGCCGTCGCCGGCGGGTCGGCCGGATGGTCCGGACGACGCCCGCGCGGCCGAGCGCGGACGCCGTCGGAGGTTCGTCCCGGCGGTGACCGCCCGTGCGCGAGGGGTCGGGCGGCGGATCGGTTCTGCGCCCGCGCCCCCGGGCCCGTTCCGGCCCGGGTTCTGGCGCAGCCCGATCCGGGGGCCGTGGCTGACGTCGGTCTTCGGTCTCGTCCTGCTGTTCGGCATCCCGGTCATGTTCGTGACGGGCCTGCTCTCCTACGCCGCCTACAACCCGGGGTTGGGGCCGCTCAACGACCAGACGCCGGACAAGGGCCTGCTCGGGTTCTACCTCTTCGACTGGCCGACCCGGCCCTCCTGGCTGTACCGGCTGACCCAGGGCGTCCACGTGACGCTGGGGGTGGTGCTCGTGCCGGTGGTGCTGGCGAAACTGTGGTCGGTGATCCCGAAACTGTTCGTGTGGCCGCCACTGCGGTCCGCCGCCCACGCCCTTGAGCGCCTGTCACTGCTCCTGCTGGTGGGCGGCGCCGTCTTCGAGTTCGTGACCGGGATCTTCAACGTCCAGCTCTTCTACGTCTTCCCCGGTTCCTTCTACACCCTGCACTTCTACGGCGCCTGGGTGTTCGTCGCCGCGTTCGTCGCCCACGTGGGCCTCAGGCTCGGCCGGATGACGCGCGCCCTGCGGGGTCGCGATCCGTTCCGGGAACTGCGCACCGGAGTCTCCGGCACCCGTCCCGAGCCTCCCGACGCGGACGGCCTCGTGCCCGTGGCGCCGGCCGCCGCGACGATGAGCCGTCGCGGCGCGGTGGGGATGGTCGGCGCCGGATCGCTGCTGCTGCTGGTCGTCACCGCCGGGCAGAGCATCGGCGGCCGGCTGCGTGGCACCGCGCTGCTCGCACCGCACGGTCGCGATCCGGGCAGCGGACCGAACGGCTTCCAGATCAACAAGACGGCCGCGTCGGTCGGCGTCACCCCCGAGCTCGTCGGCCCCGCCTGGCGGCTCGAAGTGCGGGGCGCCGGACGGCCCCTGGTGCTCACCCGTGAGCAGTTGCTGGCGATGCCGCACTACACCGCGGCCCTGCCGATCGCGTGCGTCGAGGGCTGGTCCACCGATGACCAGCACTGGGAGGGTCTACGGCTGTCCGACCTCGCGGCGCTCGGCGGACTGCGCGGAGCCGGGAGCGTGCTGGTCGAGTCCGTCCAGCCGCCGGGCCCCTACAGCTCCGTGATGCTCCGCGGAAACCAGATCCACGACCCGCGGGCCCTGCTCGCCCTGCGGGTCAACGGGGCGGACCTGTCCCTGGACCACGGCTTCCCGGCGCGTGTCATCGTGCCGGCCAATCCGGGGGTCAACAACACCAAGTGGGTGCACCGACTCACCTTCCGGACGTGATCATGAGCCGATTCCCGCGCTGGTACGGCGCCGGTCCCCTCCACCTGCTCGTCCTCGTCTGCTCCTTCGCCGTCACCGGCTACGCCTGCGTCCGCCTGTTCGCGCTGCGGCCCGTCGAAGTGGCGATCTGGCTGGTGGGCGCGGCCGTCCTGCACGACCTCGTCCTGCTGCCGCTGTACTCGCTCGCCGACCTCAAGGCCCGCTCCGTACTCCGTCACCGCGTCCCGAAGATGCCGACGCCGTCGTGGATCAACTACCTGCGGGTGCCGGCTTTCCTGTCCGGCGTCCTGCTCCTGGTCTGGTTCCCCCTGATCTTCCGTCTGTCCCGTCCGTACCGAGGAGCGACGGGGCTCACCGACACCGTCCACCTCGGCCGATGGCTGGCCGTCACCGCCGTGCTGTTCGGTCTGTCCGCCGTGCTCTTCGCCCTGAAGCTGGGCCGGATCCGCCGGCAGGCGCGCGACGACGATCAACCCCCGCCGACCGCCTCCCCCCGCTGATCCGGCTTGCGGCGGCCCCGGCAGGCCATCCCGTCCTCGAAGGAGCCGCTCCCCTCCCGCGGGAGTCACCACAGGGTCATCGGGTAGGCGGCCCCATCGGATGACCCCACACCGCAGGCGCGAAAGCGCAGGTCCCAGCCCCTCCCAGACAGCGGCCGACCGAGCGGGAGTGCGGGGCGGCCTCCACACGAACCCGCGCGGCACCCGGGCGCCCGTGCGCCTGGGGGGGGACGGGACGGCCTGGCACATGCAGGTCCCCCCACTCGAAGGCTCCAGGGCTCCTTCGCCGGGGTCGTGGAGGCGACCGACGCTGTCAGCGCCACCGTCCACTCCCACGCCACAGCGGGCCCACGCCCGCACGAGGTCCTCACCTGCACCAACCGCCTCCTGATCGACCTCGACCCGGGCCTCTTCACGAGCTGTCTCCACACGCACCTCGACCTGGCCCGGCACCGGGCCCACCTGTCCACCGCCGGCCATCTCCCGCTGCTCGTCCGTCACGCCGACGGCCGCACCGATGTCCTCCGCCTGCCGCCCGGTCTGCTCCTGGGCATCCAGGAGCACACCGTCTACACCACCGCGGAGATCCCGCTCCCTTCCGGCACCACGCTCGTCCTCTACATTGACGGACTCGTCGAATCCCCCGGCACCGACATCGACGAGGCGATCGGCGAGCTCGCCCGCGGGGTCGGCCGGGCCCCGGACGAGCCCGTCGACACCCTCGCCGACGACCTCGTCCAGCACGCCGTCCGGACCACGCCCGGCACCGACGACATGGCCCTGCTGCTGCTCCGCGCGGCCTGAGGTACGGCGCGGGCCGAAGCCCGGCCGGATCGACTCACGCACCACCGCGGTGGTAGGCGGCGATCAGGAAGGTCCAGATCTCGCTGACGGTGGGGAAGCAGGCGACGGCGTGCCGCAGCCGCTTGAGAGGGACCTCGCCGGCGACGGCGACAGTGGCGGAGTGCAGCAGTTCACTGATCCCCGGGCCGACGAACGTCACGCCGAGCAGGACCTCCCGGTCGGTGTCGACGACCATACGGGCGTGGCCCCGGTATCCGTCGGCGTAGAGCCTGGCGCCCTGGGCGGCGGTGAAGTCCAGGTCGACGACCCTGACGGGCAGGCCGGCCTCCTCGGCCTCGGCCGCGGACAGGCCCACCGCGCCCGCTTCCGGGTCGGTGAAGAAGACCTGCGGAACGGCGTGCTGGTCGGCGGTGGTGGCGTGGTCGCCCCAGGGGGCGTCGTCCAGGGGACGGCCGGCGGCACGCGCGCCGATGGCGTCGCCGGCGGTGCGCCCCTGGTACTTGCCCTGGTGCGTGAGGAGGGCACGGTGGTTGACGTCGCCGAGCGCGTAGAGCCATGCGCCGTCGACCCCGCGGACCAGGCAGGTGGTGTCGACGTCGAGCCAGGTGCCGGGGGTGAGGCCCACGGTGTCCAGGCCGATGTCGTCGGTCAGCGGGGCGCGTCCGGTGGCGAACATGATCTCGTCCGCCTCCACTTCGCCACCGTCACTGAGGACGCAGGTGACCGGCCCCCCGGGCACCGGGCGGCGCAGTGCGGTCACGTGGACGCCGACGCGTACCTCCGCGCCGGCGTCCGTCAGTCCGCGTGCGACGAGTTCGCCGGCGAAGGGCTCCAGCCGCGAGAGCAGGGGACGCCTGGCCACGAGGGTGACCTGGGCGCCCAGTCCCTGCCAGAGGGTCGCCATCTCCACCCCGACCCCGCCGCCGCCGACGATGACCAGGCGGCCGGGGACCGTGCTGGAGTCGGTGCCGTGGCGGTTGGTCCACGGCCGGACGTCCTCGATGCCCTCGATGTCGGGCAGCAGCGGGCGGCTGCCGGTGGCGACGGCGACCGCGTGCCGCGCCGCAAGGGTGTGCCGGGTGCCGTTGCCAGAGGTGACGGTCACCTTCCGCGGTCCGTCGAGCCGCCCGTGGCCGCGGAAGACGTCCGCGCCGATGGACTTCACCCAGCGCGCCTGGCCGCTGTCGTCCCAGTCGGTCACGTAGTGGTCCCGGCGGGCGAAGACCCGTCCGGTGTCCAGCGGCCCCGTCACGGCCTGCCGGGCTCCGTCCACCCGCCGCGCGTCGGCGACGGCGATGACCGGCCGCAGCAGCGCCTTGCTGGGCACGCACGCCCAGTACGAGCATTCTCCGCCGACCAGTTCCCGTTCCACCACGGCCACCGAAAGTCCCGCCGCGCGGGCGTGTTCGGCGACGTTCTGCCCGACGGGGCCGGCTCCCAGCACGATCACGTCGTACCCGTCCTGACCCTGCGTCCTGGATTCCTCGGTCATCGATGCTTCCTCATTCCGTCCTCGTGGCTGGTCTGCGGGCTGTCGTCAGGTCCCGGGAGGCGGGTGGAGAACGCCTCTTGCAAGCCTGCTGCCGGCGGCTCGCGGATGGCGCGCAACGATGGGCCGAGCAGGCGCCGGGACGTCGCCCGAACAGCTGATGTCGTCAGAGCTGCTGATGCGGCACGACGACGGGGAACTCGTTGTCCGCGTCGGCGACGAGGTTGAAGTAGTTCGTCAGGATGTTGAGGGCGAGGTTGCCCACGACCTCGGCGATCTCGACGTCGGTGACGCCGGCGGCGCGGGCCGTCTCAAGGGTGGCCGGGTCGATCGCGCCGCGACCCCGGAGGATGGCGTCGGACAGGGCGAGCAGGGCCGCCACGTGGGGGTCGGCGGACTCCGCGTGCCTGGCGCGGTCGATCTCGAGGTCCTCGACCTTGGCGACGTTCCTGCTCAGGAAGGTGTGGGCGGACAGGCAATAGGTGCAGCGGTTGTACTCGGCAGTCGCCAGCGCCAGGCGCTCCCGGATCGCCGCGGGCAGCACACCGCCGGCGAGTGCGCCGGACAGGCTCATCCAGCCCTTCAGCAGGGCCGGGCTGTTCGCCATCGCCTTCGCCATGTTCGGCACGGACCCGACGGTCCGCTTCAGCTCGGCGAGCAGCGTCGCGGCGTCGCCGGTGGCCTCGGCGGGGTCGATGAGGGGCAGTACGGACACGACGGACTCCTTCCACGAGGAACTAACGCTTGCTGTTTTTGTAACCATTAGGAGCCTCACGCGCTCGTTTCATGGAGTCAAATGGAAAATACGAATGCCAACCATTAGAAAAGCGATAGAGTGGACAGCATGAGGACCGAGGAAGCGACCACGAGCGCGGTGCTGCTGGGGGAACCGCTGCCCATCGAACTCATGAACACCGTCGCCGTCGGGAGCGGCGGCATCCGCGACGCCCTCGCCGATGACGCCGGTGTCGTGGCCTGGCTGCACGCGGTTGCAGGACGGCTCCCGTCCGGGACCGGGATCCGTCCCGGCCAACTCGGTGCGGACGACGTACGCCAAGTCGCCGCGTCCCTCCGGACGCTGCGCGACGCTTTGCGACGGCTGGCTGCGGAGACGACCGGAGACCCGCGTCCGCCGGCGACCGCGCCGAAGCTGGAGCGGCAGAAGGCGATCAGCGCCCTGAACGCCCTTGCCCACGCCTGGCCGGAACTGCGGTGGCCCGCCGGCGGGCAGACCTCACGGGTCTACCGCGGCGACAGGTCGCCCGCACGCCTGGCCGTACAGCTCATCGCGCACCAGGCCGTCGAGCTCTTCAGCGGGCCGGACCGCGATCGCCTGCGCCCCTGCCTGGCGCCCAACTGCCTGCTGTTCTTCGTCAAGGATCACCCGCGCCGCCAATGGTGCTCTGCCGGGTGCGGCAACCGCGAACGCGTCGCCCGCCACTACCGGCGCCACCACCCCGCGCGGTGACCGGCCCCATGGTCCGTGCGCAACGGCAGCCCGACCGGGGCTCGAACGTCCTTGTTCCGTAAGGGGCCCGGCTGTTCCGCGACGCCCTGGTGACGGCTCAGATGGACGCATGAGATCACGCTTGTTCCCGCCACGGTTCGACGCCCCGCTGCACGACGCCCGAACGGCGACCTCGATCGGGCGGTGGCTCGGGATCGCCTTCGCGGTGTGCTTCGCCACCGGTCTGATCAGCCATCTGCTGCAGCATCCGCCCGGCTGGGCGGCAGGCGACCTGCCGAGCCGTCCGGTGTGGGGTTACCGGGTGACGCAGGGGTTGCACGTCGCTTCGGGCATCGCCGCGGTCCCGCTGCTGCTGGCGAAGTTGTGGACGGTGTACCCGCGGTTGTTCTCCTGGCCTCCGGTGAGGTCGTTGCGGCACGCCCTGGAACGGTTGTCGGTGGCCGTACTGGTGGCCGCCGCCCTGTTCGAACTCGGCACCGGCCTCCTGAACATCGCGCAGTGGTATCCGTGGTCGTTCTCCTTCGTGCCGGTCCACTACGCCGTGGCCTGGCTGGCGGCCGGATCGGTGCTGCTGCACATCGCGGTCAAGGCGCCGGAGATCCGGGACCACTGGAGCCGGCGGTCTCCGGGAACCGTCGCCCTGCCCGAGGAGGACGGTCCCGGCCGGCGCTCGCTGCTCGCCGCGGTGGCGACGGCGGTCGGCGCGGTCACCGTGACCACCGTGGGACAGTCCTTCACCCCGCTGAAGGGTCTCGTCCTGCTGGCACCACGCCATCCGGACCACGGCCCGCAGGGCCTGCCGGTCAACCGCACCGCCGTCGCGGCCGGAGTCGGACCGGTCACGGCCGACCGCTATCGCCTGACGGTCGTCGGGCCGCGGCCGTACACGCTGACACTTGACGAGGTGAGGGGCCTGCGGCAGCACGAGGCCGAGCTGCCGATCGCCTGTGTGGAGGGCTGGAGCAAGTCGGCCCGCTGGACGGGCGTGCGGATCGCGGACCTCCTGGACCTCGCGGGTGCCCCGCCGCACGCCGGGGTACGGGTGGTTTCCCTGGAACGCCGGGGCGGCTACCGCGTCTCCGAGATGGGACACACGTACGCGCGCGACCCGCTGACCCTGCTCGCCCTGCGCCTCAACGGTGCGGAGCTCACCCCGGACCACGGCTACCCCGCCCGCCTGATCGCCCCGAACCGGCCGGGCGTGCTGCAGACCAAGTGGGTCGGCCGGCTGGAGGTGCTGACGTGAGGGCGGGGGTGACACGGTGGCTCACCGGCGCGGTCGGTGTGCTGCTCGCCGGCGTGGGCGTCCGCCTGCTGACGGGGGTGACCGACCTGCCCGGCGTCCTGATCTGGCTCGGCGGCGCGGTGGTGCTGCACGACGCGCTGGTCGCACCGCTGGTGCTGCTGATCGGCTGGGCGCTGGTCCGTGGGGGCCCTCGCGGGCCCGTCCACGCGGCGTTGCTGGTCGGCGGCGCCCTGACCGTGGTCGCCCTGCCGGTGATGCTGCGCCCGGGGCAGCCGGCCAACCCATCGGTCCTGCCGCTGGACTACCCGCGCGACTGGCTGGTCACGCTGGCTGCCGTGGCAGTGGTCACGATCCTCGTGGTCGCCGTGCGGGGTGCCCGCCGCGGCCGCCGGCGGTGAATGGCGGCGGGAAGGCTTACGAAAGGCTGACGTGACGGCGTCGCTCGGCCGCACGGCCGGCCGGCGGCCGTACGGTCGGATCATGTTGATCCTGGTCACCGGAGGTGCGGGCTTCATCGGCTCGCACGTCGTCACCGCCCTCACCGGCGCCGGGCACGAGGTGCGCGTGCTCGACGCGCTGCTGCCCGCGGCGCACCGCACGCCCCCGCCGGTCCCCGCGGAGGTGGACTGGCGGCACGCGGACGTCCGCGACGCGGAGGCGGTGTCCGACGCCCTGCGGGGCGTGGACGCCGTCTGCCACCAGGCGGCGATGGTCGGCCTCGGCAAGGACTTCGCCGACGCCCCCGCCTATGTGGGGTGCAACGACCTGGGCACCGCGGTGCTCCTGGCCGGCATGGCCGAGGCCGGAGTCGGGTCGCTGCTGCTGGCGAGTTCGATGGTGGTCTACGGCGAGGGACGGTACGAGTGCCCGTCGCACGGCGTCGTGGGCCCCGGACCGCGCAAGGTGGCGGACCTGCGCGCGGGACGCTTCGAACCACCGTGCCCGCGGTGCGGCGAACCACTGGCACCCGGGCTGGTGGCCGAGGACGCCCCGCTCGACCCCCGCAACGTGTACGCCGCCACCAAGCTGACGCAGGAACACCTCGCCTCGGCGTGGGCGCGCGCGGTGGGCGGACGCGTCACGGCGTTGCGGTACCACAACGTGTACGGACCGGGCATGCCGCGCGACACCCCGTACGCGGGGGTCGCCTCGCTGTTCCGGTCGGCGCTGGAGCGCGGTGAGGCGCCGCGGGTGTTCGAGGACGGCGGCCAGCGGCGTGACTTCGTCCACGTCCGGGACGTGGCCGGGGCCAACCTCGCCGCCCTGGAGCGGCTGCCGGAGCTGCCCGAGGGCGCCGCGCGAACGTACAACGTCGGCAGCGGTGAGCCGCACACGGTCGGGGAGATGGCCGCCGCCCTGGCAGGGGCGCACGGCACTAAGACACCGGTGGTCACGGGCGAGTACCGGCTCGGCGACGTCCGCCACATCACCGCCTCCTCGCGCAGGCTGCGCGAGGAACTGGGCTGGCAGCCGCGGGTCGTGTTCGCGCAGGGGATGGCGGAGTTCGCGACCGCGCCGCTGCGGCACGGCTGACCGTCCGCGCCCGGCCGGGCGGGTTCCCGGGGCACGGCGGGGCCCGGGCCGTGGCGGGCGTCTCAGGGCGCCGCGGCGGGCAGGCGGACCTCGAACCGGCAGCCGCCGGGAACGTTGCGCACCGCCGCCCGGCCCTTGTGCGCCTCCACGATCCCGCGCACGATCGCCAGGCCCAGCCCCGCTCCGGCGGGCGGGGTCCGTGCGTCGGTGCCGCGCCAGCCGGTGTCGAAGACCCGGGGCAGGTCCTCCACGGGAATGCCGCCGCAGCCGTCCGTCACCGACACCACGACGCTGTCCGCCTCCCGGCGGGCCGACACCGCGATCGTGCCGTCGGCAGGGGTCCGGTGGATCGCGTTGACGAGCAGGTTGGCCAGCACCCTGGACATCTCGCGGCCGTCGACCTCGACCGGGACCGGTTCGACGCCGTCCCCGACGATCCGCACGCCGCGCTCCTTCGCCAGTGCGGCCGCGCCCGCGAGCGCGTCGCCGACGAGGTCGTAGACCGACACGCGGGTGGTGTGCAGCGCGAGGACGCCGGCCTGGATGCGGGAGAGCTCGAAGAGGTCGCCGACCATGCCGCTCATGCGCTCGACCTCCGTGCGGATGCGGGCGTGGTAGACGGCCGGGTCGTCGACCATGCCGTCCTCCAGGGCTTCGGTCATGGCCTGCAGTCCGGCCAGCGGCGTGCGAAGGTCGTGGGAGATCCAGGCGACCAGTTCGCGGCGGGAGTCCTCCAGGGCCCTCTCGCGCTCCCTGGACGCCGCGAGCTTCGCGCTGGTGGCGGCCAGTTCACGACCGAGTTCGGCCAGTTCGGCGGTGGGCGCGGCGGCGGGCGGGGTGAAACCGCCGCCGTCGCCGAGGGCGCGGGTGGCCTCGGCCAGGGCCCGGCTGCCGCGGACCACACCGCGTCCGAGCGTCAATGCCACCACCAGTGAGACCGCCGCGGCGATCGAGCAGACCATGGTCACGACCCACAGGTCGTGGTCGGACAGGAACATGGCCCAGGACACCAGCATGGTTCCGGCGAGCATCGCCGCGACCGTGACGACGGCCACCACCGCCAGCGACAGGGCGACCGAGCGGTTGCGCAGCAGCCGGAGGACGCCCGTGCCCAGCAGGCCCGCACCGGCCGCGCCGATGGCCGCGTAGACCACGATCAGAAGGGTGTCATGCACCATCGCGGGCCCCCTCGTCCGCCGGCGGCGGGTCGAACCGGTAGCCGACGCCCCACACCGTGCTGATCAGGAGGGGGTGAGCGGGATCGCTCTCGACCTTCTCCCGCAGCCGTCGCACGTGGACGGTGACGGTCGACAGGTCCCCGAACTCCCAGCCCCACACGCGGCGCATCAGCTCCTCCCGGCTCGTCGCGCGGCCGGGATTGCGCAGGAAGAACTCCAGCAGGTCGAACTCACGGATCGTCAGGGAGAGCTCGACGCCGTGGCGGACGACGCGGCGGGCGCCGGGATCCAGGACGAGGGGACCGGCGCGCAGCCCTGATCCGTCCGGGGCCCGGGTCGTCCGGTCTCCCGTACGGCGCAGCACCGACTCGACCCTGAGCACGAGTTCCCGGGGGCTGAAGGGCTTCGTGACGTAGTCGTCGGCGCCGACTTCCAGGCCGAGGACCCGGTCCTCCTCGTCGCCGCGCGCCGTCAGCATGATCACGGGGACCGGCCCTTCGTCGCGGATGCGGCGGCAGACCTCCAGGCCGTCCATGCCGGGGAGCATGAGGTCCAGGACCACGAGGTGGGGCGGTCGCGCGGCGGCCCGGGCCACGGCGGAGGGTCCGTCGGGGGCCACGTCCACGCCGAAGCCCGCGCGGTTCAGGTAGCCGGCCACGACCTCGGCCACGGTGGCGTCGTCGTCCACGACGAGTACGTGCTTCACGTCGTCGAGTCTCGCACCCGGTCTTCGCCCGGCCGCGGGAGCGCCCGCGGACGTCAGCGATCCGTAAGACAGCGGAATCCCTTTTGCGGCTTTTGCGCCCGTAGGGTGAGTCGGGTGATCGAGACATCCCCTTCTCCCTCCGTCCCGGTGGACGTGGTGCTGCCGTGCCTCGACGAGGCCGAGGCCCTGCCGTGGGTGCTGGACCGCATCCCCGAGGGCTGGCGCGCGATCGTCGTCGACAACGGCTCCACCGACGGCTCGGCGGACATCGCCCGGGCCCTCGGGGCCCACGTCGTCCACGCGCCACGGCGTGGTTTTGGTGCCGCGTGTCATGCGGGACTCACCGCTGCGACGGCCGACGTCGTCTGCTTCTGCGACTGCGACGCCTCCCTCGACCCCTCGTTGCTGCCCTCCGTCGCCGGACCCGTCCTGGCCGGCACCGCCGACCTCGTCCTCGGCCGGCGCAGGCCCGTCACACGAGGCGCGTGGCCCCTGCACGCCCGGCTGGCCAACCTGGAACTGGCCCGGCTGGTCCGCCGGCGCACCGGCCTGCGCCTCCACGACCTCGGACCGATGCGCGCCGCCCGCCGCGAGTCCCTGCTCGCCCTGGACCTGACCGACCGCCGCTCCGGCTACCCCCTGCAGATGGTGGTCCGTGCCGCCGACGCGGGATGGCGGGTGGAGGAGACGGACGTGCCCTACCTTCCACGTACGGGCCGCTCCAAGGTCACCGGCACCTGGCGCGGCACCTGGCAGGCGGTCCGGGACATGCGTTCCGTGCTCGCCGAACCTCCCGCAAGCGAACCCCCCGCCGCCGGACCGGCGACCGCGGAGACCGCACGGGGGACGGCACGATGAGTCCCCGTCAGCCGGCCGCGGGCCGCGCCACGCTGCTGGTCATCGCCAAGGAACCCGTGCCGGGACGGGTCAAGACACGGCTCACTCCCCCGTACACGCCCCAGGAAGCCGCCGCACTCGCCGAGGCGGCCCTCACCGACACGCTGCGCACGGTCCTCAGGGCCCCTGCCCGCCGCCGGGTCCTCGTCCTCGACGGTGCTCCCGGGCCGTGGCTGCCGCCCGGCATCGACGTCGTCCGCCAGGAGAGCGGCGGCCTGGACGAGAGGATCGCGGCCGCCTTCGCCCTCTGCGACGGCGGACCGGCCCTCCTCGTCGGCATGGACACCCCGCAACTGACCGTGGAACTCCTCGCGGAGGCCGGGCAGGACGGTCACGACGCCTGGTTCGGCCCTGCTGAGGACGGCGGCTTCTGGGCGCTGGGCCTCGCCGAACCGGGGCGCGCCGCGGCACTCGTGCGCGGCGTGCCGATGTCCACGGACCGCACCGGTGCGACGCAGCGGCGCCGGCTCGTCGAGGCCGGGCTCAGCGTGCGCGACCTGCCGGTGCTGCGTGACGTGGACACAGCCGCCGACGCCGCCGGGGTCGCCGCCTGCTGCCCGCCCGGCTCGCACTTCGCCACGACGCTGAACTCGCTCGCGGGGGCGGGCCGATGAGCGGGACGGCAGGCAGCCCGGACCCCGTCCTCGCCGAACCGGCGACGCGAACAGCGGGCCGCTGGAGAACCCGCAACCCGGAGCGGCCCGGCGGCCTCCCCGTACGGCCCCGTCCGGTCGGGCAGCAGCCGGTGCAGCCGGGCGAGCCGTGGACGGACGACCCCTACGCCCACGCCCTGCGCACCGGCCGGGGCCCGCTCTTCCTGCGCCACCTGTCGGCCCCCGGCGCACCGGACGGCACCACGGCGGCAGGGCAACTGCTGCCGCTGGACGTCGAGCGCTGGTGTGGCCCCGCCGACGCCGCCGACACCACCGTGCTGGACCGGTGCACCGGCCCCGTCCTCGACGTCGGCTGCGGACCGGGACGGCTGGTCGCCGCCCTCGCCGCGCGCCGGGTGCGGGCGCTCGGCGTGGACGTGAGCCAGGCCGCCGTGGCCCGGACCCGGCAGCACGGCGGGTCCGCCGTACGCCGTTCCGTCTTCGACCGCCTGCCCGGGGAGGGCCGCTGGGGCAGCGTCCTGCTGATGGACGGCAACATCGGCATCGGCGGCGACCCGCCCGCCCTCCTCACCCGCCTGCACGCCCTGGTCGCGCCTGGTGGGCGCCTGCTGGCGGAGGCCGCGCCCCACGATCGGGACGAGCGCCTCACCGTACGGGTCGAGGACGCCGGAGGCCGGCACGGCCGTCCGTTTCCCTGGGCACGCCTCGGCACCACGGCGCTGCTGCGCACCGCCCGGGCGACGGGGTGGATCCCGGCCGCCCGGTGGACCTGCGAGGACCGCCCGTTCGTGGAACTGCGTCGCCCCGGCGGAGCCCCGAGGACCACAGGGAGGCCCGACGCGCATGAGTGACGCCACCGCCGCACACCACCGGTCCCCTCAGCCGCCGGCCGTCCCGCCCGTCGCATCCGTGGAGCGCGCGCCGGCCCGCGTGCGCACCATCGCCGTCGCGGTGCTCCTCGCCGCACTGACCGCCGTCGTCGTCGGCACCCTGCGCGTGGGCGACAGCCGGAGCGACCCGGGCCGCATACTGGCCGGATACGCCGTCGCCTGGACGCTGTTCGCCGCCTCGGCATGGGCCGTCCGCAAGGTCCCGGCTCGCGCCGCCACCGCTCTCGTCCTCGCCGGGGCGGCCGCCGTGGCACTGGCCGGGATGGCCGCCCCACCCCGCACCAGCACCGACATGTACCGCTACGCATGGGACGGCCGTGTCCAGGCCGCCGGGATCTCCCCGTACGCCCGCCCTCCCGCCGCGCGCGAACTCGCCGGGTTGCGTGACGACTGGCTGTTCCCCACCAAGGGTTCCTGCCGGGGCTGGGGGCTGACCCGGACGGACAGCGGCTCGTGCACCCGCATCAACCGGCCCGACGTGCCGACCATCTACCCGCCCGTGGCCGAAGGCTGGTTCGCCGCCGTCCATTTCCTCACTCCGTCCGGCAGCCGCCACAAGCCGCTCCAAGCGGGCGGTGCCGTACTGGCGTTCACCACCACCGTCGCCCTGCTGGCGGTGCTGCGCCGGCGCGGTGACCCCCGCCGGGCCCCGGCACTCGCCGCCCTGTGGGCGTGGTGCCCGGCCGTCCCCTTCGAAGCGGTGAACAACGCCCACATCGACGCCCTCGGTGTCCTGCTCACCGTGCTCGCCCTCGGTACCGCCGGCGCCGGGGCCCGGCGTGGCGCGCTCCTCGGTGCCGCCGTCGCCGTGAAGGTGCTGCCCCTGCTGACCCTGCCCGGCGCGCTGTCCGGGGAGCGCGGTCCGGCCCGCATCCTGCGCACGGTGACGGCGACGGTCGCGGTGGTCGCGTTCGCCTACCTCCCCTACGTCGCCGGGTCCGGCGCGGGCGTCCTGGGCTATCTGCCCGGCTACCTGCGGGAGGAGGGCTACGAACCCGGTGACGTGCACCGCTTCGCCCTGCTGCGTCTGCTGCTGCCGGACGCCACCGCGGGAGTGGTCGTCCTCGTGCTCCTCACGCTGCTGGCCCTGCACGTGTGGTGGCGCGGCGACCCGGCCCGCCCGTGGCGCGGTGCCCTCGTGCTGACCGGTACCGCACTGCTGCTGGTGTCGCCCAACTACCCCTGGTACGCGCTGCTCGTCGTCGGTCTCGTCGCGCTGGACGGCCGCTGGGAGTGGCTGTCCGTCACCCTCGCCGGCACCCTCCTCTACCTCGGGGGCGGTCTGCTGCCCGGCCTCCCCCTTCAGACCTGCGCGTACGGTGCAGCCGCCGTGTGCGTTCTGGCCGGGACCTGGCTGCGCGCCGCCCCGGGGCGACGGTTCCCGCACGGACGTCGGTCGCGCGCCTGACGTATCTCCGGCCCGCGCTTCCCGGTACGGCACTTCGGCACCGGTCACGTGGTGATCGGCTGCCGGGGGCGCCTTTCACCATTCCCCACACATGCGGAGATGAAGGCCGAACCTCCGGAGCGGCGATCACCGGAATTTCCACAGCCCGGAACTGCGTACGCGAAGCCGCATTGCCGAAGTGGTCCGCACCATGCACTTGCCGGCGGACCGCACTCGCGCCGACAGCAGCCCTTTCGGGCATGCCGGCGGCCCCAACCGCCGTGCGCATCACCAGGATGGGTGATATCCGCGCCCACCGTGACCCCTGGGCAATCCGCCGGTCGTCACGTGAATGCGGTAATCGAACCGGCCCGCGCACCATCACGTGAACCCTTCATTGACGCGTCACCGAACGGACGTCGAGACTCCCTTTTCGGTAAAGGACATTGCGAGAGGCAGCCATGAAGTCGTTCGTGCACAGAGGACAGATCACGAAAGTGGTCTTCGGCAGCGGAACGCGCAGGGAGCTCGCCGACGAGGTCAGGGCATTGGAGTGCGGCCGGGCCCTGGTGCTGTGCACCCCCGGGCAGACCGGCCAGGCCGGCGAGGTGGCCGGGCTCCTCGGTGCCCTCACCGCCGGCGTCTTCGACCAGGCGGCAGCCCACACGCCCGTGGCGGTCACGGAGAAGGCGGTCGAAGCGGCACGGGCCACCCGCGCGGACTGCCTGGTCGCCGTGGGCGGCGGCTCGACGATCGGCCTCGGCAAGGCCGTCGCGCTGCGCACCGGGCTGCCGCACCTCGCCCTCCCCACGACGTACGCCGGTTCGGAGATGACCCCGATCCTGGGCGAGACCCAGGGCGGCGTGAAGACCACCCGGCGGCTGCCGGAGATCCTGCTCGACACGGTCGTGTACGACGTCGACCTCACCCTCACCCTGCCGCCGCACGTCGCCGCCGTCAGCGGCCTCAACGCGATGGCCCACGCCGTGGAGGCCCTGTACGGCCAGGACGGCGACCCGCTCGCCTTCCTCACCGCGGGCGAGGCCCTGGACGCCCTGGCCGCGGCGCTGCCGGCGATCCTGCGCGATCCCGCGGACACCG
Source organism: Streptomyces sp. NPDC111520 (assembly GCF_055635295.1). Lineage (NCBI taxonomy): Bacteria > Bacillati > Actinomycetota > Actinomycetes > Kitasatosporales > Streptomycetaceae > Streptomyces > Streptomyces sp. NPDC111520. The sequence goes on along the minus strand of NZ_JBVKBW010000012.1, from coordinate 5,292 downwards.
AGGCCCGCGCCACGGCGTTGTACGGTGCCTGGCTCGCGGGGAGTTGCCTGGGCACGGTCGGCATGGCCCTGCACCACAAGGTGTGCCACGTCCTGGGCGGCTCCTTCGACCTCCCGCACGCGCAGACGCACGCCGTCGTGCTGCCCCACGTCATCGCGTACAACGCCCCGGCGGCCGGGGCGGCGATGGCCCGGATCGGGCGGGCGCTGCCCGGGCCGGACCCCGCCCGCGCGGTCCTCGACTTCGCGGCCGGCGTCGGCGCCCCCCGCGCGCTGCGCGACCTGGGCATGCCCGAGTCGGGCATCGCCGAGGCGGCGGACCTGATCGTCCGCGACGGCTACTGGAACCCGCGGCCGGTGCACCGGGACGCCGTGCACGACCTCCTCCGACGCGCCTGGGCGGGCGAACCGCCGCTCCGGGCCACCTCCGACCAGCCCCACGACCCGACGGGAGCCCGTCATGCGTGACCTCACCGACTCCACCATCACGGAGGCCGTGGCCTCCACCGTCCGCCACGCGAAGGACGCCCGCCTCGCCGGCATCCTCGAGGCCCTGGTCCGCCACGCGCACGACTTCGTCCGTGAGACCGGTCTGACCGAGGACGAGTGGGCGCGCGGTGTGGACTTCCTCACCCGGACGGGCCTGAAGTGCACGGCCACCAGGCAGGAGTTCATCCTGCTCTCCGACGTACTGGGGATCACGATGCTGGTCGACGCCCTCGGCAACCGGCGCGCCGCGGGATCGACGCAGAACAGCGTCCTCGGCCCTTTCTTCCGGGACGACCGCCCGCGGGCGGCCGACGGCGCGGACATCTCCGAGGGACTGCCCGGCACGCCCTTCTTCTTCGAGGGCCTGGTCACCGACACCCACGGCGCGCCGGTGGCGGACGCCGCGATCGACGTGTGGCACAGCGACGCGGACGGCCACTACGACGTGGACGTCCCCGGCCTGTCCGACCCCGCCATGCGGGCCCTGCTGCGCAGCGACGGCGAGGGCCGCTTCCGGTTCCGCTCCATCCGCCCGTCGAGCTACCCCATCCCGGACGACGGGCCGGTGGGCGAGCTGATGCGGACCACCGGCCGGTCCGTGATGCGGCCGGCGCACCTGCACGTCGTGGTCGCCGCTGAGGGCTTCCAGCGCGTGACCACCATGCTGTTCCCCGCCGACGACCCGTACCTGGACCAGGACCCGGTCTTCGGCGTCAAGCAGTCGCTGGTGTCGGAGTACGCGAGCCACCAGGCCGGCACCGGCCCGTACGGCACGCGGACCGACGAGCCGTACACACTGCTGCGTCACACCTTCGTGCTCGAGCCGGGACGGTCGGCTCATGACCCCCGGCCTTCCTGACCGGCGGCCACCGGCCCCGCCCGGCCAGCCCGGCCCGCCCGGCCAGCCCGAACGTCCCGAACAGCCGGGCCTGCCCGGCCTGCCGGCCCATGTCGTCCCGCGGCCACGGGTGACCCGCCGTATCCTCCAGGCGCTCGCCGGGCATCCGGTGCTGGTCGTCGCGGCCTCCGCCGGGGCGGGCAAGACCACCGCGGTGCTCCAGGCGGCGCGGGCCCTACCGGGGCCCGCGGCCTGGATCCCGTTGGGCGGCCTCGCCGCCGGCGACACCACCGCCGGGGCGTTCCGCGACCGCCTGGCGCGGGTGGTGCCCGCCGCCCGCGTGGGGCCGCCCGTCCTCGTCGTCGACGGCCTGGAACACCTCGCGGGCCACCCGGCGGCCGAGGACGCGCTCACCGCACTCGTCCTGCAACCGCCCCCGGGGACGCGGCTGGTGCTCGTCTCCCGGGCGGAGCCACCGCACGGCGTGGGCGGCCTCGGCGACGTCCACCGCGTGGCCTTCCTCGACGACACCGACCTCGCCTTCGACGTCTCCGAGGCCGCCCGGGCCCTGCGGCCCACCGGCCTGGAGGAGCAGGCGAGGTTCCGGGTGCGGGCCGTCGAGGGCTGGGTCACCGGTGTCCTGCACGACTGGTGGGCCACCGGACCCGCTACCGGCGCCGGCCGGCTCGACCTCCTCTGCGCGGACCTGCTGCGGCAGCTCACCGCGGACGAGGTGGCGCTGCTGGTCGCCACCAGCGTGCTGGACGAGGTGACCGCCGAGTCCGCCAACGCGCTCGGGCTGTCCGGACCGGACCGGGTCCTGGCCACCCTGCGGCGCCGCCGGCTGCCGCTGACCTGGTCCCCCGACGGCACCCACGTGCGGATACTGCCGTGCTTCCGCGGGCACCTGCTCCGGCGCGCCGACGCCATGGAGGCCGGCGCCCGGCGCGAGCTGAGGCGTCGTCACGCCCGGTTGCTGGAAACGGCCGGCCGTCATGAGGAGGCCGTGACGGAGCTGTTGATGGCCGGGGAGTCGGCGGCGGCTCGGCGCGCCGCCGAGCAGGTCCTGCCCGGTGTCCTGGAGCGGCTGGACCTGGCGACGGCGGAGAGCTGGCTCGACCGGATGCGCCCGGTGCCCGGGCCGCCCGCCCCGGGGCTGGCCTCCGCGGCGCTGCGCGTGGCGTTCGGCCGCGAGCAGTGCTGGCGCGGGCTGCAACTGCCGGACTCCACGGAGCGTCCTGGTGGGGGCGGTTGCCCGGGCAACCCGGCGGCAGTGAGGACCTGGCGCTGCTGGTGTGGTGCTTCTGGCACGCGGGCAGGACCGACGAGGCCCGGCGGATGCTGCGCGTCATGCCCCCCGGACGCCACCGCGACATCGCCGCCGCCCTCCTCTCCCTGGCGGACGGCACCCCCCTCACGACGCTCCCGGACCCGCGGGCCGACGCCTCGGGCCCCGTCGAGGTCATGCTGATGCGGATCGCCTACATGGCCGGGCGGCTCGCCCAGTTGCAGGGCGAGCCCGCTCCGCGCGGTGCCTGGCACCGGGCGACCGGTGCGCCCTGGACGGTCGCGGCGCTGCGGGCGACGGGACGCATCTCCCGGGCCGGTGAGCTGTACGCGTCCCTCGGTGAAGGGCCCCGGCCGGTGTGGCTCACGGCCATCGACGACGTCGAACTGCTGGCCGACCTCGGGCGGCGCGAGGAGGCCTGGGCCGCGCTGACGGCCGGACGCCGGGCCGTCGCGGCCACCGGATCACGCGTGTACGGGATCCTCAGCCTGCTGCTGGAGGCCAAACTGGCCCTGCGTCTCGACGGCGACCTCGCACGGGCCACCCGGGCCCTGACCGAGGCCGCCCACCGCGGCAGCACCCGCTACGCCTTCACCGCGGACCTGGCGGCCACGTGGAGCGGACTGCAGCTCCTCCTGGCGGGCCGGGACCAGGAGGCGGCCCACCGGCTCGCCGCCGCGGTGGCCGCCATGACCACGGGCGACCGGCTGCTGGAACTGCCCACCGCCGCCGTCTACTTGAGCGAGGCGATGTGGCGCGCCGGTGACGCGGCGGCCGCGGACGCCGCGGCCGACCTCGCCCTGGGCGTGGCGAACGCCCGCGGCGGACGCCATCTGCTGCTGCAGGCACTGGACGACGTGCCGGCGGTCGCCGTGCGCAGGGCCGACGCCGAGCCCTCGCACTCCTCGCCGTGGCACGCGCTGGTGGCGGCACTGTCCGCCGGCCGGGCGGCGCTGCGCGCCCCCGTCCCACCGCGGCTGGTCCTCGAGGAGTTCGGGACGGTGCGGCTGTCCGCCGACGGGCGGGAGGTCCGCCCGCGCCTGGCCAAGAGCACCGAACTGCTGGCGTTCCTGCTGGACGGACCGGCCGCCGGCGCACGGCGCGCGGCGCTGCTGGCCGCCCTGTTCCCGGGACGGAGCGACGCGACGGGGCGCAGCTACCTGCGGCAGGCGGTGTACCGGCTGCGGGAGGTGCTGCCCGAGGGCGTGGCGCTCGTGCAGGAGGCGGACGTCTACCGGTTGACGCCCGAGGCGTCCGTGGCGGGGTCCTCGGGTTCCTTCGAGCGCCTGCTGACCGAGGCCGGCCGGCAGGACGGCGAACACCGGTTCCGCACCCTGCTGGAGGCGCTGCGGACGGCGGGGGGCGGCCCGTACTTCGAGGGCGTCTCCACGCCGTGGCTGGACGCCCGCCGCGACGCGCTGACGGCGGCGTTCACCCAGGCGCAGGCCGACGCGGCCGCAGTCGCCCTGCGCCTGGGCCGGATCCGCGAGACACGGGAACTCGCGGGAGCGGCGCTGGAACGTGATCCCTACCGTGAGCAGGCCTGGCGGCTGGCGCTCGCGGGCGCCGAGGCAGCCGGGGACGACGACGGTCTCCTCGAGCTGTACCGGGGCTACCGGCGGGCGATGGCCGATCTCGGCGTGCGTCCTTCGGAGGAGATGCGACGCCTGGTCGAGAGGTTGCGCCGGTGAGGCGTGAACCCCGGGTCTCCGCTCGGTTTCCCCCGCATTAACAGGTGGCGGCGCACAGTTCACCACGTCCACCAGGGCTCGGCTCACTCCCTCCCGGAGGTCTCCCATGACTGAAACCCTCGACCTGTCCGTCGCCTTCCGCTCCACGATGGGACGCCTGGCGACCGGGGTCAGCGTCATCACCACCCGGACCGCAAGCGCGCCCGTGGGCATGACGGCCAGCGCGGTCTCCGCGCTGTCGCTGGACCCGCTGCAGCTGATCGTGTGCGTCGGCAACCACCTGTTCACCCGCACCGCCATAGCCGAGCACGGGCGCTTCGCCGTCAACGTCCTCGGTGAGGACTGCGAGGACCTGGCCCGCACCTTCGCCGCTCCGGTGCCCGACCGCTTCGCCGGCGTGGCCGTCGACGAGGAGCACGGCGTGCCGGTGCTCAGGGACGCCATCGCCTCGGTGGTCTGTGACGTCTCCGAGGCGCTGCCCGGCGGCGACCACACCATCTTCGTCGGCGACGTGCGGCACTTCGGGCACAAGAGCCAGTCCCGTCCGCTGCTCTACTTCGCCGGCGGGTTCGGCGCCTTGGGCTAGTGCGTGTCGTCACATGCCCTCCCCCAACCTTCGGCCGGGGGTGCCCCCACCCAGCAACGCTCCCCCAGCTCCGCTGGGAGGTGCCCCCAGGCACGGCACTCCCCCAGCTCCGCTGGGAGGTGCCCCCACGCTGCGTTGTCGCATCGTCCGAGTAGCCCACTACGAGGACGACTCTCCGCCTTGCGATGCACCGCACCAGGGGGCACCTCCCGGCGCAAGCCGGGGGAGCCGTGGGGCCCGCCCTCCGGGCGGTGGGGGCACCTCCCAGCGGTAGCTGGGGGAGCTCATGTGACGACACGACCTAGGTGTATTGACCCGCAGCGTTGTTGACGCGGCTGATCGGGGGCTTGCCTCCGAGTGCGGTGTGGCAGCGGTGGTGGTTGTAGGTGTGGAGGAAGTCT
>NZ_JBVKBW010000011.1:0-346037 GCF_055635295.1 Streptomyces sp. NPDC111520 | reverse complement strand
CGCTTCACGCCCTCGATGTGCCAGGAGCCGTCCTCCTGCTCGACGGCCCTGGTGCGGCCGGCGCCCACGTCCGAGCCGGCGTCCGGCTCGGTGAGCACCATCGTCGAGCCCCACTGCCGCTCGACCGCGAGGGCCGCGATCCTCTTCTGGACCTCGTTGCCCTCCTCGAAGAGCACCATGGCGTACGCGGGGCCGGAGACGTACATCCAGACGGCGGGGTTGGCTCCCAGCACCAGTTCCGCGTACGCCCACATCAGGGAGCGGGGTGCGGGGGTGCCGCCGATCTGCTCGGGCAGGCCGAGGCGCCAGAATCCGGAGTCCATGAAGGCCCGGTGGCTGTCCTTGAAGGTGCCGGGCAGCGGTGCGCCGCCGGTGGCGGGGTCGAAGACCGGCGGGTTGCGGTCACCGTCCTCGAACGACGCTGCGAGCTCGTTCTCCGCGAGGCGCGCGACCTCGCCCAGGACGTCCTTGGCGGTCTCGACGTCCATCTCGGCGAACGGGCCGGTCCCGTAGACCCGTTCGCGGCCGAGCACCTCGAACAGGTTGAACTCGATGTCGCGGAGATTCGACTTGTAGTGGCCCATGGCGGGAGCTCCGTGTGTATCAGGGGCCCGGTGGACGGGCCCCGCGGTGGACATGTGCGGTACGGCGGGGTGTACGGGAGCGCGTCCGGGGGCGGCCGCGGCCGCGGCACGCTCGTGGCGCGTCGGCTCAGCCCGCTGCCACGGGCTCGTCGAGGCAGCCGGCCAGCGCGGCCAGTGCCGCCCGCCGGCCGGTGCCGACGGCTTCACGGAGAGGCCCCGGGCGTCGCTCGGTGTTGCCGATCGGCGCGCTGCCGAGCGGGGGACGGATCTGCAGGGTCGCGGGATGCGAGGCGAGGAGCCGTTCCTCCTCCGTCCTGATCGCCTCACGCTGCAGCCACGGCATGAGCGCTCCTGGCGCGCGCCTGGCGAACCAGCGTGACATCACCAGGCGTTGGCCGAGGGGCGGAGCGGACGGGGTCTCGTCCGCGCGGCGTGTGCGGAGGGCGACGATGTGGGTGGCCCGCTGCGCGAGCGCCGTCCGTACGGGGACCGCCTCGCTCACCCCGGCGTCGACGAAGGACCGCCCGCCGATCTCGACGGGTTCGCCCGCGAGCAGGGGCATTGCAGCGGACGCGCGGAGCGCCGCCTGCAGGCCGGCCTGGTCACGGATGTGCTCGTGCAGATCGGTGGGGCGGCCGGTGCGGGCGTCCGTCGCGATCGGGTGGAACTCGACGGTGCTGTCGAGGATCTCCTGGAACCCCATCGGCATGATCTCGGTGTACACGGTGTGGACCAGGAAGCGGGTGTCCACGACGGGCCGGAGGCGCAGGGCGCGCCGGGGATCGATGGTCGTCCTCATGATCGCCGGGGTCCACCAGGCGTGCATGGTGGACTCGGCCCGGCCGCACAGCAGCCACGCCGCGTTGAGCGCTCCGGCCGAACTGCCGTAGACGGCGTCGAACAGGGGTAGCAGCCCGAGTTGCTCGATGGCGATCGCCATGCCGCTGGAGTAGGCGCCGCGGGAACTGCCGCCTTCGACCAGGAGGACCAGGCGCGCGTCGTCGCGACGGCTCAGGGGGCTGCTCCCCTGTCGCCTGCGCTCCCGGAGCAGTCGCAGGACGGTCTCGGTCATCGGCTGACGCCTTCCAGGGGGCGGACGGTGAGGATCTGCTGGGCGTGGCCGACCGGACCGCCGGCGTCGTGGAGAACCGCACTGGTGAGGCCCTGCCCGGCGGGGCCGAAGCTGACGGTGGTGTCCAGGCCGGTCCAATCGCCCTCGGGGAGGCGGTGGAAGTGGAGGGTCATGTCCATGTTGGGGTACATCCACGTCGTGGGAGGCTGCTGGACGGCCATTCCGTTGACCACGTCCACCCGGGCGACGAAGGACGCGAGTGCGGTGCTCGGTTCGCCGGCGACGAGGCCCACGTGGCTGCCGACCCAGGCGGTGGCGCGGCCCGCCCGGCCCGAGGTCCTCCGGCGGACCTGGAGGGACCGGGCGTAACCGCAGTCCCACTGTTCGCTCATCGCCCAAGGGGCGAAGTCCTCGGGCGGTGCGAGGCGTTCGAAAGGGGTGTCGGCGACCGCGGCGGTGTCGAGTGCCGTGAGGAGCCAGGCGCGTGCCCGGACCACCGGGCGGCCCGCCACGGCGACGACTGCCTCCAGCAGTTCGACCGTGCGGTCGGGTCGGACGGACTCGACGGTGACCTCGCACTCGTCGAGCGCCAGGAAGCCGAGGATGTCGTAGCTGATCCGTGCCGGGACCAGGCCGTCGGCGGGCCGGGCGGCCCGATGGCGGTCCAGCGCGTGGACGACGAGTCCGGCGAGCGGGCCGAAGTGCTGCTCGCCCGGGTTCCAGGCGCCTTCCGCGTGGGGGGTAGGTCGGTAGCGGTGCTCGCCCGTGCGCCGGTAGTAGCTCTCACGCGGAGCGGTGGTCGGGGTCAACGGTGCTCTCCTCAGCCGTCGGGACCGGGGGCCGGGAAGCACAGCGGATGGCGTGGTTCATCGGCCGGCAGCGCCCGCGAGAACGACCGGATGGCCTGGGGAAGGGAAAACTACTCGCGGGTAACGCGTGCTTCATCAAGCATCGGTCAGCGAACCGCTACTGTCAAATATCAGATTTTCAGTAGCGCTATCGGAAATTCCGCGTAGCGATATGCCGGGCGCCGCGCTGCCGGCGCCCGTTCCGTCAGGCGCCGCCCACCGGGATGCCGGACTCGGCGCAGACGGTGGCGATGCGGTGGACGCCCTCCGAGATCTCGTCGGTGCCCGCGATGTCGGCGAAACTGAGCCGCAGGTACGGGGCCGGCGCCTCGGCGGCGAAGTACGGGCGGCCGGGGGAGACCGCCACGTCGGCACGCAGGAGCGCGGCGGTGAGGGCGGACTCGCCGGTGCCCTCGGGCAGCCGGAGCCACAGGTGGTAGCCGCCTGCCGGAGCGCGGACGGTGGCAGCGACGCCCGGCAGGTGACGGCGCAGCGCGGCGAGCATGGCCTCGCGGCGCTCTTGGAGGGCCGAGGCGATGGAGCGCACGTGACGCGGCCAGGCAGGGGTGCCGACGAGTTCGAGGGCGGCCTCCTGGAGCGGGCGCGGCACGAAGAAGCTGTCGACCAACTGGATGGCGCGCAGTCGCTCCATGACGGGGCCGCGGGCGACGAGCGCACCGACGCGAAGGTTCGGCGAGGCCGGCTTGGTCAGCGAGCTGACGTGCACCACGGCCCCGTAGGCGTCGTCGGCCACCAGGGGCGGCGGGAGCGGTCCGCCGTGGCCGAGCCGGCGCGCGAAGTCGTCCTCGATGACGAAGGCGCCCGCCGCGTGGGCGACTTCGGCGACGCGACGGCGCCGGTCGGGGGCGAGGACCGCGCCCGTGGGGTTGTGGAAGAGCGGCTGGCAGTAGAAGACGCGGGCACCGGTGGCCGCGAAGGCCTCCTCCAGGAGGTCGACGCGCACACCGTCGTCGTCGATGGGCACCGGCACGGGGCGCAGCCCCACGGCCCGCGCGGCGGACAGCAGGCCGGGGTAGGTGGGCGACTCCACGAGGACCGCGGAGCCCGGGGGAGCGAGGGCCTGCAGGGCGGTGGTCAGCGCGGCCTGGCCGCCTCCGGTGATGAGCACCTGCGACGGGATGACCCCGCCGTTGGGCCCGCCCACCTCGCGGGCGAACCAGGAGCGCAGCGCGGTCAGGCCCTCCAGGGGCGGGCGGTCCCACGCGCCGGGACGGCGGGCGGCGCGGGCGAAGGCCGCCCCCAGGGCCTGCTGGGGCTGGAGCGAGGAGTGCAGGTAGCCGCCGTTGAAGGCGATCACGCCCGGAGGTGGCGGCAGGAGGCCGGCCAGAACGCTCGAGGCGTCGACGGTCCGCGGAGCGGGCTCTCCGGGCGGCTGGTCCTCGGCCGTGAGCGCGATCTGCTGCCAGGACGTGTCGACGGTCCTGGTGTCGATGGCGCTGTGCTGCGCCCGGTAGGCGCCGGCCCCCGGCCGGGTGACGAGGAGCCCTTCGGCGGAGAGTGCGGCCAGCGCGCGCGAGACGGTGACCGGGCTGACCGCGAAGCGCTCGACGAGCGACCGGCTGGAGGGCAGCTTCTCCCCCGGGGAGTACCGCTCGAGTTCCTGCCGCAGGGTCGCCGCGATGTCTTCGGATCTACTACTCCTTTTCATGACAAAAAGGATAGTGCTTCCGATCTGTCGGCGCGTCCGGCGTCGCCGACCCGGCCGTCGCGTCATCGTCGCAAGCCGGCCCGCGGGCATCAACGCGGATACCCGCTTTCGCGGGTAGCGGCGGCGGCGCCCGCCGCCTCATAGTCCACGTCCATGGACGGGAACGATGCGCCGGAGCGGACGGATCGCGGGGAACCGGCGGGGCGGATCGCCGTACGCCGTGCCCGGCACCAAGACGACGGGCCGGTCGGAGAGTTCCTGGCCGGGCTGTCCCCGGACAGCCGTCGCCGGCGGTTCTTCGCGCCCCTGCGTCAGGTGAGCCCCGCCCTGGTCCGGCAGATGGTGACCGTCACATCCCGGCAGCTGGTACTGCTGGCCCTGGACGGAGACACCGTCGTCGGTCACGTGATGGCGGTCCGCACCGGCGAGCACACCGTCGACATCGGGGTCGTCGTCGCCGACGCCCAGCGCGGCCGGGGGATCGGCCGCCGGCTCGTGCGCGAAGTGGCCGCTGTCCTCGGCTCGTTCGGCTGCACGCAGGTGTGCTGCGACGTGCTCGGCGAGAACCGCGTGGTCCTGGCCTGGCTGCGGCGCCTCATGCCGGACCTGAGGCTCGAGCGCAGCGGCGCGACGGTGATCGTCCGCGGCAGCCTCCCCCGGCACGCCGTCGGACTGTCGGCCACCGCTACCATGGTGCATGAGGCAAACATGTAGCGCTACTGGCGCAATACGGTAGCGGTCGGTGGACGACTGCACTGAGACCCGGCGCGTGATCGACGCGCTGCTGCCCGCGCGACTGGAGCGCCTGTGGGAGGCGACCGGCGTGCCCGTCGTCCTCGGCGGCACGACCCGGCGCGACGCGCAGGGGTTGCACCTGGTCCTCGGTGCGCTCCTCGGCACGATGGGGGACTCGCCGCGCGGACTCGTCGTGCGGGCGGGCAGGGGGCTCGGCGGGAGCGTGCTGTGCCGCCGAGCCCCGCTCCGGGTCGACGACTACGTCACCAGCATGGCGATCACCCACGAGTACGACCGGGTCGTGCTGGCGGAGCGCCTGACATCCGTCCTCGCCGTACCCGTGCTGGTCAGGGGCGAGGTGAGAGGCGTCCTGTACGGCGCGGTGCGCGGTGGCGGGCCCCTCGGCGACCGGACGGTCCGCGCGGCCGTCGCCGAGGCCGAGCGGTTGCGGCGTGACGCCGAGCACCGGCTGGGCGGCGGGCCGGGGGCCGGCACCCCGCTCACCCGCGGGGCACTGGCGGAACTGGCCGCCGTCATCGGCGAGACGGACGATCCGGCGCTGCGTGCCAGACTGGTGCGCATCCAACGGGCCCTGCAAGGCCGCCCGGTGCCCCACGGGTCGCGCCCGGTGCTCTCGCCCCGGGAGGTCGACGTGCTCCGGTTGGTGGAGGTGGGCGCGAGCAACGTGGACATCGCGGCGCGACTCGGGCTCGGCCTGGAGACGGTCAAGGCGTACCTGCGGTCGGCGATGCGCAAACTGGCGGCGCGCAACCGTACGGCCGCGGCGCATCAGGCGCGACTGCACGGACTGCTGTGACGCGGGAGATTCTCTTGGAACGAGTAGCACCCGCACCTTGTTTGTGCCCTTTTCAACCCGTTTTCTCAAAGTGCTACAGTAGTTTATGAGAGATGAAAGTAGCGCTTCTCCTTCCCCCCGGATAACGCTCGCCGGTGCCGTGCTGCCGTCCGTGATCGATGCGATCGGCCGGACCCCGATGGTCGGACTGGACCGGCTCACCGCGGCCGCGGACGTGGACGGAGCGGTCCTGGCGAAGCTCGAGTACCTCAGCCCCGGCGGGTCGAAGAAGGACCGGGTGGCGAAGCACCTCATCGAGGACGCCGAGCGCCGCGGCCTGCTGCGTCCGGGTCAGCCCGTGGTGGAGGTCACCAGCGGGAACACGGGTGCGGGACTCGCCATCGCCTGTGCGGTCACCGGCCATCCCTTCGTGGCGGTCCTGTCGCGGGGCGGCTCCGCCGAGCGCGTGCGGATGATCGCGGCGCTGGGCGCCGAGACCGTGCTCGTGGACCAGCTTCCGGACTCCGTTCCCGGCCGGGTCACCGACGGTGACCTCCGGCTGGTCGAGGAGGAGGCGCAGCGGATCGCGGAGGAACTCGGCGCCTTCCGCCCCGACCAGTTCGAGAACCCGGGCAACGTGGACGCCCACTACCGCGGCACGGGACCCGAGATCTGGGACCAGACGAGCGGTGCGGTCGACGCCTTCGCCGACTTCGTGGGGACGGGGGGATGTCTCGCCGGCGTGACGCGCGCCCTCAAGGAACGCGATCCGGCCGTCAGATGCTTCGCCGTCGAACCCGAGGGCGCGGCGGTGCTCGCGGGGCAGGCGGCCACCCGGCCCCGCCACCCCGTCCAGGGCGGGGGCTTCTCCCGCCCCGACCTCACCCACCTGCGCGGTGTGCCCCTCGACGGACACGTCCAGGTCAGCGGCGACGAGGCACGCTCGACGTCCCGACTGCTCGCGACGCGCGAGGGCGTCTTCGCCGGCTTCTCCGCGGGTGCCAACGTCGCCGCCGCTCTGCGCCTGCTGCGCGGCGACCTGGCCGGCGCCACGATCGCCGTCGTCCTTCCCGACTCCGGCCTGAAGTACCTCTCCACGGACCTGTGGGAGTAGCGCCGACGCCCCCCGTTCCCGCCCTCTCCCCCTTCCCCGCCCCGACGACGAGTGGACTGTCACCGTGACCGACCGACCCGCCGACGGGCGGCGCACCGACGCCGTCCCGTACGTGTACCTGCTGACCACCATGGCCTTCTTCGGGAGCGCGTTCACCAGTTCCAAGGTCGTGGTCGGGCAGATGCCGCACGAGGTGGCCGCGGCCCTGCGCTTCGGTGGCGGCGCCGTCGTCCTGCTGCTGCTGCTCTGCCTGCGTCCCGGCTCGATCTCGTTCTCCTGGAGGGAGGCGACCCGGGCGGGCCTGGTCGGCCTGGTCGGCGTCTTCGCCTACAACTTCCTCTTCTTCTGGGGCCTTTCGCTCGCTCCGGCCATCGACGGCAGCGTCATCGTGCCCGTGTTGAGTCCCGTACTGACCACGCTCGCCCTCCTGCTGACGCGACGGGAGAAGGCGTCCGCCGTCCGGGCGGTGGGTCTTGGGCTCGGCCTCGCCGGAGCGGTCGTCTTCCTCGGCGGAATCGCCGGCTCCGGGCCCGGTCTGACGGGCTCGCGCCTGCTGGGTGATCTCGTCTTCGTGCTCGGTGCCGGCTGCTGGGCGGTCTACAGCATCGCGTCGAAGACGGTCCTGAGCGGCATGCAGCCGCTGCGGGCGACGACGTACGCCACGGGTGCCGGGGCCCTGGCCCTGACGGTGGTGGCGATCCCGTCATGGGGGCACACGCGGTGGGGCTCGCTGACGACGGGCACCTGGGCCAACGTCGTCTTCCTCGCCGTGGGCCCGACCGCGGTCGCCTACCTCCTCTACCACCGGGGCCTGCGGTCGGTGAGCCCGGTCACCGCGACGGTCACCATGTTCGCGGTGCCCGTCTTCGGCACGATCTCGTCCGTGGTCTTCCTCGGGGAGTCCTTCACGGCGGTCCAGGTCGCGGGCGCACTCGTCACCGTCGTCGGCGCGACGCTCGCGGTCGTCGGGGGCCGGCCGGCGGGAGGGAAGGGCCGTGATCCGTCGTCCGTCACCACCGTCCGCGGGTGACCGCAAGGGCGGGCGCCTGTGCGTCAGCTGTTCTGGGGGCGCCCCCGCTCGGCCCGTTCCGGGGACCGTGGGGCGGGGATGGCGGGCAGGTCCACTTCGGCCCAGACCGCCTTGCCGCCGCCCGGGAGCGGGCGGGAGCCCCAGCGGCGGGAGAGCTGGGTGACCAGGTAGAGGCCGCGGCCGGTCTCGTCCATGGGGTGCGCGCGGCGCACGCGCGGAGCGGCGTTGTCGGTGTCGAACACCTCGCAGGTCAGGGACTGGTGCCGGATCAGGCGCAGTTCGATGGGACCGGTGCCGTGGCGGAGGGCGTTGGTGACCAGTTCGCTGACGATGAGCGTCGTCCGGTCCTGGACGCCCTGCAGTCCCCAGGAGGCCAGCTGGTGGGCCGCCAGGTTCCTGGCCCGGCGGACCACGGTCCCGTCGACGGGCAGCGTCCAGGAGGCGACCCGGTCCGCGCCGAGCGAACGGGTACGGACCAGGAGCAGGGAGACGTCGTCGTCCCCGGACCGGCCGCGGCGGCTCTCCGCCACGAGGGCGCAGAGGTCGTCCAGGGACCGGCCGGGCTGGGTGAGCACGGTGCCCAGGCGGCGCATCCCCTCCTCGATGTCGTGGTCCCGGTGCTCGATGAGGCCGTCGGTGTACAGCGCGAGGAGGCTGCCCTCGGGCAGTTCGATCTCCACCGACTCGAAGGGGTCACCCAGCCCGATGCCCAGCGGGGCCCCGGTGGGCAGGTCGGGGAAGCTCACCCGGCCCTGCGGGTCGACGACGGCGGGCGGGGGATGACCGGCGCCCGCCATGGTGCAGCGGCGGGTGGCCGGATCGTAGGCGGCGTAGAGGCAGGTCGCGCCCATGCCCGCCGGGGTGTCGTGCTCGTCGCCGTCGGCCAGGCGCTGGAGCGTGTCGTCGAGGCGGGTCAGCAACTCGTCGGGGGGAAGCTCCATGTCGGCGAGGGTGTGGACGGCGGTACGGAGCCTGCCCATGGTCACGGCGGCGTGGAGGCCGTGCCCGACGACGTCCCCCACGACGAGGGCGACCCGGCCGCCGGACAGCGGGATCACGTCGAACCAGTCGCCGCCGACGCAGTGGTCGACGTCGGCCGGCAGGTAGAGCGAAGCCGTCTCGACGGCCGCGCCGCCCTGCAACTGGCGCGGGAGCAGGGTGCGTTGCAGCGTGAGGGCCGCGGTGTGCTCGCGGGTGTAGCGACGGGCGTGGTCCAGCGACCGGGCGGCGCGGGCGACGAGTTCCTCGGCGAGCAGCAGGTCGACCTTCTGGAAGGGCGCGGGGTCGGCGGTGCGGACGAACAGCGCGGTCCCCAGCAGCATGCGCCGCGCGCGGATCGGCACGACCATGACGGAGTGCGCGCCACTGCGGCCGAGCCGGCGCGCCAGCTCGGGGGTCGCGCCGGCCCACGCGCTGAGCGTGACGTCGAACGCCGGCTCCAGACGGGACGTGCCGGTGCGCAGGACCTCGTGCAGGGGCGAGCCCGGAGGTACCCCGATCGGTTCACCGCGCAGCCACGGTGACTCCGGGACCCCGGGGCGGATCGAGGCCACGCCCGCACGACGGAAGCCGGGAGGACGCGCGCCCATCGTGCCGATGCGGACCGGGGGCCCCTCGCCGAACGAGACCGACTGCTCCAGGTCCACGGCGACGTAGTCGGCCAGCAGGGGCAGGGCGAGGTCGGCCAGCTCCTGGCCGGCCTGCATCACGTCCAGCGTGCTGCCGAGGCGGGCACCGGCCTCGCCGAGGGCGGCCAGGCGCTCGTGCGCCCGCCGGCTCTCGCAGACGTCGGTGCTGATCACGCACACACCCAGAGCCCGGCCGTCGGCGCCCTGGAGGCACTGGAACGACACCGCGAACGGGTGCTCCGGGCCGGGATCCGCAGGGAAGCGCATGCGGTACTCGTGGACCTTGACGGTGCCGCTCTGCAGCACCTGCCGCATCAGCCCCTCGATGGCCTCGGACTCGGCGTCGGACCGCTCGTCGGCGAAGCGCGTTCCCAGGCGCCGGTCGTGGGGGAGGCCGTCGTGGCGTTCCATCGCGTCGTTCGCGTAGACGCACCGCAACTGCGGGTCGCGGATGACGACGCCGATCGGCGCGCGGGTCAGCAGCGGTCCCCGCACGGATCCGCCGGTCGGGTCCGAGGCCGGCGCGCCCGCGTTGACCAGGGACACCAGCCAGTGGGGCGCTCCGTCCCGCCCCCGCACCGCCGAGATCCGCACGGTCGCGCCGACCGTGTGGCCGTCCCGGTGCCGTACCGCCGTCGTGCCCGACCAGCCGTCGCGGGCCCGGCACCGCTCCACGAAGGCCGACATGGTGGACGGCGCCCCGAAGTGCGGCAGTACGAGGGCGGCGGACCGGCCGACCGCCTCCGCGGCGGAGAACCCGGAGAGCTGCCGGGCGGCCTGGGTCCATCCGAGCACCGTCGCCCCCTCGTCGAGCAGGGCGAACGCCGTGTCGGAGACCTCGGACGTGTTCAGTTGTCGGCCGAGCGTCACCGCGTCGGAGCTGCATGTGGTCGCCAAGTCGATGTCCCGGTTGGTGTGGATGCGGGGGGCGGCACGAGGACGAGGCCGCACTTCCCTTTGTCCGGTGTTGACCGGATGAGGGGCGATTCTGTGACAGTCCGCCGCCGAGGGGAGCCGGCCGGGCCCGCGCCCCCGCGCCGGGTGCGCCGTCCGGGAGGCCGCGCGCCCCCGCGCCGGGTGCCCCGGGTGGCGGTTTTCCGGTGCCACACCTCGGAGGGCGGCACGTCACACGGCTCACGGAAGCTGTCCGGCGGCGCAGGAGCACACTGCCGATCACTCCTGCCCCCGACGGCAGGTTTACCACCCCGGGGGCGCTGATCCGCCCCGTTCGCGCCGTACCTCGCGCCCTCCCCGGGCTGCTTGAGTGGATCACAGGGTCACCGCCGTCACGTCCTCACCGACCGCCGCGGTCGCCTCCGTCCGTTGACCAGCCCTGCTGGAGGGAATGTGTCCACACTGGACAGCGCCACCGGTCCCGCCGTCGAAGAACCCGCCACCGACCCCACGGCCGAGCAGCTCACCAGCCTGAGCACCCGCGCGGCACGCCAGCTCGCCACGACCACCAAGTCCGAACCGCAGATGCAGGCCATCACCTCGCGGTGGCTGCTGAAGGCCCTGCCGTGGGTGGACGTCAAGGGCGGCACGTACCGGGTCAACCGGCGTCTGCAACTGCGCACGAACCGCGGCCGCGTGCACTTCGAGCACAACGGGAGCGACGACATCCGCGTCATCCCGCAGTCGCTCACCGAGCTGCCGGTCCTGCGCGGCTACGGCGACACGGACGTCCTGCGGGAGATCGCCGGCCACTTCCGGCCCCAGGAGGTACGTGCCGGGCAGGTGCTCTTCGAGGCCGGCCAGCCCGTGACGGAGGTGTACCTGGTCGTCCACGGCAGGTTCACCCGCTACACCAGCGGCAAGTACGGCGACGAGGGGATCATCGGGGTCGTCACGGACGGCGACCAGCTCGGCGACGAGGCCGTGGGGCAGTCCGACCCGCTGTGGTCGGCCTCGGTGCGGGCCGAGACGGCCGGGGTGGTCCTGGCGATGCCCTGGGCCGCCGTCGAGGACCTCACCGAACGGGCGCCCTCCCTCGGCGCGCACCTGCGGTCCTACGTCGACCGGCAGCACCGGCCGATGAACCGCAAGGGCGAGGCCGACGTCCCGGTCCAGGCCGGCCATGTCGGCGAGCCGACGCTGGCGGGCGGCTTCGTGGACTACGACCTCGCGCCGCGCGAGTACCAGCTGTCCCTCACCCAGAGCGTGCTGCGGCTGCACAGCCGGGTCGCCGACCTCTACAACGACCCGATGGACCAGACCGAGCAGCAGCTGCGCCTGACCGTCGAGGAGATCCGCGAACGGCAGGAGTGGGAGCTGGTCAACAACCGGGAGTTCGGCCTGCTGCACAACGTCGACTACGGCCAGCGGGTCAGCACCTTCGCCGGCCCGCCCGTCCCGGACGACATGGACGAGCTGCTGTCGATGCGGCGCAAGACGAAGGTCTTCCTCGCCCACCCGAAGGCGATCGCGGCCTTCTTCCGGCAGTGCAACCGGCGCGGTCTGATGCCCGGCACCGCGACCCTCGACGGCCACGAGGTGCCGGCGTGGCGCGGCGTCCCGATCCTGCCCTGCGGCAAGATCCCGATCCGCGACGACCAGACCACCAGCATCATCGCCCTGCGCACCGGCGAGGCCGACCAGGGCGTCGTCGGCCTCTACCAGACCGGCATCCCGGAGGAGCACCAGCCCGGCCTGAACGTCAGGTTCATGGGCGTCGACTCCGCCGCGATCATCAGCTACCTCGTCACCGCCTACTACTCGCTGGCCATCCTGGTGCCCGACGCGGCAGGGATCCTGGAGAACGTCCAGGTCGGCCGGCTCCCCGAATGACGGCCTGGAGCAGCCCGTGACCACACGACCCACCACCTTCACCCTGCCCGGACCCCCGAGCGTCGCCCGCGGCGCGGGAGCGCGGCGGCACGGCCCGATCCCCGGACTGCTGTACCGGCCCGCGGTGCCCGCCGACCCGGAGAAGGTCCAGGAGGTCGACCTGCGCGTGGAGGCCTGGGCCCGCGCCAACGACCTCTTCCCGGCGGCCTGGCGGGGCGACTTCGCCGGCTTCCAGTTCGGCCGTGCCGTCGTGCTCCAGCACCCGGGGGCCGCCGACCTGGAACGCCTCACCGCCGCCGGCAAGCTGCTGCTCGCCGAGAACATCGTCGACTCCTGCTACTGCGAGGAGGACGAGGGCCGCGGGGCAGCGCGCAAGGGCCTGGGCGGACGCCTGGTCATCGCTCAGTCGGCCCTTGACCCGTACCACGGCACCCCCGCGCTGGAGGAGGAGTGGCGGCGCGGCGTCCAGGCGGACGGCCCGCTGCGCTCGTACCACCTCGCGCTGCGGGACTTCGCCGTCCTGGCCTCACCGAGCCAGACCGACCGGTTCGTGCACGACGTCGCCCGGCTGCACCTGGGCTACCTGGCCGAGGCCGCGTGGGCGGAGACCCGCCACGTGCCGCAGGTCTGGGAGTACCTCGTGATGCGGCAGTTCAACAACTTCCGGCCCTGCCTGTCCATCGTGGACGCCGTGGACGGCTACGAACTGCCCGAGCAGGCGTACGCCCGCCCCGAGATCCAGCGGATCACGGCCCTCGCCTGCAACGCCACGACCATCGTCAACGACCTGTACTCCTTCACCAAGGAACTGGCCGGCGACCCGGCGCACCTCAACCTCCCGCAGGTCGTCGCCGCCAACGAGGGGTGCGGCCTAAAGGAGGCCTACCTCCGGTCGGTCGGGATCCACAACACGATCATGGCGGCCTTCGAGGAGGAGTCGGCCCTGCTCTCGGCCACCTCGCCCCTCGTGGAGCGCTACGCCCGGGGGCTCGCCGCCTGGGTGTCCGGCAACCACGAGTGGCACGCCACCAACAGCCACCGCTACCACCTGCCCGACTACTGGTGACCGACGCCCGTCAACACACCGGCACACCACCCATGCACCACGAGGAGCAACAGTTGACCAACGCCCCTGCCGCCCGGCCCGCGGTCCTTCCGGTCCCGGCCCAGTCCACCTACCAGAGCCGGATCGCGGACTACTGGAACGCCGAGGAGAACCCGGTCAACCTCGAACTGGGAAGGATCGACGACCTCTACCACCACCACTACGGCATCGGTGAGGCCGACACCTCGGTGCTCGACGAACCCGATCCCGACCGGCGGCGCAAGCGCCTGACCGCCGAACTGCACCGCCTGGAGCACGCCCAGGCCGAACTGCTCGCCTCCAACCTGGGGGACCTCTCCCCGGACGACCGGGTCTTCGACGCCGGCTGCGGACGGGGCGGCGGCAGCGTCGTCGCGCACCTGCGCTACGGCTGCCACGCCGACGGGGTCACCCTCTCGGCCAAGCAGGCCGCCTTCGCCAACGACCAGGCCCGGGCCCGGGGCATCGAGGACAAGGTCCGCTACCACCACCGCAACATGCTCGACACGGGCTTCGGGACCGGCGCCTACGCGGCGTCCTGGAACAACGAGTCCACCATGTACGTCGAGCTGGACCTGCTGTTCGCCGAGCACGCCCGCCTGCTGCGCCGCGGGGGCCGGTACGTGACCGTCACCGGCTGCTACAACGACACCTACGGCCGGGCCTCGCGCGAGGTGTCGCTGATCAACGCGCACTACATCTGCGACATCCACCCGCGCTCCGCGTACTTCCGGGCGATGGCGCGGCACCGTCTGGTACCGGTCCACGTCGAGGACCTGACCGAGGCCGCGATCCCGTACTGGGAGCTGCGCAAGCAGGCGGACCACCTGGTCACCGGCATCGAGGACACGTTCCTCGACGCCTACCGCAACGGCAGCTTCCAGTACCTGCTCATCGCGGCCGACCGGGTCTGACCCTCCGCACGGCGGCGGTCCCCGGTGCCCCGCGGACGCCCCCCGCGGGCAACCGCCCCCCACCGGCGCGTGACAGGCGCGCCGGTGGGGGGCGGCCGTGCGGACGAAACGGAGCCGTCGTGCTACGCGGCACCCCCTGATGGGACAATTCACCCAGGGGCGAGTCCCCGCCTGTCAGGGAACCGCGGGCGGAGGCCGTCGTGAGCCCCGCTCCCGGTTCTGGGAGGTGCACCGCGTGCGTCAGGTCCGACTCAGCAAGAGCTTCGTCCTCCTGCTCCTCAGCGTCGTGCTGATCTCGGTCGTGCGGCTGGCGCTGGCGGCCGCCGACGTGCACGTCATGGGCATAGCGGAGTACGCCGTCCTCATCCCGGTCGTGGCCAGTGCCCTGCTGCCGGTGCGGGAGACCGTGATAGTCGGAGTGTTTAACCTGGCCGCCGCCGTCGGGCTCTACGGGGTCCTGCTCCGGGACATGGGGCGGGCCAACCAGATCACGATCATCACGGCCCTGGCCCTGGCCCTGGGCGTCAGCTGGGCCGTCTGCAGCATCCGTGTCGCGGGCGAGAACCGCTTCCGGCGGCTGGTGATCGCCCGCGAGCGGCTCGCGCTCCTGAGCGAGGCCAGCAGCCGCGTCGGGAGCACCCTCGACGCGGCGCGGACCACCGAGGAACTGGCCGAGGTCGCCGCGCGCCGCTTCGCCGACCACGCCACCGTGGACCTCTTCGACAGCGTCCTGAACGGCGACGAACCCGTCCTGCGGCCCGGTTCGGGCGACCTCACCCTGCGCCGTACCGCCGAGGCGGGGGCGGCGCCGGCTCCCGGAGGCGTCCGGCCGGGCGGGAGCGTCGTCTACCGAGAGGCGGCGGAAGCCACCCCCGGGCTCTTCACCGGCACGCCGAAGCTGCTGGAGGTCACCGATGGAGCCCCCGTGCCCGGCGCCGCGGGCACGGGCACGGGCACGGGCACGGGCGGAGCGTACTCGGCGCTGGCGATCCCCCTGCGCGCGCGCGGGGTGACCCTCGGCGCCGCGCTGTTCTCGCGTTCCCCGGGCCGGGACCCTTTCGACGCCGACGACCTGCTCCTGGCCCAGGAGATCGGGGCCAGGGCCGCGGTGTGCGTCGACAACGCCCGCCGCTACACCCGTGAACGCAACACCTCCCTCGCGCTGCAGCGGAGCCTCCTCCCACCGTCCGCACCGAGGCAACCGGCGGTGGAGGCGGCCACGCGCTACCTGCCCGCGGGGCTGTTCGCGGGCGTGGGCGGCGACTGGTACGACGTCATCCCGCTCTCCGGCGCCCGGGTCGCCCTGGTGGTCGGCGACGTGGTCGGCCACGGCGTCCACGCCTCGGCGACGATGGGGCGGCTGCGCGCCGCCGTACGCACACTGGCCGACATCGACCTGCCGCCCGACGAACTCCTCACCCACCTCGATGACGTCGTCACCCGCCACCACGTCGCCGGCGACGCCAGGGACGCCAGCCGCGGTACGGGACCGGCCGCCGGCGAGATCGTGGCGACCTGCCTGTACATGATCTACGACCCGCTGTCGCGCCGGTGCACGGCGGCCAGGGCCGGCCACCCGCCGCCCGCCGTCATACGCCCCGGATCGGACGTCGAGTACCTCGACGTCCCCGCCGGTCCGCCGCTGGGCGTGGGCGGGCTGCCCTTCGAGACGGCCGAACTGGAACTGCCGGCGGGCACGCGGCTCGCCCTCTACACCGACGGCCTCGTCGAATCCCCGGGACACAGCATCGACGAAGGCCTCGGAGCCCTCCGCAAGGCCCTGTCCGAGCCGCTCTCCTCGCTCGAGGACATGTGCGACCACGTCCTGCACACGGTGGCGGCAGAGGGGTCGCGGGACGACGTCGCCCTCGTCATCGCCCGCACCATGGAGCTCGACGGCACGCACGCCGCCTCGTGGAACCTCACCGAGGACCTCGCCGAGGTCGCCCGCGCCCGCGACCTCGCCGCGTCCCGGCTGGAGGGCTGGGACCTGGGCGAGCTGGCGTTCACCACGGAGCTGGTCATCAGCGAGCTGGTCACCAACGCCATCCGCTACGGCTCGGGCCCGGTCCAACTGCGGCTCATCCGCGAGGACACGCTGATCTGCGAGGTGTCGGACGCCAGCAACACCGCACCGCACCTGCGCCGGGCCCGGATGCTCGACGAGGGCGGCCGGGGGCTGTTCATCGTGGCGCGGCTCGCCGAGCGCTGGGGCACCAGGCAGCGCCCCGACGGGAAGACCATCTGGGCCGAGATCGCCCTCCCGGACCTGGGCCCCTGGCGGGCCGGGGACACCTCCGTACGGTAGGGCCCCGCGTCGGCGGCGGGGCGGGCATCGGCCGCAACAGTGCCTGAGCGGGGCCGGCGCCGCGGGCCGGGCCCACCGCCGGGAAGGACAGGGATCCACGTGGACGAACTGCTCGGCGCGGCCGTCGAGGCACATGGCGGAAGCGCGCGCTGGAGTGCGCTGACCCGGGTGCGGGCCACCCTGGTCAGCGGAGGACTCCTGTTCGCGGCCAAAGGCCTGCCGCAGGATCCCGAGCCACGCGAGATGACCGTACTGCTCCACGAGCAGCGTGCCTCCGTCACACCCTTCGGCGCCCCCGACCGGCGGACCGACTTCACGCCGCGGCGGGTGAGCATCGAGACGCTCGACGGGCGGACGGTGGCCGTGCGCGACGACCCGCGGTCGTCCTTCGCCGGCCACACCCTCGACACCCCCTGGGACCCGCTGGACCGCGCCTACTTCAACGGCTACGCGATGTGGACCTACCTGACCACGCCGTTCCTGCTGACCATGCCCGGCTTCACCGTGACCGGGATCGAGCCGTGGCGTGAGGGGGACGAGCTCTGGCACGGCCTGCGCGCCGCCTTCCCTCCCTGGATCGCCGGCCACAGCACCCACCAGGACTTCTACTTCGGCCCCGACCACCTGCTGCGCAGGCACGACTACCACGTCGACGTGGCGGGCGGTCTCGCCACCGCGCAGTACGTGTACGACACCGTGGAAGCGGACGGCATCGTCGTGCCCACCAGGCGCCGGGCCTACCGCCGCGACGCCGGCGGCCACCCCCTCCGCGACCAGGTCATGGTGGCGATCGACCTCAGCGACATCCACTTCGGCTGACGCACGACGCGGCACCGGCGTACGACGCGGCACCGGCGCGGCCACAGTGCGTGATCGGTCAAGGTGCCATGCGCTGGGTGTCAAGATCCGCCGTCCCCCCGCCCCTACGGTCGTGCTGACCACCACGTCCGGACCGTGCGTGTACGCGTCGGCCGGGCCGGCCCCGCGCCACGCGCGCAGGACGGGAGGCAGGGAATGAGCGGCCCGAAGCAGTTCGAGGAGAGGTCGCAGGACGCGGCACTGGTGTGGCACGCGGTAGGTGCGGGGGCCCTGATAGGGGTGGCGACGGTCTGCGCCGTCGTCCTGTCGTGCCCCAGGGTGCGGCTGGTGTTCCCGGTCACCGCGTCGGTCGTCGCGCTGGCGCACGGCTGGCTCCAGTGGCGGGACCACCGGCGTGCGAAGGCCGCCCGTGAGGCGTCCGAGGTGGTGCGCGGTGTCCTGCTGCGGCCGCTGCCCGCGCGCATGGGCGGCCTGCTGCTCGCCTCCGTCTACCGTCCGTGCGGGGGCAGGGAGCTGGTCGGCGGCGACCTGTACGCCGTCGCGCGCACCGCGGGGGCGACCCGGCTCATCATCGGGGACGTGCGCGGCAGGGGACTGTCCTCGTTCCTGGACGTCGCCGCCGTCCTCGGGGCCTTCCGTGAATGGGCCCCGCGGGCGGCCTCGCTGACCGAGCTGTCCCTGCGGCTCGAGGAGAGCTACCTGCGCCACCTGGCCGACACCGGCGACGGCGCGGCCTCGGAGACCGACGAACGCTTCGTGACGGTGCTGATGGTGGAGGTGCCGGACGGTGACACCGTCGCCCGGATGGTCAACTACGGCCATCCGCCGCCCGTCCGGGTCCGGCCCGACGACGTGCGGCTCCTGCCGGGCGTCCCCTGCCCGCCGCTCGGGCTCGGCCCGCTGTGCGATGCCGAGGCGCACGAATGCACCTTCCTGTTCGGCCCGCACGACACGCTCCTGCTGTACACCGACGGCCTCATCGAGGCCCGCGACTGCGCAGGGGTCTGCTTCCCGCTGCTGGAGCACGCCCTCACCTGGATGTCGAAGGGGCGCTTCGCCGGCGGGGAGGGCCGGCTCTACGGGATCCTGGGGGACATCCTCGACGACGTCGTGGCCCACTGCGGTGTCCTCCCCGCGGACGACCTCGCGATGATCGCGCTGGCCCGCAGGCAGGAGGAGGGCGGCGGCGCGATCCCCCGCCAGCCGGCCGGTCAGGACCAGTCGGGCGACATGAGCCCGGCACGCCCCGCACGCCCGGACCGGTCGCCCCCGGGCCCGGGGTGAAGCCGTCGCTCGTCAGGGTCCCCCGGGTCGGCCCGGGCCGGCCGCCCTGCCGCGCCACTCGACCGGGGACATGCCGTACGCGGCGCGGAAGGCACGGCTGAAGTGGGCGTGGCTGCCGAACCCCCGCCGGTGCGCGATCGCCTCGACCGTCAGGCCGGCCAGGTCGGGACGCTCGAGGTCGTTCCGGCAGGCCTCCAGCCGCAGGTGCTGGATCAAGCGGCCGACGGTCCGGTCCTCGTCCTGGAACAGCTTGTGCAGGTACCGCACGGAGATGTGGTGCGCGGCCGCGACGGTGGCGGGGGTCAGTCCTGGCTCGTCCGCGTGCGCCCGGATGTACTCGCGGACGCGGAGTCTCAGCGTCGCCCCGGAGCCCGGCGCCTGCGGGTCGCGCCGGGTCTCCCCGGTGGCCAGTGCGGTCAGCACGTCGACCAGGCCGCGCTGCAGGAACCGTTTCGGCCCGGTCACGCAACTGCCGGCCGCAGCCGCGGTCGCGAGCCGGTTCACGTACGCGGCGAGGATCGCCGCGACGTAGTGCTCGGGAGGGTAGGTCCGGCCCGTGACGTCCAGCAGGATCGCGTCGGGAAGGTCGAGGAGTTCGAGGGGGACGACCGCGGCGTTCTGGAACACGCCTCCCGGGAAGTCACGGACGAAGGGCCGCCGGGTGTCGAGCAGGAGCAGCTGTCCCGCGGTGAGGAGCATTTCCCGTCCGTCCTGGACCGCGACGCTGCTGCCCGCCCCTTGAAGGCTCACGATGAGTGCGCCGACGCCATCGGCGGTGGCCATCTCCGGTGTCCGGGCCATGCGTTGGGCGCTCGCCTCGACGTGCCCCACGCGTATCGCGCCGACGGAGGTGCGCCGGAGGGAACCGTGCAGGGCGACACTTCGGTGACAGCTGACCTCGAGCTGGGTGAAGGAACTCCGGACCGTCTCCGTCCAGAATTCCGCCCTCTCGTCGGGCGGGACGACGTCGGTGTGAAAGGACTCGATCACGATGCCCTCCCTCGAGGGGAGCCGGATCACAGGAATTCCGGTCCCCGAGTGGAGTCGCTTCGCAGGGGGCACGCCCGAGCGACCGCTGCTGCCACGATAACCGTCCTGGACGGCCGGTGTACGGGGCGTCCCGACTGTGCGGGGAACCCGCAGCCGGGCGCCGCGGAACTGCGGGAAAGCCGCACGGGGCCGCCGGCCCGGCCGCGGGCGGGGTGCCGGAACCGTCGGCGCGTGTCGCGGTCATGCCCCCGCCAAGCCGCCCGCCGCCGCGGGCGGTTCGGGGGCGCGGGCCGCGGCGGCGGGCGGCGTTCGCCCGGTGCGCCGGCGCCCTCGTCGCGCGGACACGAGGGGGATCGCGAGGGGGCGCCGGCACCCGGCGGAACAGGCCGTGTCGTCACATGCCCTCCCCCAACCTTCGGCCGGGGGTGCCCCCACCCAGCGACGCTCCCCCAGCTCCGCTGTGAGGTGCCCCCACGCTGCGTTGTCGAATCGTCCGAGTAGCCCACTACGAGGACGACTCCCCGCCTTGCGATGCACCGCACCTGGGGGCACCTCCCGGCGCAAGCCGGGGGAGCCGCTGAGCCCGCCCTTCGGGCGGTGGGGGCACCTCCCAGCGGTAGCTGGGGGAGCTCGTTTGACGACACGACCTAGCCGCGCAGCAGCGAGGCGAGCAGCGGGAGGAAGTGCTCGAACGGGGGCGTGACGGCGTCCGGGTCCTTCGCCTCCTCGTCCCAGCGGCGGACGGCGACCGCGTCGGCCGCGCCCGGCAGCCCGGCGAACTCCGCCGCCTGACGGGGCGTCATCACGCCGCCCTGGACCGCCAGGGTGTACTTCGACGCCTCGGACAACCGGTCGTGGTAGCCCGGTTCGACCGCGCAGAGGTAGCGCTTGGCGGCCACGTGCAGCCGCACCGGCTCGGTGACCTCGGGGCCGAACCAGCGGCCCAGCAGGTCGGCGCCGGTGTGGCTGTGCCGGTTGTCGCTGCCGCTCATCAGGTCGTGGCCGGTGACGACGTCGCCCCGCACGTGCCCGAGGTCGTGCAGCAGCGCGGCGGCCACCAGGTGCGGCGGGGCGCCGGCGGCCTCGGCCAGGGCGCCCGCCTGCAGCATGTGCTGGGCCATGGTGACGGGTTCGCCGAGGTACTCCGCGGACACCGCGCCCGCGAACAGCTCGGCGAGCGGGTCCAGGGTGTCCGCACGGCGCAGGACGGCCAGGGTGCTCGCCAGCCCGTCCAGGTCGGCGTAGCAGCCCTGCAGGTGGCGCGCCCCGTCCTGGGCGAAGGCCGTGCGGGCGTGCAGCAGCCGGGTGTTGTCGAAGACCAGGCAGTCGCCTGGCGTCAGGCGCAGGTCCAGCTGCAGCTCGGGGCGGAGCAGCAGCTCGGCGAAGGTGCGGTAGGCCGTGTAGAACGCCTCCAGCTCGTCGGCGGCCATCCGCAGCGTGCCGATCGAGCGGTTGTTGAACCGCACCTCCCGCACGCGGCCCAGCGGGTCGGTGCCGATCAGCGGGCGGTCGGCGCGCAGCCCGGTGCCCGCGTCGCGGAAGACGAACGGGACGGGCGTACGGGTGAGCACGTCGAAGGCCTCCGGGTCCTCGCGGCGCAGCAGCGCGGCCGCGGCGAAGCCGTCGACGAGGCCGGAGTCGCCGCCGGCCGCGTCGTTGACCAGGCAGTGCAGCAACTGGAGCGTCGGAACCGGGTCCCGGTACGGGTTGTCGGTGTGCGGCGTGATGGCGGCCGAGGTGAAGGCCAGGTTGTTGGGGTCCGGCTCGACGCGTACGTCGAAGAGCTTGCCGTAGTTGGTCTCGCGGACGTACCCGAAGGTCTCCGCCACTTCGAGCACCTGGCCCTCGCGCCCGGGCACACCGCGCAGCAACATGAACCCGAGCCGCAGCACGGACTCCAGCATCCGGGCCCGCACGCCCGGGTCGCCCGCGTACTCCTCCCAGCCGGCCTCGGGCAGGCGTCCGGCGACCTCGCGCGCGGTCCACAGCTCCTTCCCGGCCTCGCTGCGCAGGTCCCCGTGCCCGGTCCGGCCGGGCCGGACGGCCTGCAGCCACGCCAGCGGGTACGACGAGCGGTGCCCGTCGGGTTCCCAGACCACCGCCACGACGGGTTCCCCGTCCCCGGCGGCGTCGGCCGCCGAGCCCACCCGCAGCCCGTCGGGCAGGGAACTGATCTGGAACAGCTTCTGGCCGGACCGCGGGTCGCGGCACTCGGCGCAGGGGCAGTTGTCACGGAGCCACATCGCCGGCAGGTCACCGACGGGGAAGCTGGGCAGGGCGGACACGGTCACTCCTCGGGGCAAAGTTGTATAGCCAACTTCTCCGACCGTCACAGGCGGACGCGACCTGGAGATGACCTGGATGTGGCGCGGCGGCGAACAACGCCCCGGCGCGCGCGGAGGGGGGACACGGGGCGGCGTTGCTTGTAGCATGGCGACCGGTTACCGACCGGTAGGTACGTCCCCGGGCCGCCCACCAACCCACGGAGCAGCCATGCCCACGCTCGACCGCCAGGACGACGTCTTCATCCTCGACCTCGGGGACACCGAGAACCGCTTCCACCCCGACTGGATCGCGTCCCTCGACGCGCTCCTCGACGAGGTGGAGAAGGCGGAGGGGCCGCGCGCCCTGGTCACCGCGGCCACCGGCAAGTTCTGGTCCAACGGACTCGACCTGGAGTGGCTGTCCGCCCACAGCGACGGGGCCGGCGCGTACGTCACCGGCGTGCAGGCGCTGCTCGCCCGCTTCCTGACCCTGCCGGTGGCCACCGTCGCCGCGCTGCAGGGCCACACCTTCGCCGCGGGCGCGATGCTCTCCCTGGCCCACGACCTGCGCGTGATGCGTGCCGACCGGGGCTTCTGGTGCCTGCCGGAGGCGGACATCCACATCCCGTTCACGCCGGGCATGTCGGCCCTCATCCAGGCCCGCCTGCACCCGCAGACGGCCCACGAGGCCATGACCACCGCGCGCCGCTACGGCGGTTCCGACGCGCTGGCGGAGCGCATCGTCGACCGTACGGCGGGCGAGGACGAGGTCCGCGCGGCGGCCGTCGCCCTCGCCCGTCCCCTGGCGGGGAAGGCGGGTCCCACCCTCGGCACGATCAAGACCCGTATGTACGGTCCCGCGCTGGCCGCCCTCCGTCAGGAGGACGTCCCCCTGGGCTGAGCCGCGCGCCGGGGGCCGGCGTCAGCGGGGGTCGTGGAACCAGCTGCCGGGCAGGTCGTCGCGCACCCGGTCGAGCGCCTCCCCGGTGCGGGCCCGTGCCCACAGGAAGGCGCGGTCGTCCTCGCGGAGTATGACGTCGGTCCCGGCGAACCAGCGCGTGCCCGGGTCCTCACCGGCCGGGTAGGCGGGGAACGGCAGCGGGGTGAACCGGCCGCCCAGGGACTCGAATTCGGCCTCGTCGAGGTCGTCGCGGAAGTCGCCGAGCCCGGACGGCCCGTGCAGCGACTCCGACAGCACGATCTCGACGCAGGCCCACGAGAAGCGGTCCAGCCACCCCGACCACCGCTCGGCCGACGTGTCCGCGAGGTCCGGCTTCATGACGACCGGCGGATCGGCCCTGTGCAGGTCGGTGAGGAGGACGCCCCACGACGCGGCGCCCTGGTTCTCGTACCGGAAGACCAGCGCCTCCTCGCGGGGGTCCACGTGCAGTTCCGCCGGCGTGAGCAGCCTGTCGTGGTTGCTGGTCAGGTCCGGGCGCCGGCCGAAGAGCCGGTAGGCGTCGCGGAGCACGGCGGGGAGGGCGAAGCCCAGGCGCTCCTCGGCGGCGGCCAGTTCCGGCTCACCGCACCCGTCGCCGTCCCGCAACGGCGCGAGCCAGTGGCCGGCGAAGCCGCGCACGAACCGCAGGGCCCGGGCCGGGTCCGTCATGCCCGCGGCCAGCTCCCGCCGCACGTCGAAGTCGTCTGTCATGCGCGCACGTTATCGCGCCGCCGCTCCGCGCCCGCCACCGCGGACCGCGCGCGGCGCGACGACCGCGAGGGCACGTGGAGGGCGAGGCCCGCCACGGGGCGGAGGGCCCGCCCCGCGGCTCCCGGCGGTGCGCGCGGCATCGTCACGGGACCGGCCGCCACCGCGCGGAGGCGGCCCGGCCACAGGGTCACCGTCGCGGCGACGGCGACTCGACCGCGAAGCGGTCCTCGTCCATCAGCGACCCGGACTGCTTCACCGACGTCACCACCGGGGTGAGCTGGCTGCTCTGCACACCCTCGATCCGGGCGATGCCCTGGGTGAGGAACAGGTAGAGCTCGTCGAGGGAGCGGCACATCACCGCCGCGAACAGGTTCTGCCGACCCGACATCGCCCCGACGTACGTGACCTCGGGCATCGCGGCGATCGCCCGGCCGGCCGCCTCCAGCCGTGACGGCGCGACGCTGAGCCACAGCCCGGCCCGCGACGTGTAGCCCAGCGCGGCCACGGCGAGGTCGACGTCGATGGCCACGACACGGGCTTGCGTCAGCAGCTCGAAGGCCCGCGCGGCCCGGCCCTCGGTGATGCCGGCCGCCGCCGCGAGGTCGGTGTAACTCGCGCGCCCGTCCCTGGCCAGCACGGCGATGATCGCGCGGTCGTGGTCCTCGAGCGCGACCGCTCCGCCGTGGAAGGGCGGCGCCGGGTCGGGGGCGTCCTCGGCGCGGAGCCGGGCACCGGCGGTCCCGCCGAGGGCGTCGGCGAACATCGACCGGTAGCGCGCCGCGCCTCCGAGGTACTGGTGGAGTTCCACCGCCGCGTCGATGGCCAGTACCGGAGTGCTGCGCGGAAGGCGCTGGATCAGGAGGTCCTCACGCGTCTCCGCCGAGAGCGACCGGACGGCGAAGGTCACCTCGGCCCCGTCGGCGCTGGTCGTGACCCAGGACACGTCCTCCCGGTCGGCGAGCGAACGGGCCAGCGCCGCGGTGCCGTGCGGCTTGCAGCGCAGGCGCACCATCCACGTCGCCTGCCCCAACGGCCGGGGGTTGACCACCCCGATGACCCGCACGAGACCCGCCCGGACGAGGCGGTGGTAACGGCGTGCCACCGTCGGCTCGGACACCTCCACCGCCGCGGCGATCCGGCCGAAGGCCGCGCGCGGCGCGATCTGCAGGGCGTGGATGATTCTGCGATCGACGTGATCAACCGTGAGGTTTCTCGTCTCTTTGGCGCTGATCATATGGGCGATCATACGCCGTGCGGCAAAAGCGTGAGGGATGTCGACGGGGCCTCGGTAGCGTCGGGGCACCGATTCGAGGAGACCTTCATGCGTAAATGGCTGCCCCTGCTCACCGTGTGTCTCGGCACCTTCATGTTGCTGGTGGACGTGACGATCGTGAACGTGGCGCTTCCGTCGATGGCGGAGGACCTGGACACGTCGTTCGGTTCGCTGCAGTGGGTGATCGACGGTTACGCGCTGGCGCTGGCGGCGTTGCTGCTGGGCGCGGGGGCGTTGGCGGACCGGCGCGGGCACCGGTCGCTGTACGTGCTGGGGCTGGGGGTGTTCGCGGCGGCGTCGCTGGCGTGTGCGTTCGCGCCGTCGGCGACCGGTCTGGTCGTGGCACGGGTCGTGCAGGGCGTCGGCGCGGCGGCGATGTTCGCGACCACGTTCGCGCTGCTGAACAGCAACTACACCGGCCGCGACCGCGGCCACGCGTACGGCGTCTGGGCCGCCGTGGCCGGGGCGGCGTCCGCTGCCGGGCCGCTGCTGGGGGGCCCGCTCACCCAGGCCCTGACCTGGCATGCGATATTCCTCGTGAACCTGCCGGTGTGCGTGCTGGCGATCGCGTTGTGCGCGGTCGCGGTCGAGGACACCCACGCCCCCGAGAAGCGGCACCTCGACCTGACCGGCCTGGCCACCTTCACCGCGTCCGCGGCCGCGATCACCTTCGGTCTCATCGAGGCCAACGAGGCCGGCTGGTTCAGCCCCCGCAGCTGGGTGCCGATCGTGGCCGGCGCCGTGATGCTCGCGCTGTTCGCCCGGGCCGAAAGCCGGGCCCGCGTCCCGCTGCTGGATCTGCGTCTGCTGCGCAACCGGGTGTTCGCCGGGGTGCTGCTGGTCTCGTTCTCGCTGAGCGCGGCCGCCTTCGTCTCCTTCACCTACACCTCGATCTGGCTGCAGTCGGTGGCCGGGCTCTCGCCGGTCTCCGCCGGCCTGGTCGGGTTGCCGATGTCCGCCGCGGCGTTCGTGGTCTCGCTGGCCGTGGGGCGGGTCCTGCACCGCTGGCACGCCGGGCCCACCATCGCCGTCGGCCTGGCCCTGATCGGCGTCGGGAACCTGGCCACGTGGTTCGTCCTCGGCCGGGCCACCGGCGCTGCCGCGTTGCTGCCCGGCTACCTCGTCGTCGGCCTCGGTGTCGGGCTGATCGCCCCCACCCTCAACTCCACCGGCATGGCGGCGGTCCCGGCCCAGCGCGGCGGAATGGCCGCCGGCGCGGTCAACACCGCCCGCCAACTCGGCGCCGCCTTCGGCATCGCCCTGCTCGGCAGCGTCTTCGCCGCGGGTGTGCGTTCCTCGCTGAACGGTACGACGCTGCCCGATCCGGGAGCGCTGGCCACCGCCGTGGCTTCAGGACAGGCCGGCTCCGTCCTCGCCGGCGCCCCCGCAGCGGCACGCGACACCGTCCAGGCCGCGTTCAGCGCTGCCGCCGTCCACGGCATCCGCGAACTGTTCCTCGTCAGCGCCGTGATCGGCCTCGTCGTCGCCGCGGTGACCCCGGCACTGATCGTCCGGCGCCCGAAGGAGAACGGGCGGCCGGTCCCGTCGTCGCCGCCGGCCCGTCCCGCACGGGAGAACGCATCCGACCCCGGTTCCGGGGCCGACGCCGCCGGCCGGCCGTGACCTTCGGCGCGGCGGCGCGGCGACGCGGCGTCTCGCGTCGCCGGACGCGGCGCGCGCCACGCGGGATCAGGGCGCGTCCTGGATCACTCCGCCGGGGCTACCACCCTGCGCGGCCGATCAGCCGGCGACGGCGAAGGAGTGGTGCTCGTGGGCCACCAGCCAGCGTCCCTCGTGCTTGCGCAGCCCGAGCGTGAGCCGCAGCCGGAGTCCGGGGTCCGCGGCGAAGTCCTCCGCGGTTCCGCAGCGGAGCAGGGCGTGGGCGAACGCCACGTCGTCGCCGGCGGTGACCTCCAGGGACACGAGCTCGAACGCGGCGCCGCCGGCCTGCCACGCGAAGAACGGCGGCCACACCTCCCGGTACGAGGCCAGGCCCCGGACGCCGTCGTGGGGAGGCGGGACGTCGAACATCACGATGTCCTCGGCGTGGTCCGCGACCACGGCGTCCAGGTCGCCGCGGTGCACCGCCTCCGCCCAGCGTTCCACCAGCGCCCGGATCCGCGCCTCGTCGTCCCGCATGCCGGCCCTTCCCGTGCCGCCCGCGCGGCGGACACCCACCGGCGTCATCCTGCCACCCGGGGGTGACGGTGCGCGTGGGGCGCGTGGGCGGGAATCCCGCGAGTCGGTGCGGTGGCGTGCCCGCCGGATTAGCGTGCGGGCATGGCACTCCGCTTCCCTGCTCCGGTCACCATCGACGGCCGGTACGCGCGGCTGGTCCCGCTGTCGCCGCTGCACGTACCCGCGTTGTTCGCCGCCGCGCGCGCCGACGAGGGCATGTGGCGCTGGCTGTCGACGACACCACCGGGTTCACCGGGCGAGATGGCGTCGCTGGTGGAACAGCGGCTCGCGCAGGCGGCGGCGGGGGAGTCCGTGGTGTTCGCGGTCGTCCCGCACGCCACGGAGCGCCCGTCGGGATGGGCCGCGTACATCGACGTCTCGGTCGTCGACGAGCGCGTGGACATCGGCTGGAGCTGGCTGGATCCGGCCCTGTGGGGCAGCCCGGTGCACCTGGAGACCCACTTCATGCTGGTCTACTACGCCTTCGAGGACCTGGGCTTCGGGCGCGTCCAGTGGCGCCTGGACGACCTGGACCTGCCGACCCAGGACGCGGTCTCCCGCATCGGCGGCATCCGCGAGGGCGTGCTGCGCCGGCACTGCCGCCGCGTCGACGGGTCGTGGCGTGACACCGTCTACTACTCCCTGGTCGCCGCGGAGTGGCCGGCCGTGCGGGAACGCTGGATGGCGGGCTGGATCCTCGAGTGACGCCGGGGGCCGGTGTCGGCCCCGGTGCCGGCGTCAGTGCCCCTTGCGCGTGCGCCGCCAGGAGAACGGCCCCGGGAGGTCGACGGACTCGGTGCGCTCACCGCGGGTGTTGACCGTGTGGTGGACGCCCTTGCTGCCGGTGGTGATGGACAGCGAGCGCTTGTTGATGTTCAGGCGGACGCCGGGCAGGATCCGGAACGACTTGCGGAAGTGCAGAGGCATGTCGCGCTCCTTTGCGAGAGTTCGGTCTGGAGTACGTGTGCCCTGCTGACGCCCTTTCATCAGGGGCTCTTCGCGGCGGAGTCGTGCGACGCCGGGTCAGCCCCCGGGGCCGAGCTCGAACGGCACGCGACCGACGCCTTCGGCGCCCCCGTGCCGCTGCGCCGGGCCGGGGACACCGTCGGCGTCCCCCTCTCGGTCACCCCGGTCTTCCTCTCGGCGGAACCCGGGGGCGGGTGACCGCGCGGGGCTCAGGCCCCGGCAGCGTGGGCCCAGAACGCGCGCATCGTCGCCGGGGCCGCCGGGCCGGTCAGCTCGACCTGGGTGAGGAGCACCGTCACGGTGTCCGTGGCCGGGACGATGTGCGCCGCGGTGCCGGTCCCGCCGATCCAGCCGTAGCGTCCCGTCACGTTCCACGGGGCGAGGGGCACGACGTCCACGGACCCGCCGAACCCCCAGCCCTGGCCCTCCAGGAAGAGCTCGTTCGCGCCGCGCTCCTCCGGCGGCAGGTGGTCGGTCGTCATCAGGCGCACGGACTCCTCCGACAGCAGCCGCCGGCCGCCCGCGGTGCCGCCCGCCAGCAGCATCCTGCCGAAGGCGTACCAGTCGTCGACGGTGGACACCAGGCCGCTCGCGCCG
The DNA here is from genome assembly GCF_055635295.1 of Streptomyces sp. NPDC111520. Taxonomy (NCBI): domain Bacteria; kingdom Bacillati; phylum Actinomycetota; class Actinomycetes; order Kitasatosporales; family Streptomycetaceae; genus Streptomyces; species Streptomyces sp. NPDC111520. Next base: position 317,446 of record NZ_JBVKBW010000011.1, on the reverse strand, counting down.
GACGGGAACGCCGGAGGGCTGCTCCACTGCCCGCCGGGGGCGTCCACCAGCTCGAGACCTCCCGGCGGATCCGGACGGTAGTAGCCGGCGAGGCGGCCGATGCCGGAGGGCGGCACGGAGAAGCCGGTGTCGGTCATGCCCAGCGGTCCGAAGATCCGCTCCGCCAGGAACTCGGGCAGCGGACGGCCGGACACCCGCGCGACCAGGACGCCCTGGATGTCGGAGCACGTGTTGTAGAGCCAGGCCTCGCCCGGCTGACGCAGCAGGGGGATCCCGCCCAGCGTCGCCATCCAGGCGTCCGGCGCCATGACCTGCTGCGGCCGGGGCGGCCCCTGCAGCAGCTCGCCGAACAGCGGGGCGAGCGCGGGCAGGGAGAAGTCCGCGGGGAATCCGTAACCGGCGCGCGAGGTCAGCAGGTCGAGGACGGTGATCGGCGCCGCCGCCGGCACCACGTCGTCGAGCGCGCTCGCCGGGGTGCGGACGACCACGGGCCCGGCCAGCTCGGGCAGCCAGGCGGCGACGGGGTCCGACAGGGCGACGAGCCCGTCGTCTACGAGCATCATGACCGCCGCGGCGACGACCGGTTTGGTGATCGACGCGATGCGGAAGAGGGAGTCCCTGGCCATGGGGGCCGGGTCCGCGACGCCCAGTGTCCCCACGGCCGCCACCTCCACCCGGTCGCCGCGCGCGACCAGGCCCACCGCCCCGGGCACCGACCCGTCGTCCACGAACGCCTGCAGGACCTCGCGCAGCCGCGGCTCCATCGCCTCCACCTTCCCTCGTCTGCCGTCACAGGGAAGGACCCCCGGAGCGACGAGGACTCATCGGCGCGCGGACGGCGCCCCGTTCGGCGGTGTGTTGCAGGGGGCGGCCCCGGGCACCCGCGTAGCGTACGGAAGGCCGGCCCGTATCGGGGTGTATGCGGAGGAAAGGGCACCGGATCCATGCAGCAGGAACGCGGTGGCCGCTGTGACGTGATCGTGGTCGGGGCGGGCGCCGCCGGGCTGGCCTGCGCGGCGGACCTCGTCGTGGCGGGCCTGACGGTACGGGTGCTGGAGGCCTCGGACGGCGTCGGCGGGCGGATGCGCACCGACCGGCACCGCGGCTTCCTCCTCGACCGCGGCTTCCAGGTCTTCAACACCTCCTACCCCCAGGTGAAGCGCCGTCTGGAGCTGGAGGCGCTGCGGCTGCGGCCGTTCACCCCCGGCGTCCTGGTGCACACCGCCCGCGGCCGGCTGCGCTTCGCCGACCCGACCCGCCCGCCGTACGCGACCGCCGACCTGCTGCCCGGCCGGCTCGCGTCGGGGCGCGACCTGGCGGCGCTGGGCGTCCTGAGCGCCCGTGACATGGTGCTGCCCGCGGGCAGGCTGCGCGCGGGCGCCGACACCACGACGCTCACCGCGCTGGCCGCCGCGGGCATCTCGCCCGAACTGGTGGAGACCCTGTTCCGGCCGTTCCTGTCCGGGGTCTTCCTGGAGGACGAACTGGAGACCTCCAGCCGCTTCTTCCACTTCGTCTGGCGCAGCATGCTGCGCGGCACCCTCGCGCTGCCCGCCGAGGGGATCGGCGCCGTGCCCGCGCAGCTCGCCGGGCGACTGCCCGCCGGCACGGTCCGCACCGAGGCCCCGGTGCGCGAACTGACCGGCGACGGGGTGCTGCTGGAGGACGGCACGGACCTCGCCGCGCCCGTCGTGGTGGTGGCCACCGGACCGGGAGCGGCCGCACGCCTGCTGCCCGGCCTCACGACCCCGGCCACCCGGACCGTGACGACCTACTACCACGCCGCCGACGGGTCGCCGCTCGCCGAGCCGACGCTGATGGTGGACGAACGTCGCCGCTTCCTCAACACCGTGGTCCTCACCGAGGTGCAGCCCGGACTCTCCCCGGACGGCCGCGCCCTGGTGGCGACCTCGGTGCTCGGCGCGCCGGGGCCCGCCGACGAACCGGCCCTGACCGCCGCGCTGTCGGACGCGTACGGCACGGACGCCGCCGCCTGGGAGTCGTTGCACCGCTGCACCGTGCGCGAGGCCCTGCCCGCGATGCCGGCGCCCCATCCGATGAGCCGCACGACCCGCTTCGCCCCGGGGCGCCATGTGTGCGGCGACCACCGGGCGACCGGGTCGCTCCAGGGCGCGCTGGCCTCGGGGACGCGGGCGGCCCGCGAGGTGCTGTCGGACCGCCGAAGGGCGCAGACGCGGCTGCGCTGAGCGCCTGAGTTCCCGGGGCCCCGGGTGCCGGGGGCGGCGGTGCGCCCGGGCGCTCAGTCGATCGCGGCGTCCACCAGCACGGTGGCGATGGCGCGGGCGTGGGCGCCCGGGCCGCTCGCGTTCAGCGCGGTGCTGCGCGAGACGGCGCCGTCGTACAGCAGGGCGAGCCGCTCGCCGAGTTCCTCGGGGTCGCGGGCACCGGCCTGCCGCGCGAGGGCGGACAGCCTGCGGGCGAACTCGGTCTTGTAGGCGGCCACCAGCACGTGGACCGGGTGGCCGGGGTCCGGGACCTCGACGGCGGCGTTCAGGAAGGGGCAGCCGCGCAGCGGGCCGTCCGTCGTCCGCGGGCGCCAGTCGAAGATCGCCAGGAGCTGCCCCCGCGGGTCCGGGCAGGGCTCCCCGGGGACCACCTCGGGGGGGAGCAGGCCGTCCTCGAGTGCGCTCAGGTAGGCCTGGACGAGGTCGTCCTTGCTCGCGAAGTGCGTGTACAGGGTGCGCTTCGACACGTTGGCGACGGTGGCCAGCTGGTCCATCCCGGTCGCGTTGACCCCCTGGGCGATGAACAGCTCCGTCGCCGCCTTGAGGATCCGCTCCCGGGCGCCTCGGCCACTGCGCCGGCGTACGGGGGAGGGTGCGTCGCTCATGCGTCGAGGATACCGATCGTTTTACTTCACCGGAAACGGCTGCTACGGTTGCGCTTAAGTAAACCGATCGGTGTACTTAAGTCGGTGGGGCTTCCCCCGCCGGAACCCGCCGCCCCGTCCCCGTTCCGTCCCCTTCCCGCGGGGACGAGGGCCCCGTTTCCCCCACGCCCGCACCGCTTCGCGCCGCGACGCCGCGGCGACCCTCCGACGTCCCGTCGTACCGGGCCGCCCCGGCCCGTGTACGGCGCGACCGTGCCCCTTCCGGGAGACAGACCATGACCCGTACCCCCTCGCACCCCGTCGGCGCCGGCGCCGTCGGGCGGACGCCGGCCGCCGGCGGCCCGGCCGTCCCACGCCGCATCCCGCACCCCGGGGTCGTGCTCGCCGTCCTGGCGACCTCGGTGTTCCTCTCGGCCCTCGACGCCTTCGTCGTCAACGTGGCCCTGACCCCCATCGGGCGCGGCGTGGGCGAGACCTCGCTGTCCCGGCTCAGCTGGATACTCAACGGCTACGCGATCGTGTACGCCGCGCTGCTCGTCCCGGCCGGGCGGCTGAGCGACCGCTACGGCCGCAAGGCCGGATTCCTGCTCGGGCTGGGCGTGTTCACCCTCGCCAGCCTCGGCGCCGCCCTCAGCGGCGACCTGTGGGTCCTGGTCGCCTTCCGCTTCCTGCAGGCCGCGGGCGCGGCCGTCCTCACCCCGGCCAGTCTCGGTCTCGTCCTGACCACGGCGCCGCCCGCGAAGGTCGCCCGCTCGGTGCAGATCTGGGCGGCCAGCGGCTCGCTCGCCGCCGCGGCGGGGCCCGTGGTCGGCGGTCTGCTCGTCCAGCTGGCCTGGCAGTGGATCTTCCTGCTCAACCTGCCGATCGGCGCCGCGGCGTTCGTCCTCGCGGCGCGGCTCCTGCCGGGCGGCCGGGCCGCCACCGACGCGCGGCTGCCCGACCTCGCCGGCGGGGCGCTGCTGGTGGTGGCCATCGGCGCGCTCGCGCTGGGCCTGGTCCAGGGCCCGGAATGGGGGTGGGCGACCGCACCCACCGCCGGTGCCTTCGCCGTCGCCGCCGCGGCGCTGGCCGCCTGCCTGCTGCGCTCGGCCCGCCATCCCGTCCCCGTGGTCGACCTCGCCCTGCTGCGCGACCGGGTGTTCGCCTCGGCGAACGTCGCCGCCCTGCTGTTCTACGCCGCCTTCGCGATCCAGTTGCTGGGCCTGACCCTGTGGCTGCAGCAGGTGTGGCACTGGTCGGCCGTCGAGACCGGGCTCGGCGTCGCGCCCGGCCCGGCCATGGTCTTCGCCGCCTCGGCCCTCGGGCGGCGGATCGGCCGGCGCGTGCCGGTCGGCACCGTGGCGGCGCTCGGCTCCGTCCTGGTCGCCCTCGGTACCGCCTGGACCGCCCTGCACGCCGGAGGGGACCTCGACTACGCCGTGGACATCCTGCCCGGCTGGCTCGTCGCCGGTGTCGGCGTGGGGCTGGCCCTGCCCACGATGATCTCCTCCGCGACCGCGGGCCTGCCCAGGGAACGCGCCGCCACCGGCAGCGCCGTCGTCACCATGGCCGGCCAGGTCGGCACGGTGCTCGGCGTCAGCGCCCTGGTCGTCGTCCTCGCCGCCGCCGGTCCCGGGGACCCGGCGCACACCTTCGCCGTCGCCTGGTGGATCTCGGCCGGCGTCGTGGCGCTGAGCGCGCTCGCCGTCCTCGGGATCAGCCCCCGCGCCGCCCGGCGCGGCTGACGAACCGCCGGCGGCCCCCCCGAAGCCCTCCCACCCCACCTCACCCCGCAATACAGCGACCACCCGTCAAGGAGAGAAGCCCCCATGCGTCACACGACCTTCGGACACCGGACCGGACTGCGCGTCTCCGAGTACGCCCTCGGCACCGGCAACTTCGGCACCCGCTGGGGCGCCGGCGCCGACCTGGACGAGTCCCGCCGGATGTTCGACAGGTTCGCCGAGGCCGGCGGCACCTTCATCGACACCGCCGACACCTACCAGGCCGGCGAGTCGGAGGAAGTCCTCGGCACCCTCCTCGCCGCGGACCGCGACCACTTCGTCGTGGCGAGCAAGTACAGCGTCGGGGCCGGCCCGCACCCGGACGTCTCCCGGAGCGGCAACGGCCGCAAGAACATGGTCCTGTCGCTGGAGGCCAGCCTCAAGCGCCTCGGGACCGACCACCTCGACCTGTTCTGGGTGCACTTCCCGGACGACCTCACCCCCGTCGAGGAGATCCTGCGCGGCCTGGACGACCTCGTCAGCGCCGGCAAGATCCTGCACCTCGCGCTGTCGAACTTCCCCGCCTGGCGCGTCGCCCGCGCCGTCACGCTCACCGAGCTGCGGAACCTGGCCCCCGTCGCCGGCATCCAGGTCGAGTACAGCCTCGTGGAGCGGACCGCCGACCGCGAGCTGCTGCCCATGGCCGAGGGCCTCGGGCTCGGTGCCGCCCTGTGGTCCCCGCTCGGCGGCGGCCTGCTTACCGGCAAGTACCGAGGCGGTTCCGAGGGCCGGCTCAGCGACCTGAAGACGCTGATCCACACCGAGTCCTCCGCCCGGAAGACCGCGGTCGTCGACACCGTCCTGGCCGTCGCCGAGGAGACCGGGGCGACGCCGGCGCAGGTGTCCGTGGCCTGGCTCCGCGAGCGCGCCGCCCGCGCCGCCACCTCCTTCGTGCCGATCATCGGCCCGCGCAACACCGCCCAGCTCGAGGACTACCTCGGCGCGCTCGACGTACGGCTCGCCCCCGAGCAGTACACGCGCCTGAGCGAGGTCAGCGCCGTACCGCTCGGCGTCCCCCACGAGGCCACCGCCGGCATGATGGGCCGGCTCCGCGGCGGCGACGCCTCCCTGGTGGCCGGGCCGGTGCGGCCGGTCGCCTGATCCCGTGCGGCGGAGGCGGCACCGGTCACCGCGACCGGGGCCGCCGTCCGGCGGGCTCCGGTGGACCGGATTCCCCCGGTCCGCGATGCTGGGGGTCCGCACCACGGGCGAGCCGGGGCGGCGAGCAGAGGAAGGACGGCGCGGCATGCCCATCATCTCGCGCGGATTCCACGGCCGGCGCCCCACGTCGGGCAACAAGCTCCCGCCGGGACAGTACGAGACCTTCGACTTCCCGGTCTTGTCCGCCGGCCCCACCCCGCGGATCTCCCACGACGACTGGGAGTTCACCGTCGTCACCGAGGACGGCACCCGCCACCGCTGGAACTGGGCGGAACTCCTCGCGCTGCCCGCCGAGACCCCGACGGTCGACCTGCACTGCGTGACGAAGTGGTCCAGGTTCGGTACCCACTGGCGGGGCGTCTCCCTCGACACGCTGCTCGCCGACGTCGAGACCGCCGCCGAGTACGCCCTCGTTCACTCCTACGGCGGCTACACCACCAACCTGCCCTTGGAGGACCTCCTCGACGGGCAGGCGTGGATCGCCCACGAGTACGACGGCGACGAACTCGCCGCCGAGCACGGCGGTCCCGCCCGGCTGCTGGTCCCGCACCTGTACTTGTGGAAGTCGGCGAAGTGGGTCCGCGGCATCCGGCTGCTCCTGGAGGACGAGCCCGGCTTCTGGGAGAGCGTCGGCTACCACGACTACGGAGACCCATGGCGCGAACAGCGGTACCAAGGCGACTAGGCGACCGCCTGCGCTGGCAGGCGGCCGAACTGGCCGAACGGCGACCCGAGTCGGTGGCGGCGTGGACCCTCGTGTTCGACGTGCCCGGCTGGCCGGGCCACCTGCCGGGACAGCACGTCGACGTCCGGCTCACCGCGGAGGACGGCTACAGCACCCAGCGCAGCTACTCCCTGGCGTCCGCCGCCGACGGCGACCGGGTCGAACTGACCGTCCAGCGCGTCGAGGACGGTGAGGTCTCGCCCTACCTGACCGACGACCTCGCCGTGGGGGACGCCGTCGAGATCCGCGGCCCCGTCGGCGGCTGGTTCGTGTGGCACCCCGGGCAGACCGAGCCGGTCCTGCTGGTCGGCGGCGGCTCCGGGCTCGTCCCCCTCATGGCGATGCTCCGCGGCCGCGCCGCCGCGGGCAGCCGCGCCCCGTTCCGGCTGCTGTACTCCGTGCGCACGCCCGAGGACCGGTTCTACGCCGCCGAACTCGACCGGGGCGCGCCCGGCGTCGACACCACCTACCTCTACACCCGTTCGGCACCGGACGGCGGCCCCCGCCCCGCGGGCCGGATCCAGGCGCGCGACCTGGCGGAATGGGGCTGGCCCGCGGACTTTGAACCCACCTGCTACGTGTGCGGACCCACCGGCTTCGTCGAGACGGCCGCGGGACTGCTGGTGGCCCTGGGGCACCATCCGGACCGCATCCGCACCGAACGCTTCGGCCCCAGCGGGGGCTGACCCCGCGTCACCGCACCGTGAGGAGACCGACGGCCATGACCGAGCGCTACGCGGCCCGCCTGATCGAGGTGCCCGACGAGGGCGTCCGCCTCCACCCGGAGCAGGGCACGGCACCGCCCGAGCGGCCGACGGAGGTCAACCTGCTCGGCATGGCCGTCGCCCTCGCGCTCGGTGCGGCCGGCTACGAGCACCACCCGGCCCTGCGCGACCCCCGGCTGCAGACCCTGGAGGCACTGCTCGCGGGCGAGGCGGTCATGCCCTGGCGCCCGCCCGCCGCGGAGGCCGGGACCGCCGCGTACGTCGAGTGCGAGCGGTCCGGCTCCGGCGTCTTCACCTGCGCCGTACGTCACCGGCCCGCCGAAGGGGCCTGACCCCCGCGCCGGGGTGGTACCGGCGTTCCCAGGTTCACCGGGGCCTGCCCGTCCTGCGATGGAGGGCGCCGCGCCCGCTGTTCCAACGGATCGACGGGTGGTGGTCCGGGACACGGCCGCCACGGAGACCCGAACGAGGAGAGCAGTGCCGATGCTTGCCACCGCCGCCCCCGGGGACCGATGGTTCGTGGGCTTGCAGTTCAGCACCCCCCGCGGTGCCGTGCGCAGTCACTACTACGTGGTCGGAGAGGCCGCCGACGCCGACGACGCGGTGCGGACCGCGATGGACCGTGCCGCGGACGCCTACGAGCGCGCGGCACGGGAGGACGCCGTGATCGACGGCGTCGAGGTGCGCCGGCTGTGCTGGAACCCCCTGGGCTGGGCCTACCTCACCGCCCCCGACCGTGCCGCCGGCGCGACCGGACGCCCGGGGCCCGGTCGCGCCGGCGGCACGGAGGACCGGTGGGCCCCCTCCGTGGGAGGCGGGTGCGCGACGGCGTGGAGCACCTGATCACCCGGGGCGACTCCGGGCGCGTGGTGCCCACGGACCGCGCGGCCCCGGCACGCGCGGTGGCCGGCCTGCTCGACGGACCCCTCGACGGTCCGGGCCCGCTGCGCCGGGCGGGCCTGGGACTCCTGGTGCTGGGCCGCCACGTGGAGGCGGTCACAATCCTGGAGCGCTCACTTGCGCTCGCCGACGAGCGGTTCGCCGTCGCCGTGCACATCCACCTGGGCGACGCCCACCGCTGCGCCGGTGCCCCGGACGCGGCCGGGCCCCACTACCGGCAGGCCCTGCGCCCGGCCGAGGAGCACGCCCCGGACCTGCTCTCCTTCTGCTGCCGGCACCCGGGCAAGCATCGCCTGGAGCAGGGACGCACCGAGGAGGCCCGCGAGTGCCTGGAGGAGGCGCTGCGGCTCGTCGACCGGGCCGGACGCCCCGCCCGCCGCCGCCCCGCCCCCGGTGGCGCGGCCGGACCATCGGCGGGTTAACTGGGTGGGTCGATGGGAGGTGGACCGTGCCTCGTGACCAGCGACCCGGGCACGGACCGTCAGCGTGAGCGGCACCGGCGCCCCCGACGGGGCGGGCATCTACGAAAAGGCCCTGTTCGAGCAGGCCAGGACGGCCCTCGAGGTGTACGACCTGCGACTGCGCGTTCTGCGGGCCAACCCCGCGGCGCTCGCCGTGCGTGGCCTGCCCGAGGACGCCGTCGTCGGCGCCGCGCTCGCGGACCTGGACGACGGCATCCCGCTCTCACCCGTCATGCAGGAGGTCCTGGACAGCGGCTCCGCGGTCTTCGACCGTCCCGTCAGCGCCCGTCCGGCCACCGATCCGGGCACCCTCCACGACTACGCCGTCACCGGCTACACCCTGCGGGACGACGGGCGGGCCATCGGCGTCGCCGCGATGGTCCACGACGTGACGGAGGAACTGCGCAAGCGCAGGGAACTGGACCTGCTGAACATCGCGCGCGCCACCATCGGCAACTCGCTGGACCCGCTGCGCACCGCGCAGGAACTGGCCGACATGGCGGTGCCGTGCTTCGCGGACGCCGTCGCGGTCGACCTCATGGAGTCCGTGCTGACCGGGGACGCGCCCGTCGGCCCGGTCACGGTCCGGCTGCCGATGCGCCGTGCCGCCTTCTCGTCCCGCGACGGGCAGTACGGCGCCTACGCCGTGGGCAGCGCCAGTCACTTCGCGTTCCCAACGCCGTACACGCAGGCCCTGGGCGACCTGCGGCCGCGGCTGGTGGAGGCGGTGCCGTCCTCCGGCGGCTGGCTGGTGCACGACCGGGCGCGCGCGGACTTCATCGCCCGCTCCGGGACGCACTCGCTCATCGTGACGCCGCTGACCGTCCACGGGCTCGTCATGGGCCTGGCCAGCTTCTACCGGGGCGACCCGCGGACGTCCTCCTTCGACGAGGAGGACCTGTCCCTGGCGACCCAACTCGCCACCTGCACCGCGATCTGCGTCGACAACGCCCGCCGCTTCACCCGCGAGCACACGGTCGCGACCACGCTGCAGCGCAGTCTGCTGCCCCGCATGCCGCCCGACGCGGCGGCGGTCCGGTCCTCGCACTGCTACATGCCGGGCCGCTACGGCGCCCACTGGTTCGACGTCCTGCCCCTGTCGAGCTGCCGTGTGGGGCTGGTCATCGGGTACGTCCCCGGCGAGGACCTGCAGGCGTCCACCGCGATGGGGCGGTTGCGGACCGCCGCCTCCACGCTGGCCGCGATGGACCTCCCGCCCGACGAACTGCTGGCCCACCTCGACGACGTGGGCCGCCGGCTGGCGCTGGAGCAGGACGCGGACCCCGTCACGCTGCACCGCGCGCGGCCGCCGTTCACCGCCTCCTGCCTGTACGTGACGTACGACCCGGTCACCCGGGAGTGCGCGGCGGCGACCGCCGGGCACGCCGCCCCGCTGGTGACCGCCCCCGACGGGGTGGTGAGCACGCTGGAGGTGCCGCCCGGGGCGGACCTCGGCCAGGGCTCGCCCTACGAGACGGTGACGAAGCGGCTGCGGGCCGGGAGCCTGCTGACGCTGTACTCGGACGGCAGCAAGCGGCGGCACCCCGCCGAGGCCGAGGAGAGGCTCAGCCGGCTGCACGAGGTGGTCGCCGATCCCTGGACGTCCCCCGAGGATGTGTGCGACCAGATCGTCTACAAGGTGCTGCGCGGTGCGACCCCGCAGGACGGCTCCGCCATCCTGGTGGCCAGGACCCGGGTCATCGAACCCGGCCACATCTCCTGCTGGACCTTCCCCGCGCAGGCGTCCTCCGTCCGCGAGGCCCGCCGTGCCGCGCACGGCCGGCTCGCGGAGTGGGGGCTGGAGGACCACGCACCCGTCACCGACCTGGTGGTCAGCGAACTCGCCACCAACGTCGTCCGGCACGCGAAGGGACCCATCCGGCTGCGGCTGATCCTCGACCGGGCACTGACCGTGGAGGTGCACGACGACGCCGACACCGCGCCGCACCTGCGCCACGCGCGGCTGCAGGACGAGGGCGGCCGCGGTCTGTTCCTCGTCGCCTCCCTCACCCAGCACTGGGGCACCCGCTACGAGGAGACCGGCAAGACGATCTGGGCCGAGCAGGAGCTGACGGACGCCTGACGCGGGCAGGGGCCCTCTTCGTCCGCACACCGCCCTCCCGCCGCCCCTCCCGCCCTCCCGGCCCGGACCCAACCGGTGGCGGGGAGGGCCCATAGGCGGACGTCGCGGGACCGTCTTCCGCGGTGCGCGATCGGGACGCCGCGACGGACCCGGGGTTCCGGGATCACGCCCGCCCCGGACGCAGGGCCGAACCCGTCGCGGAGGCGCCCCGGTCCCGGGCGGTGACCTCGGGGTACCCCGGCGTGGTCGTTCCGCTCCTCCCGGGCACGACCGCCCTCCGGCCTCCCGGGGCGGCTGCTAGGGTGGCGCGGATCTCCGAATCGGGAACCAAGGGAGTCAGAACGTGGCGGGTGACGACGACATCTCCGGGTGATACCGGGTGTCCTCGGCCACCGGCGGGTGCGCACGATGCGCCGGCGCCGTGGCCGTTTCGTCATGCCTTCCCACACCTCCCTTCCCGCGCGGCGGCCCCTTCGCCGTCCGCGGCGACCACCCGAGGGCCCACCCATGTCCGACGCGTACGCCATCTGCGCCCATCTGCCCTTCTCCTTTCCTGACGACACCCCCGTCCTTCAGGACCTGTCCTTCACCGACGGCGGCGGGCGGACCGCCCTGACCGGCCCCGACGGCGCCGGCCAGTCCACGCTGCTGCGCCTGCTCCACGGCGACCCCGAACCCGGGGAGGGCGGCCTGGTCAGGCGCGCCGACGGCCGCGTCGCCCACCTCTCGCAACGTCTCGACGTGCCGGACGCCGACCGCACGGTGACCGAGAACCTCGTGCGGTTCGCCCAGGCCGCACCGGAGGCCGAGCCAATGAACCCGCTCGCCCGCTTCCCGTTCCGGGGCTCGCGTGCGCACCTGCCGGTCCGGGTGCTGTCCGGGGGCGAACGCCTGCGCGCCGCCCTGGCCCGCTTCCTGTGCGCCGGGCCCGCCCCGCACGTGTTCCTGGACGAGCCGACCGACGACCTCGACCTGGTCAGCCAGGACGAGCGCTGCATCGAGCGGATCGGCGCCGGGCGCCGACCGCACCTGCCGGAGGGGCGGCTGCGGGAGACCGGCGCCGCCGCTCCCGCATAGCCCGCGCTCCGCGCCCGGCCCCGGTCCGCCCCCGCCCTCCGTCCTCCCCGCCCCGGCCGCCGTCGCGGCGGCCGGGGCCTGCGACCCCCTCCCCTGGTGATGCCGTGAACCAGCCAGTCCTGTCCGCCCTGTCCGCCCACGACCTCGTCCGCACCTTCGGCGGCCGACGTGTGCTCGACGGCTTCTCCCTCACCGCCGCCCCCGGGCACCGGATCGGTCTCGTCGGCGAGAACGGCGCCGGCAAGTCGACCCTCCTCGAACTGCTCGCCGGAGTGGCCGAACCCGAGGCCGGCACCGTGGTCCGCCCGCCCGACCTGGGCTTCCTGCGCCAGGAACTGCCCTTCCCCGGCAGCGCGACCGTCGGCGACGTCCTCGACGACGCCCTGCGCGAGGCGCGCCGGTCGCTGGCCGAGCTCGACCGTCTCGCCGACGCCCTCGCCGCGACCCAGCAGGACGCGCCCGGCCACGGCGGACTGCTCGACGCGTACGCGGCGGCGCTCGACACCGCACAGACCCAGGAGGCATGGGACGCCGACCGCCGCGCCGACGTCGTGCTCGCCGGTCTCGGCCTCGGGGACGTCACCCGCGACCGCGAACTGGCGCGGCTGTCCGGCGGCCGACGCGGCCGTCTGGCGCTCGCCGCGCTCCTGGTACGACGGCCCACCGCGCTCCTGCTCGACGAGCCGACGAACCACCTCGACGACACCGCCGCGGCCTTTCTGGAGGAACAACTGCGCGGCCTGCCGGGCGCCGTGGTGGTCGCGAGCCACGACCGGGCCTTCCTCGACGCCGTCTGCACCGATGTGATCGACCTCGACCCGGCGGCGGACGGCCCGGTCCGCCACGGCGGCAACTACAGCGCCTACCTGAAGGAGAAGCACGCGGAACGGGCCCGCTGGCAGCGGCGCTTCGAGGCCGAGCAGGAGGAACTCGACCAGCTGCGGGGGTCGGTGGAGGTCACCGCGCACCGGGTCGCGCACGACCGGCCGAAGCGCGACAACGAGAAGATGGGGTACGGCCACTCCGGCGGCCGCGTGCAGCAGCAGATCTCCCGCCGCGTGCGCAACGCCGCCCGCAGACTGGGCCAACTGGAGCGCGACCAGGTCGCCAGGCCGCCGGAGCCGCTGAGGTTCCGCGCCGCCGCGCTCGCCGCCCGGTCCACCGAGGGCGTCCTGCTGGCGCTGCGCGACGTCCATGTGCCCGGCAGGCTCACCCTGGACCGCCTCGACGTGCCGGCGGCCGACCGGCTGCTGGTCACCGGCGTGAACGGCGCGGGGAAGTCGACCCTCCTGGCGGTGCTCGCCGGGCGGCTGGCGGCGGCCGGCAGCGTACGCCGCAGGGAGGGTCTGACCGTCGGGTTGCTCACCCAGGACACGGTCTTCGAGCGGCCGCACCGCACGGCACGGGAGACCTACCTGGCGTCGCTCGGCGCCGGGCGCGCGGAGGCGGTTCCGCTGGCCGACCTCGGGCTGCTGGGCGCCCCGGAGCTGGACCGGCCGGTCGGGCAGCTGTCCGTCGGGCAGCGGCGCCGGCTGGCCCTGGCGCTGCTGGTGGCCGACCCGCCCGAGTTGCTGCTGCTCGACGAGCCCACCAACCACCTCTCGCCGCGGCTCGCGGACGAACTGGAGGACGCGCTCGGCCCGGGACCGGGCGCGATCGTCGTCGCCAGCCACGACCGCCGGCTGCGTTCCCGCTGGAGCGGCCGCGAACTGCGGCTGGACGCCTTGTGACCCGTACCGGGCCCGCCGCGCCCCACGCCCCGCGGGTGTAACCTTCAAAAACGCAATGGAGGGTTACCTGGGAACGGGGGCGCCGAGCATGACGGCCGCTACGACGGACGACGACTTCCTGCTGGAGCTGCTCAACACGACCCCGGTCGTCGACGGGACACCGGTGGACGAACTGGCCGGCCCGGACGCCGGCCGCCGCTGGCTGCGCGCCCACGGCGGCACGGGGACCGCCCCGGAACTGCGCCACCTCCTGGCGGCGCGCGACGCGCTGCAGGGCGTCACGCGCGGCGAGGGGGATGCCGCGGACCTCCAGGAGCTGCTCACCGGCGTGGCCCGGGTACCGCGGGTGGGCGCGCACGGCATCGACTGGGTGCTGGAGGCGCCCGCCGACCGCATGCCGGCCGTCCGCGCCGTCACGGCCTGGGGCGCGCTCCAGGAGGGCAGGCCCGGACGTCTGCGGCCCTGCGCCAACGACGAGTGCCGGCTGTTCCTGCTCGACCGCAGCAAGGCCAACACCGCCCGCTGGTGCTCCATGGCCGCCTGCGGCAACCGCATGAAGGCCCGGCGGCACCACCGCCGCGCCCGCGCCACGGCCGCCGACTGAACGTACGACCGGCGGAACGTACGACGGCGGCCCGGGACCGCAGGGGTCCCGGGCCGCCGAGGGCCGCCACGCCGCCCGAGCCCGTCACCAGGGCGACGCGGCGGGGCCGGTCAGTCCTTCGCGCGCACCGGCAGCCGCCAGTTCGCCCGCGGGAAGTGGCAGGTGTACCCCTCGGGGTAGCGCTCCAGGTAGTCCTGGTGCTCCGGCTCGGCCTCCCAGAACGGCCCCACGGGCTCGACCTCGGTGACGACCTTGCCGGGCCACAGGCCCGAGGCGTCGACGTCGGCGATGGTGTCCTCCGCGACCTGCTTCTGCTCGTCGTCCACGTAGTAGATCGCCGAGCGGTAGCTCAGGCCGATGTCGTTGCCCTGGCGGTTGCGGGTCGACGGGTCGTGGATCTGGAAGAAGAACTCCAGCAGTGCCCGGTAGTCCGTCGCCTCGGGGTCGAAGAGGATCTCGATCGCCTCGGCGTGGGTGCCGTGGTTGCGGTAGGTGGCGTTGGGCACGTCGCCGCCCGTGTAGCCGACGCGGGTCGCGACGACGCCGGGCTGCTTGCGGATCAGGTCCTGCATGCCCCAGAAGCAGCCGCCCGCGAGCACGGCCCTCTGTGTCTGTCCTGCCATGTCAATCCTCCGAATCGGTCCTGTCACCATTGTCGAACAACCCGAGGTAGGCCCCGTAACCTTCCCGCTCCAGGTCGTCGGCGTGGACGAAGCGCAGCGAGGCGGAATTGATGCAGTACCGCAGTCCGCCGGTCTGCCGGGGACCGTCGGGGAAGACGTGCCCCAGGTGGCTGTCGCCCACCGCCGAGCGGACCTCGGTGGCCAGCAGCCCGTAGCCCGGGTCCGGGCGCTCCACGACGGTGGTCCGGTCCAGCGGCCGGGTGAAGCTCGGCCAGCCGCTGCGGCTGTCGTACTTGTCGACCGAGGCGAACAGCGGCTCTCCGGAGACCACGTCGACGTAGATCCCGGGCTCCTTGTTGTCCAGGTAGGCGCCCGTGAAGGGGCGCTCGGTGCCGTTCTCCTGTGTCACGCGGTACTGCTCCGGTGACAGTCGCGAGACGGCCTCCGGGTTCCTGCGGTAGCCGGTCACGGTCCCTCCTTGCTCGCGGCTCTCTCTTTTCCGTACGCCCATTGGTGGCGCGCAACGGCCGGGTCTTACCTCCCGGGAGCGGGCGGTTTCCGGCGGCCGTTCCCGGCGGGCGCGGCGGGGCACCGCCGTGGAGGTGGGGGCGGGCGGCCGCGTCTAGGATCGCTGCATGGGTTCCGCAGAGAACGACGGCCGGGCCGGCGACGGCGACCGCGGCGGCCGCACCCTGGACGCGGAGTCCGCGCAGTGGGTGCGGGCGCTGTCCGCGGACGGCGAGGTCCACGAGGAGGCGACCGGCCGGCTGCACGCGCTGCTGCTGCGGATCGCCTACGCGGAACTGAACCGGCGCGGGTCGCGGCACGGCATCACCGGGCCGGAGCTGGACGACATCGCCCACCAGGCGGCGGGCGACGCCCTGCTGTCGATCACCCGGAAGATCGGCGACTTCCGCGGCGACAGCCGCTTCACGACCTGGGCGTACAAGTTCGTCATGCACGAGGTGTCGAGCAAGCTCGGCCGTCATTTCTGGCGGACGGCCGGCGTGCAGCTCGACCCCGAGGCGTGGGAGCGGCTGCCCGACCGGCTCGGCGTCGACCCCGTGCACCAGAGCGAGGCCCGCGAGCTCGTCGAGGCCCTGCACGAGGCCGTCGACGAGGAGCTCACCGAGCGGCAGCGCCGGGTCTTCACCGCGCTCGCGGTGAACGGCGTCGACGCCGACACCCTCGCCGCGGAGCTCGGCACGAACCGCAACGCGCTCTACAAGACGATGTTCGACGCCAGGCGTAAGCTCCGCGCCCGGCTCGCAGCCAACGGACATCTGCCCCTGACGACAGCGAGGCGCTCATGAACGCATGGCAGGGCCTGGACGACCTTCTGCGCAACGATCCGCTGGACCCCGGCTGCGACGCCGCGCTCGACCTGATGGACGTCTACCTGGAGCTGTTCCTGGCGGACGCGGCACCGGAGCGGAGCCACCCCGGTGTCGCGGCGCACCTGCGCGGCTGCCCGTCCTGCGCGGAGGACTTCCGCGGGCTGCTGGCCGCGGTGACCGGCGGCTGAGCACGGTCAGGCGGTGAGGGGCGGGTTCCGCCGGTAGGGGAGGACGCCCTCCGCCCGGACCGGAACCCGCCCGTCGGCGACGTACCGCGGGGTGAACCGGACCCGGCGGCCCGTCCCGCCGTCGTCGCCGGGGGTCCCGGGCGCCGTCCAGTCGACCTCGGCGGTGCCGGAGAGTTGCAGCGTCGTCCCCGTGGGGAAGTCCACGAAGAGCAGGGCCGCGGCCGGATCTGCGGCCAGGTTGCCGAGGCTGTTGAACATGTTGTTGCCCGGGTAGTCCGGCCACCACAGGCCGCCGTCCTCCGTCACCCGGACGAAGCCGGGCGGGCCGCCCCGGTGGGAGACGTCCGCGCCGCGCACGGGGTGGGCGGTGCCGAGGAAGAAGGTGTCGGCCCGGGCGACCAGGGCGGCCTGCGCCGCGTCGAGCCGGTCCGCGGCCCGCGCCCCGCCGGCGGGCGCGTCCCCGCCGCCGGAGCCGCCCGCCGGTGCGGGGCCGAGCACGCGCTGCTGGATGTACTGGGGGCAGTTCCCGTACGCCTGGTCGACGGCGAGCTCGAAGCCGGCGTCGCCGGCCGAGGCGAGGGTGCCGTTGAGACGCAGCCGGCGGCGGCTCGCGAAGTCGATCGCGATCAGGGCCGCCGCCCCGCCGGCGGGAAGTCCGGCGAGCGGGTCGCCCGCGCCGGGACGGGCCGCGACCCGTACGGTGTCGCCCCGGGTGGTGAGGAAGCCGGGGGCGCCCGTGAGCGGCGAGGCCCACAGGCGACCCTCCTCGTCGTGTGCGCCGAGCACGGCCAGGTCGCGGTCGGCGAGGAAGAGCGCCACTCCGCCGCCGAGGCGCGGCGGGTCGAGCATGCCCCGCAGGCGCGCGGCCTCCTGTGCGACGCCGGCCCGTCGCTGGACGGCCAGTTCTCCCTCGTGGAAGCCGGTGTGGTGGGTCATGGCCCTCGCAATCGTCGTACGTGCGGTGTGGGGTGCGGGGGTAGGGCCTGTGGGGCGGGCGCGGGGCTCAGCCCGGCAGGCCGGCCCCGTCGAGGAAGCCCAGGACCAGTTCCGCGACGGGCTCGACGTGGGTCTCCAGGAGGAAGTGGCCCCCGTCGAGCAGGTGCACCTCCGCCCGCTGCGCGTCGTCGGCGAACGCCCGGGCGCCCTCGGGGCCGAAGACGGGGTCGTTCTCACCCCAGACCGCGAGCACCGGCACGGGGTGGCTGCGCAGGTACTCGTGCAGACGCGGGTAGAGCGGGAAGTTCGTGGCGTAGTCGCGGAAGAGCGCGAGCTGCACGAGGTCGTTGCCGGGCCGGGAGACCAGCTGGAAGTCGTGGTGCCAGGTGTCGGGGCTGACGGCGGTCTCGTCCGGCACTCCGGTCACGTACTGCCACTTGATGCCCTCCAGGCTCAGCGCCGTGCGGACGCCCGCCTCGGTCTCGGGGGTCTGCGCGCGCTGGTAGGCGCGGACGTCGTCCCAGAACTCCTTGACGAGCCCCGCCTCGTAGCCGTTGCCGTTCTGGGTGACGATCGCGGTGACGGCCCCGGGGTCGCCCAGCGCGAGGCGCCAGCCGATCGGCGCTCCGTAGTCCTGCACGTAGAGCGCGTAGCGCGTGACGCCGAGCCCGTCGAGCAGGCCCTTGGTGAGGCCGGTGAGGGCGTCGAAGGAGTACGCGAACTCGTCGGTGCCGGGGGCGTCGGAGAACCCGAAGCCGAGGTGGTCCGGAGCGATGACGCGGTAGCGGCCGGCGAGCCTCGGGATCAGCTCGCGGAACATGAAGGAGCTGGTCGGGAAGCCGTGGAGGAGCACGATGACGGGCGCGTCCGCCGGACCCGCCTCCCGGTAGAAGAGCCGGTGCCCCTGTACCTCGGTCCAGCGGTGGTGCACGGTGACCATGTCTAACCCCTTCGATTCGCTTCAACGGTTACATGCAAACAGGATCGGGGTAACCTGTCAAGTGAGTGATGGGGGTTAGCCCGGTGCCGGGCCGGCGCGGATGGGAAGCGATCGCGGCCCCCTGGTGTTGTGCATGGTCACAGGGGACTTCGGGCGCCCGCCGGACGTACGGCCGGCGGAGCCCGCGACAGGGACGGAAGACGCAGATGACTGGTACGGCCACGGCGCAGCGCGCGAAGGGCAACGAGGAAACCCGGATCGTCACCCCCCGGCTTGTCCTGAGGCCGTGGCGCGCCGACGACGCGGAAGCGGCACTGGCCGTCTACGGGACGGACGACGTGACGCGCTGGCTGGCCCCGGCGATGACCCGGCAGGCCGACGAGGCGTCGATGCGCGAGCTGATGCGCTCCTGGAACGAGGAGGGCGCCGCCCTGGAACGGCCGGCCGGACGCTGGGCGGTCGAACTGCGCGAGACCGGCGAACTCGTCGGTGGAGCCGCCGTCCTGCCGCTTCCGCCGTACGGCGTCGACCTCGAGATCGGCTGGCAGCTCGCCCACCCGTTCTGGGGCCGGGGCCTGGCCACCGAGGCCGGACGCGCCCTGGCGCGTTACGCCTTCGCCTCCGGCGTCGACGAACTGTTCGCCGTCGTCCGCCCGCGCAACGACCGCGGCGCCGCCACCGCCCGCAGCGTCGGCATGGAATGGGTGGGGGAGACCGAGAAGTACTACGACCTGCGGCTGCAGGTGTACCGGCTGCGCAAGGGGGAGTTCGAGGCCTCCGACGCACCGGGGCCGGCGGCCTGACGCGGAGCCCGCGCCTGACGCGGGGCCCACGCGTGGAGGCCGGAAAAGCCGGGTGCCGGACCGTACGGAGCACGGTCCGGCACCCTTGTGTCACACACGGCGCGTCACCGCGCCGCCGTCACTGACCTGGGTCAGTGACGGGCCGCTGCGCGACGCTTGCGGTTCGCGAAGAGCAGACCGCCGCCGGCGAGCAGCGCGACGGCCGCACCACCCGCGAGGAGCGGGGTGGAGCTGGAGGCACCGGTCTCGGCGAGGTCGCCGGCCGGGGACTCGTCGGTGGAGGGGGTGGAGGGCGCAGCGGAGGGGGCCGTGCCGGCCGACTCGCTGGGCGCCTCGCTGGGCTTGGGAGACTCGGTGGTCTTCGTCTCCGTCGGGGTGGGGGTCGGGGTCGGCGTGGGCGTGTTCTGACCCTCGCAGACCGGGGCGGTCTTGTCGTCCTCGAACGAGTAGCGGTCGCCGTCGCCGGCCTTCACGCTGAGGTGGAGCTTCACCTCGGCGCTGTGCGCCGGAAGGTCGACCGACTGGTCGAAGGAGGACCCGAAGGTCTCCGTCAGCAGGTCCTTGCCGTCCGCGGTGATCGTGACGGTGTTCTTGACGCCGCCGTTGTACGCCTTCAGGTGCACCTCCACCTTGGAGCAGTCCGCGCTCCAGTTGGGGGTGTGGGCGGACGCCGGGGTGGCGCACAGGCCGAGACCGATGACGCCGGTAGCGGCTGCTGCTATCAGGGTGCCGGGGCGGTACCAGGCACGGCGGGGGGATGCGGTCACAAGTTCTCCAGGCTGTAAATCCGATGCCAATGGCAGCCGCAATCTACTCCCCCTCTTCACACCGCTCACTGCCACCCCACAGCTAACGCGGAAACCCGTGGGAAAACGCCCGATTCGCCTGATGTGCACGGCCGTTGTCGGACCCCTGCTGAAGACTGCCGCCATGTCCTCGAACGACGCCACCGCCGCCCTGCCCGACCCCGCCGCCCTGTTGACGGAGACGGACTGGGCCGCCCTCGCCCACGCCTATGGGCCCGCCGACGGCACCCCGGACGACCTGCTCGGCCTCCTGCACGACGACCCGGAGGTGCAGGCGGAGTCGCTCGGCCGGCTGGAGATGTCCGTCCTGCACCAGGGGTCGTTGTACTCCGCCACGCCGCCGGCCGCGCTCTTCGTCGCGGGCATCCTCGGCGACCCCCGCACGCTCGCCGCCCACGAGAGCTGGTTCCCCTGGGACGACCGCGTGCGGCCGCTGCGTGCGGCGCTCCTGGAATGGCTCGGCGAACTCGCCGAGTCCGCGGCGTACGAGGACGAGGAGGCCGTCGACGACGAGGCCGCGTACGACGAGGAGTGGGCCGAGGAGATCGCGGCGGTCGAAGCCTGCCGTGCCGTCCGGCCGCGGCTGTTCGACGCGGTCGCGCCCTGGCTGGACGACACGGACGCCACCGTCGTGGAGGCCGCCCTCGGCGCGGTGACGCATCTGCTCAGGGCGCCCGAACTCGCCGACCGCGTACCGGTGGCGGCCGAGCGCCTGGAGCGGGTCGCCCGGGGCGGCGGCGAACGCCGCGAACGGGCGGGCGCGCTCATGACGCTGAGCGCCTGGGGCCACGACACCGGTGGCTTCCTGGCGGACCCCGACCCGGCGGTGCGTGCCTGCGCCGCCCTGGGCACCACCGGCCCCGGCGCCGTGCCGGCCCTGCTCGACGCGCTGTCCGACCCCGCTGCCGCCGACGCGTGGTTCGCCGAGCCGCTGCCCCAGTTCGACGGCTGGTTCCGCTTCACCCTGCTCCGCGGACTGCTCGACCGTGCCCGGGACTTCGACGAGGTCCTCCCGGCGGCGCTCGCGCTGGCCCCGATGTGCAGCCAGTACACCGTCGACCGCGAGTGGGGCCCGCTGCTCGCCTGCGCCTTCCCGGCCCCCCGCACACACGGCCGGCCGCTGACGGAGGCCCAGAGCGCCTTCCTGCGGGCCCTGGTCGCCCAGGACGACTGCTGGGGCACCATAGCCAACCGCGTCTCCTGGCTGCGGTCCGCGGGGCTCCCCACCGAGCGGGAACCGCTGCGTGCGCTCCTCGCCGCCGCGCCGCCCGGCACGGCCTGAGAACGCGGCCCGCTCCCGCGGCCCTTCGGCGCGCCCGCCGGAGGTCACGCGCCGCAGGGCGCGCGGCGTCGTCCCCGATCAGCCGCCGCCGCGCAGGTAGCTCGCCCGCCCGTCGTCGTCGAGCTCGAACGGCCCCTCGGGGACGACGCAGAACTCGTTCCCCTCGGGGTCGGCCATGACCAGGAACCCGCCCTCCGCGTACTCCTGGAGCACCCGCCCGCCCAGTGCCTCGATCCGCGCCCGCTGCGCCCCCGGATCCGCGGCGGCCACGTCGAAGTGGACGCGGTTCTTCCCGGCGGTGGGCCGCTCCGTCCGCTGGAAGCCCAGGCCCGGCCCCTCGCCCCGCGCGAGCCACACGTACGGCCCGATCCGCGCGACGACCGGGCGCCCCAGGAGCTCACCCCAGAACGCCGCCAGCCGCTCCGGATCCACGCAGTCGACCACAAGGTCCTTGACGCTCAGATGACTTCCGCTCATGATCCAATGCTCGCAGACCCGTTTCCGGGACTCGGTGGGAATGGCGCTCTGTGTGGGGGAATGGTTGTCATGCTGGAATTCATCGCTCTGGCTGTGATCGCGGTACTCACGGGTGGCGTGACCAGGGCGGTTCATGCACGGCGGTCGAACGGGCGGGCGGCCCGGTCCCAGGCGGGGGTGGCGGTCGCGGTGCCCTGCCGGGTGTCGTGGCGGCGCGGTCTGGGCCGACGGGCCTTCGTGTACGGAAAGCTCAGCGGTGGCGAGGACGGTGCGCTGTTCGCACGCCCGGTGAGGCGCCCCGTGCCGCTGCCGGTCGGTGGACGCGCCGTGACGAGCAGCAGTCGCCGGCCCGGCATGCAGGTGCTGGACTACCGGACGCACGACGGCGATGAACTGCGGATCCTTCATTACGAGGACGACGTCGAGCTCGTGGTGCGCTACCTCCGATGCGCCGAGATCGGCGGCCGCTGAGCATCGCGTCCGCACGGACGCGGCATCGGCTCCTCGTGCCGCGTCAGCTCCCGTCGAGGGGGAGCGACGCCACGAACTCCGCGAGGCCGGCGGCCCGCGGGGCTTCGGCGCGGGGGAGGAAGCGCCGGTAGTGGTCGGCGACGAGGCGGCGCAGTTCCGGCTCGTCCGGCGCGGCGCCGGTGAGTTCGAGGGTGACGCGGTAGGGCTCGCCCGTCATGCCCAGGGGGCGCGCCCGCGCGTCGAATCCGCAGGTGTACTCCTCCGGCAGCTCCCAGTAAGCCTCGGCACGGGCGACGTCCGCCAGGACGTACATGTGGAAGTCGTCGTCGAAGAGGATCACGGGGCCGGTCGGTGCGGTCATCCGGTCAGCTTGGCGGAGGCCGGCGGCCTCCGCCAAGCAGTATGACGGGGGAGGGTGTCAGTCGGCGGCCGCGGGCTGCCAGGGGACCCCGGGGACGACGAGGGGGCTGCCGGTGACCGGGTCGGGGACGATGACGGACGTGAGGCCGAAGACCTCGTGGACGAGCTCGGCCGTGACGATGTCGCGGGGCGGGCCCTCGGCGACGACGCGGCCGGCCTTCATGGCGATCAGGTGGTCGGCGTAGCGTGCGGCCTGGTTGAGGTCGTGGAGCACGGCGACGACCGTGCGGCCGCGCCCGTGGTTGAGGCGGCGGACCAGGTCCAGCACCTCCACCTGGTGGGCGATGTCGAGGTAGGTGGTCGGCTCGTCCAGCAGGAGCAGGTCGGTCTCCTGCGCGAGGGCCATGGCGATCCACACGCGCTGGCGCTGTCCGCCGGACAGCTCGTCCACCGGCCGGTCCGCGAGGTCGGCGGTGCCGGTGTGCTCCAGCGCCTCCGCGACGGCGCGTTCGTCGCCCTCGGACCACTGCTGCCACCACTTCTGGTGCGGCTGGCGCCCGCGCGCCACGAGGTCGGCGACGGTGATGCCGTCCGGCGGCGTGGGGCTCTGCGGCAGCACGCCGACGGTGCGGGCGATCTGCCGGCCGGGGATGCGGGCGAGTTCGGCGCCGTCCAGCAGGACCGTGCCGGAGCGCGGCTTGAGCAGCCGGCCGAGCGCGCGCAGCAGCGTGGATTTGCCGCAGGCGTTGGGGCCGACGATGACGGTGACCCGGCCGTCCGGGATCTCCAGGTCCAGGCCGTCGACGACGGTGCGGTCCTCGTACGCCAGGGTCAGCCCGCGGGCGGTGAGTCGGCTGGTACGGCTCATGGGGTGGTGCCTCCGGAACGGCTGCGGGTGCGGGCGATCAGCCACATCAGGTACGGGGCGCCCACGGCTGCGGTGAGGACGCCGACGGGGAGTTCGACGGGGGAGAACAGGCGCCGGGCCAGCAGGTCGGCGACGACGACCACGAGCGCCCCGGTCAGCGCCGAGGACAGCAGCGGGATCTGCGCGGTACGGGTCAGCCGCCGGGCGATCTGCGGGGCCAGCAGGGCCACGAAGTCGACCGGTCCGGTGGCACCCGTCGCCACGGAGGCCAGGACGATGCCGAGCGCGGTCAGGCCGAGCCGTACCCGGTCCAGGCGGATGCCGAGGGCCACGGCGGTGTCGTCGTCGAAGGACGCCCCGCGCTGGGCCCTGGCCGCCCACAGCACCGCGGGGACCGCCAGGAGCAGCACCGTCGCCAGGGGAGCGGCCTGGTCGTAGCCGCGGCTGTTGAGCGAGCCGGTCAGCCAGACCTTGGCCTGCTGCGCGACGAGGAAGTCGCCCTTGGTGAGGAAGAGTTGCGTCAGGGAGCCAAGGGCCACCGAGACGCCGATCCCGACGAGGACGAAGCGCGACGCGTGCAGCCCGCGGCGCCAGGCGAAGACGTAGACCAGCAGCGAGGCCGCCAGGCCGCCGGCGATCGACACGTACGGGAGCGCGGTGTGCGAGGCGAGGCCGAAGCTCATCGCGGCGACCGTCGCCGCGCCCGCGCCGTGCGTCACGCCGATGACGTCGGGGCTGGCCAGCGGGTTGCGCGCGACCGTCTGGACGAGCGCCCCCGCGACGCCGAAGGCGAGCCCGGCGAGCAGGCCCACGACCAGCCGCGGCAGCCGCAACGTGCCGACCACGAGCTGGTCGGGGCTGGGCCGGCCGAGGAGGACGTTGACGACCTCCACCGGGGAGACGAAGGACTCGCCCACGCAGAGGTAGACCACGACGGCCGCCGCCAGCAGCACGGCGAGCACGCCGGAGACGAGGACGGCCCTGCGGTGGACGAGGAAGCTGCCGCGCCCGCGGCGCAGCACGGTGTGCCCCGCGGGGCGCACGGACCGGGCGGCGACCGCGGCGGCGACCGCGGAGGGGGCGGGCGAGGGGACGGCCGGTCCGACGGCCCGCGCGGTCTTCGTGGCGCTCGTGGCGTCCGTGGGGCCCGGACCGTCCACACCGTTCGTGCGGCTCGTGCGGCTCATGCGGCGACCACCGTCCGGCGCCGTACCAGCGCGATGAGGAACGGCACGCCGAGCAGGGCGGTCATGACGGCCACCGGCACCTCCGAGGGCGGGAAGACGATACGGCCGAGCACGTCGGAGGCGAGGATCATCACCGGTCCGAGGAGGGCGGCCACCGGCAGCACCCAGCGGTGCGCCGCACCGACCAGGGCCCGGGCGATGTGCGGAACGGCCAGGCCGGTGAAGGCGATCGGACCCACGGCCGCGACGGCGGCGCCGGTCAGCACGGTCGCCCCCACGGCTCCCAGGACGCGGAGCAGCGCCACGTTGTGGCCGAGGCCCTTGGCCGCGTCGTCGCCGAGCGCGAGCGCGTCCAGGCCCCGCGCCATCAGCGCGACCAGCAGCAGTCCGGCCGCCACGAACGGCCAGATCTGGCCGATGACATCGCTGCCGCGGCCGCTGATCGAGCCGACCTGCCAGAAGCGGAACTCGTCCAGGGCGTGGGCGTCGGTGGTGACGATCCCGGAGACCACGGAGGCGAGGAAGGCGTTCATCGCGGCGCCGGCCAGCGCGAGCTTCACGGGGGAGGCGCCGCGGTAGCCGCCCGCGGCGACGGCGTAGACGGCGACGGCGGCGACCGCCGCGCCCACGAAGGCGAACCAGACGTACCCGGTGAGCGTGTGCACGCCGAGGAACGCGATCGCGCACACCACCCCGACGGACGCGCCCTGGCTGACGCCCAGGATGCCGGGTTCGGCGATGGGGTTGCGGGTGATGCCCTGCATCACGGTCCCGGCGACGGCGAGGGCGGCGCCGGCCAGTACGCCGATGACGGTGCGCGGCACCCGCAGCGCCCGCACCACCTGGGCGTCGTCACTGGTGCCGCCGTGCAGCAGGGCCTGGACCACCTCGCCGGGGGCGATCTGACGGCTGCCGACGGCCAGGCTCAGCAGGACGGCGATCAGCAGCATCGCCACGCACCCCGCCAGCCAGGCGGTACGGCGACGGGTCGGTCGCGCCATGCGCCGCGCTCACTCTCTCTTTCCGGGTCGGGTGTCGTACGGGCGCCGGGCGCCGGCGGGCTCGTCGGCCCGCCGGCGCCCGGCGTTCGGCTTGCTCGGCCTCACCGGCTCACGCCGTGAGGTGCTTCTCCAGGTCGTCCAGGACCGCGTTGGCCGCGGTGACCCCGAGCCCGAGGTACCAGGTCTCGTCCGGGACGTCGAAGGCGTGCCCGTCCTTGACCGCCTCCAGGTTCTTCCACAGCGGGTTGCCCTGGGCCTTGGACTTGTCGGTGGCCTTGGGGTCGCCGTACACGCCGGTGAAGATGTAGTCGGCGTCGGCCTGGTCGATGTTCTCGGCGCTGATCTCGGCGGCCAGGTCCTCGATGTCCTGGTTCTTCGGCCGCGGGATGCCGACGTCCTTCAGGATCGTGCCGATGAAGGAGTCGTTCGCGTAGAGGCGGATCTTGCCCTCCGGCATGTAGCGCACCATCGACACGCTCGGCTTGTCGGCGCCCAGCTTGGTGCCGAGGGCCTGCGCCTTCTTCGCGTACGCGGCCAGGTTCGCCTTGGCCTGCGCGGTCTTGTCCAGCGCGGCCGCGTTGAGGAGGTAGTTCTCCTTCCACGTGAAGCCGGGGCGGATGGAGAAGACGGTCGGCGCGATCTGCGACAGCTCGTCGTAGGAGTCCGCGGCGCGCAGCTGGCTGCCGAGGATCAGGTCCGGCTTGAGGGCGGCGATCGCCTCGAGGTTGAGGCTGTTGATGGTGCCGATGTTCGCCGGCTTGCCGGCCTCGCCCTCGAGGTAGGACGGCAGTTCGGGCGAGCCCTCGGTGGGCGCGAGGCCGACCGGCTTGACGCCGAGGGAGACAACGTTATCGAGCTCGCCCACGTCGAGGACGACCACGCGCTTCGGCTGGGCCTTGAGGACGGTGCTGCCCATGGCGTGCGTGACGGTGCGCGGCCACTCGCCCGGCTTGGCGGTGGTGCCCAGGGCGGCGGTCTTCTCCGCGGCGTCCCCGAAGTCCTCGCCGCCCTGCGCGACGGACTTGGAGTCCTTGGACCCGGCGGTGGCGGAGGCGGCTGCGCTGCCCTCCTTCCCGTTGCTGCTGGACCCGCCGCAGGCCGCGAGGGACAGCGCGGCGGCGATGACGACAGCGACGGCGGCTGTACCGCGGCGCCGAAGAGACATGTGGGGACTCCTGTACGTGGTTCACCTTTGAAGTATTAGGCGAGCCTAACCTTATGCGCTGCCTGTGTGCATCCCGCAACCGGGGGTCCGCCCCACGTCGTCCGACGGCGCCGGCGTCGTGCTCTTGGCCTGGTCTTGACCGGCTCTGGACAGTTACATCAGGTTGATCAACCTACTGTTACTACATATGGATGCGAAGGCACTCGAAGCCGGTGACCCGACCGAGGTCGGGGCCGCGTTGCGGCTGAGCGTGGGGCGGATCGCGCGGCGGCTGCGGCAGGCGCACGCCGTGGGGGACGTCACCCTGTCGGAGGTGTCGGTGATCGCGCGGCTGGACCGGGACGGCCCGGACTCTCCCGGGTCGCTGGCCGAGTTGGAGCGGGTGCGACCGCAGGCGATGGCGACGACGCTGGCCGGGCTGGAGGAACGCGGGCTGGTGAGCCGCAGCCCCGACGCCCACGACAGGAGGCGCGTCGTGATGACGGTGACCGGGGCGGGGCGGAAGGTGCTCGCGGACCGGCGCTCGGAGTCGGTGCGGCGGCTGGCCGCCGTGCTGGACGGGCGGTTCACCGCCGAGGAACGGCGGCAACTCGTCGACGCGCTGCCGCTGCTCGACCGGCTGGCGGAGGAACTGTGACCGCCACCCCGGCCGACGACGGCGGCCGCTACAAGTGGGTGGCGCTGTCGAACACGACGCTCGGCGTGCTCATCGCGACCATCGACGCCTCGATCGTGATCATCTCGCTGCCCGCCATCTTCCGCGGCATCGGCCTCGACCCGCTCGCCCCCGGCAACATCGGCTACCTGCTCTGGATGATCCTCGGTTACCTGCTGGTCTCCGCCGTGCTCGTGGTCGTGCTCGGCCGCCTCGGCGACATGTTCGGCCGGGTCCGGATGTACAACATGGGCTTCGCGATCTTCGCCGCGGCCTCGCTCGCGCTCTCCCTCGACCCGCTGCGGGGCGGGGGCGGCGCCCTGTGGCTGATCGGCTTCCGGATCGTGCAGGCCGTCGGCGGGTCGATGCTGACCGCGAACTCGGCGGCCATCCTCACCGACGCCTTCCCCGCCCGGCAGCGCGGCATGGCGCTGGGCATCAACCAGATCACCGCGCTCGCCGGCCAGTTCCTCGGGCTGATCGCGGGCGGGCTGCTGGCCACCATCGACTGGCGCGCCGTGTTCTGGATCAGCGTGCCCATCGGCGTCGTCGGCACCTTCTGGTCGTACCGCAGCCTCCGGGAGACCGGCGCGCGCAAACCCGGGCGCATCGACTGGGTGGGCAACCTCACCTTCACCGCGGGGGCCGGCGGGCTGCTCGCGGCCATCACGTACGGCATCCAGCCCTACGGCGGCCACCCCACGGGCTGGACCAACCCCTGGGTGCTGGGCGGCCTGGCGGCGGGTGTGCTGCTGCTCGTCGTGTTCTGCCTCGCCGAGACCCGGGTCGCGGAACCGATGTTCCAGCTCGGCCTGTTCCGCATCAGGGCGTTCGCCGCCGGCAACCTGGCGGCACTGCTCACCGCGATCGCCCGCGGCGGACTGCAGTTCACCCTCATCATCTGGCTGCAGGGCATCTGGCTGCCGCTGCGCGGCTACGACTTCGAGCAGACGCCGCTGTGGGCGGGCATCTTCATGCTGCCGCTGACCGTCGGCTTCCTGGTGGCGGGACCGCTGTCCGGGTACCTGTCGGACCGCTTCGGCGCCCGACTGTTCTCCACCACCGGACTCGTCCTCGTGGCGGCCTCGTTCGTCGGCCTGCTCGCCCTCCCGGTCGACTTCCCGTACCCCGCCTTCGCGGCGATGCTGCTGGTCAGCGGCATCGGCCAGGGCATGTTCTCGGCGCCCAACACCTCCGCGATCATGGGCAGCGTCGCACCCGAACAGCGCGGAGTCGCCTCCGGCATGCGCTCCACCTTCCAGAACTCCGGGACCGCGCTCTCCATCGGCCTGTGCTTCTCGCTGATGATCGCCGGACTGGCCGGCTCCCTGCCGCAGACGCTGGAGAACGGGCTGCGGGCGAACGGCGTGCCCGCCGGGACCGCGGAACACGTCTCCGGACTGCCGCCGGTCAGCACCCTGTTCGCCACGTTCCTCGGCGACAACCCCATCGGCCACCTGCTCGGGCCCAGCGGGGTGCTGGCCACCCTGCCCGAGCACCAGGTGCGGATCCTCACCGGCACGGGCTTCTTCCCCACCCTCGTCTCCGGCCCCTTCCACCACGGACTCGTCACCGTCTTCGGCGCGGCCACCGTCATGGCCCTGATCGCCGCGCTCGCCTCGGCGCTGCGCGGCCGCCGCGACACCGCCGCGGGCAGCGGTCGCGGTGACGACCCGAACGGCACCAGCAAAGGACAGCAAGAATGGCGCACAGCGCGCTCCTCGTGATGGACGTCCAGCGGGCCATCACGGACCGCTTCACCGGCGACGACGGCTACCTGCCCCGGGTGCGTGAGGCGATCGACGCCGCGCGCGCCGCGGACGTCCCCGTCCTCTACGTCGTCATCGGCTTCCGGGCCGGGCACCCGGAGGTCAGCCCCCGCAACAGGACGTTCGGCGTGCTCGCCCGCGGCGGCGGCTTCGCCGCGGGTGACCCGGGTGCGGAGATCCACCCCGACGTCGCGCCGGCGCCCGGCGACGTCGTCGTCACCAAGAAGCGCGTCAGCGCGTTCGCGGGCAGCGACCTCGACATGGTCCTGCGGGCGGGCGGCGTCGACAGCCTGGTGCTGACCGGGATCGCCACCAGCGGCGTCGTCCTCTCCACCCTGCGCCAGGCCGCCGACCTGGACTACGGCCTCACCGTCCTGTCCGACGCATGCCTGGACGCCGACCCCGAGGTGCACCGCGTGCTCACGGAGAAGGTGTTCCCGCGGCAGGCCGACGTCGTCACCGTGGCGGAATGGACCAAGTCCGGCACGCCCTGACCCCCGTGGACTCCCCGTGCCCACCGAGGGCGCGGGCGAGCCGCTCCCACTGGGTGACGGTGACACCGGCGTTCCGCAGCAGCGGGGACTCCCGCAACGCGGTGTCCACCGGCGGGGGCGCGTCGCGACCGCTGAGCGGCGAACCCCACGCCGGGTCGTGCCAGACGTCGGGCCGCAGCCCGCGCACCAGGCACCCGGCCGCGAGCGCCGCGGTCCCCTCCGGAGCCCCGACGCCGACGAGCGCGTCCGCGATCCCCGGCCCCGCCTCCGCCACGTGCCGGTCACCGTCGACGAGGAAGGGCAGCAGGAGCAGCAGCCGGGCGGCGGGATCGAGCACGCCCGGGACCGCCCCGGACCGCGGCACGTCAGCGGCGACGTGGGCCAGTTCGCGCCAGTTCGGACCGCTGCCGTACCAGTCGCCGTCGTACGAGGACAGTTCCTCGGCGCGGGCCCAGCCGGGATGGGTGAGCAGGAAGTCGAGCCCGGGGTCACCGTCGAGGTTCCGGTACACCACGACGGCGCAGTGCCCGTCCCCGAACGGCACCCGGAACACCGGCCAGGCACGCTCGTCGTGCAGCACCTCGGTCAGGGCGTCGGCGTCCGCCCCGTCGTCCCCGAACCACTCCGGCTCGGGGCGTCCGCCGTCCGGCCCGGCCTCGCACCAACCCAGGAGGTGGTTCGTCCAGAAGCCGGGCCGGTCCGTCAGCGGCTCACCGGCCGTCAGGGGTCCGTGGTCATAGCCCTTGATCAGCACGCCGCACACGATGCCACGCGCCGCAGGTCAGACCAGCGGCACGGTGCCCTCCGAGGACGCCGCGGCGGCGACGCGGCCGCGCAGGTCGAGCCGGAGCCGCAGGAAGTCGACGCCACCCGGGCCCGGGCGGCGGCCGCCCTCCGGGACCCAGCCCTGACGGGTGTAGAACGCGAGGGCGCGGCTGTTGCGCTCCCAGGCGTCCAGCAGCCCCGTCTTCAGGGAGGAATCGCGCAGGAAGCGCACGAACTCGGCGTGCAGCTGCCCCCCGACGCCGCGGCCCCAGCGGTCCGGGCGCACATGGATCCGGTGCAGCTCACCGCAGGCCGGCGCGGCCTGCGCGCCCTCCTTGGGCGGTCCCATGGCCACCACGCCGACCACCTCGGTGTCCTCGACGGCGCACAGCACCGTCGTCGCGCTCGACTGGATGGCGTGCGCCCAGGACGCGCGGCGGCGTGCCCACCCGTCGGGGCTGTCGATCTCTGATCCGGGCAGGCCGCCCGCCTGGTAGTACGCGGCACGTGCTTGCGTGTGCACGTCCACGATGGCCGCCAGGTCGCCGAACCGCGCCGGGCGCATCAGGGCTGGAGAAGTCGTCACCTCCTGTCAGACGTGCGCGATGTGGGACGGGTTCCCGGCGCGCGGTACCGCCGTGGCGGCCACCCGGAAGGTGGCCGCCACGGCGGCGCGAGCGGCTACGGCTGCGCGGTGACCGCGGGCACGTTGTAGCCGTCGACCCGCAGCTTCGGCCGCTTCGACGACAGGGCCCCGGCCGGCCAGGACAGCGTGACCGTACGGCTCTCACCGGGCAGTAGCCACAGGTAGTTGTCGCTGTACAGCGTCGGCAGGACCCGGTCGCCGCTGCGGGAGTCCAGCAGGGAGAGCCGGACCAGTGCGGCGACCGAGGATCCCCGGTTGCTCACCCGCGCGGTCAGCCCGTGGCGGTCGCCCGACAGGTCGGTGTCCGTGACGTCGGCGGAGACCCGGGTCCGCGCGGCCTTGTTGAGCGCCTGCATGTGCTCGGGCTTGCGGTACCGCCAGTAGACGTTCTCCGACAGCACCTCGCCGTGCCGGTCCGCCAGCCGCAGCCGCAGCAGGTGGAAGTCCGGCAGGTCGTCCGTCCAGGCCACGGTGAACGCCTCGGCCTTCTCGGACGCCGCCACGTCCAGCGTGCCGCGCCGCTCCGCGGACAGCGGACGGCCGGACAGGTCGAGCAGACGGGCGGTGACCGTCGCGCCCTTCAGGGCCCGCGGCGTGTGGTTGACCGCCACGACCTTCCCGCTGACCGGGTCGGCCTGCACGTGGACGGGCTCGGAGGCCTTGCGGACGCCGTAGTAGGCGCCGTTGACGTCGAAGTCGTAGTCGTACGTCTGCCACACCGTGCTGTACCAGGCGGGGTGCGACATCCACAGCATCAGGCCGGAGGCGTCCTCCCACAGCCGGCCGTTCCAGGCCTCGAACATGGCGCGGAAGTTCTCGTAGTTGACGAACTGCGCCTTGCGGGCGAAGTCGTCGAGGTCCTCCGCCGCACCGAGCCGGCCCTCGATGGCCGCGCGGTAGTTCTGCGGGGCCTGGTTGCCGCGGGTGCTCCAGTCGTGGTGGTACCAGACACCGCCGACCGGCCACTCGGGCTCTTCGCCCGCCATGCGCCGCATGGTCTCGGCGGTCGACACGACGGGCATGCCGATCTCGGTGTGGAACCCGAAGCTGCCGCTGCCGTACGTGGACGCGGAGTAGTACCGCTCGGGCTCCACCCAGCCGTAGGGGCCGCCGCCCGAGACGATGCCGCCCGCGGAGTTGTTCTGGTAGAGCAGGCCGGGCGCCTCGGCGCGCACCGCGGAGCGCATCCCGTCGTCCACCGGTCCCGGGGGGTTGCCCTCGTTGGCGCCGCACCACACGACGACGCTGGGGTGGATTCGGTAGCGCCGCACGGTGTCCCGCGCCAGGTCGAGGAAGGCCTGGCGGTTCGGCGGGTCCATCCCCCAGGCGTTGGGGAAGTCGTTCCACACCAGGATGCCGTGCTCGTCGCAACTGGCGTAGAACTCCTCACGGTTGCTGCTGCCGACCCAGTTGCGGATCATCGTGAAGTTCATGTCGCGGTGCATGCGCACGGCCGCGTCCATGCGCTCCGCCGGCATGCGGCGCAGCAGCTCGTCCCAGCCCCAGTTGCCGCCGCGGGCGAAGACGCGCACGCCGTTGACGCTGATCTTGAGCGGGACGGTGGAGTTGTCGACGGACTTCACGTCGGTCCAGTCGTCGCCGTTGTCGGAGACCTGGACGGTGTAGGTCTTCGCGTACGCCTGCTCCCAGGTGATGACGACCCGGTCGAACCGGACCGGAAAGCCCAGGTCGACCCGGATCCACTGCTCGTCCTCGTACTTCGAGGACCAGCGGGTGCCCGGCTTGCCGTCGACCGCGTTGCCCGGCCCGCTGCCGTCGCCCTCGGAGGACGAGGCGGTGGCGTCCTTGCGCAGCGCCAGGTCGGTGCCGGGCGTGGCGCTGTCGACGACCGACAGGCCCCACATCGACGCACCCCAGCTGGTGGCGCGCGTGTGGCACAGGATCCGCAGGTAGCGGGCGGTGGTCGCGGCGAACTCCACGTCCTGCAGGCTCGCCGAGCCCGAGGTCTGGAAGGGCAGCGGGACGGCGGCGTTGTCCACGGACGCGGCGTCGGTCCAGTCGTCGCCGTTGTCGGAGACCTGGACGGTGTACGTCTCGGCGTAGGCCTGTTCCCAGGTCACGACGACGCGGTCGAAGGAGACCGCGGAGCCGAGGTCGACCCGGATCCACTGGTCGTCCTCGAACTTCGAGGACCAGCGGGTGCCCGGGTCCCCGTCCGTGACGTTGCCGGGACGGTTGTTCGGGTCGTCGGTGGAGGAGGCGGTGGCGTCCTTGTGCAGGGCCAGGTCGAGGTCGGGCACCATGCTGTCGGCGACCGACAGGCCCCACATCGACGAGCCCCAGTCGGTGGCCCGGGTGCGGCACAGGACGCGCACGTAGCGGGCGGTCCGGCGGGTGAACGTCACCGTCTGGGCGTAGGCGTTGGAGCCGGACTGGAACGTCAGCGGCACGTCGTACTCGTAGCCGAACTGGCGCATGCCGAAGCGCGTGGTGCGCCGGTCGCTCTCCTGCCCGGCCACGGAGGCGGTGAGGGTGAGCCGGTGCAGCTCCGGCTCGCCGTAGCCGTTGGGCCACCACAGCTTCGGGTTCCGCACGCGCAGCTTCGGGTCGGAGGCCGGGTCGAAGACGACGTCGGCGCTGCCGCCCCCGGGCACGGTGACCGTGCGCTGCACGCGTACGTCGCCGAACGCGGCGGTGACGGTCACCGACCTGGCGTCCGCGGCGGCGTTGCGGACCGGGACGACGACGGTGACCTCGGCCGTGCCGGTGCCGGGCAGGTCCGGCAGGACGGTGTCGACGCGGGCGTCGCCGAGGACGGCGTCGCCGGTGGAGCGCAGGCGTACGTGGTTCCAGATGCCGGCGGCCCGGTCGCGCACGGCGGGCATCCAGTCCCAGCCGGAGGAGGCCAGGTAGGTCGGCGAGTTGCGGTTCATCATGTTCGCGCCGGCGTCGACGAAGGCGAGCCCGGCCGGGCCCTTGTCGCCGGGGCTGCCGGGGAGCGGCATGGGGCTGATCCGCACCGCGAGGGCCTGCGGGCCCTCGGCGGCGAGCAGCGCGGTCACGTCGTAGGCGGCGCGGGCGAAGGGGAAGGTGAGGGTGCCGGCCTGCTTGCCGTTGAGCCAGACCTCGGCCTCGTGGTTGACCCCGTCGAACTCCAGCCAGACGCGGCGTCCGGCCCCGGTGCGCAGGCCCTTGGGCAGGCGGAACTCGCGGCGGTACCACCAGGAGTGACGGGAGAGCGCCTCGGGGACGTGCAGGTTGGCGAAGCCGGCGACCGGGTCGGGCAGGTGCCCCTCGGCCACGAGCGAGGACAGCACGGTCCCGGGCACGACGGCCGGCAGCCAGGCGCTGGTGTCCACGGAGGGCGCCGACAGCTCGGCGGCGGTGCCGCCCGCCCAGTCGTCCATCGTCAGGTCCCAGCCGGACTCCAGCGGGACGGTGCCGTCGTCGGCGACCTCCAGGGCCGGGGGCGTGCGGTGGTGGGTGCCCCAGTCCGTCCAGCCGGTGGCCTCGGGGCGCCTGCCGCGCGGGGTGCCGTACACCTGGAGGCCGTTGAGGCCCAGCGGGTTGGCGTTGGAGCGCTTGGTGACGGTCATCCGCACCCAGCGGGCGGTCACGGGCTTCGCGAGGGCGATCTCCACGACCCCGCCCTTGCCGTCGTCGGTGCGGTGCACGACCGTCCACGACTTCCCGTCGCGGGAGGTCTCGATGACGAAGGCGACCGCGCAACTCGACAGGACCTCCTGCCCGGTGGTGTTGTCGCGGGGGTTGCCCCCGGTCCCGGGGGTGAACGGCGGGTCGTCGGCCGTCGCCTCGAAGGTGAGGCGGACCGACTCGACCTCGCACAGGGCCTCGAGGTCGACGGCTATCCACTGGGGGTCGCCGTCGGCGGCCCGCCATCCGGAGCCGCGGACGCCGACCCGGTCGAGGCCGTCGACGGCGAACTCGGCCGGTGTGGGGGCGTAGTCGGTGGAGGACACGGTGACCGGGCGGTACGCGGCGAGTTCGCCCCGGGACCCGGCCGGGTCCGAGGGCCGCGCGTGCGCGCCGGCGGCGGCGGGGAAGGCCATGCCGAGCCCGAACCCCGCGAGGAGGGTGGAGCCGGTGGAGAGTACGGCGCGACGAGAGGGCAGGGCGGACATATCCGGCATGAACAGCGGCTCCGTTCAGGGATGTTCAATGACGAGACGGCCTGGCATCATGGCGATGACAACGTTGCCATCGCGATGACAACGTTGCCGAACATGCACCCGCCGGGAAGAGCCTGTCAAGGTTTTGGGCACGCCGCGTTCCGGGTTTCTCCTAAATTAGGAATACATATTGACATGAGTCGGGCTTCACGTCAGAGTCGTTGGTCCGTCCGCGCCGGAGGCCGTCCGGGACCGGGGGTGTCGCCTGCCGAGTGGTCGTCAGGGACGCCCGTACGACCGGGAGAAGAAGGATCGTGCTCCTGGGCGGGCGGGTTCTCCGTGCGGCGCACGACGCGGGCCTGCCGCTGTGCGGCAGCGGCATCGGCGAGGGCGTCACGTCGTACGGCGGCAACCCGGAACGCGGCGCCGGAACCGGCCCCCGCCCGGCCCGAAGTCACCGCGCCCGACGAGAGCCCGGCCCGCCTGCCGGGCTCTCGTCAGGTGCCGACTGTGCGGCGACTCGGATCCCGCCGTGTCCCCGGAGGGGTGCCGCTTACAGGCGCTCGCCGCCGGTGGCGTCGATGATCTGGCCCGTGATCCACCGGGCGTCGTGGGAGGCGAGATGGACGACGACGTCGCCGACGTCGCCGACGTCGGCGGGCTCGCCCATGCGCCGGAGGGTGCGCTGCGCGACGACGGCGGCCATGGCCTCGGAGTCCCGCGCATCCGGCCGGCGTTCATGGGCCTCGGAAGTGCGCGGCCGTCCACGAAGCGGGCGAGCTCGCGCGTTCTCTCGACAACGACCCTCGCCGGCCCCGCTACCCGGCAGGTCGCGGACCCTGGTGGTCCGGCGCCCCCCCGGCGTTGTCGGCGGGGAGGTCGGGGCGGACGGCGATGTGGTCGGGTTCGAGTTCGAGCATGACGCGGTTGCGGATGTCGAGGGCGTGGGTGAAGTCGCGGGGGAGTTGGAGGCGGCCGGAGCGGTCGACGGTGGCGTACTCGCTGGCGTG
This sequence comes from Streptomyces sp. NPDC111520, assembly GCF_055635295.1. Taxonomy (NCBI): domain Bacteria; kingdom Bacillati; phylum Actinomycetota; class Actinomycetes; order Kitasatosporales; family Streptomycetaceae; genus Streptomyces; species Streptomyces sp. NPDC111520. The sequence continues at coordinate 281,493 of NZ_JBVKBW010000011.1, read as the reverse complement.
GACGGTGGTGCGGCCCTGGTCGTCGGTGCTGGTCCGGCGGACGACCTCGGAGGCGGTGCGGCCGTCGCGGATGGCGACGGTGCGGTCGACGGCGGTGGCGACGGCCTGGTCGTGGGTGACGACGACGATGGTCGTGCCGAGTTGCTCGTTGGCGGTGCGGAAGGCGCCGAAGACCTGTTCGCCGGTGGCGGAGTCGAGCTGTCCGGTGGGCTCGTCGGCCAGTACCAGCGAGGGGTGGTTGGCCAGGGCGACGGCGATGGCGGTGCGCTGCTGCTCACCGCCGGACATCTGCTGGGGGCGGCGGTCGGCGCAGTGGCCCACGCCCATCATGCCGAGGAGTTCGGCGGCGCGGGCGTGGCGGTCGCGGCGGCGGCCCGCGAGGCCGCTCAGCCGCATCGGCAGGACGACGTTCTGCAGGGCGGTGAGGTAGGGCAGCAGGTTGCGCGCGGTCTGCTGCCAGACGAAACCGACCGTGCTCCGCTGGTAGCGCAGGCGGGAGGCGGCGTTCATGGTGAGCAGGTCGTGTCCGGCGACCCGGGCGGCCCCGGCGGTGGGGGTGTCGAGCCCGGCCAGGATGTTGAGCAGGGTGGACTTGCCGCTGCCCGACGCACCGACCAGCGCCATCAGTTCGCCCTCGGCGACGAGCAGGTCGAGCCCCTGGAGCGCCTGGACCTCCACGCCCTGGGCGGTGAAGATCCGCACCAGCCGGTCGCAGACGATCAGGGCGTCGTGCCCGTAGGCGGGCTCCTCCCGGCTCTCGGCGACGCGCCGTTCCAGCTCCGCGAGCGTCGTGGTGCCGGGCTCCGCCGGCACCGGTGTGTCCTGGCTCATTCCCTTTCCCCCATCCGCAGTTCGGTTCCCTCGCCCCGCCGTCCGGTCAGCCACGCCTGGCCCGCGAGCACCGCGCAGGCCAGGACGACCAGCGCGGCCGACGGCAGCAGCAGCGAGAGCGGGTCCGTGCGCAGCACCGTCCCGGAGACACCGCTGACCGGCTTGGCGGCGGAGAAGGCCAGGGCGGTCAGATCCACCCCCTGCCGCAGCAGCGGGACCGTGGCCAGGCTGACCAGGATGCCGCCGAGGGCGCCGAGCAGGACCTGCGGCAGCGTCTCCAGGACGGCCAGCCACTGCCGCTGACCGCTCGTCATGCCCATCGTCCGCAGCCGGGCGAGCAGCGCCTTGCGCTGCGGGGTGTGCACCATCAGGGACAGCAGCAGGGCCAGCGCGCTGTAACCGGCGCCCGCGGCCACGGCGGCCAGATAGACGCGCCGGGCGCCGCTCTGGAGCGCGGAGGAGGTGAACGAGGCGCGCTCCTCGGAACGCAGGACCGCCGTCAGGTCCGTCGCGGCGGTGCGTGCGACGGCCTCCAGCGCCCGGCCGTCCACCCGCGGGCCGGTGACGTAGAGCGCGGTGGGGGCCTGGACGGGGGAGTGGGCGGTCTCGGGGTGCGTACGGGCCACTCCGGCGGCGGAGACGATCACGAAGTCGCCCCCGAGGACGGCGGGTGTCACGTCGCGCACGGCGACCGTGCGTACCGGCGTCGCCCCGGCGGAGGCCTGCACGGTCGCGGTCGTCGTGCCGAACTCCCCCGCGAGGCCCGGGGAGACGATCGCGGGGAGCGGGCCCCTGCCGTCGCCCTCCAGGCGTGCGGCGGCGAAGGGAGCGCCGATCCCCGTGGCCGACACCAGCGCGGCGTAACGCGCCGGATCCACGATCACCAGGTCGTACGGGGTCCCGGCGGGCGTAGTCGACAGTCCCGTCTCGATCCGCACGGGCGAGGTGCCGAGCACGCCCGGCACCCGCCCGACCCGTGCGTCGAGCCCGTCCGGGAGGGTGGTGAGGGATTCGAGCCGCGCGTCGCCGCCGACCGCGCGCGTGGCGGCGCGGTCGCGGCCGCTCTCGACGCCGGTGAGGACCGAGCCGCCGAACGACGTCACGGCCAGCGCCACCAGCACCGCCACCAGGGGCAGCGCCGTGGCGGAGGGCGTACGGCCGGCCCGGGCCAGACCCAGGTACAGCACTGTGCCCCGCAGCCGGGCCGCGGGGCGCGACAGCAGCCGCAGCGGCAGCGGGTAGAGCCGCAGCAGGACGAGCGCCCCGACGACCGCGACCAGCACCGGTGCGGCGGCCGTCAGGAGGTCGGCGCCGCCGTCGGCCGTGCCCCGGCGCCGCAGCGCCACGACCGCGCCGATCACCACGACCGCCACCGTCAGCTCCGCCACCGTACGGCGTCGCGAGGGCCGGACCCGCACGAGGTCGTCGCGCCGTTCCGGGCCCAGCCGGCGGACGAGCGCCACCGCCCGCAGCGGCAGCGCCGGCACCGTGACGGCCACGACCAGCGCCCCCGCGAGCACGGAGGCCGCCGGGCGTCCGGCCGGCACCAGCAGCAGCGCGAGCAGCACCCCGGCCGCCGAGCACGGGACCGCCACGACCGCGCTCTCGGCCAGCAGCCGTGCGCACAGGCCCGTCAGGCTGCTGCCGCGGGCCCGCAGCAGCCGCAGTTCGGTACGGCGACGGGTCGCCGACAGCCCGCCCGCCATCAGCAGCACGATGCCCGCCACCGCGCCCACGCCCACCGCCGCGATCAGCACCAGGGGCCTGGCCGCCGTCCGCTGCCGCTCGAACGGGCCCAGCAGTTCGGCGAGTCCCTCCTCGTCCACGGTGATGGAGCGACTGCCCGTCAGCAGGCGCAGCCGGGTGGAGTCGGGCCCTCCCGACAACGACGCCAGCCGGTCGCGCAGCGCGGGCACGTCGCGGGCGGAGAGGGCGCCGACGTCGGCGGGGTGGTGCCAGTACAGCCGGGCGCCCTCGGGCAGGTCGAGGACCACGCCGGCCGCGTCCTGGCCGATCAGCGCGGTGAAGTGCCAGTAGTGCTCGGGGTCCTCGCCGGGCGGCCCGGGAACGCTCACCAGGGTCGGGGAGAGCAGGTCGGGCTCGGCGTTCCAGAAGGCCTCGCCGGGGGAGCGGGGTTCGACGATCCCGGTGATCCGCACGGTCAGCCCGGCCCCGGTCGTGTCCAGCAGGTGCACGGCGGAACCCGCGCGCAACCCCATCACCTTCGCGGTCCGGGCCGTGAGCACCGCCTCGACCTCGCGCTCACCGGAGCCGGCCGCGGGCATGCGGCCCGCGACGAGCCGGGAGCGGGCGGCGAGACCCGGCTGCGAGACGAGCGTCGCCCGCGGATCGCGGTTCCCGGTCGGACGCGGCAGGCCGGGGTCGGTCGCGGCCGCCGCCACCGCGTTGCGCACCCCGTACACGGTCTGCTCGGTGTCCAGCACCAGCGGCGGCCGCACCACGGTACGGAAGGTGTCCTCCGTCCTGGCGAGCGCGCTCGCCTGGAACGGCGAGCCGTTCCCGACGCGTTCGCCGGAGAACGACACGTCCAAGGTGGCGGTGACGCTGCGGTCGCTCAGGGAGGCCCGCCGCAGCGTGTCCCGGAGCGCGGCGTCCTCGTACGCCTCGACGGTACGCGGCAGCGCCGCCGCGAGGAACGCGGTCACCAGCACCAGGGCGGCCAGTGCCAGCGCGCCACCGGGCGCGGCGCGCAGGCGGGCACCGGTCCACGAGCCCGGCCGGGCCGAGGGCACCTCGGACATCTCACTCCCCTCCCTGCCGGCGCAGCGCGCGGACCGGATCGGCCGTGCGCAACGCCGCCACCGCCACCGCCAGCAGCGGCAGCACCGCCACCGCCGCCAGCAGTTCCAGCAGCGGCACGGCCGGCAACTCCACCCGCACCGCGGGCACGGGGCTGTCCGCACGCGCCGTCAGCACGATCAACGGCACGATCGAGCGGGTCAGCACCCCGCCGAGCAACGCCCCCACCGCCACCGCCGTGAGCACCAGCAGCCCCTGCTCCGCGGCGATGACCCGGGCCAGCGACCTCCGCGGCGCCCCCAGCGCCCGCAGCACCGCGAACTCCTCCGAGCGTTCCCGTACGGCGCCCGCGGCGGCCACCGCGAACCCCACCGCGGCCAGCACCGCGGCCGCCACCACCGCCGCCGGCAGGGCCGACAGCGGGCCCGCGCCCAGCGGGTCGCGCCGCAGCTCCGCCCGCGCCTCGTCACGGACCACGATCGTGGCGGCGTCCCCCCGGGCCCGCAGCGCCGAGGCGACCCGGGGCGCGCCGCCGGGGCCCGCGGCGAGCCACCACTCGGTGGGCTCCAGCGCCCGCTGCTCCTGGAAGACGAGCGCGCGGTCGAGGCTCGCCAGGTCCAGCAACACGGCGCCGCCGCCGGTGCCCGCGGAGCCGTCCCGTCCCGTGGTGGGCAGCGCGTGGACCGACGCCGTGATGCGCAGGGACAGGCGTGTGCCGCCCAGTTCGACCGGGACGGTGCTGCCGGGCTTCGCGTCGACCGCGGTCAGGAAGGCGTCGGTGACGACGGCGGGCAGCACCGCGGGCGGCCGGGGTCCGGCGCGCAGGGTGAGGGAGGCCGTGTCGGCGCCGCCCGGGGTGTCCTTCTGGAAGGGCTCCTCGCCGGTGTCGTAACGGACGGTCAGCGGGCTGCCGGCGGCGGAGCGCGGGGTGCCGGCGTCCGCGGGGCGGTAGCCGAGGCCGGGGCCCTCGGGGAAGTCCGGGTTGTCGATCCGGGTACGGGCCGACCAAGCCGTGGCGGTGGGGGAGGGCACCTCGTGCACGCCGCCGGCGGTCACCGCGCCTACGCCGGTGACGGTCAGGACGTGCCGCTCGTTCCGCCGCGGCACCAGGTACTCGGCGCCGAGGCCCGTCACGCGCAGTGGCCCGGCCGGTCCCGCGCCGCGTACCCGGCCCGTCGCGGACGCGAAGTCGGCCTCCAGCGCGTGCTCCCGGCCGTCGGCCGCGACCTCGCCCAGGGGGAGGGTGTAGGGGACGCCGTAGCGGTCGGTCAGTGTCACGGACAGCCGGTCGGTCACGGTGCCGGCCAGGGGGCGGTCCCCGGTCCCCACGGCACGCAGACGGACCGTCAGGCGGAGCCGGTCCGTGCCGTCGGGCAGGACGAACCCGGCGCCGCGGGCGGCGGGGCCGCCGTCCGCGCGCAGGGGCCGCATGAGGTCGGCCACCGGCTCGGCGGACAGGTCGTCGCGCAGGCGCAGGACCCGGGCGGCGGCAGTGGTGTCGACCGCCACGACGGTCGCGTCGCGGTCGCGGGGGAGGGACACGGTGTCGCGGACGGCCGGGGTGACGGCCGCGACGCCGGGTACGCCGTCGTAGCCGCCGCCCTGCCCGAACGCGGGCGTCGCGGAACCGGACACGCGCAGGTCGGCGCCGACGGCGAAGTCCGCCTGGTCGGCCTGCGACCGGGTCCAGGTGCTGTTCTCCCCGATCGCGAACATGCTGATCGACACGGCGAAGACCAGCAGCAGGGCGGGGCCCGCCCCGCGTCCCGGACGGCGCGAGAGCTGCCAGCCCACCAGGGACGCCGGCAGCCCGCGGGCCCTCGCCGCGCGGCGCTCGCCGAGCCGCGCCGCCAGCGGCAGCAACCGCAGCGCCAGCACCGCGCCCGCCAGCAGGCACAGCGCGGGCGCCCCCACGAGGACCGGGTCCAGCCCGAGCCGTCCCGAGGTGTCCGTGCTCAAGGCCCCGCTGCCCGCCTCGCGACGGGACAACTGCCAGAAGGCAAGGCCTGCCACCAGCACCAGACCCGCGTCCGCCCCGGCCTGCGCGGCGGCGGGCAGCGCCCGCCGGCGGCGCCGCTCCGAGTGCTCCTGCGCGTACGTCCCCGCGTGCCGCAGTACGGGGCCGACGACGGCGAGGGCGCAGGCGAGCGAGGTGAGCGCCGCCACCCACCAGGCCGTCGCCGCGGAGGGGTCCAGCCGGACCCCCGCCCGGGCGAGCGCCCCGTGACCGGCGAGCAGCCGGACCAGCCGGCCGGACAGCAGCGGGGCCAGCACCGCGGCCGGTACGGTCAGCAGCACGGCCTCCGCCGCGGCGAGCCCCGTCATCTGGGCGCGCGAACCGCCGCGGGCCCGCAACTGCGCGGTCTCGCCGGAACGTTCCTCCGCGAGCAGCCCGGCAACCAGCAGCAGCGACAGCGCGGCCAGCAGCATCAGCTGCAGCACACTGATCAGCAGGGTCGACCGGCTCACCAGCAGGGTGCCCCGCAACTCCACCAGCAGTTCGGGGAGTTCGCTCTTGGCCACCAGGGAGTTCGCGGCCTCCAGGGCGTCCAGCCGCTGCACCGTCCGCTGGACGCTCGCGCTGACGTCGTCGGCGCGGGCCGTGGTCATCGCACCGAAGTCCCCGTGCGTCTGCCACGCCATCTCGACCGCCGGGACACCGCCGGCGCCGAAGGCCGCGGGGTCGGTGAGCAGGGGCCCGTAGGTGGTGAACGAGAGCGTGCGCACGCCGCGGCCGTCCAGCGGGTCGAGCCGCCAGTACAGGGCATACCGGTCGACCGGCCGGTATGTCCCGGTCACGCGGACCCGCAGCGTTCCGCGGTGCAGCCGGTCGGCCAGGGTGACCACCTGCCCGGTGCGCACCTTCAGCACCGCGGCGGCCGCCTCGGGCAGCGCGACCGGGACCGGGCCGCCGTCCGCCGGCGGACCGGGGAACGCGCCCTCGGTCATGGTCACCCGGGCCCGGTCCAGGGTCGACAGCACCGCCAGGTCCGGGTCGACGGTGCGCGGGGCACCGGTGGGCCGCAGCGCCGTCGGCAGCCCGTACGGGCCGGAGCGGGTGACCCCGGTGACGGAGACCGGCAGGCCGTCGTAGGCGCCGTTGACGGTCGCGCGCACGGCCTCGTCCGCCGCGCCCGGGTCCTTGCCGTCGACGTCGGCCGTGATCTCGACCAGCGTCCGCGCGGCCGACTGCTCCTGCAGCGCGCGGCGCAGACCCGCGTCCCCCACGGCCGAGCTGAAGGCGGCGAGCGCCGCGACCGCGCACGTGGTGAGCAGTACCGAGAGCACGGCGGCGCCCAGCAGCAGACGGTGCGCGCGCAGACGCAGCAACACGAACCCCGGCACCACGCCCCCCGTTCTCGATGGCCCGTGCAATGAGATGGCACAGACTAACGCCCTCCCGGCCCCGGGGAGAGGCCCCGGCCGGCACCGGTTCCGGCGGCAACGACGCCGGTTCCGGGCGCCGTTGGACGAAGGGCGCGAACGGCACCTCCCGGCCGTGGGCCGGGAGGTGCCGGGGCTGTGCCGGGCGGGTCCGTGCCGCGCGGTCAGCGCAACGCGCGCCGGGCCCGCTCGTAGAGCGGCTTGGTGACGGCGGAGGTGAACTGCGGACCGACGAGGTGGCGGGTGCAGCCCGGGGCCGGGTCCCAGGGGTCGCAGGCGTTGCCCCCGGCGTCGAGCCTGCTGCCCTCGGAGTTGTCGCCGACGACGGTGCCCACGCCCGACTCCGGGTCGAGGCCCGCTATCCGCGGGCCTCCGCTGGAGCCGCCGCCCATGACGCACTCGGTGCCCCACAGCCCCTCGGCCGCGGGGAACTCGGGCGTGCCGACGACCTGTTCGGGCCGCCCGGTGCAGTAGGCGAGCCGCTCGCCGGTGTACTCGGGCAGGCCCTCGCGATCCGGGTCCGAGGCCGAGCGGGGGTAGCCGAACTGGTGGGCCGTACGGTCGCCCGGCCGGTCGAAGCCGATCCGCTGCGCCGCGCCGGCCGCCTCCTGCACGGTCCGGCCCCGCGCGTCCGTGTTGAGGACCACGAACGCCTGGTCGTAGGCGCCGTACACCTCACCGTGCTGCTGGTCGTTGGCCAGCCAGGTCGGGGCGACGACCCCCAGCCGGCCGGTGAACTTCCCGTAGGGCGCCCGCCCGTCGCGGTAGCCCGGCACGAAGAGCACGTTCCGCGTCCACTGGTTGTCCTCACCGATGAGGTCGGTGTTGTTCACGCAGTGCCCCGCGGTGACCAGGGTGCTGCCGTTGGGGCTGTCGACGACGGTCGCGGTGCAACTGGCGTCCTCGCCGTGGTCGGTGAAGAACAGCCGGCCCACCGTGCGGGCGAGCGCGTTCCGCCCTGTCCACGGGGCGCCGTCGGGGCCCGCCTTGGGCGGGTTGCCGGACGACGGCTGGGTCAGCGCCGCGATCCGCTCCGGCGTCCAGTGGTCGAGGACCGCCTTCTGCTCGGCCCCGGTGACCGCCTGGTCGTGGGCGGCCACGGCGGACGTGGCCGGCGGGAGGGACGGGACGGCCGGGACGGGCCCGGCGGCCGACGCCTCCGGCGCCGTGACGAGCACGGCCGCGGCGACGAGGGCGGCCGCCAGGAGCGGCCGGTGGAGACGGGCGGAACGGGGTACGTGATGCGACGGCATGCCTGCTGCTCCTCGGGACGTCGATCGCACGCCCGGAGGCCGCGTGCCGGCGGCACGGGTCCTCCGGGCATGGGGACGTGCGATACAGACGTCCGGGAGGGGCGGTCGGTTGGGACGGATCGCCGCCGCCCCGCGCGCCCGCGGCGGGTCAGGCCTTCGGCTGGGTGAAGCGGATGCTGTTGCCGAAGGGGTCGCGCAGGCCGCAGTCGATGCCGTACGGGCGCTCGGTCGGCTCCTCGGTGAACTCCACGCCGAGGTCCCGGAGCGTCTCGTACGTCTTGCGGCAGTCGTCGGTGGTGAAGATCAGGTGGCCGCCCGTGGCGCCCTTGGTGAGCAGCTCGCGGACCTGCTGGGCGGTCTCCTCGGACAGCGCCGGCGGGCCCGGCTTCTCCAGCAGGATCTGGCGCTCGGGGTGACCGGGGACGTTCACCGTGAGCCAGCGCATGAAGCCCAGGTCGACGTCCGCGTTCACCTCCAGGCCGAGCTTGCCGACGTAGAAGTCGAGGGCCTCGTCCTGGTCGAGGACGTAGATCTGCGAGTGCGTGATGGCGTTGAACATGTGCATCACGCTAGTCGCCGGGCGGCCGGGAAACTTATCCAAAACTGCTCAGTCGCCCCGGCGTGCCCGGCCGACCCGGCCGCCGGTCAGGCACGCGGCCGCAGCCACGCCTTCGCGAAGCACGTCGGCACGTCCACCGCCGTCGCCTGCTTGCGGTACGCCCGCGGTGACGTGCCCACGATGTCGCGGAAGGTACGGCTGAACGTCCCCGGGCTGCCGAAGCCGACCTCGAAGCAGATGTCCGTCACGCTGCGGTCGCTCTCCCGCAGCAGGAACATCGCCCGCTCCACGCGGCGGCGCTGCAGGTAGCGGTGCGGGGTCTCTCCGAAGGTGGCCCGGAAGGTGCGCGTGAAGTGCGCCGCCGACACATGCGCGATCCGCGCCAGCGCCGGCACGTCCAGCGGCTGCGCGTAGGAGCGGTCCATCGCGTCCCGTGCCCGGAGCATCCGGCGGTTGGTCTCTTCGGCGGCGCTGCTCACACCGCCCATGAGACCACAGGCCGCCGGAGCCCCGGCACGGGGGACGGCGGGCGGTGAGCGGGGACGGCCGCCCTCAGCCGGGATTCACCGGTCCCGGCACTCGTCCCGCGAGTCGACCGGCTGGTCGATCACCGCGGTCGAGGTGCGGGGCGGGCAGTTCTGCGAGCCCGGCTGGTGGGCGTGGTCGTCCCGGCACGGGTCGGTCCCCCAGGGGCAGTACGGGGTCCCGGTCACGGTGACCGTCCCCTCGTCGTTGGAGGCGTGGCAGTTGGCGTTCCCGTTGTACGCGGCGGTGACCGTGTGGACGCCGGCGGTCTTGAACCTGGCCGTGTACGTGGCCGGCCCGTTGGCCGCCACCGCCCCGGCGCCTCAGTGCGCGGACGCCGGCGGGCCGCCCATCATGCGGAGCATGCGGCGACCGCCCGTGGTGAGGAAGCGGAGCAGCAGGACGGCGGCGAGCGCGAGGAAGACGAGGTTCAGCCACGTCGTGTGGTCCCAGTGCACGCCGCCGCTCGGGACGCGGGCGTCCGACCGGTCGGGAACCAGGCCGAGCGCGCCGAAGATGACCTCGACGACGTAGCCGGCGACGGCCATGGCGACGTAGAAGGTGCCGAGGAGCAGCAGGGCCGTGCGGCGGCCGTAGTACTTCCGGTAGATGTTCAGGATCGGCAGGATCAGCAGGTCGGCGAAGACGAACGACACCACTCCGCCGAAGCTGATGCCCCCGGTCCACAGCACCACCGCGAGGGGCACGTTGCCGACCGAGCAGACGAACGAGGCGATGGCGACGAGCGGCCCGACCAGCGGGCCCCACAGCTTCGCCGCGAGGGGATGCCCCTCGAAGAAGAACGCCTGCCAGAAGGAGTCCGGCACCCAGGCGGCGACGGCGCCGGCGACGAACAGGCCGATCACGAGGTCGCGCAGGATCGCCGCCCACTCCATCACGAAGACGTGCGACGTGGCCGTGAAGCCCTCGGGCGACACCAGGCGCCGCAGGAACGGGCCCTCGCGGCGCACGGACATGTCCATCGCGGCGTGCCCCTCCATCGACCCGGCGAGCCCGCGGTCGGCCTGGGCGCGGGCCTCGCGCAGCAGGTCGGGCCGGAGCAGCCGCCGGAAGAGCAGCGCCAGCACGACGATCATCACCGGTCCGCCGACGAACTCCGCCACCGTGAACTGCCAGCCCATGAGCAGGGCCAGCAGGACGCCGAGTTCGACGACGAGGTTGGTGGAGGCGATCTCGAACGCCATCGCCGCCGTGAAGCTCGCCCCCTTGCGGAAGAGCGAGCGGGCGAGGGCGACGGCGGCGTACGAGCAGGACGAGGATGCCGCGCCCAGGCCCGCCGCGATCACCAGGGTCCGCGGCCGGTCGTCGCCGAGCAGGCCGGCGACGCCCTGCGTGCGGGCCACGGCCTGGACGACCGCGGACAGCGCGAAGCCCAGGATCAGTGCCCAGGTGATGTCCCAGGTCATGGCGCCCGTGACGGACAGGGCGTGCAGCAGGGCGTCCACCGGGGTCAGACCGCGACCGGGTCCGCCGCGCACGCCTCCATCAGGTGGGCGGCGGTGTCCGGGGCGAGGAGCGCGGCCGCGGCCGGGGAGAGGACGCGGTGCGGGCGCCGCGGCCGGGTGAGGCCGTCCAGGGCGTCGATCAGCGTCCACGGGTCGGGCGCGAAGCGGGTCAGCCCCAGCGCGGCCATCCGGTGCGCCCCGGCCTTGCCGTGCCCGGGGATGGGACGGTAGCCGACGACGGGCAGTCCCATGGCCAGCGCTTCCAGCGCGGTCTGCCCGGCGGCGTTGTCCACCAGCGCGTCCGCCGCGCTCATCAGCCCGGGCATGTCCCGTTCCCAGCCCAGCGCGAGCGTCCCCGGGACACGGGAGAGCCGGGCCCGCAGCCGCCGGTTCTCGCCGCACAGCGCCACCGGCAGGAAACCGGCCCGGGCCAGCAGGGCCGCGGTGTCCGTCAGGTGCGTGCCGGCCCCCCAGGCACCCGCGGAGAGCAGGACGGCCGGCCGGTCCGGCGCGTGGGAACGGAACACCCGCTGCCAGGGCCCGGCGTCCGGGGCGGGCGCCAGGAAGCGGGAGGCGACCAGGGGGCCGGTCGCCGCGGCCGGGCGGCCGGTCGCCTCGCGCACCCGGCGGGCGGCGCTCTCCGTGAGGCAGCAGTACAGGTCGTTGCCCGGGTGCAGCCACTGGCTGTGGACGTCGAAGTCCGTGACCACCACCGCGCTCGGCACCGGCAGCGACCCGCGGGCCCGCATCCCGCCGGTGAGCTGCGCCGCCAGGTGGAACACCGGGACGACCAGCCCCGGCCGTTCGCGGCGGACGAGTTCGGCCAGCCCGCGCTCGGCGAGCCCCGCGAGCCCGCCGGGGCCGGGGGTGCGGCGCGACCCGCCCGGGCGCAGGAACGCCGCGTAGATCCCCGCGTAGAGCAGCGGGAGGTGCAGCACGGTGGTGCGGTAGAAGCCGCGCAACGCCGCGCCCGCGTGCGCGGGGAGGAGGTCGAGGACGTCGGCCCGGCGGGCCTGCCCGCCGCGTGCGGTGAGCCGTGCGACGAGCTCGTCGGCGACCGCGTCGTGACCTGCGCCCATGGAGGCGCTGAGCACGAGGAACCGCCGGGGCGCACGACCCGCCCGCCCGGTGTGCGTCACCGCGGCACCACGTCCCGCCGCGCGCGAACGGGCAGGGCTGCTGCGAGCACATCCGGCACGTGATCACCTCGTACACCAGTTGCGGACTACTCGGGTCTAACCGATTTGCCCCGTCTTGAAACGAACCGCCCCCACCCGCCCGCCGGGCCCCCGCGGTGCGCGGACCCGGCCCCGGCTGACCGGCGCCGGACGCGTTGGTTCGGGGGAACGCTGTCGGCCCCGGCGTGTCGTGCGGGGTCTTCGGCGACGCCGAGGTGCGGCTTCCGCGACGGCCCCGGCGTGGTTCGCGTCGCCCGTGGCGGGTGCTGATCAAGGCGGGTCGTGGTGCGGCCTCGTGTTGGGGGCCGGGGCTTCCGCGGCGTGCCTCAGGGGGCGCGTCCGGGCGCTCGTCCGGCCGCGTGTCGTCACGGGGGCTCGCCGCGTGTGCTCCGGGGCTTCGGTGACCGCCGCGCCGTACGTGGGCCCGGGGCCTGCGGCACTGGTCGCGGACCGTCCCGCGGCTCTCGGGCGGGTCGCCCACTGAGCCGGTCCGGCGATCGGGCGGTTTACTGAGACCGGAGGGGGACGTGCCCCGGGGGAGCCGTACCGGCCATTCCGGGCGGCAGCTGCAGCGGCAGGGACAGAAAGCGATGCCATGACCTCTCACCCTCCCCAAGCGGTCTCCGGCGGCAAGGCGGTCCACGGCGAGCCCGTGCGCGGCCCGGCGGACCCGGCCGGCGGCCCGGCCCCGGTCGCGCTGGTCACCGGCGCGTCCTCGGGCATCGGCGCGGCGATCGCCGACCGCCTCGCCGCCGAGGGGTGGCGGTTGCTGCTCAGCGGCCGCGACCACGAGCGCCTGCGGGCGGTCGCGGAGCGTACCTCCGGGACCGCGCTGCCGGCGGACCTCGAGCACCCCCAGGGCACCGGCCGGCTGGTGCGCGACGCCGCGCTCGTGACGGGCGGCCGGGTCGACCTGCTGGTGGCCGGGGCGGGCATCGGCTGGGCGGGCCCCTTCGCCTCGATGCCGCAGGGCCTCATCGAACGGATCTTCATGGTGGACGTCGTCTCAGCGATGGAGCTGGTCCGTCGGGTGCTGCCCGGCATGCTGGCCCGGCGCAGCGGCCACGTCGTGCTGATCGGCTCCTTCGCGGGCAGCGTCGGCGTCCGTGAGGAGGCCGTCTACTCCGCGGCCAAGGCGGCGCTGGGCGCCTTCGCCGACTCGCTCCGCTACGAACTGGCCGGCAGCGGGGTGCGGATCACCCACGTCGTCCCGGGCGTCGTGGACACCCCGTTCTTCGCGACGCGGGGCGTGGCGTACACCCGGTCCCGGCCCCGCCCGATGCCCGTCGAGCGGGTCGCCAGGGTGGTGACCGACGCGATCCACCGCGGACGGGACGAGGTGTTCGTCCCCCGGTGGCTGCGCATCCCCGTCGCGGTGCGCGGTGTCATGCCGTGGGTCTACCGGCGCCTCGCGGGCAAGTACGGATGACGCGGTGCCCGTCCTGACCGTCGTGCTGGCGCTGCTGGCGGCCCTCGCCAACGGCGCCGCCTCCGCGCTGCAGCGGCGCGCCGCCCTGCAGCAGCAGGAGGAGGAAGGCGCGGGGCACGGCGTACGCGGGCGGCTGCGGCACCTGCTGGAACTCGTGCGGCGCCCGTTCTGGGTGGCCGGGATGGCGGCCCTCGGGGTTTCCGGGGCCCTGCAGGCCAGTGCCCTGGCGGTGGGACAGCTGTCGGTCGTGCAGCCGCTGATGGCGACCGAGCTGCTGTTCACCCTGATGGCGGGAAGCCTCGCGTTCTCCCGGCGGCCCGACGCCGGGACCTGGTTGTGGTTCCTGGCGCTGGCCGGGGGACTGGCCCTGTTCCTCGGCGCCGCGAGGCCGTCCGGCGGCGAGGCGCAGGCCCTGCCCGGCACCTGGCCCCGCGCCGGTGTGCCGCTGGCGCTGCTGGTGCTCGTCCTGTGGCTCGTCGGGCGGGCGCTGAAGGGCGGCGCCCGGGCCTGCGTCCTGGGGTGCGCCACCGCCGCCTGCTTCGCCTGCACGGCGGCGCTGATCAAGGACATCACGGGACGCGTCCCGGAAGGCCTGCCCCGGGTGTTCACCTCCTGGCAGCTGTACGCGACGGGCGCGGTCGGGCTGCTCAGCCTGCTGCTGCTCCAGGTCACCCTGCGGGCCGGCAGCCTCGCCGCGTCCCAGCCGGCGCTGACCATCGGGGACGCGGTGGTGAGCGTGGCCCTGGGCTGGGTGCTCTTCGAGGAACGGATCGCGCTCGGGGCGCACGTCGTGCCCGAGGCGGCCGGCGTCGCCCTGATGGCCGCCGGAGCCGTCGGGCTGTCGCGCTCGCCCGCGGTGGCCGGCGGCTGGGACGCCCCCGGCGGGGAGCCTCCGGGCGCGGCGGAGGACCGGCACCGCACCGCCCACGGCGGGCCGCGATGAGGCGCGGCGGCGACGTGCGGCGGGCCGTGCTCGCGGGCGGCGTCCTGGCCGCCGGGCACATCGTGCCGGCCGCCACCTGGCTCCCCGGGCTGCGCCGCCGGGCCTTCCCCGCCCTGGCCGGCCTCGGACGCCCCGACCACGTGGCCCTCACCTTCGACGACGGGCCCGACCCGGTCTCCACCCCGCGCTTCCTGGACGCCCTCGACGAACTCTCGGTCCGGGCCACGTTCTTCGTCCTGGGCGCGCGGGTGGACGGACACCCCCGGATCGCGCGCGAGGCCGTCCGGCGCGGCCACGAGGTGGCCGTCCACGGCTGGACCCACGACCGCCCCTGGCTGCCGGACCCGGCGGGCGAACGGGCCGGGCTGGCCCGTGCCGTCCGGGCGGTCCGCGAGACCTGCGGCACCGTACCGCTGTGGTACCGCCCCCCGTACGGGATCCTCACCGGCGGCCGCTGGGCGGCGGCCGCGCACGCGGGCCTGACCCCCGTCCTGTGGAGCGCCTGGGGCCGGGACTGGACGCCCGGCGCCACCGCAGGGTCCGTGCTGGCGACCCTCCGCCCCGATCTGCGCGCGGGCGCCACCGTGCTCCTGCACGACAGCGACCACGCCTCCGCCCCCGGGTCCTGGCGGGCGGCCCTCGCGGCGCTCCCGGCCCTGGTCACGGCCTGCCGGGACGCCGGTCTGACGGTCGGTCCCCTCGCGGAGCACGCGGTCGGCGCGGGCGTTTGACGACCGACCGGAGGCGACGGAGACTCGATTGATAGATGCCCGATACATTTCACCGGGAGTGACAACCGCGCCGCGGAGCCGGCAGGGCCGACCCGATCCGTGACGCAGCGGACGACGGTCGGGCACAGCTAGAGCCCGGAGGCATACGCATGTGCGGAATCGCCGGATGGATCTCGTTCCGCAGGGACCTGCGCGACGAGCAGGAAACGGTCGACGCGATGACCGAGACGATGGCCTGCCGCGGGCCTGACGACCGCGGCACCTGGGTGGACGGGCCCGCCGCGCTCGGACACCGCAGGCTCGCGATCATCGACCTGCCGGGTGGCCGGCAGCCGATGAGCGCCGAGGCACCCGAGGGCGGCGCGGTGGCGATGGTGTACTCGGGTGAGGCCTACAACTTCACCGAACTGCGCGAGGAACTCGCCGCGCGCGGCCACCGCTTCACCACCACCTCCGACACCGAAGTGGTGCTGCGCGGCTACCTGGAGTGGGGCGAGGCCGTCGCCGAACGGCTCAACGGCATGTACGCCTTCGCCATCTGGGACAGCCGCGAACAGAAGCTCGTGATGATCCGCGACCGGATGGGGATCAAGCCGTTCTACTACTACCCGACCGACGACGGCGTGCTGTTCGGTTCGGAGCCCAAGGCGATCCTCGCCAACCCGCTCGTCCCCCGCCGCGTCACCCTCGACGGGCTGCGGGAGCTCTTCGCCTTCGTCAAGACGCCCGGTCACGCGATCTGGGACGGCATGCGCGAGGTCGAGCCCGGCACCGTCGTCACCGTCGGACGCGGCGGCATCCGCACCCACGTCTACTGGTCGCTGCGGACCGAGCCGCACACCGACGACAAGGAGGCCTCGATCGCCCGCGTGCGCGAGCTTCTCGAGGACATCGTGCGCCGCCAGCTCGTCTCCGACGTGCCGCGCTGCACCCTGCTCTCCGGCGGACTGGACTCCTCGGCGATGACGGCGCTCGCGGCGCGGCAACTCGCCGAGCAGGGCGAGAAGGTGCGCAGCTTCGCGGTCGACTTCGTCGGCCAGACCGAGCACTTCGTCCCCGACAGCCTGCGGGGGACGCCCGACACCCCGTTCGTCCACGACGTCGCCGCCCTCTGCGGGACGGAGCACCAGGACATCGTCCTCGACTCCGACCAGCTCGCCGACCCCGAGGTGCGGGCCAGGGTGATCCGCGCGCGTGACATCCCGGCCGGGCTCGGCGACATGGACTCCTCGCTCTACCTGCTGTTCAAGGCCATCAGGCAGCACTCGACCGTCGCCCTGTCGGGCGAGTCCGCCGACGAGGTCTTCGGCGGCTACCGCCAGTTCTTCGACGAGGAGGCCCGCCGGGCCGACACCTTCCCGTGGCTGGTGCGGTTCACGACCGAGTTCGGCGACGACGGCAACATCCTCACCGACCAGGTGGCCAAGGCCCTGGACCTGGAGGGCTACGTCCACGACGGCTACCGCCGCGCGGTCGCCGGCGTCGACCGCCTCGACGGCGAGAGCGACTTCGAGTACCGGATGCGCGTCATCAGCTACCTCCACCTCACCCGCTTCGTGCGCATCCTCCTCGACCGCAAGGACCGGGCCAGCATGGCCAACGGGCTGGAGGTCCGGGTGCCGTTCTGCGACCACCGTCTGGTCCAGTACGTCTACAACGCGCCCTGGTCCCTGAAGTCCTTCGACGGCAGGGAGAAGAGCCTGCTGCGCGAGGCCACCGCGGACCTGCTGCCGCGTTCGGTCTACGACCGGGTCAAGAGCCCCTACCCCTCCACCCAGGACCCGAAGTACTTCGTGGCCCTCCAGGAGAACGGCAAGGACCTGCTGGCGAAGTCCACGCACCCGGTGTTCGACCTGGTCAGCCGGACCTGGCTGGAGGACGCGGTCAGGACCGACACGCCGGTCAGCACCCACGCCGCCCGGCACGGCCTGGAACGTGCCCTGGACCTGGCGCTGTGGATGGACCTGTACTCGCCGACGATCGGGATTCCCTGACCCGACGCGGACGGAACGAGGGGGCGGACGATGGCGGTGGTCAGCGAGGACGACGCGCTGGACTTCGTGGTGTCCCTGCACCGCCTGGTGCGGCTGCTGCGCCGGGCCCGCCCCGAGCCGAGGGTGCAGCCGACGCCGCTCATCGTCCTCGCCCTGCTGAACCAGTACGGGCCCTCGCGCGTCGGCGTCCTCGCCGAGCGGGCCGCCTGCACCCAGCCCACGGTCACCGCCGCCGTGGGGCAGCTGGAGGCGGCCGGTCTGGTCCGCCGCGAACCCGACCCGGTCGACGGCCGTGCCACCCGGGTGGTCATGACCGCGCCGGGCCGGCGGGAACTCGTCCGGATGGCGCGCGGGGAGGCCGAGGCCCTCGCCGTGCGCCTCGCCGCCCTGCCCCCGGAGGACGTGCGCAAGGTCCTCGATGCCGGGCAGGTGCTCCGCCGCCTCACGGACTGCGACGGACGCCGGGACGACCCGGTCCGTACCACCGGCCCGGCCGATCACCGAAGGTGACGGGCCGTCGACCTGGAGTACGCTCCCCCGGGGAGGGCCCCCGCGGCGGAGCGGGCTCCGCCGCACCCGACGACGCGAAGCGGAGGCCCCGTGACGGCAACGGACGCCCGCCGGCGCGCCGACGCGATCCGGAACCGGGACCACATCCTGCGGGTGGCCCACGACGCCTTCGCCGAGTCGGCGACCACCTCGCTCAACACCATCGCCAAGCGGGCCGGCGTGGGTGCGGGCACCCTGTACCGGCACTTCCCGACCCGCGAGGACCTCGTCCTGGCCGTGTACCGGCACGACGTCCGGCGCCTGGCCGACTCCGTCGACGACGTCCTCGCCGCCCACACCCCGCTGGAGGCGTTCCGCACCTGGTTCGGCGACCTCGCCGACTGCGTCCGCGTCCGGCACGGGCTCGGCGAGGCCCTGCACGGGGCGGCGGCCCGGGAGGCGGCCGTCCACGAGACCTGCGCCCGCGTCGTCGGTGCCGTCGGCAGGCTGCTGCGCGCCTGCGAGGCGGACGGCAGCGTGCGCCCCGGCCTCGCCCCGCAGGACGTGCTGCTGCTGATGGGCTTCCTCTGGCGCGTCGGCGGGGACACCCTCGGCCGGGACCGGGGCCACCGGGTCACCGACCTCGTGGTCGACGGCCTGCGCCCGCCGGGCTGACGCCGGGGCGGACCGCCGCGGGCCCGTCGGCGATCGGGGCGAGGCCACATCCTGATCGACCGGGGCTAGTCTGTGCGCGTCCGACGTCAGGGGCGGGGAGCTGGATGTGGTGGAGATGACGGACCGTCGCCGGCGGGCGGCGGCAGTGGTGCTCACGGCGGTCGCCGGGGTGCTCACCCTCGGCGCGTGGGCCGGACGGCGGGAGGGGAACCGCTCGGGCGGGCTGCTGCTCGTGGCCCGGCTCCTGGACCACCCCCTGGTCTTCGCCATCGGCGTCGGTGCCGCCCTGACCGCGGCGTTGGTCCTCGCGGTGCGCGCAGCCGTGCTGCGCTCCCTGATCCTGGTGGCCGGTGTCCTCGGCACCCTGGCGGTCACGTCCGCGCTCGCCCTCTTCGGGCCGGTCGACGGTGAGGAGACGATGAGCAAGGCGGCGCCCGGCCGTCCCGACCGGCGCCTGGTGGTCGAGGAGGGGGACGCGATCCTCGACCCCCTGTGGCTGGTCTACGTCGACGAGGGCTCGGGCCTGACGACGCGCCGCTGGCGCGTCGGCCACGTCAGCGGTGACCATTACTCCCTGGTCGGGGCGGACTGGGACGGCTCGCAGCGCATTCGGCTGACCCTGGACGAGGGCGAGCGCGACGTCGTCCGGGTGGTCGAGCTCGCCCCGTCCGACGGCAGGCCGCTGCGCACGGTGGAGGGGGGCTGAGCCCGACAGTCCTCAGCGCTGCCGGCGGGTCGTCGTCCCCTCGGGCGGCAGCGCTGTGCGCAACTGCCGCCGCCCGGAGACGCCGAGCTTGGTGAAGACGTTGCCGAGGTGCCACTCCACCGTGCGCGGGCTGATGAACAGCTGGGCGGCGATCTCGTAGTTGGTGTGCCCCTGACCGGCCAGCGCCGCGATCTGCGCCTCCTGACCGGTGAGCCGCTCCGCGGTGCCGACCGTCCGCTTGCGCACGGTCTCACCGGTCGCGAGCAGCTCGCGGTGGGCGCGCTCGGCGAAGCCGTCCGCCTTGAGCCTGCTGAACACCTCGTGGGCGCTGCGCAGTTGGGTGCGCGCCTCCTGGCGGCGGTTGCGGCGGCGCAGCCACTCGCCGTACAGCAGGCGGGCCCGGGCCAGGTGGACGGCGATGCGGCAGCGGCCGAGGCGTTCGACCGCCTCCCGGTAGAGCGCGTCGGCGGTGGGCTCGTCCTCGCTCAGCAGCGCGCGTGCGCAGGCCTCCACGCCCAGCGCCCACTCGGTGCCGCTGGCGCGGGTGCGTTCGGTGAGCCGTTCCAGCGCGGTGGCGGCCGCCTCCGGCCGGCCGCTGCGGGCGGCCGCCTCGATCAGCTCGAACAGCGTCCACCCGAGGAAGCCCAGGTCCTCGTACCGGCAGGCGCGCGTCGCCGCCTCCAACGCGGTGTCGTAACGGCCGAGTCCGTTGTAGAGCACGGCGGTCGCGTACTCCGCGAGGCTGAGGGCGCGGCCCTCGCCGCGGTCGCCGACCTCCCGGATGTGGTGCTCGATCAGCTCCAGCGCCCGGGACTCCTGCGCCCGCCAGGCGGCCAGCAGCAGCGAGGTGTACATCATCGGCACGCTGCCCGTCGCCTCCGAGATCGCGTCCGCCTCGTCGATCAGGGCCTCGGCGGTGTCGAACTCGCCGGCGTGCACGTGGAAGCACGCCTGGTAGCTGAGCGCCATCGGGAGTACGGCGAGCGCCCCTCCCGCGCGGGCGACGCACACCGCGCCGGACGCCAGTTCGCACCAGGCGTCGTCGTCCCACAGCTCCAGAGCGAGGGGTTCGGGCGTGACCGGGCAGGCCAGCCAGAGCCACCGCCGGTCGCCGTCCATGCGGGCGGCGCCGGAGCGCAGCTCCTGCCGGACGCGGCCCAGCGCGTCCCTGAGGGCGCCCACGCTCGCCGTGAAGCCGTCGAGGACCAGGGCCGCCACGCTGTCCAGGAGCACGTCGAGCGTCCGCGGCACCGGGGGCGGCGGCGCCGCGCGGGCCTCCGCCGCCACCTCCCGCAGTCCCGGCCCCTCGCTGAGGCCGCCGGCGAAGATCGCCGCGCCGACCGCCTCGAGCAAGGTGTCACGGGCCAGGGCGGCGTCCAGCGGCGCCAGGCGGTGTGCCGCGTCGAGCAGCAGCCGGGGCGCGACGCTCCCGCGCACCTGGGAGAACTCCAGCCGGGCCCGCAGCCGTTCGAGCCGGGCGCGCTGCAGGTCGTCGAGCGGGCCGTCCTCGGCCGTCGCCAGCAGGGTGCGGGCCCGGTCCACGCCTCCGGCGTCGATGGCGGCCTGGGCGGCGGCCAGCGCACGGCCGGCGCGGCGGGCGGGATCCGGGGTGAGCTCCGCCGACTGGCGCAGGAACGCGGCGGCGGCGGCCGCTCCTCCGCGGCCCTGTGCCCGGCACGCCGAACGCTCCAGGTCGAAGGCGACGCTCTCGTCGGGCCGTGCGGCGGCGTGGGCGCGGTGCCACGCCCGGCGGTCGGGGTCCCGGTCGGGATCGGTGGCCCCGGCCAGCGCATCGTGCGCCGCGCGGCGCTCCGGTGCCGGCGTCCGCTGGTAGACGGCCGAGCGTGCCAGGGGGTGGGGGAAGCGCACCGTGGCGCCGAACTCGACCAGCTCCGAGGCCTCGGCCGCCGCCGCGGCGTCCGCCGGGATCCCCTGCGCGGCGGCCGCACGCCACAGCAGCTCCACGTCCCCGGTCGGCTCGGCCGCGGCGGTCAGCAGCAGCCTGCGGCTGTCCCGCGGCAGGGACAGGTACCGCTGGTGGAACGCGGACTCCACGTGGCCCGCCGCCGGGCGCCTGCCGGGGAGCCAGAAGCCGCCCGCCAGCTCGGACGGGGTGAGGGTGCTCGGCAGGTGCAGCAGGACCATCGGGTTGCCGTGGGCCTCGGCGACGATCCGGTCCCGCACCAGTGGGTCGAGCGGGACGCGGACGGCCGAGGCGAGCAGGGCGCGCGCGTCGGGTTCGCCGAGGCCGGTCACGGCCAGCTCGGGGAGCCCGGCCAGCCCCCGGTCGTCGTCGGGCTCCCGTACGGCCAGGACCAGGGCCACGGACTCGGCCACCAGCCGCCTGGCGACGAAGGCCAGCACCTGACGGGACCCGTCGTCCAGCCACTGCGCGTCGTCGACGAAGCACGCCAGCGGCCGTTCCCCGGCTGCGCCCGCCAGCAGGCTCAGCGTGGCCAGGCCCACCAGGAAACGGTTGGGGGCCGTGCCTTCCCGAAGTCCGAACGCCACGGACAGGGCGTCCCGCTGCGGTGCGGGCAGTCCGTCCAGCCGGTCCAGCAGGGGAGCGCACAGCTGGTGCAGGCTGGCGAACGGCAGCTCCATCTCCGCCTCGACTCCCGCGATGGCGGCGGTGCAGAAGCCGGTGGCCCGGGCCGCCGCGTGGCCGAGGAGCGCGGTCTTGCCGATCCCCGGCTCGCCGCGGACGACGAGTACCGCGCTGCCGCCCGCCCGGGCCGTGGCCAGCACGCCTTCCAGCGCGGCCAGCTCCCGGTCCCGGCCCCGCAGTCCGAGCTGTGCGTCGATGGCGGGCACGCCCATGGACGGATCTTCCTGATCTCCCTGCGTGACGTGCTCATTTTAGTGCATTCGAGGTATAGCGGGTGGTTTGTCCGTAGCGCTCTCCCCGGGGTCGGCCGCACCACCCGGGGGTCCCGGCCCCGGGGCGATCCCCGGGGTTTTCCCTGGGGCGACGCCCGCCCCTTTCGGGTCACTTTGGGTGAGCGGCGACGCAGGGTCGCCGTACACGACGAGGAGACCCATATGTCCTTCACTCCGCAGACCCCGGAGATCCGTCCGTTCACGTTCGAGTTCTCCGATGCGGACCTCGCGGACCTGCGTGCGCGCATCGAGGCGACGCGCTTCCCCGAGAAGGAGACCGTCGGCGACCAGTCCCAGGGCACCCAGCTCGCCACGGTCAAGGAGCTGGCGCGGTACTGGGCGACGGAGTACGACTGGCGCAAGGTCGAGGCGAAGCTGAAGGCGCTGCCGCACTTCATCACCGAGATCGACGGGCTGGACATCCACTTCATCCACGTGCGCTCCAAGCACGCGGACGCCCTGCCGGTGATCGTGACGCACGGCTGGCCGGGCTCGGTCGTCGAGCAGCTGAAGATCGTCGAGCCGCTCACCGACCCGACGGCCCACGGCGGCGACGCCTCCGACGCCTTCCACGTGGTGATCCCCTCGATGCCGGGCTACGGCTTCTCCGGCAAGCCCACCGCGAAGGGCTGGGGCCCGGAGCGCATAGCCGCCGCCTGGGGCGAGCTGATGAAGCGCCTGGGCTACA
The DNA here is from genome assembly GCF_055635295.1 of Streptomyces sp. NPDC111520. Taxonomy (NCBI): domain Bacteria; kingdom Bacillati; phylum Actinomycetota; class Actinomycetes; order Kitasatosporales; family Streptomycetaceae; genus Streptomyces; species Streptomyces sp. NPDC111520. The sequence continues at coordinate 259,002 of NZ_JBVKBW010000011.1, read as the reverse complement.
CCAAGTACGTCGCGCAGGGCGGCGACTGGGGCGCCGTCGTCACGGACCTCATGGGCGTGCAGGAGCCCGAGGGCCTGGTCGGCATCCACACCAACATGCCGAAGGTCATCCCGCCCGCCATCGAGGAGGCGATCGTGGCGGGCAACCCGCTGCCCGCCGACGTCGTCCTCGCCGACGACGAGCAGAAGGCCGCGGTCGAGCAGCTCGACTTCGTGTACCGGCACGTCTACTACGCCTACATCATGGGCTCGCGCCCGCAGTCGCTGACGGCCCTGGCGGACTCCCCGGTGGGTCTGGCCGCCTTCATGCTCGACCACGACAAGGCCAGCCTGGAGCTGATCACCAGGGCTTTCAACGGCGTGAGCGAGGGCCTGTCCCGCGACGACGTGCTGGACAACATCACCCTGTTCTGGCTGACCAACACCGCCGTCTCCGCGGCACGCCTGTACGGGGAGAACACGAGTCCGTTCTTCGGCGCGAAGGGCGTCAAGCTGCCCGTGGCCGTCAGCGTCTTCCCCGACGAGCTCTACCAGGCCCCCAGGAGCTGGGCCGAGCAGGCGTACCCGAACCTCGTCCACTACAACCGGCTCCCCAAGGGCGGGCACTTCGCCGCCTGGGAGCAGCCCGAGCTGTTCGTCGACGAGGTCCGCACCGGCTTCCGCCCGATGCGCTAGGCGCGAGCTGGTCCGCGTTCCGGGTTGCGGAGTCCCACCGTCCTCGCGGACGGTGGGACTCCGGGCCCCTGCGACAGAGCGAGGAGGAGGTTCCCCATGGACGTCCCGACCCTGGCCGGGCTCCTGCACGAGACCGAGGAGCGCCACGGCGCCTACGAGGCGAGCGCGCCCGAACACCACTGGTGGGACTGGTACGCCGCCTACCTGTACGCCCGTGAGCAGGGCCGTACGCCGGACGAGGCCGCCCGCGACGCCGCGGGCCACGTGGAGGCGCTGGCGGAGTAGGGCGCCCGGGCGGACGCGAGGCGCTCGCGTCCGCCCCGGCGGGGCTCAGGAGGTGAGCCTCGCGGCCCAGTCCCGGAACCACTCCCGGGGCCGCAGTCCGGCGATCCCGCGGCGGCCGGAGACCCAGGTGGGCGTGGCATGGACGCCGTACCGCGCGGCGAGCGACCTGGCCGCGGCCAGCGCCGCAGCCGGTGCCGGGGTGTCCCAGGCCGCACGCAGCCCCGCCGCGTCGCCGCCCGCCTCCGCCGCGAGGGAGAGCAGAAGCTCCCGGGACTCGATGTCGAGGCCGTCGGCGAAGTTCGCCGAGAACACCGCGGCTTCGAAGCGGTCGGCGGCCTCGGGGGAGGTCGCGGCGAGCCACTCGTGGGCCGCGAGGGCCGGGCGGGAGTCCGCGATGCGGTCCGTCCAGCGCAGCGGCAGGCCCGCCGCCTCGGCCTCCCGGGCGAGGAACGCGTACCCGGGGCCGGTGCGCGGGCCGGCCGGTATGCCGCCCGGACCGATCTCGGGATGGATCGGCAGCGCGTGCCCGACCACGTGGATCCCGTGCTCCCGCAGGATCCGGGAGCGGTCCTGGGCGACGTAGCAGTAGGGGCAGATGAAGTCGAACCAGCGCTCGGCCGTCGCGAGGGGCGCCGGCGAGCCGGTCCCGGGCGCGGGGGTGGGGGCGGGGGACATGGACATCCGGTCCTCCTCGCGGGAGCCATTACATTACATACGTTCATTGTAACGAAAACACCCGGCGTTTCTTCCCGGCCACCCCCGCGGCCGCGCGGGCTCAGGAGGCGACGAGTGCGCGCAGCGCCGAGGCCACGAGTTCCGGGTCCTCCTCCGCCATGAAGTGGCCGCAGCCGACCGTGGTGTGGGTCAGGCCGGGCGCCCAGGCCTCCCAGAGGGCGCGGGCGTCGTAACCGAGGGCGGCACCCCAGTCCTGCTGGAGGACCGCGACCGGCATCCCGAGCCGCCGGCCCGCGGCCCGGTCGGCCCGGTCGTGGTCGAGGTCGACGGTCGCCGAGGCGCGGTAGTCGGCCACGATCGACGGCACGGCCGCACGGGACGCGTCGAGGTACGCGGCGCGCACCGCGGGCGGCACGGCCTCCGGGGACCGGTTCCACGCGTCGAGGAAGTGGCCGAAGAAGGCGTCCGGGGCGGCGGCGATCATCTCCTCGGGCAGGCCCGGGGGCTGGGCCATCAGGTACAGGTGGAAGGCGACGGCCGCGTCCGCGCCGCTGAGGACGTCCCACATGTCCAGGGTCGGCAGCACGTCGAGGCAGGCCAGCCGGCTGACCGCGTCGGGATGGTCGAGCCCGGCACGGAAGGCGACCAGGGCGCCGCGGTCGTGGCCGGCGAGCGCGAAGCGCTCGTGCCCGAGCGCGCGGGCCAGCGCGACGACGTCCGCCGCCATGGTGCGCTTGGCGTACGTGTGAGGGTCCATGGGCGCCGGCTTGTCACTGGCGCCGTAGCCACGCAGGTCGGGGCAGATGACGGTGTGGTCGGCGGCCAGGTCGGCGGCGACGTGCCGCCACATGAGGTGGGTCTGCGGGAACCCGTGCAGCAGTACGACGGGGCTGCCCGAGCCGCCGACGGCGACGTTGAGGGCGACGCCGTCGGCGACGGGGACGCGGCGCCGGGCGAAGCCGGGGATGACGGGCGGTGTCATGGTGTGCGGTCTCGTTCCGTGGTCGGGGGAGGGGAGTGCCCGCCGGTGGCGGACGTCCCGAGCCTTCCGCCCGCGAATCAGCAACCGGTCAGCGCGTACCGTGGCACCGGGGAGGACGGCCGGAGAGGTGGGCAGGGTGCGGGTCGTGTTCGGAGTGCTCGGGCCGGTCGCCGCCTGGGACGGCGACGGTCGTGCGCTCGCGCTCAAGGGCCCGCGGCACCGGGAGGTGCTGGCCCGGCTGCTGGTGGCGCGGCGCCGCGTCGTCCCGGTGTCCCGCCTGGTGGCGGACCTGTGGGACGAGCCGCCCGCCGGTGCCGTCGGGGCCGTGCAGACCTTCGTCGGGGCGCTGCGCCGCGAGTTGGAGCCGGAGCGGCGGCCCCGGTCCCCCGCCCGGCTGCTGGTCACCGCGGGCACGGGCTACGCGCTGCGGGCGGACCCGGACAGCGTGGACGCCTGGCGGTTCGAGGCCGCCGTGGACGCCGCCGCGGCACTGCCGCCCGCGCGGGCGCTGGCCCGCCTCGACGAGGCCCTGGACCTGTGGCGCGGCCCCTCGTACGGCGAGTACGCCCACCGCGAGTGGGCCCGCGGCGAGCGTTCCCGCCTCGCGGAACTGCGGCTGCGCACGGTCGAACGGCGCGCCGTGGCCCGGCTGGAACTCGGCCTGGCGGCCGAGGCGGTGCCCGACCTGGACGCGCACCTGGCCGAGCACCCGTGGCGGGAGGACGCCTGGGGGCTGCTGGCGCTCGCTCTGTACCGCTCCGGCCGCCAGGGGGACGCGCTGGCCGTGCTGCGCCGGGCCCGGGCGATGCTCGCCCAGGGCCTGGGCCTCGACCCGGGACCTGCGCTGCGCCGCCTCGAGGCGGACGTCCTCGCCCAGGACCCGCGCCTGGACCCGCAGGCGCCGCCGCCGGCCGACCCGGCCGACGCGGCCGCCCGGGTGTGGACGCGGGCGGCCGAGGCGTACGACCGCACGGTCGCCGCCGGGGCCCGCGCTCGTCTGGAGTCGACGGTGGGCCTGCTCCGCAATCTCGCGCTGACCGGGGGCGGGGGCCTGGAGGCCGCCCGGGAGCACCGCCTGGCCGCCGTCGAGGCGGCGGAGGAGACCGGCGACCCGGAGCTGACCGCGCGGGTGATCGGCGCGTACGACGTGCCCGCGATCTGGACCCGCGGCGACGACCCGGAACAGGCCCGGCGCATCGTCGCCGCCGCCGAGCGCACCCTGGCCGCCCTGCCCGCCGGGGCCGCCCACGAGGCGGCCCGCTGCCGGCTGCTGGCCACCGTCGCGGTGGAGTCGCGCGGCATCCGCTCCCCGCGCGGCCCGCAGGCGGCGCGGCAGGCCGAGGAGACGGCCCGCCGGCTCGACGACCCGGCGCTGCTCGCGTTCGCCCTCAACGGCGTGTTCATGCAGAAGTGCACCCGCGCGGGCCTCGCGCCGCTGCGGGACGCGGTCGGCGCGGAGTTGGTGGTGCTGGCCCGGCGGCACGGCCTGACGACGTACGAGGTGCTCGGGCACCTGATCCGCCTCCAGGCCCGCAGCGCGCTCGCCGACTTCGCCGGGGCCGATGTGCACGCCGCCGAGGTCGACGTCCTCGCCACGCACCACGAACTGCCCCTCGCGGGCGTGTTCACCCAGTGGTACCGCGCGCTGCGCACGGCCGCCTGCGGCGGCGGACCGCGGGCCGAGGCCGCCTACCGGGCCGCCGCGGCACGGCTGGAGGGCGCGGGGATGCCGGGTGTCGAACGGGGCCTGCTCCCGCTCGCGCTGCTCTGCCTCGACGTGGCCGACGGCACCCTCCCGGTGGCGCGGATCGCCGAACGCGCCGACCCGGCCGCCGACTGGGGTCCCTACCGGCCGTGGGCCGCCCCGTTCCTCCTGCTCCGCGCCGACCGCCGCGCCGAGGCCCTGACGGCCCTCCGGGCCCTGCCCGAGCCGCCTCCCGACCTGCTGTACGAGGCCCTGAGCTGCCTGCAGTCCGTGGTCGCCGTCGAACTCGGCGACCGCGACACCCTGGAGGCAGTGCACGCCCGGCTGCTCCCCGCCGCCGGTCAACTCGCGGGCGCCGGCAGCGGCCTGCTCACCGCGGGCCCGGTGGACCGCCGCCTCGCCGCGATCACCGCGGCCCTCGCCGCGTAGGCCCCTGGGGGCCGGTTCCCCGGCCGGTCGCCGCGCCCGCCCGGCCGCGTCGCCGATCCGTTCCGGGATCCGGGCTTCGATCGCGGGTGCGCCTGGACGGCGTGTCGTTCAGCAGTGCCCTCGGCCTTGCCGCTCCCGCCCGGCCGCTCCCCACCGCCGGCCTGCTCCGCCCGGCTGCGTCGCCGATGCGAGCCGGGATCCGGGCTTCGATCGCGGGTGCGCCTGGACGGCGGGGCTCCGCGGTGGGGTGTCGTTCAGCAGCGCCCTCGGCGCGTTGCCGCGCATGTCCGCCGTGCGGTCAACGCGTGGGCGCCGACAGCGGCCTGCTCACCGTGGGTCCGGTGGACCGCCACCTCGCCGTGATCACCGCGGCCCTCGCCGGATGGGCCCCGCCAGGCCGGTTCCCCGGCGCGTTGCCGCGCCCGCCCGGCTGCTTCCCGCCGCCGGTCAACTCGCGGGCGCCGGCAGCGGTCTGCTCACCGTGGGCCGGGTGGCCCGCCACGTTGCGGCGATCACCGTGCCCCTGCAGGCCGGTTCCCCCGCGCGTTGCCGGGCACGTTCGCCGCGCGGCCGATGCCGGAGCTCCGGCGGCCGGGCGTTGCGAAAAGAGAAGAGCGGGCGGAATCGGGGGCGCCGGCGGCGGTCAGCTCGCCGCGGGCCCGTGGACCGCCATCGGGCCGCGTCGCCGACCCGCTCCGGGAAGCGGGCCTCGGTCCCGGGGCGCCTGGGCGGCGGTGGGCAGGCCGCCGTGCCGCGGCCCCGGTGGCCCGAACGCGAAGGGGCCGGCACCTCGTGAGGTGCCGGCCCCTTGCTTTCCCGAGGGGTCAGATCGGGAGGATGTTCTCGGCCTGCGGGCCCTTCTGGCCCTGCGTGACGTCGAAGCTGACCTTCTGGCCCTCCTGGAGCTCACGGAAGCCCTGGGTGGCGATGTTGGAGTAGTGGGCGAAGACGTCGGCGCCGCCGCCGTCCTGCTCGATGAAGCCGAAGCCCTTTTCCGAGTTGAACCACTTCACGGTACCGGTCGCCATGGGGATCTCCTTAGGGAGCAGTAAACGAAGGCCGCACTTTGCGGACTTCCGTCGCCGCAATGACCCCTCCGGAAGGACCGGAAAAACAAAAAATGCACCTGCGGTCGCATCCCGGCAGGTGCACAAGAAGTTCATGGGTACCAAAACTGCAACGCGATCAACCTAACACACCTGCTGCGGGACGACCGGGAGGCCGGGTCCGGCACGCGTCGGGCGTGGCGGACCCGGCCCCGTGGGCCGTCGGTCAGTAGGTGAGGCGCTGGAGCCCGTTGGCCCAGGGGTTCACCAGGAAGACCGTGCGGGTGGCGGGGTCGAGGAACAGGCCGCGCCGGCTGGTGAAGTCGAAGTTGCTGGTGCTGAGGGTGGAGTTGACGAGGTTGGCGACGGGGTGCCGGGAGAGCACCTTGCCGGTGTCGGGGTCGAGGACGGTGATCTCGCTGAGGGCGTTGTTGTCGCCGGTCGTGGCCTCCTCGTAGAGGTGGGCGACGACGGCGACGTGGTGCCGGGTGTCGAGCGCCGGCCACATGACGCCCCGGGTGCCCAGGTCGGCCGGGGCACCGGTGGCCAGGCTCTTCTGGTCGGCCGCGCGCCAGGTGGCGGTGGGGAACTCGCCGGTGGTGTAGCTGGGGGTGGCGGGCCCCGCGGCGACGTAGACCCGGTCGCCCTTGCCGTCGGGCAGCAGCCCGGCGGTGCAGGCCGGCATGGTGGTCAGCGGCGACACCTCGCGGGTGCCGGCGTCGACCGAGACGGCCCAGTAGGGGACGCGCCCGGACAGGCAGGGCCCCATGGTGCCGGTGGTGGCCACGAAGAAGGTGCCGGTCGACGCGTCGACGGAGACGTTGCCGAAGGCGCGCCCCGGGTTGTCCGCGTTGAGCGCGATCGGCGCGGAGACCTTGCCGGTGGTCATGTCGACGGTCCACAGCGAGGCGACCCCGGTGACCCCGTCGAAGGTCGTCACGGCCGCCCGGTGACGGGCCGGGTCGACGACCCCGCCCTGGTAGTACACCGACGTCGAACCGGTGCCCGGGTCGAGGGTGCTGAGCCTCACGCGCCCACCCGTCGCGGTGTCGCGCAGGTCGACCTCGGGGAGGACGCCGCCGTCGAACGGCCGGTGGCCGATGAGGGTGTGTCCCGTGCGGGGGTCGGCCCCCAGCACCTCCTGCATCATCGAGGTGCCGGTCTCGCGGGACACCGTGGTGCCGAGGGTGCCGTCCTTGAGCGAGTACGCGGTGGTGGCCGAGGCCGCCAGGTGGATCCAGCCGTCCTCGCCCTCGGTGAACTCGTCGGTGGCGAGCAGCGCCTTGCCGCCGCTGACCTCGATGTTCTCCAGGGTGCCGGAGACCGTGTCGCCGTCGAGGTACTGCAGGAACGACGTAGGCGACGCCTGCCCCACCGGCTTGCCGTTCCGGGTGGGCAGGATCCGGACCGGGTACTGCAGTCCGGTCGGCAGACCGAGCGCCTTCAGGTCCAGCACCGTCCGGCCCTTCACCGACGGCAGGGGCCGCAGCAGGGTGGAGGCGTGGTCGACGCCGTTGTCGTCGCGGCCGCTGCCGTTCTGGTTGGTGGCGGTGTTGAGCGCCCCGTACAGCGTGGGCGCCGGGGTGAGGAACTCGATGGCGGCGCCGTCGGCGTGCCGTACCGAGGAGGCGTCCCAGGCGACCGTGAGCTTCGGTGCCGGCCGGCTCAGTTCCACGGCGTGCGCCGTGGCGGACGTGCCCTGCCCCAGCAGCGGCGCCTGCGGCCGCTGGTCGGCGCCGGGTCCGACGCGCAGGGCACGGAAGTCCCCGAAGACCTGGCCGTCGTAGAGCGTGACGCCGATGCCGTAGAGCCCGGCGCCACCCGGTTCGAAGGCCGAGGCGGGGATGGTCACCGTGCCCTTGGTGCCGGTGAGCGGGGTGCGCCACTGGGCACGCCACTTGTCGCTGGTGGTGAAGGGCGTCCAGTGACCGACCGAGGAGAGCACCAGCTCGGGCGCGGTGGTGTCGCGCAGGCCGGTGAGGTCGTAGTGCACGGTGACGGGCTTGCCCAGCGGGGAGGAGCCGGGCGCGGTCGGGGCCTTGGGCTGCACATAGGTGCCGTCGGCGGCGCCGAAGGTGAGCCGCCTGCCGGTCGAGGCGACGACCTTGTTCCCGGAGAGCGCCTCGAACGTCGCCTGCACCGAGCGCGGTTCGCCGGAGGCCAGGGGCAGGCCGGCGGCGCCCAGCAGCTCACGCGGCAGGACACGCAGGCTGGGGCCCGCGGACGGGATCGTGCCGTGGTCGCCGACGCGCAGACGGTACGTCAACTTCCGGTGGGCGCCGGTGAGGTCGAGGCCGAAGGTGAGGGGCGAGACGGCGTTCTGCCCGGACGGGTTGCCCCAGGCGTCGGCGGGGCCCGCCAGGTCGATGGCGGAGGGGTCGGTGGCCTCGACGAAGGAGGTCGTCGGGCTCACCGACAGCAACTGGCGCTCGGCGACGGAGAGCCGTACCGCGGCGGGGGTGAGGTCGTGGCGCTCGGCGAGCACCTTCTCGACCGCCGCCGTGACGTCCAGCTGCGGGCCCATTCGCAGTTCCCGGTCGGCCTGCGGGGGCTGGGCGATCGGGCGGCCGGTGTCGACCAGCAGCTTCCTGACCTCGCGGGGGCTGAGCTCCTGCCCGGTCGCCTCGGCGGCCGCCAGGACGTTGGCCGCCGCGGCGGCGATCATCGGGGCGGAGGCGGAGGTGCCGCCGTTGAGCACCACGCCCGGTCCCTCCGGGGTGTGGATCAGCGAGGGCAGGTTGTCGCCGGGCGCCGCCAGGTCGATCCGCGTGCCGAACCCCGAGGAGTAGCCGGCCGATCCGTTGTAGCGGGTCGTCGGGTAGACCGCGGTGCGCACGTCGTCCGAGCTCAGGGTGTCGTCGACGGTCGTGCCGCCGGCGGCGATCACCCCGGTGTCACGGACCAGGGTGGGGGTGGTGGTGGGCGCGACGTCGTCGATGGACGTCTGCGCGCGACTGCTCGACGTCAGGTCGGTGGGGGTGCTGCCGCCGTCGGGGCCGACGGACACCGGCAGGCCCAGGCGGGTGCCGTCGTTGGACGACACGACCACCACGATCCCCGAGTCCACGATGGAGCGCAGGGTGTCCCTGATCTCGGGGTCGTCCTCCAGCCACCGGGAGGGGAAGCCGATCGAGCCGTCCGTGCCGAAGCCGAGGCTCGCGGTGATGACGTCCGGCCGGGGCTTCTGGGCGGCCGCGGCCCGCAGGGCCGCCGCGATGCCCACCGCGGAGGGCTCCTCGGGGATCACCAGCCGGTACTGCGCGCCGGGCGCGATGCCCAGCAGGTCGGTGGCGCCGCTGCCGGTGGCCTCGGGGCGCTGCCGGTCGTGCGGCAGCGGGGCCATCATCGAGAAGTCGAGCAGCACTTCGGCGAGGTTGGGGTCCTGGCCCTCGATGCTGCCGGCGGGGTCGAGACGGCCCTTGTTGTCGCTGGTGAAGGTCGGTATCAGCGGCAGGGAGGGGAAGTCCAGGTAGCGCTTGCCGTCACGGAGCACCGTGGTGGGGCCGTTGAGGCGCACGTACTCGTCGCCCGCGTCGGCCATGCCCTGGTCGGTGAGGTCGCCCAGCGACACGTTGGTGACGATCTGGCCCTCGCCGGGCAGCGCGCGCAGGTAGGTCGCGGTGTCCTGGAAGGCACCGACCGCGTTGACACCGCCCGCGTTGAGGTACGACTGGAAGGACGTCGTCAGGCCCTCGTTGGCGGGCAGGTCCTTGGCGGCGGTCGAGGGGGCGGTGGTACGGGCCGCGCTCCGGTCGCCCATGCCCCCGACGGCCGCGAGGACCTCCTTCGGGAGCCGCACGGCGCCGGAGTTCATCGTGCGGGGGCGGACCGCGGAGCGGGCGCCCGTGGACGCGCCCACGCTGTACGGGGTCAGCGCGGCGGCGTCGGCCCTGGCCTGGAGTATCCCGGGCGAGGGGGTCAGCGGGTCGCCGAACGCGGTGCGGCCCTGGGGGGCCACCACGGGGAAGGCCCGGGTGGTGCCGTCCTTGCGGGTCAGGGTGCCCGACCCGTCGTCGGACCAGCGCAGCACCGAGCCGTCGGAGAGGGTGAGGGAGTGCGCCGCGGGAGCCGCCCGGGCCGCGGACCGGGACGCCGGGGCGTCCGGATCCGCGGCGTGGGCGACGGAAGGTGCGGCGGCGATCGTGGACAACAGGGCGGCGAGCGCCGTCAAGCGTGCTCGTCTGAAGCGGTGGGACATGCAACGCCCTTCGATGATCGGGTGAGGAACGTGCAGAGGGCCGGCGGGACTTCGGGACGCGGGACGGAGCTCACCTTGACGGTGTCACGTCACACCGGACAAGCTCCGGGAGCTGCGGGTTTGTGCAGTTGCCCACATGCGCGGGGCGCGGCACGCCGCCGCCGGGCGGTCACTGCTCGTCCCGCTCCGCGACGCGGACCAGGTGGACCGCCGTGCTGGCCCAGTCCCCGGGCGGCAGGTCCGGCGTGAACCCGTACCCGCCGAGCACGGCCGCGTGGTGGACGGTCCCGGTGCGCGCGTCGCGGTAGCGGGCGCCGGGCGTGAGGCCGCCCAGCCGCACCGGACCCTGCGGACCGCCGTGCCGCCGGACGCTCTGCCAGACCAGCACCAGGGCCTCGCTCCCGTCGTGGGCGGCGTACTCCACCACCGTGGGACCCTCGTCGCCGCCCTCGCGCAGCCGGTGCAGCGCGCCGTGCTGGACGAGGTGCCGGACCTGCTTGTACTCGGCCACCAGCTCGGCGCCGGCCGCCAGTTCCTCCTCGGACCAGCGGCCGAGGTCGCCGCCGATGCCCAGCAGGCCGGCCATGGCGACGTGGAAGCGGAAGCGCAGCGGCACCGTGCGGTGGGTCAGCTGGTTCGGCACGTCGGTCACCCAGGCGGCCATGGTGCGCGCCGGGTAGACCTGGCCGTAACCGTGCTGGATGGCCACGCGGTCGGCGGCGTCGGTGTTGTCCGAGGGCCACGCCTGGTCGGTGCGGGAGAGGATGCCGAGGTCCACCCGGCCGCCGCCGCCGCTGCAGGACTCGATCCGCAGCCGCGGGTGGTCGGCGCGGAGCCGGTCGATCACCCCGTAGAGGTTGTGCACGTACCCCGTCCACAGCCGGTCCGCGCCGTCCTCGCGGCCGGGCCAGCCGGCCTCGCTGAACGCGCGGTTCATGTCCCACTTGAGGAAGTCGACGCCGTTCCCGGCGACGAGCCGGGTGAGCCAGCCGTACGCCCAGTCCGCGACGTCCCGCCGCGCGAAGTTGAGGACCAGTTGGTTGCGCAGCTCGGTCCTGGTCCGGCCGGGGACGTGCAGCACCCAGTCCGGGTGCGTGCGGTACAGGTCGCTGTCGGGGTTGACCATCTCCGGCTCCACCCACAGCCCGAAGCGCATCCCGAGCCGGTGCACCTCGTCGGCGAGGGGGGCGAGCCCGTGCGGGAACCGGTCGGCGGCCGGGGTCCAGTCGCCGAGGCCCGCGCGGTCGTCGCGCCGGGCACCGAACCATCCGTCGTCGACGACGTACAACTCCACGCCCAGCGCGGCGGCCCGCGCGGCGAGCGCCGCCTGGCCGGCCTCGTCGACGTCGAAACCGGTGGCCTCCCAGGAGTTGTAGAGCACCGGCGCGATCTCCCGCGGGTGCGGCAGGACATGGGCCAGGGTGTGGGCGTGCCAGGCGCGGCTGGCGGCGCCGAAGCCGCCCTCGGTGAACACGGCGGCGAAGACCGGCGTGCTGAACTCCTCGCCGGGGGCGAGCGGCAGGCCCGTCCCGTCGTGCCCGGCGCCCCCGGTGAAGCCGGCCCGGCCGTCGTGCGTGCGCTGCGCGGTGATCCGCCAACTGCCGCTCCAGGCCAGCGCGGCGCTCCACACCCGGCCGTGGGTCTCGGTGGCGTCGCCCGCGTCGAGCATCACCCAGGGGTTGGCGTGGTGGCTGGTGATGCCGCGGCGGCTGGTCAGCACGGTCTCGCCGTACGGCAGCAGGTCCCGGCGCAGCCGGCTCTCGGCGGACCACTGGCCGGTGACGTGGCTGAGCCGGTAGCCGGGCAGGGGCGGCAGGCTCCAGGCGGCGGAGTCGGCCCGGAGCAGGGTGAGTTCGCGGTCGCCCGCGTTGCGCAGGACGGTGCTGCGTTCGATGACGTCGCTGTCGTCGTGCACGCGGTACCGCAGGGTGACCTCCAGCGGGTGGACGCGGTCGCGGAACCGCAGCGACAACTCCGCCGTGCCGGGCGCCGGTTCCCGTACCTCGTGTCCCACCGGGAGCCACTCGAAGGCCCGGTTCCCGTCGGCGAAGCGGACCTGGAGCGAGGGCGGCCCGAACCGGGCCCCGCCGTCGACGGGGAGCTCCTCGCCCACCGGGGGCCGGCCCTCGAAGCTGCTCGCGTCCGGCCCCGGGGGGACGGCGAGTTCCGCGGCCTCGTCGAGGGTCAGCCGCGGGCCCCAGGCGACATGGCAGGGGGCACCGGTGGCGTCGACGCGCAGCGCGTACGACGTGCGCGGGGTGCTCAGCAGCCAGATCCCGGTGTCCGGGGCATGGGAGATCACGGGCATGGGTCCTCACGTTCGGGTGGTGCCGGGGAACAGTCGGCAGCCAATCCTTACCTTGGATCAGATGTCAACACCCACCCTGATCCGGCCTTTTCAAGCTGAGGGCACCTCACGGAGGCAACTTCCGAGGAACCTTGATTCTTTTATTGACAGCAGAAAAGAACCCACCTAGGTTCCCGGCCATGCGCTCGATCCTGCAGGGGGAGGCGTTCCCGGCCCACACGCCGGCCGCCGCCCAGATCTTCACCACCGTCCTGTGCCACGGTCCGCTCACCCGCACCGAGGTCGCCAGGCGTGCCGGGCTGTCCGCGGCCGCGGTCACCAAGGCGGTCCGGCCGCTGATCGAGGCCGGCTACCTCGTCGAGGACGTGGACGAGGAGGCCCGCCCCTCCCTGGGACGGCCGGCCAACCCCGTACGGGTGGACGGCGGCCGGGCGCTGTTCATCGGCCTCAAGATCACCGGGGACGAGATCATCGGCGTGCTCACCGACCTGTGCTGCCGGATCCGCACCTCCCGCCACGTGCCGCTGCCCGCCCCCGGCCCCAGGGCCGTCCTGGAGTCGGCGGCCGCGCTGGTGCACGAACTGCTGGCGGAGGCCGACGGCTTCGGCGTCGCCGTCAGCGGCCTGGGCATCGCGGTCTCCGGCGACGTGGACCGGGCCGGCGGCGTGGTGCGCTACTCCCCGTTCCTCGACTGGCGCGACGTCCCGCTGGCCGAACTGGCGGGGATGACCACGGGCCTGCCGGTCACCGTCGACAACGACGTCAGGGCGCTCACCGTCGCCGAGCAGTGGTTCGGCGCCGGCGTGGGCCTGTCCGACTTCGCCGTGGTGACGGTCGGCGCCGGCATCGGCTGCGGCCTGGTCGTGCACGGGCGCGTCGTCTCGGGCGCGTACGGGGTGGCCGGTGAGATCGGCCACCTGTCCATCGACCCGGCGGGACCCCTGTGCCACTGCGGCAACCGCGGGTGCGTGGAGGCGATCGCGGCGGACCCCGCCATCGTCCGCGCCGTCCGCGAGGCGACGGGCACCCCCGTGGCCGACGCCGCCGAGGCGCTGCGACTGGCCCACGGGGGAGACCCGGGGGCCAGGGAGGTGTACGCGCGGGCCGGCGAGGCGATCGGCCGGGCCATCGGCTCGGTGGCCAACCTCTTCGGCCCGGAACGCGTGATCATCTCGGGCGAGGGCCTGGTGGCCCACGACCTGTTCGCCGACCAGATCCTCGAGGCGTTCGCCGCCTCCGCCTTCGGCACCGCGGGGCAGTGCGACCTGCGGACGCGGCCGCTGCCCTTCGAGGAGTGGGCGCGCGGGGCCGCGGCCACCGCGATCCAGTCCTTCATCAGATCAGACACGTACTAGGAGTAGCGATGACGCTGCAGAGCCGCACCGTCCCGACCGCGCTTCAGCCCAGCCGCCGCACCGTGGTCGGCGGGCTGTTCGGGCTCGGGGCCGCGACGCTCGCCGCCCCCCTCCTCACCGCCTGCGGCGGCGGGGCGGCGGCCGGCCCCAAGACGGTGACCTTCGGGTCCAACGGGGCCGACGCCACGCCCAAGTCCGCCTACGCCGCGGTCACCAAGGCCTTCGCCAAGGAGAGCGGCCTGACGGTCAAGACCAACACCGTCGACCACGACAGCTTCCAGAAGAGCATCTCCAGCTACCTGCAGGGCACTCCGGACGACGTCTTCACCTGGTTCGCCGGATACCGCATGCAGTACTTCGCCAAGAAGGGCCTGGCCACCCCGCTCGACGACGTGTGGGAGAAGATAGGCGGCGGCTTCGGCGAGGCCACCAAGCAGCTCTCCCGCGGCGAGGACGGCAAGTTCTACTTCGTCCCGCTGTACAACTACCCCTGGGGCGTCTTCTACCGGAAGAGCCTGTTCGAGGAGCGCGGTTACACCGTGCCCCGCACCTGGTCCGAGTTCACCGCGCTCGCCAAGCGGATGAAGAAGGACGGCCTCTCCCCGATCGCCTCCGGCTACGGCGGCGGCGACGCCTGGAGCATCCTCGGCGCCTTCGACTACCTCAACCTGCGGGCCAACGGCTACGAGTTCCACATGTCCCTGATGCGGGGCGAGGTCTCCTGGACCGACAAGCGCGCCGCCACCACCCTCGACCTGTGGCGCGAGATCAGCCCCTACTACCAGCAGGGCGCCGGCGGACGCTCCTGGCAGGACGCGGCCCAGTCACTGCTGGACAAGAAGTCCGGCATGGCGGTCATCGGCCTCTTCCTCGGCCAGCAGGTCTCCGACGAGGCGCTCCGCGCCGACATCGACTTCTTCCCCTTCCCCGAGATCGACCCGGCCAACGGCCAGGACGCCGTCGAGGCGCCCACGGACGGCTTCATGCTCAGCCGCCGTCCCAAGAACGAGAAGGGCGCCAAGAAGCTCCTGGAGTTCCTCGGCGGCCCCAAGGCCGAGGGCCTCTACATGGGCGTCGACCCCAGCAACGTGGCCGTCCACGCGCAGGCCGACACGGGTTCCTACAACCCGCTGCAGAAGAAGTCCGCCGAACTCATCGCCTCCGCCAAGCACATCACCCAGTTCGCCGACCGCGACAGCGACCCCGGGTTCATCTCCACGGTCGTCCTGCCCGGACTCACCCAGTGGCTCGGCCACCCGGACGACGGCGCCGCCCTGCTCAAGCGCATCGAGTCGCAGCGCTCGCGCTTCTTCACCTCCTGACCGGATCGGGATCACCGTGCCCTCCGCGTCCCCCACCGCACCCCCCGTCCCCGGGCCGCAGGCCCCCGCCACCGCGGCGCCCAGGCGCCGCCCCCGCCGGCTCGGCCCCGGTGACCGGCTGTTCCTGACGGTCGTCGTCGGCGTGCCGCTGCTCGCCCTCCTGGTCTTCGTCTGGCTGCCGGCCCTGGCCTCCATGGGCCTGTCCTTCACCAGCTGGGACGGCATCTACCTGTCCGACATCCACTGGGTCGGGCTCGACAACTACCACCAGATCCTCACCAACTACCCGCCGTTCTGGCCGGCGGTGCGGCACAACGTCATCTGGCTGCTCTTCACCGCGCTGCTGCCCACCCCGTTCGGGATCTTCCTCGCCTACCAGCTCGACCGGAAGCTCCGCTTCACCCGGGTCTACCAGACGGCGATCTTCCTGCCGATGGTGCTCTCGCTGGCCGTCGTCGGCCTCATCTGGGAGATCATCTACAACCCCGACACCGGCCTGCTGGACGGCGTTCTCGGCGCGGTGGCCCCCGGCCACCACGTCGACTGGCTGGGCGACCCCGACCTCAACCTGTGGGCCGTCCTGGTCGCCTCGGCCTGGCGGCATACCGGCTACATCATGATCCTCTACCTGGCCGGGCTGAAGGGCTTCGACCCGGCCCTGAAGGAGGCCGCCGCCCTCGACGGCGCCAACGGCCGGCAGACCTTCCTGAAGGTGGTCTTCCCCGCCCTCAAGCCGGTCAACGTCATCATCCTCGTCGTCACCGTCATGGAGTCCCTGCGGGCCTTCGACGTCGTCTACGTGCTCGGCGGCGGCGTCGGCAGCAAGCCCGGCATGGAACTGCTGTCGCTGCTCATCACCGACAACATCATCGGCGAGTCCAGTCACATCGGTTACGGCTCCGCCCTCGCGGTCGTCCTGCTCCTGGTCTCCCTCGCCGCCATCGGGACCTTCCTCGTCCAGACCTTCCGCAAGGAGGACCGGTGACCACGACCGCCGCCCCGCCCGTCACCCCGGCCCGCCCCCGCGACGAACCGCCGCACGGCGGCGGCGCCTCGAAGCCCCCGCGGCAGACCGGCCGCCACCTGATGCTCGCCACCATCGCGCTGCTGTGGCTGCTGCCGCTGCTGTGGGCCGTGTACACCTCGCTGCGCCCCTACGCGGACACCAGCAAGCACGGCTACCTGTCCTGGCCGCGCGGGATCAGCCTGCAGAACTACACCGACGCCTGGAACCAGTCCGGCATGCCGCACTTCTTCTGGAACTCGGTCCTCATCACCGTCCCGTCCGTGCTGGGCACCCTGCTGTTCTCCGCCGCGGTCGCCTTCTTCGTCTCCCGTTTCGACTTCCGGTGGAACATCGCGCTGCTGATGCTCTTCACCGCGGGCAACCTGCTGCCCGCGCAGGTGCTGATCACCCCGCTCTACCGGCTCTACCTGCTGGTGCCGCTGCCGGCGTGGATGAGCGACTCGCTGCTGCTGTACAACTCGACGTGGGGCATCATCGCCATCCACATCGCCTACCAGTGCGGCTTCTGCACCTTCGTGCTGAGCAACTACATGAAGACGATCCCGGGCGAGATCTCCGAGGCCGCCCTCGTCGACGGCGCCCCGGTGTGGCGGCAGTTCTTCCAGATCATCCTCCCGCTGTGCCGGCCGGCCTTCGCCGCGCTGGCCACGCTGGAGTCGATCTGGATCTACAACGACTTCTTCTGGCCGCTCGCCCTCATCGAGACGGGTGACAAGCGGCCCATCACCTCGGCCCTGGCCAACCTTCAGGGCCAGTACTTCACCAACCCCAACCTCATCGCCGCCGGCGCCCTGATGACGGCGATCCCCACCCTGCTGGTGTACTTCGCGCTCCAGCGGCAGTTCATCAGCGGCCTGACCATCGGCTCCGGCAAGGGCTGACCGCCGCGGGCCCCCGCACCCCACCCGCCGTACCCCCCACCCGCCGTACCCCCCACCCCCAGGAGGCCCGACCCATGCGGTCACCCTCGCGCTCCCCCCTGTCCTCGACCGCCACCAGGACGCTGCTCGTCCTGGCCCTCACCGCCGGAGTGTCGGCGGCCGTCCCCGCGGCCGGAGCGGTCGGCCCGGACGCCGCGCCCGCCGCGACGACCGCCACCGCGCACCAGGTCGCCGCCAAGCCCTACATGGGCTGGTCCAGTTGGAGCATGCAGTCCTCGAAGTACCCCGGTCTCAACCCCACCGGCGACTACAGCTACCTGACCGAGGCGAACGTCCTCAAGCAGACCGACGCCCTCGCCGCCAAGCTGAAGAAGTACGGCTACAGCTACGTCAACCTCGACGCCGGCTGGTGGCGCGACCAGAGCTGGAAGCCCGAGTTCGACGCGTACGGCCGGCAGACCCCCGACCCGGAGCGCTTCCCGCGCGGCATGAAGGCGGTCGCCGACCACATCCACGGCAAGGGGCTCAAGGCCGGCATCTACCTGCCCGTCGGCCTGGAGAAGGAGGGGTACGGCGACGGCAAGCTGCCGATCTGGAACACCACCGACTGCACCACCGCCGACATCGTCTACGACGACCTGCGCACCACCAACGGCTGGGACAGCTCCTACAAGATCGACTTCTCGAACCCCTGCGCGCAGAAGTACGTCGACTCCCAGGCGCGGATGATCGCCGACTGGGGCTACGACTTCCTGAAGATCGACGGCGTCGGCCCCGGCTCCTTCAAGAGCGGTGACAACTACGACAACCGCGCCGACATCGCCGCCTGGCAGAAGGCCATCGCCGCCACCGGCCGCACCATCCACCTCGAACTGTCCTGGTCGCTGGACATCGGCCACGTCGCCGACTGGAAGAAGCTCTCCAACGGCTGGCGCATCGACACCGACGTCGAGTGCTACTGCGACACCCTCGTCAGCTGGGAGAACTCGGTCGACGACCGCTTCGACGACGCGGCGGCGTGGAGCCGGCACGGCGGTCCCGGCGGCTGGAACGACCTGGACTCCCTCGATGTCGGCCACGGGAGGATGGACGGCCTCACCAAGGCCGAGCGGCAGACCTACATGACGCTGTGGGCCATCGCCAAGTCCCCGCTGTACACCGGTGACGACCTCACCCGCCTCGACGACTACGGGCTGTCCCTGCTGACCAACCGCGAGGTCATCGCCCTCAACCAGTCCGGCACCCGCCCGGCCCGCCCGGTCACCCCCGCCGGCGACCGGCAGGTCTGGGCCGCGAGGAACGCCGACGGCAGCTACACCGTCGCCCTGTTCAACCTCGGTGACGCCCCCGCCGCCGTGACCGCCGACTGGACCTCGCTCGGCTTCTCCGGCCGCGCCCTCGTCCGCGACCTGTGGAACCACGAGAACCTCGGCGCCGTCAAGGACAAGGTCACCGCGTCCCTCCCCGCGCACGGCTCGCGCCTGTTCACCGTCACCCCGCACGGCCCCGCCGTGCGCACGACCGGCTACGAGGCGGAGGCCCCGGGCAACACCCTGGCCGGCAACGCCTCCCTCGCCGACTGCTCCGCCTGCTCCGGCGGCCGCAAGGCCGGCAACCTCTACCTCGGGGGCTCGCTCACCTTCGGCGACGTCGTGGTGAAGAGGGCCGGCACCTACCTGGTCGACGTCGCCTACGTGAGCGGTGACGCCCGCACCGTCCAGGTCTCCGCCAACGGCGGCGCCGCCACCGCCCACAGGTTCGCCTCCACGGGCGACTGGGGCACCGTCGAGACGGTCAGCGTCCCCGTCACGCTCAAGGCGGGCGCCAACACCGTCACCTTCGACAGCGGCACCGGGTACGCCCCGGACATCGACCGCATCGACGTCCCCGAGCTGTCCTGACGTTCCTCGGGGCCCGGCACCCGCCGGGCCCCCCAAGACAGGGCGGGCCGGCAGACACGGACGGGGGAGCGCGTATCTGCCGACCCACGATCACCATAGGGCCCCGAGGGGGGACGCCGCCCGCACATCGCGGATGTCCGCCGGTTCCGGCCACGAACCTGGCGCGGAGCGTTCACCGCCGTCCACCGGGCCCCGCGGGCCTCACACGCGTGCGGCGGAGCGCAGGTCGTGGTCGAAGGCGCGGATGTCCTCCGTCGTGAGCGTGGTGCGGGTGCGGGCGACGGCCTGCAGGTAGTCCTCGGTGCGGTGCGTCAGATCCGCCGTGGTGCGCGGATCCGTCGCCAGGTGCCGTTCGAAGGCGGTCTGCGCGGCGGCCTGGGCCGCGTACTCGATGTCCGCCGGCGTGAAGCGGTCGCTGGCCTCGACCAGCGCGTCCAGGTCGATGTCCGTGACACGGTCCGGTCCGATGTAGCGGACCCAGATGGCCCGGCGGGCCGCGGGGTCCGGCGGGCCGACCGGGATCAGGAAGTCGAAGCGGCCGGGGCGCAGGAAGGCCGGGTCCAGCGAGCGCACCGCGTTGGTCGCGCAGATCAGCAGCCGGCGCTCGCCGCGCCGGAACTGCGGGATGAGCTTCAGGAGCTCGTTGGTCACCCGGTGGGCCAGGGTGGACGGGTCCTGCCGCTCCGAGGCGATCTCCTCCGCCTCGTCGAAGAAGAGCACCACCTGCTCCAGGTGCTCGACGCGGGCGAACAACCGCCGCAGCCCGTCCGCCACCCCGTGCGCGTCCTCCGCCAGCCGGTACGGGAGCACCTCGATGAACGGCCATGCCAGCCGGGACGCCACCGCCTTCGCGAAGGTCGTCTTGCCCGTGCCCGGCGGACCGAACAGGACCACGGCACGCGGCGGGACGAGGCGGTAGCGCTCCGCGACCCCCGGGTTCTCCAGCGGCAGCACCAGCCGCCGCTCGATGAGCGTCTTCTCCGCGGCCATGCCCGCGATGCGGTCCCACAGCCCCTCCTCCGGGACCGCGCCACCGAGCTGGTCCAGCAGCATGGCCTCCGCGGAGTCGGCCGACACCAGCTTCTCGAAGTAGCCCAGCCCGGGGCGGAAGGAGTAGCCCGAGTTCCGGAACGCCTGCTCGCCGACCTCGCCCGCCGGCAACAGCGCCCCGATCCGGCGCACCCCCGTCTGGCCGAGGCTCTCCTCCAGGGCGGCCAGCAGCGCCGAGCCCATCCCGTGGTGCCGCCACTGCCGGGCGATGGCCAGCCGCAGCACCCAGGCGCGCTCCTGGGCCGTCGACGACACGGCGGCCCCCACGACCCGGTCACCGACCACCGCCACCACCGCGGGCGCCCCCACGCGTAGCGCCCCGACCACCTCCGCCAGGGTCACCGCGGGATCCTCGGCCGTGTCGCGCGACTCCTCCCAGATCCGCACGACCTGGTCCAGGTCGCCTTCCTCCAGATCACGAACCCGCCAAGGCGTCATGGCGCTCACCTCCCGACCATTCTGGCCCAGCAGGCGCCGGAACGCTCAGCCGGCGGGGTGGCTGACCTGCTCCTCCGCGCGTGCGGCCGGGGCGTCGGCCTGGCGGAGTTCGGCGAGCAGCTCCGTCTGGCCGGCGAGCAGTTCGGTGAGGATGCGGCGGGCCGCGCGCAGGAGTTCGGCGACGTCCCCGCCGGCGAGGGCATAGCTCACGGTGGAGCCCTCGCGTATCGACACCACGATGCCGGACCGGCGCAGCACCGCGAGTTGCTGCGACAGGTTCGACGGCTCGATCTCGATCTCGTTCAGCAGGTCCCGCACCGGCACCGGGCCGTTCTGGAGCAGCTCCAGGACCCTGATCCGCACGGGGTGCCCGAGCATGCGGAAGAACTCCGCCTTGGCCTGGTACAGGGGTACCTGCATCGTCTGATCGCTCCTGCCCGGATTCCGACGGCCCTTCCCGCACCCGCCGGCGGCGGCTCCCCGCTCCCACCGGCGCGATGCTGCGTCCAATCCTTCCCCCTCGGGGGCCCGTGCACCGCCGTGCTTGTGCGGATCAGGATGTGCCGAATTGAAGGATTCTTCAATTCCCGGGCACACGGGACCCCGAGGAAGGACCGGCGGCTACAGCTCGAGATCGGCCTCGATGCGCCGCAGGCGGTGCCGGGCCATCGCCAGGTTGGCGTTGCGCCGGTCGAGCACCAGGTAGAGGAACAGGCCGTTGCCGTCACGGCTCTTGAGCAGCCGGATGAGGTGGTACTGCGTGTCCATGGTGATCAGGACGTCCTCGATCTCCTCCTTGAGGCCCAGTTCCTTCATCGTCCGTGACTTGGCGCGGACCACGTCGGTGTTGCCGGCGGCCGCGACGGTGAGGTCGAGGTCCTTGCCGCCACCGATCGTGCCCAGCGCCATCCCGCTGGTGTAGTCGACGAGGGCAGCACCCACGCTGCCCTCGATCGACGTCATCGTCTCCTTGAGGGAGGTCTCCACATTCGCCATCGGCGTCCGCTCCTTGCCGTCGCTCTCCAGGCGTCCGCGCGTCCGCGCGCCGCCACCCCGGTTCGTGACGGAGAAGCTACTGAACGTGACGCCTCCCGTGGGGGAATCACCGATGCGGGCGAGTGGCCCCACGGCCCCGGGTAGGATGCGCCGCCCGCACGGTTCAGCGTTCCCCGGCGGCGAGGAGTTCGCCGAGGACGTGCCGGGCGATGGACGCCATCCGCTCGTGGGTGTCCCGGTAGTGCCGCAGTTCCATCAGCGCGATCGACAGCGCCCAGCCGCGACCGCGCGCCCAGGTCGCCTCGTCGGTGCCCAGTGCCGTACGGAACGCGGCGCGCCCCCCGGCGGGCAGCACGTACCAGGCGGCGATGGTGTCGACAGCGGGGTCGCCGAGACCCGCGCAGCCGAAGTCGATGACGGCGCGGAGTCCGCCGTCCGCCACGAGGAGGTTGCCCGGCTGCAGATCCGCGTGCACCCACACCGGCGGCCCCTGCCGTTCCGGAGCCGCCAGCGCGGCCTCCCACACCGCGCGGGCCGCCGCGGGGTCGACCTCCGGGCGCAGCGCGTCGATGGCGGAACGCGTCTCGCCGTCGCGCGCGGAAAGGGGCCCGGTGCGGTACGCGGGCGGCGCGCCGCCCGGGCCGACGCGCTGCAGGGCGGCGACGAAGGCCGCCAAATCCTCCGCGAGCGAGCCGGGTTCGGCGACATGGCCCACGGAGGGGTGCTCGCCCTCCAGCCACCCGTACACCGACCACGGCCAGGGGTAGCCGTCGGCGGGCGCGCCCTTGCCGAGGGGCGCGGGAACGGCCGTGGGGAGCGCCGGCGCGAGCCGCGGCAGCCACTGGTGCTCCTTCTCCACGTCGTCCGCGGCGCCCGCGGTCCTGGGCAGCCGCACCACCATGTCCGTGCCCAGGCGGTACATGACGTTGGAGGTGCCGGCCGACTCCGTGGCGGTGAGGGGGAGGTCCGCCCAATGGGGGAACTGCGCGCGCAGCAACCGGCGTACCAGGGCCGTGCCGGTCCCGGACCGGTCGCCGCTCGGGGTGTGTGGGTGCATGTCCGCCTTCCGGAGTGGTCGCGCCGACCATGATGGGCCGACGGGGGGCGGGCGCGGCAACGGATTTCCGCGCGCCCCGGCCCCCGGGTGCGCGGCCGGCGGGGCCATGGGCTTGGATGTGCGCGTGACCGTCCACGATGTTGCCCCGCTCCTGCCCTCCATCGCCGAACTGCGCGACCACTGCCGCGCCCTGGCGATGCTCGAGGCGATCCTCAGCCCCGAGTGGGAGAGGCGCTACCACTCCTTCGACGCCGTGTGGGACGCGGACGAGGAGATGGCCTCCCTGCGCAACGGGTCGGGCGACGAGTACGCCATCGTGTTCTCCGCCGCCGGGGCCTTCATCCGCGGCTTCGACCACGAGTCGCCCGTCAGCCCCTACGGTTCGGAGGACCACGAGCCCTGGCCGGGCGTCGTCGACGAGGTGCCCGAGGCCTTCCGCGCGTACGTGGAGGAGCCGGCGTTCTGCGACGAGGAGGGGGTGCCGGTCGCGACCGTCTGCCTGTGGCGCGGAGCCGGGGACGACGCGTGGCGGCACGGCTCCGTCGACCTGCCGGCCGACCGCGAGGACGCGGACGGCGCCTCGTACCTGTTCGAGCTGCTGACCGACCGTTCCCCCGAGGCATTCCGCGCCTTCGCCGAGGGCTACTACGAGGTGCCGGTCGACCTCGACGCGGTACGTCACGTCAAGGCCCTGCGTCCGCTCACCGCGGAGGTCGTCGCGACGCTGAACGCGGAGGTCACGCTCGCGCAGCTGGCCGAGGACATCGAGGGCATCGGCTACCCACGAGAGCGTATGTGACGGTCTGTCAGGGGCGGGCGGGGTCCGCCGCGGCCGGGCCTCGTGCGACCTCCCGCAGCGCGTCGAGCAGCCCCCGCAGCGCCGGTTGCAGCAGCGAGGTCTCGCGCACCGCGGCGTGGACCGCGCGGACGGGTTCCGGGCCGCGCACCCTCCGTACGACGACCCCGGGGTGGTGGTGCGCCAGGGCGGCCAGCGGCAGCAGGCTCACCCCGAGACCGGCGGCCACGAACCCCTGGGCGGTGGCGTAGTCCTCGCTCTGCACGACGACGTCGGGGCTGAAGCCGGCGGCGGCGCACGCCTGGAGGATCAGCTCCAGGCACGAGCCGTCCGGGGACTCGCTGCCCACCCACGGCTCACCCGCGAGGTCGGTGAGGTCCAGCACCCGCTTCGCGGCGAGGCGGTGGCCCTTGGGGAGGACCGCCCGGTACGGGTCGTCCCGCAGGTGCACCAGGCGCAGCCCCTCCCGGCCCTGCCCACGCGGCCGCACCACGATCGCCAGGTCCGCGCGGCCCTTCTCCACCTCCGGCAGCGGATCGCCGGGGTCGACCAGGCCGAGGTCGATCCGCACCCCCGGATGCTCACGGCGCAGCCGCGCGACCGCCGGGGCGACCAAGTCGGCTCCCGCCGTGGGGAAGTAGCGCACCGTCAGCCGGCCGCTGCGGCCCGCGCGCAGGTCGGCGAGCGCCGTCTCGGCCTCGGCCACCTCCCTGCCGATGCGGGCGGCGTACTCGGTGAGCAGGGGCCCGGCGGGCGTGGGCTGGACGCCGCGTCCGACGCGTTCGAGCAGCGGGATCCCGGCCTGCCGCTCCAGGACGGCGATCTGCTGGCTGACCGCCGAGGGCGTGTAACCGAGGTGGGTGGCGGCCGCGGTGACCGAGCCGCTGGTCACCACCGCCCGGAGGACCTGCATGCGGCGCACGTCGAGCATGTAGCCCAGCTTAACGGTAGGGCCGTGAACTTTCGCTTGTCGTACCAGAACACGGTGGGGGAACGTCGGGGGACGGTGACGTTGCGACGAGCGGAGGCGGGGATGTCCGGGGAGTCCGGAAGCGGTGGCGGTGGCGGCGCGCCGGCGCTGTTGCGACTAGGAGTGCTGGCCCTCCTGTGGGGGTCGACCTTCCTCTGGATCAAGATCGCACTGGAGGGGCTGCCGCCCGCCTGGGTCACCTTCCTGCGCTGCGCCTCCGGCGCGGCTCTGCTGCTCCTGCTCTGCCGCCGTGCGGGTCTGCGTCTGCCGCGCGGACGGGTGCTGTGGGGCCGGATCACGCTGGCCGCGCTGCTCTGCAACGCGCTGCCCTTCCTCCTGTTCGGCGTCGGCGAGCAGAGTGTCGACTCCGGCGTCGCGGGCGTGCTCAACGCCACGACGCCGCTGTGGTCGCTGCTCATCGGCCTCGCCCTCGGCACGGAACGCGGCATCCGCGGACCCCGCCTCTGCGGGCTGCTCGCCGGCTTCGCGGGCGTCCTGCTGATCTTCGCCCCCTGGCACCGTTCGGGTCTGCCGGGCTGGGGCGCCCTGGCCCTGCTGGGCGCGGCGGCGAGTTACGCACTCGCCTTCACCTACATGGGGCGCAGGCTGGTCGGCACGGGTACGGGCACGCTCCCGCTCGCCGCCGCGCAGTTGAGCGCCGCGACCGTGCTCAGCGTCCCGGCCCTCCTCGCGACCGGCACCGGCGGGACAGCGCTGACGGTGCGTCCGGTCGTCGCGGTGTTCGTCCTCGGCGTCCTGTGCACCGGAGTCACCTTCCACCTGACGGTCCGCGTCATCGCCGACGAGGGCGCGACCGACGCGGCCACCGTCGGCTACCTGCTCCCGGTCGTGTCGGTGGGGCTCGGCGCCCTCGTGCTCGGCGAGCCGGTGGGGGGAAGGGTGGTGGCGGGCATGCTGGTCGTCCTCGCCGGGGTCGGGCTCACGCGGTCGCGGGCACCACGGCTACGACGGTGGCGGCGTGCCGACGGCGCGGGCGAGCGCGGCGACGACCGCGGGGGCGTGCCCGGGCAGACGCGACGCGGCCCAGCCGGCGCAGGCACGGAGGAACGCCGCCAGGTCCCGCTCGGCGCCGGCGATCCCCTGGCGCAGGACGTCGGCGGCCACCTCGAACGCCGGACCGTCGCCCTGCTCCGCGTCGACGGTCAGACGGACGACGTCGCCGCGCCGTTCGGCGAGCGGCCAGGGGTTGTGGCCGAGCCACGTGTCACCGGTGCCGTCGAGGATGCCGAGCCAGGTCTCCCGCCAGTCCTCCAGGCCGCAGCAGCAGCCGGGAAGCAGCACGCCCCCGCCCGCGGGGGCGGTGATCCGCAAGCCGCCGGAGGACTGGAGGTCCTCCTCGGACAGCAGCCCCAGGAGGAAGGCCTCCACCGGATCCCCTGACCGGCCGGGGAGGTCCGCATCGTCCGCCTCCATGCCGTTGTACGCCGCGACGGTCATCACGGCCGTGCCCAACTCGGCCGCCGACAGCCCGCCGTGCAGCGGCATGAAGGTGAACGGCTCCCACTCGGCCACCGGCCAGAGGGTGAAGCCGTCCGTGGTTCCGGTCTCCAGCACGGGCTGCGCGACGATCACCGCCCGAGTCTCCACCGGCGTGAGGCCGGGCCGCCTCCTGTTTTCCGGCGCCCCGCGCGGCGGACGTCGCATCGCGGGGGCGAAGACCCGCTGCGCGGCGACGGCCGCGCCCATCTCGACCGCCGACAGCCTGGAGTGCAGCGGCATGAAGGTGAACGGCACCCGCTCGGCCACCGGCCAGAGGGTGAAGCCGTCCGTGGTTCCGGTCTCCAGCACGGGCTGCGCGACGATCACCGCCCGAGGAAGCGGTCCGGGGCACCCCGGTTGCCTTACTGACCCCTCACCGGCCGTCATGCGCGCAAACCGGCAGCGTTCTGGGGGTCCCCCCGGCCGAAGGCTGGGGGAGGGCGGGAGGGTGGGGGCCGCCTCCTGCTCCCGGCACCCCGCGCCGAGCGCCCCCCGCGCGGCGGACGTCACTTCGCGGGGGCGAAGACCCGTTGCGCGGCGACGGCCGCGCCGCCGCGTGCCCATTCCTCGAAGGGCAGCGGACGGACGACGAGGTCGCAGTCGGCCGCCGCCCCGAAGGCGTGGTCGGCGAAGGTCTGCCGGATCTGGTCGGCGAACAGGTCGTAGGAGGCCACGCCCTCGCCGGAGATGATGATGCGTTCCGGGCCGATGAGGTTGGCCACCGAGGCCATCGCCAGGCCCATCACGTGCCCCGCCCGGGAGAAGACCGCGCGGACGGCGGTGTTGTCGGCGTGCGCCAGCCGCACCGCCTCCTCCATGGTGAGCGCGGGGTCGCCGGTGGCCTGCCGGGCCTGCTCGGTGATGGCGTGCGTGGAGGCCACCGTCTCGACGCACCCGGTGTTGCCGCAGGTGCAGGTGCGGTCGGTGCCGCCCACCGGCAGGTGGCCCACCTCGCCCGACACCCCGTGCGCCCCCGACACCACCCGGCCGCCGATGGACAGCCCGCAGCCGATGCCCGCGCCGACCGTGACGAGGGCGAACGAGGACAGCCCCACGCCGGCGCCGAACCACTGCTCGGCGACGGTCAGCGCGCGCACGTCGTTCTCGATCACCGCCGGGATGCCGGAGGCCGACTCCACCAGCTGCGCGAGCGGCACGCGGCGCCAGTCGAGGAACGGCGAGTACTGCACGGTGCCGGTCTGCCCGTCCACGTCGCCCGAGATCGTGACGCCGACGCTGTGGACGCCGCCGTCCTCGTCCGCCCCCGCGTCGGTGCGCAGCTGCCCGATGAGCCGGGCGATCGCCAGCACCACGGTCCCGACGTCCCGGGAGTCGAGTGCGGCGCGCCGGGAGGCCAGCGGCCGGGCGGTCAGGTCGGTGAGCACACCGATGAGTTCGTCGCCGGTCACCTTGACGCCGACGAACCGCGCGCGGTCGGCGCGCACGGCCATGGGCGTGGCGGGCCGGCCGCTGGCCCGCTCCCCGGCCGGCCTGCCGAGTTCGGTGATCCAGCCGTCCGCCAGGAGGGGAGTCGCGGCCTTGGTCACCGCGCCCGCCGACAGTCCCGTGCGCCGCCCGGTCTCGGCCCGCGTGAGGGGGCCGTGGACGAGCAGGGTCTGGAAGACCAGGACGGCGGCGGGGGGCTGGTCGGCGAGGCTCATGTCCCGGACCATACCTTTCCAAGGGAAAGTAAGGAAGGGGCTCGGTCGCACCCACTCATCCCATCTTTCGCTGCGGAAGAGGGGGTTGCGGCCCAGGTTTTCGGGTGAAGGCCGTCGGCTCGGCCGGACAGACATCCGATTTTTGCCGCGGAATATGTTGACGGTGGAAGGAAAGCCTGGCTACATTCGCCGCACTCCTCGCCCGGAGCGGACGAAGTGCCCCCGGCCGAGGCGTGCGACCGGAGCCTCCCCCGGTCGCAGCACGTCCGCCCTCGGTGGTGTTCCGGGACGACCGCCACCGAGGGACGCGCCTTGCCTGCCGTACCCCCTGCCCACTCGAAGCGGACGCCGTCGCGCCGGGATGGAGTGCCCCCATGGCCCGTTCAGCTGTACTCGCACGTCTCCGATGGCCCGTGACCCGCAGACGCGGCGGCATGGGCAGGGCCGCCGTGCCCGCGCTCGTCGCCACCGCGCTCGCCACGGCCCTGGCGGTGCCCGCCGCCGCGTCGCCCGCCGCCCCCGCGTCGGCGTCGTCCACGGCGTCGTCCGTCGCCGCCGCGTCCCGGGCCGGGGCCGTCGGCTCCGGGGCCGACCCCGTCGTGGCCGCCAAGCCCTACATGGGCTGGAGCAGCTGGAGCCTGGAGTCGACCAACTTCCCGGGCTACGGCGGCTCCTGGCTCACCGAGCCGCACGTGCTGCAGCAGGCCGACATCCTGGCCTCCAAGCTGAAGCGGCACGGCTACGAGTACGTCAACGTGGACGCCGGCTGGAACGTCGGCAGCGCGACGAACAAGAGCCTCTCCGACGAGTACGGCCGCCCCGTCGCGGACCCCGTCAAGTTCCCGCACGGCATGAAGTGGCTCGGCGACCAGTTGCACGCCAAGGGCCTGAAGTTCGGGCTCTACCTGGCGGTCGGCCTGTACATCGACACGTACAACGACGGCAGGACGCCGATCCACGGCGCGCCGGGGTGCACGACCAAGGACATCGTCTACCCCGACCTCCGCAAGACCAGCGGCTGGGACAACGTCTCCTACCAGCTGAACTTCGCCAGCCCGTGCACCGAGAAGTACATCCAGTCCGTGGCCGACCAACTGGCCGGCTGGGGAGTGGACTTCCTGAAGATCGACGGTGTCGGCCCCGGCTCCAACCAGGGCGACGCGGCACACGACAACGTCACCGACGTCAAGACCTGGCACGCCGCGCTGCAGCGGACCGGCCGCCCCGTCCAGTTCATCCTGTCCTGGTCGCTCAGCCACGACAAGGCCGACGTCTGGAAGGAGAACTCCAACGGCTGGCGCGTGGACACCGACGTCGAGTGCTACTGCGACACCCTGGTGACCTGGAACAACTCGGTCAAGCAACGGTGGAACGACGTCGTCCCCTGGATCGACGACGCCGGGCCCGGGCACTGGAACAACCTCGACTCCCTCGACGTCGGCGCCGGCCCGCTCGACGGCCTCAACGAGGTCGAGCGGCAGAGCCACATGACGCTGTGGGCCATCGAGAGCGCGCCGCTCTACATCGGCGACGACCTCACCAAGCTCGACACGTACGGCCTGTCGCTGCTCACCAACGACGAGGTCATCGCCGTCGACCAGGCCGGCAACCCCGCCAGGCCGCTCAGCCAGGACACCCCGCAGCAGGTCTGGTACGCCCGCAACGCCGACGGCAGCTACACGGTGGCCCTGTTCAACCTCGGCAAGGGGTACTCCGACGTCACCGCCGACTGGAGCGAGCTGGGCATCAGCGGCAAGCCCGCCGTCCGCGACCTGTGGAGCCGCAGGAACCTCGGCAAGGTCGACGGCGGCTTCACCGACAACCTGCCCCCGCACGGCTCCCGGCTGCTGCGCGTCACCCCGGCGAACGTGACCGGCAGGCCCGGCGTGCCGCTCGGCGTCCACGCCACCGCCGCCACCGCCGGCAGCGTCTCGCTCGCCTGGGACGCGGTGAACACCGGTACCGCCACCACCGGTTACGACGTGTACGTCGACGGAGCCAAGGTCGCCACCGTGGACGGCACCTCCGCCACCGTCACCGGCCTGCACGCCGCCACCGGCCACGCGTTCACCGTGGCCGCCCACGACGCCCGGGGCCGCACGTCCGCACCGAGCAACGCCGTCTCCGTCACCACGCCCGCCGCCGAAGGACCCACCGCCTACGAGGCGGAGGCCTCCGGGAACCCGCGCACCGGCAACGCGGGCGTCAGTGACTGCTCGGCGTGCTCCGGCGGCAAGAAGGTCGGCAACCTGGGCGTCGACGCCTCCGTGACGATCAAGGACGTGACGGCGCCGAAGGACGGCACCTACCTGATGAAGCTGGACTTCACCGACGGCTCCTCGGGCCGTACCGCCGTGGTCACCGTCAACGGCACCGCCTTCCAGCTGCCGCTGCACGGCGGCAACGACAACGACTGGGGCCGCCCGCGGTCGGTCACCGTGCCCGTGCAACTGAAGGCGGGGGCCAACACGATCGCCTTCGGCAACCCGTCCGACTACGTGTCCGACGTCGACCGGATCACCGTCTGACCGGCGGTCAGGGCGGCAGCGGACACCGTCCCGGCCGCCCTGACCGACCCAGCCCTGCCCACCGCTCGACCCGCCCCACCCGTTCGACCCGACGCACGTGAAGGAGAGTGCCGTGGTGGTCACATCGCAGGACAACCACACGACGCCGGTGGCACCACCGTCCGGCGCAGCCGGTGCGGGGGCCACCACGGCCTCTTCGACCCCGAAGGCCCGCGGACCCCTGAAGGTCCGCAAGGACACCGGCCGCCGCCGGCCCCGGCGCGTGACCGCGACCCGGTCGGCGGCGGCCCGGCGGCGGGACCTGCCGGTCGCGCTGCTGCTGATCCTGCCCGCCGTGGTCGGGTTCGCGATCTTCTACGCCTACCCGACCCTGCGCGGCATCTACCTGGGCTTCACCGAGTTCCACGTCCTCACCCCGCCGCGCTGGGTGGGACTGGCGAACTTCCACGAGATGTTCGGGGACGGCGTCTTCTGGCACTCGCTCCTCGTCACCCTCTGGTTCGTCGTCCTGTCCGTCGTCTTCGGCACCCTGGTCTCCCTGGTGACCGCGGTGGTCCTGCACCGCGTCACCGACTCCTCGGCGCTGCGCGGCGTGATGCTGCTGCCGTTCCTGATCTCCAACGTGATTGCCGCGCTGGTGTGGCAGTGGATGCTCGACCCGCACCTCGGGGTCATCAACATCGTGCTCGACCACGTCATCGGCCACCCGGTCCTCTTCCTCGGCAGCGGCCCGTGGGCGATCCCCTCGCTCGCCGCGATCAGCGTCTGGAAGTGGATGGGCTACTACTCCCTGCTGATCTTCGCGGGGCTGCAGACCATCCCGTCCACCATCTACGAGGCCGGCCGGGTGGACGGCGCGAGCGAGTTCCAGATGTTCCGCCGCCTCACCGTGCCGCTGCTGCGGCCGATCCTCGTGATGGTGGTCGTCCTGACGGTGATCAACGCCTTCCAGGTCTTCGACATCGTCGCCGTCACCACCAGGGGCGGCCCCGCGAACGCCTCGAACGTGTTGCAGATGTACATCTACGACAAGGCCTTCCGCCAGTTCGACTTCGGCTACGCGGCGACCATGTCGCTGGCCCTGTTCGTCCTGCTCATCACGGTCACCTTCACCCAGCTCCGGCTCGCGCGGGCCGACGAATCCGACCTGAACTGAAGGAGGCCCCCGATGACGCTCCCCCTCGCGCCCGGTACGACGAGCGTGCGGCGCCCCCGCACCCGCAGGGCGACCCCCGGCCGGATCGTGGCCTGGGCCTACCTCGGCCTCGTCGCGCTGATCACCCTCTTCCCCTTCTACTGGATCCTGCGCACCGCGCTGTCCAACAACTACCGGCTGGCCACCGACCCCTCCTCGCCGCTGCCCGTCGGCTTCACCTTCGGCGCCTTCAAGCGGGCGCTGGGCCTGGCCTCCCTCGCCGAGGCCCAGGCCCAGGGCGGCTCGGGCGCGTCCCTCGACATCGCGCTCTACCTGCGCAACTCGCTGATCTACGCGTCGGTGCAGACCGTGCTCATCGTGCTGTTCTCCGCCTGCGCCGCCTACGCCTTCGCGCGCCTGCACTGGCGCGGCCGCAACCTGGTGTTCGGCGTCCTCATCAGCGCGCTGATGGTGCCGAGCGTCTTCACGCTGCTGCCGAACTTCGTCTTCATCAAGGACGTCGGACTCACCAACACCTTCGCCGGCCTCATCCTGCCCGGCGGGCTCTTCCAGGCCTTCACGGTGTTCTTCCTGCGGCAGTTCATGCTCGGCCTGAGCAGCGAGATCGAGGAGGCCGCGATCATCGACGGTGCGGGCCCGCTGCGGATCTTCTACCGCATCATCCTGCCGATGTCGGCGGCGCCGATCGCGACCGTGTCACTGCTGATGTTCGTCAACGCCTGGAACGACTACATGTGGCCGCTGCTGGTCACCAACGACCCCGGTGTGCAGCCGCTGACGCTCGCCCTCGGCGTGTTCAAGCAGTCCTCGCCGCAGGCCGCGCCCGACTGGGCGGGGCTTATGGCCGCCGCCCTCATCGCGGCGCTGCCGATGCTGCTGCTGTTCCTCGCCTTCGGCAAGCGGATCGTCAACTCCATCGGCTTCTCCGGGCTCAAGTGAGCGCGCCCGCGCACCAGGACGGCACCCCATGAACCCCACTGACCTGCTGCTCGGCTGGCCCGCGCCCGCGGCCGACTGGAACGAGGCCGCACCGGTCGGCAACGGCCGGCTCGGCGCGATGGTCTTCGGCGGCGCCCACCGCGCCCGGATCCAGATCAACGACTCCACCGTGTGGTCCGGCACCCCCGGCGGCCCGGCGAAGGCGCTCGCC
This sequence comes from Streptomyces sp. NPDC111520, assembly GCF_055635295.1. Taxonomy (NCBI): domain Bacteria; kingdom Bacillati; phylum Actinomycetota; class Actinomycetes; order Kitasatosporales; family Streptomycetaceae; genus Streptomyces; species Streptomyces sp. NPDC111520. Next base: position 226,912 of record NZ_JBVKBW010000011.1, on the reverse strand, counting down.
GACGTCCTCGCCGCCGGGGCCGGCCCGGAGCGCCTCGCGGAGGTCCGTGACGCGCTCCGTGCCGGGGACCCGCACCGCGCCGAGGACCTCCTGATGGCCTTCGAGGGCCCGTACAGCCAGGAGTACCTGCCCTACGCCGACCTGTGGCTGACGGTGTCCGGCGCCCAGGAGGCCACCTACCGGGGCCGCACCCTCAACCTCGACAGCGGCGTCGCCGAGGACGCCTTCGAGCTGCGCTCCGGCACCTCGGTCGCCCGCCGGACCTGGGCCGACGCCACCACCGGGACGCTGTGCACCGACATGACGGCGCGCGGCGGCACCGTGGACCTGCGGCTGGAGCTCACCACCCCGCTGCGGGAGGTGCACCGCGCCGCCGGCGCCGAGGGGGTCGTCCTCGGCGTGGAGATCCCCGTCGACGGGGCACCCGCCCACGAACCGGACGTCAAGGAGCCGCTGCGGTACGCGGACGGCCCCGTCGACGGCTACGACCCCTTCGGCGCGCTCGCCCTGCGCGTGGCCACCGACGGAGAGGTCACCGCCGACGGGGGAGCGCTCCGTGTCACCGGCGCCACCCACCTCCTGGCCGTCGTGGCGAGCTCCACCGAGGCGCTGCGCCACTGGCGCGGCCTCGACACCCCGAACGGCCGGCCCGCGCACCTCGACGCCGCCGCCGACAGCGCCGCCCGCGCCGCGGAACGCGGCACCGACGACCTGCTCAAGGCCCACGAGACCGACCTGCGCGCCCTCCTCGGCGGCACCTCGCTGCGCATCGGACCGCGCCGTACCGGTACCCACGACGTGGCCCGCGACATCCTCTCCGGCGAGGACGAACTCCTCACCGCCACCGTGCTGTTCCAGTTCGGCCGCCACCTGCTGGCCGCCGCCTCCCGCCCGCAGGCCGGACCGCCCGCCAACCTCCAGGGCATCTGGAACGCCGACCTGCGCCCCGCCTGGTCGTCCAACTACACGATCAACATCAACACCCAGATGAACTACTGGGGCGCCGAGGCCGCCGGCCTCGGCCCCTGCCACGAGCCGCTGTTCGACCTCCTCGACCGCGTCGCCGCGCAGGGCAGGGACGTGGCCGCGCGGCTCTACGGCGCGCGCGGCTGGGTCGCCCACCACAACACCGACATGTGGGGCTGGGCGCTGCCCGTCGGCATGGGCCACGGCGCCGCGTCCTGGGCGATCTGGCAGATGGGCGGCGCCTGGCTCGTCCAGCACCTGTGGGACCGCTGGGAGTTCAGCCAGGACACCGCCTTCCTGCGCGAACGCGCCTGGCCGCTGCTCAGCGGCTGCGCCGAGTTCCTCCTCGACTGGCTGGTCGACGACGGCACGGGCAGCGGTCGGCTGGACACCCTCCCCTCCACCTCGCCCGAGAACCTCTACCTCACCCCCGGCGGCTCCACGGCCTCGCTCACCCGCTCCGCCACCATGGACACCGCACTCACCCGGGCCGTCCTGGAACGCACCCTGCGCGCCGCCGCGCTCCTCGGCGTCGACACCCCGCTGACCGGCCGTATCGCCGCCACCCTGCCACGGCTGCGACCCCTCCGGATCGCCCCGGACGGCCGGCTCCAGGAGTGGGACGACGACCTCCCCGAGGACGACCCCCACCACCGCCACCTCTCCCCGCTGGTCGCCGTCCACCCGCTCGGCCAGGTCGACCCGGACCGCACCCCGGAACTCGCGGCCGCCGCCACGGCACTGCTGGACCGGCGCGGTCCCGGCGCGATGGGCTGGTCATGGGCCTGGAAAGCCACCCTGCGCGCCCGGCTGCGCGACGCCGCGACGGCCCGCACGCTCCTGCTGGAGGCGAGCCGCCCGCTGACCGCCGACCCGGACACCGACGCCCCCGTCGACGGCTCGGAGTGGGGCGGCCTGCTCCCCAACCTGTTCTCCACCCACCCGCCGTTCCAGATCGACGGCAACTACGGCCTCATGGCCGCGGTCACCGAGATGGTGCTGCAGAGCCACGACGGCGCCGTCCACCTGCTGCCCGCCCTCCCCGCGCAGTGGACCGAGGGCGAGGCCTCCGGCCTGCGCTGCCGCGGCGGCCTGGCGGCCGACCTCACCTGGCAGGACGGCGCCCTCACCGCCGTCACCCTGCGCCGGCACGCCGGCGACGACACCGAGCCGGTGACGGTCCGCCACCGCGACCGCACCGCCCGGGTACACGTCGCCACCGGCACCGCCGTCACCCTCGACGCCGCCCTCACCCCGTACGAGGAGGCCCGGCCGTGCTGACCGAGGACGACGTCCCCGAACTGTGGGCCTACCGCAGCGCATACCGCGAGCCCGCCGACTTCGACGCCTTCTGGAAGGACACCCTCGACGCCGCCCGCGTCCACGAGCCACGGCTCGAACTCACCCCGGTCGACACCGGCCTGGAGACCGTGGACGTCCACGACGCGGTCTTCCCCGGCTTCGGCGGTCACCCCGTCCACGGCTGGCTGCGGCTGCCGCGCCACCGCAGCGGACCCCTGCCCGCGGTCGTGCAGTTCCACGGCTACGGCAGCGGACGCGGCGCCCCCGTCGAGGACCTGCTGTGGGCCTCCGCCGGCTACGCCCACCTGCTGGTCGACACCCGCGGGCAGGGCGGAGCCTGGGCGGGCGGCGGCGCCACCGGCGACCCGGTCGGCAGCGGGCCCTCGCACCCCGGGTTCCTCACCCGCGGCATCGAGGACAAGGACACCTACGTCTACCGCCGGGTCTTCACCGACGCCGTCCGCGCCGTCGACGCCCTGCGCACCTCGCCGCACGCCGACCCCGACCGCGTCGCGGTGACCGGCCCCAGCCAGGGCGGCGGCATCGCCCTGGCCGTCGCCGGACTCGTCCCGGACCTCCGCGCCGCCCACTTCCAGGCGCCGTTCCTCTGCGACATCCGGCAGGCCACCCGGCTCACCGGCGAGCAGCCTTACGCCGAACTCGTCGGCTACCTCGCCGCCCGCCGGGACCGGGTCGAGCAGACCTTCCGCACCCTCGGCTACTTCGACGGCCTCGCCTTCGCCCGCCGCGCCACCGCGCCCGCCTGGTTCTCCGCCGGACTGCGCGACGAGGTCTGCCCGCCGGCCACCACCCTCGCCGCCTACCACCGCTACGGCGGGCCGAAGCAGATGCGGCTGTGGGAGTTCAACGGCCACGACGCCGGCGGCCCCGAGGACCTGGTCATCACCCTGGGCGCCTTCCGCGCGCTCCTCAAGACGTCGTCCCACCACCCTCACCAGGAAACGTCCCGAAAGAAGGAATCATGAGAATTCGCAGAGTCGTCGCGCTGGGGGCCACGCTCACCCTCGCCGCGGTGCTGTCCGCCTGCTCCTCCGGCTCGGACTCCGCGGGCGGTTCGAAGACCGTCAACTGGTGGACCTGGGACGACAAGCAGGCCGCCGCGTACAAGACCTGCGCCGCGGACTTCGAGAAGGCCAACCCCGGCACGACTGTCAAGATCTCGCAGTACAACGTCGACGACTACTTCACCAAGCTGACCGCCGGCTTCGTCGCGGGCAACGCCCCCGACGCCTTCCAGAACAGCGTGCAGTTCTTCCAGGCGTACGCGAGCCAGCACCAGCTCCTGCCGATGGACGACTTCATCGCCAAGGACAACTTCGACCTCTCCCGCTTCTCCGTCGGCGTGAACGCCTGGAAGTTCACCGACGGCAAGCAGTACGCGCTGCCGCTGGACTGGGCCGCGGCCGGCCTCTACTACGACCAGGACGCCCTCACCAAGGCGGGCTACAGCAAGGCCGACGTCGACTCCGCGACCTGGAACCCCGACGACGGCGGCGAGTTCGGCAAGATGATCGCCCACCTCACGATCGACGAGAAGGGACGCCGCGGCGACGAGCGCGGCTTCGACAAGACCCACGTCAAGACCTTCGGCTTCGGCCAGATCGCGGCCAAGGACTTCATCGGCCAGACCTCCTGGAGCCCCTTCGCCTCCAGCACCGGGTGGCGGCTCGGCGACAAGGAGAGCTGGCCGACCGTCTTCAACTACGGCGACCCCCGCCTGGTGAAGACGCTGAACTGGGCCCGCTCCCTGACGGAGAAGGGCTACGCGCCCAAGCTCGGCGAGTTCACCTCCAGCGTCAGCGACGTCGACCTGCTCTCCTCCCACAAGGTGGCCATGGAGATCGGCGGTTCCTGGTCCGCGTCCACCTTCGCCAAGATCCCCGGCGTCAAGGCCGGCATCGCCGCGCCCCCGTACGGCCCCGACGGCAAGACCCGCGCCGTGATGAGCAACTCCAACGGCAACAACATCTGGGCGGGCACCAAGAACCCCGAGCAGACCTGGAAGTGGGTGTCCTACATGGGCTCCGAGGCCTGCCAGTCCAAGGCGGCGAGCACCGGCTCGTTCTTCCCGTCCATCCCCGCCTCGATGGACGCCGCGACCAAGGCGCTGGCCGCCGACGGCGTAGACCTGTCGGTGTTCACCAGCATGCTGAAGGACAAGGTCCTCTACCCGTCCCCGGTCTACGGCAACGGCGCCGCCGTGCAGGACGCCCTGAACCCGCTCTTCGAGGGCTACTTCGCCGGACAGAAGGACGACTCCGTCTTCGCGGACATGCAGGACCAGAGCAAGACCCTCCTCGCGAAGAACTGAGCCACCGGAAGCGAACCGACGCACCCGCCGCCGGACGACGCCCCGAACCGGGGCCGTCCGGCGGCGGGGCACACCCGAAAGGAACCCCCCCATGGCAGACAGCACCGCGCGGATCGTCCCGCTGCGCGCGGCCGGCACCGCGTTCGTCGTCGAACTGACCGAGTCGGTGCCCAGGGTGCTCCACTGGGGGGCCGACCTCGGGCCGCTGTCCGCCGCCGACCTCGCCGCCCTCAGCCTGACCGCGGAGCCCGCGGTCCTCAACAACTCCCTCGACACGCCGCGCCGCTTCACCGTCTGGCCCACCGAGGCGGACGGTTGGGCGGGCACCCCCGCGCACCACGGGCACCTCGACGGCGGCGCCGCCGCCCCCCGGCTGACCACGACCGCGACCTCCGTCCGCCAGGACGCCGAGGGCGGCGAACTCAACGTGGCCCTCACCGACGCCGCCGCGGGGCTCGACATCACGATCACCTACCGGCTGGAGCCCTCCGGCGTGCTCGCCGTCCACAGCGAGATCGCCCGGCAGCGGACGGCGGACCCGGCCCCGTACGACCTCGCGCAGGTCACTACGCTGCTCCCGCTGCCCCGCCGGGCCGGAGAGATCCTCGACTTCACCGGCAAGTGGAGCCGCGAGCGCTCCCCGCAGCGCCGTCCCCTCACCCACGGCACCCACGCCCGTGACGTCCGGCGCGGCAAGCCCGGACTGGACTCGCCGTACCTCGTCGCCGTCGGCGTTCCCGGCTTCGGCTTCCGCGAGGGCGAGGTGTGGGGCCTGCACGTCGCCTGGAGCGGCGACCAGCGCTACCTCGTCGAGCAACTGCCCGAGGGCGCGGGCGTCCACGCCGCCGTCCTCGGCGGCGGGGAACTGCTGCGCGCCGGCGAGGTCCGACTTGCCCCGGGCGACACCCACCGCACCCCCGTCTGCCACTACGCCTGGTCCGGCGCCGGGCTCGACGGGCTCGCCGACCGCTTCCACGCCCTGCTCCGCGACCGCCCGGTCCACCCGCGCCGCCCGCGCCCGGTCATCCTCAACAGCTGGGAGGCGGTCTACTTCGACCACGACCGGGAACGCCTGCTGCGGCTGGCCGACCGGGCGGCCGAGGTCGGCGTGGAGCGCTTCGTCCTGGACGACGGCTGGTTCCACGGCCGCCGCTCCGACCGCGCGGGCCTCGGCGACTGGACGGTCGACCGGGAGGTGTGGCCCGCCGGGCTGGCCCCGCTCGCCGACCACGTGCGCTCCCTGGGCATGGAGTTCGGCCTGTGGGTCGAACCCGAGATGGTCAACCTCGACTCGGACCTCGCCCGCGAGCACCCCGACTGGGTCCTCGCACCCGCCGGCGGCGCCGGCCCCGCGGCCCGCCAGCAGCACGTCCTCGACCTCTCCCACCCCGGCGTCGCCGCCCACCTGCTGGGGGCGCTGGACGCCCTCGTCGAGGAGTACGGCATCGCCTACCTCAAGTGGGACCACAACCGCGAGGTGCACGAGGCCGTGAGCGGCCCGGCCGACCGCCCCGCGGCGCGCGCCCAGGTCGAGGCGCTCTACCGGCTGCTGGACACCCTCCGGCAGCGCCACCCGGCCCTGGAGATCGAGAGCTGCGCCAGCGGCGGCGGCCGCGTCGACCTCGGCATCCTCGCCAGGACCGACCGCGTGTGGGCCTCGGACTGCAACGACCCGGTGGAACGTCAGTCCATCCAGCGGTGGACGGGACAACTCCTGCCCCCCGAACTCGTCGGCGCCCACGTGGGCCCCACGCCCAGCCACACCACCGCACGCGTCAGCTCCGACACCTTCCGGCTGGTCACCGCGCTCTTCGGCCATCCCGGCGTCGAGCAGGACCTCACCCGCTGCACCCCCGAGGAACTGGCCCGGCTCACCGCCTGGACCGCCCTGTACCGGGAACTGCGCCCGCTGCTGCACGGCGGGCGCACCGTCCGCGCCGACCTCCCGGACGGGGCGACGCTGCTGCACGGTGTCGTCGCCCATGACAGCGTGGCCGCGCTCTACTGCTGGGCCCGGGTGGCGACCTCCCCGGAGGGCCAGGCCGGCCGGGTGCCGCTGCCCGGCCTCGACCCCGCCGCGCGCTACCGCGTGCGCGTCCGCACCGACCTCGGCCTGCCCTCCTTCCACCAGCGGAGCGGCCCGGCCTGGCTCCCGGAGGCGATCGACGACCGCCTCACCCTCCCCGGCACGCTGCTCACCGCCGCCGGCCTCCCGATGCCGCAACTCGACCCCGAACAGGCCCTGCTGATCGAGGTGCGCCGGGACGCGTGAGCGGTGGGGAAACCCCGGCGAGCTACAGCGTCCCGGCGTCGGGCCAGTGGGACCAGTGGGTGTTCGGGGGAAGCGTCGGCCGGTAGCGGGACGGGTCCCCGGAGTCCAGGACCTCGGCCATCATCCGGAACGCCTCGCATCCCGCGGGCGTGACCTCTCCCAGGTCCTCCGGCTGGTGCCATGCGTCCAGCCGCAGCAGCACCGGCAGGTCGCCGGGGACGCCGGCGCGCAGTTCGGCGCCGTCGGCCAGGAAGAGCGCGCGGTGCGCGGGCACCAGCTGACGGAACACGTCCTCCAGCGGTGTGCCGGCGGGGGCGGTGACCGGAAGCGCCTGCCCGCGCACCTTCACCGGAACCCCTCCGGCGTACACCTCGTCGTCGCCGAGGGCGATCTCCTCCATGTTCTCCACCCGGTCGAGAACGGCGCCGATTCCGGGCTCGCCGACGGTGAGGCAGTTGCCGAACCGGTGCACGACGTCGGTGAGGTTGCCGGCGCGCGGGGAGTACCCCAGCAGTTCGGCGACCATCGCCCAGCGGGTCGAGTCGCCGAACAGATGGATCCGGGTGTCGACCGGACAGAAGTAGCCGTTCAGCAGATCGGGGAACTCGGCCCGGTCCGCGCACAGGCCGAACTGCCCGAGGATGGAGGACGTGGTCATCACCCGCCACACGGTAGGGCCGGCCACCGACAGCGGACCGGGCGGCCGAAGCCCCCGCGGGACCCCGCCTACTCCTCCTCGGCGTCACCCGGCGTCGCCGCTCCCTGGCGGCCGAGCCAGTACAGCGCCGTGTCGACGTCACGGGCGGTCCAGCCGTCCGTGTCGGGGCCGGAGCGGGCGAGGAGGTCGTCGAGGAGGTCCATGTAGCGGCCGTAGCGGCCGGGTGCCGGGGTCAGTTGGTAGCCCAGCCGCTCCAGGCCGAACTGCGCGCGACGGTCGTAGACGGCCATCCGGTCCGGCGCGGCGGCGGTGAGCAGCGCCGAGGCCAGCGCGTCGCCGGTGCGGCAGCCGGGGAGGGGGAGCAGGGCCCTGCGGCCCTCGCGGGCGGCGGCGCCGCGCGGGGTGTGCGGGTCACGGACCGCGCACACCGCCGCGGCCGTGACGGCCCTGACCTCCGCGTCGTGCAGGTTCATCAGCTCGACGACCCACGCGGTGCTCGCCTGCAGCCGCTTCCACACCACCAGCGCGGCGATGTCCGCCTTGCCCAGGCTGCCGGTGTCCCGGGCCCGCTCCGCGATCTCCGTCAGCACCTCGTCGTACGCGGCCGGGACGGCGGCGCGGTACGCCTCGCGGGCGGCGGTGAGGGTGGACCGTACTCCGTCGGGGAGCGGGGTGAGTGCGGCGGTCGCGGATGGGTTCATGGACCGATCCTGGCCCGTCTCGGCTCGCTCCAGGTGCACTTGACCGCTTGTGATCGGATCCGGTGCGATGTGCCGTCAGGAAGGATCAGATCCAGCCACGTGCGCCGGCCTCCACCCCTGCCTGGAAACGCGTCGTCGCGTCGAGCCGTGCCATGAGGGCGGCGATGCGTCGCGTCGCCGTCCGTGTGCTCAGCCCCAGCTGACGGGCGATCGCCTGGTCCTTGAGACCGGCGCGCAGCATCGTCAGCAGCGCGACCTCCTCGGCGGTGGGGCCCTCCTCGCCGGCCGCGGGGGCCGGGGCGCCGATCGGCTCGGCGCGTGCCCAGTACGCCTCGTACAGCTCGATCAGGGCGTCCAGCAGGCCGGAGGGGTGCACGACGGCCAGGCTGTCGTAGACCCCGCCGACCAGCGGGACGAGGGCCACGCGGCGGTCGATGACGTGCAGCTTGAAGGGCAGGCTCGGCAGCATCCGGGCCTGCTCGCCGAGCGCGGCCATCTCCAGCACCGTCTCGAAACGGCCGGGCCGCTCCATGGACTCCGGGCAGTAGACCGAGCGGATGTCCACGCCGCGGCGCGCCCAGGCGGCGGTCGACGCCTTCTCGGCCTCGTTGGTGTGGGGCAGCCCGTCCGCGCGGTCGAGGTAGGGCGGCTTGTCGAGGATCCAGATGTGCGTGCGGACCGAGCGGTTGAGCTCGTCGATGCGCGGCGCGACGACGTCGCGTCCCGACAGTACCTCCACCAGGCTGCCCGGATCGCTGCGCAGCCGCCCGGCCCGGTACTCCTCGGCGAGGTCGTCGACGACCGACCGTACTCCGGCGAACGCGGCCTCGGTCTCCAGCCGCCGCTGGTCGAGCAGGGCGGTGAGCGCGGTGCCGGGACCCACGGGGCGGTACTCGCCGCTGCCGTCGCGGCGCAGCAGACCGAGCCCGGCCAGCCGGGCGACGGCCCCGCGGACGCGGTCCGGGGAGACCCCGGCGGTCGCGGCGTACTCCTCGGTGCCGAAACCGGCCCGGGTGAGGAAGGCCCGGTAGACGTCCTCGTCGAACTCGCTGATACCCAGGGCCTGCAGCACGTACGCGCTCCTCGTGATGGCGTGGTCCGCCAGCTGTCCGAAGACGCCACAAGATTATCTGGACATCGACCGGTCGTGGGCCGTTCACTTTTGAATCGTCCCAACACCCCCACCGGGAGCGGCGGTCCGCCGGCCGCCCCCGCGCACCCCGCCGCGCCCGGACGCGCGGCGACGCCCCTGGCCTCTTCCCTTCTGGAGGACCGAACGTGACCTCGACGTCACGCAGCACCAGACCGGCCGCCCTGGTGGCGGCCACCGCCGTCGCACTGGCCCTGTCGTCCGCCGTCCCCGCCCAGGCCGCCCCCGCGGCCGGCCCGAAGCCGGTCCCGGTGGCCGGCCACCTCGCCGCGGGCCGCTACGTCGTCACCCTCGCCGACCGGCCGATCGCCGCCTACCGGGGCGGGGTCGACGGCATACCCGGCACCGCCCCCGCGCCGGGCGCCAAGGTCGACCTCGCCGCCCCCGGCGCCGTGCGCTACCGCGCCCACCTCACCGGGGCCCAGCGCGCCGCGGCCGCCTCGGTCGGCGCGCGGATCGAGCGCGGGTACTCCGTGGTCACCAACGGCTTCACCGCGGACCTGTCCGCCGCGCAGGTGGCGGCGCTGTCGAAGACCCCCGGGGTGCTGTCGGTCGCACCCGACACCCTCAACAAGGTCTCCGACGACCGCAACTCCCAGGACTTCCTCGGCCTCACCGGGCGGCACGGGCTCTGGTCCGCCCTCGGCGGTGCCGAGAAGGCCGGCCGCGGTGTCGTCGTCGGTGACATCGACACCGGCGTCTGGCCGGAGAGCCGCTCCTTCGCGGCCGCCGCGCTGGGCACCGCGCGGCCCACGTCGAAGGACCCGTACCGCCCCTACCGCAAGGGTGACAAGGTTGTCATGCGGAAGGCGGACGGCGGCACCTTCACCGGAACCTGCCAGGCGGGCGAGGAGTTCACCGCCGGCGCCTGCAACGGCAAGCTGATCAGCGCCCGTTGGTTCGGCGACGCCTGGCTGGACCGGGTGCCGCCGGAGCGCCGCGCGGACTACGTCTCCGCACGGGACGGCGAGGGCCACGGCACGCACACCGCGTCCACCGCGGCGGGCAACAGCGGGGTCGACGTCACCGTCGACGGCCGGCACCTCGGCAAGGTCTCCGGGGTCGCACCGGGCGCCGCGATCGCCGTCTACAAGGCGTTCTGGACGGGCAAGGCGGCCGGCGACAGCGGCGGCATGACCTCCGACATCGTCGCCGCCGTCGACCAGGCCGTCGCCGACGGCGTCGACGTCCTCAACTACTCGGCCGGGTCGGTGATCGAGACGGCCCCGGACTCCCCGGTCCAGGCGGCCTTCCGCACCGCCGCGGCCGCGGGCGTCTTCGTCGCCACCGCCGCCGGCAACTCCGGCCCCGAGGTCTCCTCCGCCGACAACGTCGCCCCGTGGACGACCACGGTGGCCGCGAGCACCCTGGCGCCCTACGAGGCCACCGTGCGCCTCGGCAACGGGGACACCTACGTCGGCGGCAGCACCACCGTGGACGCCCCGCTCGGCCCCGAGCCCCTCGTGCTGGCCGAGAAGGTGAAGAACCCCGGCGCCCCGACCTCCGACGCCGCGCTGTGCCAGGACGGCACGCTCGACCCGGCGAAGGTCTCCGGCGCGATCGTCGTCTGCGACCGGGGCGTCAACCCGCGCGTCGACAAGTCGCACGAGGTCCAGCGGGCCGGCGGCGTCGGCATGGTCCTGGTCAACGTCAGCGACCTCGACACCGACGGCGACCTGCACGCCGTGCCCACGGTGCACCTCAACACCCCCGGTGCCGCCGACGTCCGGGCGTACGCCGCCGGCGCCGGGGCCGAGGCGAGCCTGCTCCCGGGCGGCACGACCGGTCAGCCGTACCCGCAGATCGCGCCGTTCTCCTCGCGCGGCCCGTCCACGACGAACAACGGCGACCTGCTCAAGCCCGACATCGCCGCGCCGGGCGTCGGCATCCTCGCGGCCGTCGCGCCCGCCTCCAACTTCGGCCACGACTACGACTTCATGACCGGCACGTCGATGGCGACCCCGCACATCGCCGGCCTCGCCGCGCTCTACCTGGCCGAGCACCCCTCGTGGTCGCCGATGGCCGTGAAGTCCGCGATGATGACGACCGCCGTCGACACCAGGACCGCGACCGGCGAGAAGAACACCGACCTGTTCGCGCAGGGCGCCGGTGAGGTGCGCCCGGCGGACATGCTCGCACCCGGCCTGGTCTACGACTCCACCGAGAAGGACTGGCTGGGCTACCTGGAGGGCCTCGGCGTCGACACCGGCACCGGGGTGCGGGCCGTCGACCCCAGCGACCTCAACTACCCGTCGATCGCCATCGGCCGCATGGTCGGCTCGCAGACCGTGACCCGCACCGTCACCGCCGTGGCGGCCGGCACCTACCGGGCCTCGATCTCGGTACCCGGGGTCAAGGCCACCGTCCACCCGTCCGTGCTGCACTTCAGCAAGGCCGGTCAGAAGGCGCGGTTCAGCGTCAGCTTCGAGCTGACGACCGGGCGGTCCGGCGAGACCGTCACCGGTGACCTCACCTGGCGGCACGGCCGCACCGGCGTGCGCAGTCCGGTCGTCCTGACCCCGTGGAGCCTGATCGCCCCCGACCAGGTGTCCGGCCCCGCGGGCAGCGGCAGCGTCTCCTTCCAGGTGACGCCGGGCACCACCTCGCTCGCGCCGGCCCCGCGCGGCCCGGTCGCGGGCACGCCCGTCCGCAACGCGGTCTCCAACGACAAGCCCGAGCAGGACTTCACGTTCACGGTGCCGGAGGGCACGCAGGCCGGGCAGTTCTTCGTCACGCCCGACAACCCGGAGGCCAGGCTGAGCCTGCTGCTCGCGTACGACCCGGGCGGCGGCCGGCTCCCGTACATCGTCGGGGACCTCGCCCTCGACCAGACGCGGCCGGTGGTGAGCCTGCCGAGCATGAAGCCGGGGAAGTACCTGGCCATGGTCATGACGCTGGGCGGCCAGCCGGAGCTGACGGACTTCCCGTTCTCCTTCCAGACCAACCTGATCGGCCCGGACAGCCCGCCGGCACAGGGCACGTTCACCGTGACGCCGCGGAACCCCGTCACGAAGCCCGGCGTCCCCCTGACGCTGACCGCCTCGTGGAGCGGCGTCCCCTCCGACCGTCCCGCCACCGCCTACATCGGCTACCCCAACGCCGCGGGCACCCTCGTCACCATCGGCTGACGGGCCCCGCGCGGCGGTGCCGGCCCCTCGCCACGAGCGGGCCGGCACCGCCGCGTTCCCCGAGAGGGCAGCGCCGTCAAAGGCGTACGGCCCCCGGCCCGGAGGCGCCGCCCGGCAGACCTCCCGGGGCCCCGGGGGACCGCGCGGCGGACGGGGCGTCGTCGTCGAGGTCGCCGCGGAGCGCCGCCAGGGCGAAGGCGACCGCCGAGGTCAGCAACACCGCAGCGATCGGCCCCCAGATGGCCGGGATCGACCACATCGGCCACTCGCCGGCCGCCTGCGCCCAGAGCGTCACGATCGCCGCCACGCCCATCGGGACGCCGTGCCACCGCACGACCCTCGCCGCACGCGCGTGCCGCGGCCCCCGCGTGAAGAGCGCCCACAACGCGCCGACGAGGGCCATCAGGCCGGTCGAGAGTCCGGCGAGCGCGCCGCCGAGGCGGTCCTCCGGCCACTCCAGGGGCCCGTCGCTCGTCTCCTGCCAGGTTCCCGCGGCGTCCCGCACCTCGACGACCCGCCCCCGCCAGATGAGGCCGACGACCTTGTCGTCCGGCTCCAGCTGCGAGAGCACCGGGCCCGTCCGGCGGAAGGTCAGGTGCCACGGTTTTCCGGAGGGCAGCAGGAAGTCCGCCTCGGGCGACTTCCGCCTGCCGCTGTGGGTGTCCACCGACCGTACGGTGAAACGCTGTTCCCACCGGCACTCCGACACCTCGACCGGTACCGAGGCGCACGGCGGCGCGGCGCGGAACTCACGTTCCCGTTCCAGCGCGTCACGCGTGAGGAAGACCATCGCCACCCCGACGGCCAGCGCCGTCACGGCGATCAGCAGCCACACCACGACCGACGACCTGTTCCGTTCCACCCGTTCCACCGTGTCTCCCCACCCGCGTACGCCCCCCGCACCTCGCATCCGATCATGCCGGGCCGAGGGCCGACCAGGTCCGCTGCCGGCAGCGGACGACCCCGCCCCCTTGCCGGTTCGGGGCAACGAACGGAGCGCCGGGGAACGGCAGCGCGGCCGGCCCCCGAGGGGACCGGCCGCGCTGTGTTCGTCCGCGCTGTGTGCCTCCGCGGATCAGGCCAGGCCGGTGGCCCGGATCACCGTCTGCGTCACGGTGTTGCCCCGCTTGTCCGAGGCACGCACGCGCAGCGAGAGGAACTCCGCCCGCCGCGGCGCGTCCAGACGGACCCGGGCGCCGCCGTCGTCCGCGCCGCGCAGTGCCGGCTTGTGCCACGTGCGGCCGTCGTCGTACGAGACCTCCACCGCGTCGGTGCGGACCCGCGAGGCCGGCGTGCCCGGCAACGCGGAGGCGCTCACCGTGAGTTCGGCGTCACGTCTCGCGGCGCCGCCCGCGTCGGTGCGGATCCCGTAGTCGAGCTGCAGGAGCGGCAGCACCTGCGGGTCGTCCGCGGCCGCCGTCGCCGAGGAGAAGCCCCACTCGGTCCGGGTGGCGGTGGAGTACGGGTACCCCTCCGTCCGCTCGGTGGCCGTCACCAGCCGGTACCGGCCCGACGCCGCCGGGACGTCCCCGCCCAGCCAGCCGCCCTCGGTGCGGGTGACCAGGTCGCCGCCCCGGTAGAGCTCGTTCACCTGGGAGGTGGTACCCGGGCCGACCACGCCCGCGTGGTCGCGGCCGCCGTCGCCCCAGGCCGGGATGGTCACGTCGAGGACGTCACCGTTGCGCTGCGGCAGCCACTGGCTCTCGTTCATCCGCGGGTGCTCGACGGGCCCGAACCACTGGACGTCGGTGGTGCGTCCCGCCGGGTAGCCGACCAGCCCGGAGAACTGGATCGAGCGGATGCCGTTGGCGGCCTCCTCCATCCAGGTCGCCTCGCCCGAGGGGGTGACCCAGTCGGTGCGCTCGGCGCCCGCCGTCGACAGCCGGGTGCCGCCGACCTTGACCCCGAGGTACGGCTGGATGTCGTAGCGGAACTCGTCGACCTCCGTGCCGGGTTCGTTGCGGAAGCCGACGTCGACCCGGGCGAGCCGGTGCTCGGCCGGCGCGTAGCGCTGGGTCTGCGGGACCGTGCCGTGCCAGGTGTGCACCAGGTCGTACAGGTAGTCCGTCTCGGCGTGGCCGGCGACCCGCATCGGCACCGAGCCGGAACGACTGTCCTGGATGCGGCCGATCAGGGCCTCGCCCTCGGTGCGGGAGACGCCGGCGACGACGAGGGCGGTGCGGCGCACGGGTTCGCGCAGCCGGCCGTCCAGGTCGTTCACCACGACCAGCAGGGCGACGCCCGCCTTCTGCGCGTCGGTGATCTGGTCGTCGTCCCCCGTGTAGCGGACCACGGCCACCTTGTCCTTGGCGCCGGCGGCCGCGTACTCGGCCGCGGTGCCCTTGCCGGCGAAGACGGCGGGCAGCGTCCTGGTGCCCTCGGCGGGACGGCCGGAACCGGGCTGCAGCCACAGGTCGTCGAAGACCTGGTCGCCGGAGGACAGCGCCAGCAGCGGCTGCTGCATGCGCCAGCGGACCGTGTACGCCAGGTCGCCGCCGGAGGCCTTCGGCATGGGCAGCGCCCACACGCTGTCGAAGCCGTCGCCGACGGTCGCGGTGTCCGTGATCGCCGGCGAGCCGTCCTTGAAGGACTGGGTGAAGTCCATCCGGATGTCGCTGTCGGTCGAGGTCTTCGGGGTGACGACCTCGGTCCTGCGCAGCTTCGTGCCGTCCAGCGCCGTGTCGGTGTCGGCGTTGCCGACCACGACGCCGGTCCTGGCCAGCAGGGCCCGCCCGTAGGAGGACTCGCCGTGGACGCCGCGCACGGCGCCCCAGGTCCAGACGGTGTACGTGCCCGGCGGGACGACGGTGTCGAGCACGCCGTCGAGGTCGGTGTAGAGGGCCTGCGCGTACTCGTCGCCCTTGCGCTGGTACATCACCAGGCCGACCATCGGGTCGCCGGCCCGGTCGGTGACGTGCACGCGCAGGTGGTGGTACTCGTCACGGGTGCTGACCGCGAGCAGGGTGCGCGTGACGGCCTTGCCGTCGACGACGCCCTCGACGTGCCCGGTGAAGCGCGACCCCGCGGGGGCCCGGTCGAGCGTGGTGGTCACGGTGGTGGAGGCGGTGCCGTGGGCGGGAACGGTGACCTGACGGTCCGTCACGGTGAACAGACCCTCGGGCACGCCCGGGGTGTCCAGGCGCGGGGTCACGGTGACGGCGGTGTCACCGGAGTTGGCCCACTCCACGGTCCGGGTCACGGTCCCGCCGGACGCGCCGCCCGGGGGGTGGATGCCGGAGTCCGCGGTGGCGGTGGCCACGAGGGTCCTGCTGGTGGCGGCGACCGCGTCCACGCGTCCGTTGCCGCCCGAGTCGGCGGGGATGTCCGGCGTCGCGACGGAGGTGGAGACCAGGGCGTCCTTGATCCGGGCCCCGTTCCAGTCCGGGTGCTTCGCCGCCACCAGGGCGGCGACGCCCGCGACGTGCGGGGTGGCCATCGAGGTGCCGCTGAGGGTGGCGTACGAGCCGGTCCCGAAGGGCGCCCACTGCGAGCGGGCCGCCAGGATGTCGACGCCGGGGGCGGTGATCTCCGGCTTCATCGCGTCGTCCCGGAAGCGGGGGCCGCGGCTGGAGAAGTCGGCGATGGCGTCGGAGGAGTCGACGGCGCCGACGGTCAGCGCGGCGTCCGCGGCGCCGGGCGCGGCCACGGTGCCCTCGTAGGGGCCCGAGTTGCCGGCGGCTATGGTGAACAGCGCGCCCGTCTCGGCGCTGAGTTCGTTGACGGCCTGGCTCATCGGGTCGGTGCCGTCGGTGGGCTGGTCGCTGCCGAGGCTCATGCTGACCACGCGGGCCCCGGCCTCGCGGGCGGCCCACTCCATGCCGCTGATGATCCAGGAGTCGGAGCCGTTGCCCGCGTTGCTGAGCACCTTGCCCACGTGCAGGCGCACGCCGGGGGCGACGCCCTTCTCCTTGCCGCCGGACGCGGCGCCGTTGCCGGCGATGGTGGACGCCACGTGGGTGCCGTGGCCGTGGTGGTCGTCGATGTCCTCGCCGGGCACGAAGCTTCGGGAGTCGGTGACGACGCCGTCGAGGTCGGGGTGCCCGGGGTCGTAACCGGTGTCGAGGACCGCGACATCCACGCCCTGACCGGTGTCACCACCGGCCCAGACCTCGGGGGCGCCGATCTGCGCCACGCTGTCCGCGAGGTCGGCCTTGACCTTGCCGTCGAGCCACACCTTGCGTACGCCGCCGGTCAGCGCCGGGCCGCTCGCCACGGCCCTCGCGGCCGCCTGCGGCGCGGCGCCCTGGCCGGTCAGGTCGTCCCAGAACTCCGCCGCCTGGTCGTGGTCCTGCGTGGTGGCGGTGCTGTCGATGCTGGTCAGCGCCCGTGCGCCGGTGGCCCCTTCGGGCAGCGACGGCGCCGCGAGCCTCCGGCGGGAGTCGGAGGAGTAGGTCAGGATGACGGGCAGGCCCTTGGACCGGGCGTCGTCGTAACCGTCGGCGATCAGCCGCGTGACGTTGAAGAGGTCGGTGTCGAGCAGCCCGGCCGCCACGTACCGTTCGGCGGCGAACGGGTAGACGTAGGTGTCGCCGTGCTGGGTGGTGATGCGGGCGTCCGCGCGGTGGCCGCGGGGGCCCTCGACGGTCACGGAGGCACGGCCGTCGCCGCCGGGCGTGACGGTGACCCGGTCGCCCGTGATGAGGGTGACGGTGCGCGGGGTGGAGCCCGCGGGGGCGCCGCCGGTCACGACCACGTCGTCCGGCGAGGGGGAGGCCGTGGCGTGGTCACTGGCAGCTGCCGGTGGGATCGCCATCAGCAGTGCCGCGACACCCGCGACGATCGGGAGGCCGGTTCGGCCCGGGAAGAGCGGTCTCACAGGGGATCCTTCACGTTAGATCCATCCAATGTCCGCCGCATGCTAGCGAGTTAAACGATTCAACGGACCGGTGAACGAGAGACGAACAGCGGCGTCTTTCCGCCCCCTGTCGGGATCACGACAGGGCGTGGACCCCGGCCGTGCGAACCCCCGCTCGACCGGGGGTGGTTCGCTCCGCCCGGTTTCGGGGCCGTCGTCCGCGGGTGACCGGTTCGGTGATCCGCCCCGCGGGTGCGTGCCCGGCGTTCTCGTACAGGGGCGGCCGCCGCGCCCCGCGGCGCCGCGGACGGCCCAACGAGGGGATCGGCCGAAGGTCGCCGACGTCGCCCGTCGTTACGATCTTCCCGATACGGCCAATTTGACTGGATGTGAGGCATGGTCTCGGCCGTCCGATCACCGGGAGCACACTTGTTCTGCGGCGGGGCCGGCAACGACACCCTGACCGGCGACGCCGGCAACGACGTCCTCTCCGGCGGTCCCGGCACCAACGCCAACGACGGCGGACCCGGCACCGACGTCTGCACCGGCCCGGCCACCGGTCCCGGCTGCAACCCCTGACCGCTCACCGGCCCGGGGCGTCGCCACGGCGGCCCGCTCGGCCCCCGGCGACGGCGCTGGACGGCGCTACCGCGGTGTGCCGAGTCGGTCGACGAGGTCGTACCAGCCGGCGTCCAGCCGCTCGACGGGCATGCCGCGGGACGTGAGCAGGTACTCGACGAGCACGGTGTCGAGATAGCCCTGCAGGGTGTGCCCGGTCAGTTCGACGTCACCGGGGGCGCCCACCTGCCGGAGCAGCAACGTCAGATGAGTGAGCCTGACCTGGTACGACGGGTTGTAGCGGCGGCTCTGCTCCCGGTGTGCGGCCATGTACAGGTCGCGATGGGCGTGCTCGTGGCGTATCACGGCCGGGCCGAAGGCGCGCAGCCGCTCCAGCGGCGAGGCGTCCGGCCCCAGGGGCGGCGGGCCCGAGAGGAAGGTGGCCTGGATCTGCTGCTCGATGTGGTCGAGCAGCGAGAGCATCAGCCCCCCGCGGTCGCCGAAGCGCCGGAAGACCGTCCCCTTGCCGACCTCGGCCGCGGCGGCGACGGCCTCCATGGTGACGTTCGCCGCGCCGCGCTCGGCGGCGAGTTCCGCCGCCACCTCCAGCAGGCGCTTGCGGTTCCGCGCGGCGTCGGCGCGCAGCCGTGGTGGCTCGCCCGCCGGTGTGAGCGTGAGGTCCGCGGGTCCGGCGGAGGCGTCGCGCAAGGGGAAGACGGCGCGGGGCGGCTCGGTCATGGCCACAGCGTAGCGGCGGGAATGAAAGTGGACCGCAGTCCGTTTAACTGCTACAACTTTCAACCGGACCGCGGTCCGTTTTCAGTCCGTCAAGCAGCTAGGGAGATCGCCCATGTCCGTCCGCATCCTCGCTCTGGTCGGCAGCCTCCGCGCCGGTTCGCACAACCGCCAGCTCGCCGAGGCCGCCATGAAGCACGCCCCCGAGGGCGTCGAGATCACGCTCTACGAGGGTCTGGCGGAGGTCCCCTTCTACAACGAGGACATCGACGTCGAGGGCTCGGTGCCGGAGGCCGCCGCACGCCTGCGGGCCACCGCCGCCGCGACCGACGCGCTCCTGCTCTTCTCGCCCGAGTACAACGGCACCATCCCGGCCGTCCTCAAGAACGCCATCGACTGGCTGTCGCGCCCCCACGGCGCGGGCGCCCTGTCCGGCAAGCCGGTCGCCGTGGTCGGCACCTCGTACGGCCAGTACGGCGGCGTGTGGGCGCAGGACGAGGCCCGCAAGGCCGCCGGCATCGCCGGTGCCGCGGTCCTCACGGACGTCAAGCTCTCCATCCCGGGCTCCGTGATCCGCTTCGCCGAGACCCACCCGGCCGACGACTCCGAGGTCGTCGAGGGCCTGACCGGGGTCATCGAGCAGCTCAGCCGGGCCGGCGCCGCCGCGGCCTGACCCGCCCCCCGCCGGGACCCCGAGGGCCGCCGCCCCCGGGGTCCCGGCGTCTTCCGTGGGACCGCGTGAAGCGGGGGGCGAAGGCGTATGTCAGGGTCTTCGGGGTGATCGACAATGACGGCGGCCCGCGCCGCGGACTCGTGCCCGCGTGCGGACTGGAGCATACGGACGTGGTGCTCGTGCACCGGGAGGCGTTGCGCGTCCTGCGGCCGGATCTCCACAGCGCGCACGTCGACGCCTACACCGACGGTGCCTGGCCCGACGAGGCACTGTCCTCGTACCGGGGTGTGCTCGCCCTGGCCCGGGAGGCGGTGACGGCCGGGACGCGCTCCCGGAGGGACGACCCCGGAATGGGGATCGACATCGACGCACGCGACGACGCGCGGTTCGGCCTGCTGCTCGACCTGGCCCCGTACACGATCCACGCCGAGGGCCGGTGCGCCGGACGGACGGTCTTCGTCGCCCATGACGCGGGGACCGGCCTGCGGATCGCCGTCACGCGGCCGCAGGAGGCGGAACTCCTGGCGCGGCTCGCGGCACACGGGATCCCGGCCGCCGCGCTCGTGGCGCGGGGGCGATGACGGCGGTGCGGGCGGGCCGTGGACGGCCCGCCCGCACCGGTGGGGATGCGGTGCCTCCCCGTCAGCGCAGGCCGAAGGCCCGCATCACGGTCTGGGTGACCGCGTTGCCCGCGGAGTCGTGTGCACGCGCACGCAGCGAGACGAACCGGGCCTGCTTCGGCGCGGACAGCCCGAAGCGGCCGTCGTGCCCGCAGGCGGTCTTCCGCCAGGTGCGTCCGTCGTCGTAGGACACCTCCAGGGAGACGGCCGACAGCGAGCCCGCACCCACCGCGCCCGGCAGGTGCGCGGCCGTCACGGACAGCGTGCCGTTGCGGGCGGCCCTGCCCTCCGCGTCCGTGGCCACGCCGTAGTCGAGCTGCGGCAGCGGCAGCACCGCGGCGTCGTCGCCCGACGGCGCCTTGGACGTGAACTCCCACTCGGTGTGCGTGGTCGAGGAGTACGGGCTCACCGACGCGTCACGGCTCGCGTCCAGCACCAGGCGGTAGGGCAGCTTGCCCGCGGCCGGGGCGGCGCCCCCCATGCTGGTGTTGGTCGTGCTCCGGCCCAGGAGCGTGCCTCCCTGGTAGAGCGTCAGCGTCTGCTTCGTGCGGTCGTAGTCCATCGACATGCCGACGTGGTCCGCACCGCCCCAGGCGGGGATGTCGAGGGCCAGCCAGCTCCCGCTGCGCGTCGGCAGCTTGTAGTTGTTGTTGAGGTACGGCCGCTCGACCGGCTTGAACCACTCCTGGGTGTGCCGGCTGCCCGCCCGGTACGTGGTGCGCGGCTCGATCTCGTACAGCAGGCCGTCGACGTACGCCTCCTGGCCCCAGGAGTACCCCGGACCGGTGGAGACCCAGTCGACCCGGTGGGAGTTCACCGGCTCCCGCATCGTCAGGCCGATGCCCCAGTTGGAGTACACGGGCCAGTCGAAGCGGAACTCGCCGCCGCCCTTGGCCGGGTCGGGGCTGTCGAAGGTGACGTCGACCCGCGCCAGGTTCTTCGTGCCGCCCTTGACGACGAGGTCGCCGGGGATCTCGTTGTGCCAGGTCCACATGAGGTCGTAGACGTACGGGCTGACCGGCTGCGAGCCGACCTTCAGCACGGCGCCCCGCGCCGACGCGCGGCGCATGAGCCGCTCGCCCTCGTCGGTGCTGAGCAGCGCGACGTCGATGGCGGCGGGCGGGAGGAAGGGATCGCCGGTGTAGCTCCGCAGCTGGCGTCCCGGCTGGTCGTTCACGACGAGCAGGAGCCGGGCGCCCGCCGCGACCGCCGCCGCGGCCTGCTCGGCGTCGCTCACGTTCCCGTTGCGGCGCACGACCACGGCCTTGCCGCGGGCGGAGATCCCGGCGTAGTCCGCGCTCGCGCCGTCCCCGGCGGCCACCAGCGGGAACGAGTAGTCGCCCTGGGGGAGCGCGGTGACGTCCTCCTGCCGCAGGACGTCGGTGAACTCGTCGTCGCGGGTCGTCACCGACAGCGCGGGCTGCTCCTTGCGCCAGCGGGCCCCGAGATAGAAGTCGCCGTGGGTGACCTTGTGCGTGGTGGGCTGGGCCCAGAGGCTGTCGTAGCTGGTCTGGGTCTCCATGTAGTCGCGCCAGCTGCCGCCGCCCATGGCGCGGTTGTACTCCAGGCGCTGGTAGGTGGTCTCGGTCGGCTGCGGTGTCGTCATGTCGACGCGCTTGAGCTTCGTCGCGTCCAGGGTCACCGTCCGGTCGCGGTCCATGACGACCTCGGGGTCGCCGAGGAGCGCCATGCCCATCGAGTGCGCGCCGTGCACCCCGCGCACGTCCTTGAAGGACAGCGCCGAGTAGACGTCGTCCGGCAGCCAGGCCTCCAGCCGTCCGGTCTGGTCGACGAGGTAGAACGCCGGGTCGAAGTCACCGGAGCGCAGCACCTGGACGACGCCGGACATGGGCTTGCCGTCGCCGTCCTTGAGGACCAGGGTCAGCTTGTGGGCGGCGTCGCCCAGCGACACCGCCGTGTGGGTGACCGTCTTCCCCGCCGGGTCGGCCGCGACGACCTGGCCGGACCAGCGGCCGTTGCCGGTCGCCTTCGAACCGTCGATGGCGACGGTGACCTCGGCGGTGCCGTGCGCGGGCACGACGACCCGTGACGCGGACAGCGCGAACAGGCCCGCGGGGGCGTTCGGGGCGTCGACGGACAGGGCGAGCGTCACCGGGGCGTCCCCGGTGTTGGTGTACGTCACCGGGCGCCGCACCGCGGCCGTGCCGCCGCCCGCCTCGGCCTGGCCGGCGAACGCGGTCGCCGAGGCGAACACCTCGGCGCCGAGCGCCGACGGGACGTCCACCCGGCCGCTGCCCGCCTGGAAGGCGTCGTACTGCGGCGTCCGCTTCGAGCTGCTCACCAGCAGATCCTTGAGCTGGGCGCCGGTCAGCCCGGGCCGCGCTGCCGCGAGCAGGGCGGCCGCGCCCGCGACGTGCGGGGTGGCCATCGAGGTGCCGCTGAGCGTCTGGTAGCTGCCCTCGCCCTCCGGCGCGTACTGCGAGCGGGCGGCCAGGACGTCCACGCCGGGTGCGGTGATCTCCGGCTTGAGGCCGCCGTCGCCGACCCGCGGCCCCTGGCTGGAGAACCAGGCGACCTCGTCGGCGGAGTCGACGGCTCCCACGGTCAGGGCGGCGTCCGCCGCACCCGGTGCGCCGACGCTGCCGGGCGTGCCCATGTTGCCCGCGGCGATCACGAACAGCGCTCCGGTCTGCGCGCTCAGGCGGTCGACCGCCGCGCTGAGCGGGTCCGTTCCGTCGGAGGGGTTCTCGGAGCCGAGGCTCATGCTCACGATGTCCGCGTCCTGGTCCACCGCGGCCCACTCCATGCCGGCCAGCACCCAGGAGTCCTGGCCGGAGCCCGAGTCGGCCAGCACCTTGCCGACGTGGAGGTCCGCGCCGGGGGCGACGCCCTTCTCCTTGCCGTCCGAGGCGGCCCCGGTGCCGGCGATGGTGGAAGCGACGTGGGTGCCGTGGCCGTTGCGGTCCGTCACCTCCTGGTCCGGGACGAAGCTGCGCGCGGCCGTGACGCGGCCCGCGAGGTCGGGGTGCCCGGTGTCGACGCCGGTGTCGAGGACGGCGACGTCCACGCCCTTGCCCGTGTCGCCGGCCGACCAGGCCTGCGGGGCGCCGATCTGGGAGGTGGTGTCGGCCAGGTCGGCCTCGACCTTGCCGTCGAGCCAGATGCGCGCGATCCCGGAGCCGAAGGAGGGGGCGGCGGAGGTGGCCTTGGCGGCCCGCGCGGCGGTCCCGGACCCGGAGGTGACGGACCGCCAGAAGTCGGCGGACCGGTCCCTGTCCTCGGAGAGGGCGGCCCCCTGCACGCTGCTGAGGTCCCTGACCCGGGTGGCGCCCTGGGGCGCGGTGGTGCGCAGCCCGGCGGAGGCGGAGTCGTAGGAGACGATCAGCGGCAGGTCGTCGCGGTGCGCGTCGTCGTAGCCGTCCGCGACCAGCTCGCTGATGTTGAACAGGCGCCGGTCCAGCGTGCCCGCCGCCACGTAGGGGAGGGCCGACTCGGGATAGACGTACAGGTCGCCGCGGGACTCCATGATGTGCGCGCGGGCCTTGGCGCCGCCGGCGCCGCGTACCTCGACGGTGCCCCCGGCGGCTCCCGACTGCCGGGTGATAACGATGTCACCGGTGATCAGGGTGACCGTGTGGACACCCGGGGGCACGTTGCTGCGCGCCGCCTCGGCGTCGGTCCCGGAGTTCGCGGGCGAGGCCGCGTGGGCGGCGGGGACGGCGGCGGGCTGCGCCAATGACAGGAGGGCGGCGCCGGCGGCGGCGAACACGCCCCAGCGTCCTGGTGATGGTCTCAAGGGATTCCCTGCTGCTCCGTGGGGCCGGGTCGGCCCCGAACGGTTCGGACTGCCCCGGTGGGGGCGGGTCGCATCCTGGCCCCAAAACCCGCGGACGGAGCCCGGGCGTGCACGGTGATCTTCACCACGTCCGCAGCGTGACCAGGCAGGTTTGGGGGCGTCAAGCCCCCTCCCACGTGCGGGAGTTGTCCGCCGTGCCGGTGGCGCGGCGCACGATGCCGCCCGGCCGGGCGCCGCAGGGCGAGCGGCTCGCCGCCGTCGCCCCGGTGTCGCGCTGCGCCGCCCGGTGCCATCCGTACTGCTAGAAAAGGAAGGAAATTCGTATACAGGGCAAAAAGGAAAGGGGGTCGACGTGGACTACGCCGCGTCCTTCGGAGCCGGCCTGGTCGTCGGCATCATGTACGGCCTGCTCAGGGTGCCGTCCCCCGCGCCGCCGTTCGTCTGCCTCGTCGGTCTGGCAGGCATCCTGGTCGGATACTCCGTGCCGGGGTGGCTGGTGTGAGGACCCTGCTCTCCAGATGCCTCCTCGCCTTCTCCGTGGGAGCCCTGGCGGGTGTCCTGTACTGGCTGATGGGCGTTCTGGCGCCGGCCCCGCCGTGGATCTCGCTCGCCGGTCTGCTCGGCATCCTCGCCGGTGAGGTGGCGACCCGGCGCCTGCTGACGCGCCGCCGGAACCGGCCCGCCGACCCGCCCGAGGGGCCGCCCCCGGCTACTTCCTGAGGGGCGCTCCCCGGTCCGGACCCAGCCACGTCGTCAGGGCCCACCACCAGTGGAGGGCGTCCAGCGGGTCCGCGGTGGCGTCCGCGGGTGGCTCACCGGTGATCTGCCGGAGCCGGCCGAGCCGGTAGCGCACGGTGTTGGGGTGGGTGAACAGCGCCGCCGCCGTCTGGTCCAGGCGCCGGCCGTGTTCCAGGAACGCCAGGGCCGTGAGGGCGAGTTGGCGGTGGAAGACATCCGCCGGATCAAGGGTGCCCAGGAGCCTGCCGGCCAGGAGCGAACCCAGCAGCGGTTGTTCGGCGGTGGCGATCTCCCCGGCGAACTCCGTCAGTTCCCGCACCCCGCCCCGTCCGCGCCGGCTCCCGGCGGCCAGCGCGCGGACGCAGAGCCGATGGACGGGGGGCAGTTGGTCCAGCGGTACGGCGGGGGAGAGGACGACCAGCCCGCCCGCCGCCTCCGGCCCGAGCTCCCCGCTTCCCGGCATCCGCGGCAGCAGGCCCGCCGGCCGGCCCTCGACCCGTCCGGCGATCCCGCGCTGCGCGTCGATCCGCTCCGCGAGCCTCCGGGTCCCGGCGGCGTCGAGGCCGTCCGCGACGAGGCAGTGGTACCTGCCGTCGGGCCGCAGGCCGGCCCGCGCCAGGTCCGCGGCGGCCGGCGGGGCGCCTCCGGTCAGGAGCCGGCGCAGCAGTCGCCCCCGCAGGCCGTCGGAGACGGGCGGCAGTTGCTGCTCGGCCGCGCGGTAGCCGTTCACCACATGGCGTTCGACGGCGTCGCCGTACTCCTTGAGCCGCAGCACCGCCGAGAGCAGCACGCCGTCGGGCACCCCGGCCGACCGGCAGCGGTCGACGGCGATCTCCACCGTGCGGGTGAGGGCCGCCTGGACGCCGTGCAGCACCGAGGTGATGGGGACGCCCTGTTCGGCACGGTCGGTGCCGAGCAGCAGGGCGGCGGCGAAGTCCTGCCCGTCCACGCGGCCGAAGGTGCCGAGCCACGGCCCGGCCGCGGCGACGATGGCGGTGACGTGCCGCCGGGTCTCCGCCTCGCCGAGCCGGGCGACGTCGGGGGAGTGGGTCCGGGCGGCGTGGACGAGTTGGCCCCGCACGTCGGAGTCGCCGGCCATGTCCCGCAGGATGCCGGCCACGGGCTCGGGCCGGTGGGTGACCGTCAAGAGCCTCGCCCCTTCCACGACCGGACGCTGTGGCCGGGCGACAACCGGGTGCGCGCGCGTTGGCTGCCGGTGACTACCGCATCGTCACGACCACCTGATTACCTGTCGGCTACCGAAGGTAACATCAAGGTCATCCTGGCAACACCCTTCGTGCATCCCCCCCCGCATCCTCCGGAAGGCACGCCATGGAGACAGTGACAGACCCCGCCATGCCCAGCCGGCGCCGCCTGCTGGCGGCGGCGGGAGGCGCGATCGCCGGGGCGAGCGCCCTCGCGCAGGCGGTCCCCGCCCACGCCGCCTCCCAGGACGCCGACGTGATCGTCGTCGGCCACGGCCTGGCCGGCCTGGTCGCGACCGCCGAACTGGCCGACAAGGGGCGCAAGGTGCTCCTGCTCGACCAGGAACCGGAGACCAACATGGGCGGCCAGGCGTTCTGGTCCTTCGGCGGGCTGTTCCTCGTCGACTCCGCCGAGCAGCGGCTGATGGGCATCAAGGACTCCCGCGACCTGGCGTGGCAGGACTGGCAGGGCGCGGCCGGCTTCGACCGCGACGTCGCCGACCCCCGCGGCCAGGACCACTGGGCGTACAAGTGGGCCGAGGCGTACGTGGACTTCGCCGCGGGGGAGAAGCGGTCCTGGCTCCACCAGCAGGGCGTCCGCTGGTTCCCGATCGTCGGCTGGGCCGAGCGCGGCGGCGGTCTCGCCGACGGGCACGGCAACTCGGTGCCCCGCTTCCACGTCACCTGGGGGACCGGCCCGGCCGTCGTGGAGCCCTTCGAGAAGCGCGTACGGGCCGCGGCTGCGAAGGGACGGGTGAGCTTCGCGTTCCGGCACCGCGTCGACGAGATCGTGCGCACCGGCGGCACCGTCACCGGGGTCCGCGGCGCCGTCGTGGAGCCGAGCAACGCCCCCCGGGGCACCCGCAGTTCGCGCACCGTCGTCGGCGACTTCGAACTGCGGGCCCCGGTCGTGATCGTGACCTCGGGCGGCATCGGCGCCAACCACGACCTGGTGCGGCAGAACTGGCCCGCCCGGCTCGGCGACCCGCCGCGGAACATGATCTCCGGCGTGCCCGAGCACGTGGACGGCCGGATGCTCGCCATCACCGAGCGGGCCGGCGGACGGATCGTCAACCCGGACCGCATGTGGCACTACACCGAGGGCCTGCGGAACTACGCCCCGATCTGGGCCGGGCACGGCATCCGCATCCTCCCCGGCCCGTCCTCGCTCTGGCTCGACGCCACCGGCCGGCGCTTCCCCGCGCCCGACCTCCCCGGCTACGACACCCTCAGCACGCTGGGGGCCATCACCCGCACCGGTTACGACTACTCGTGGTTCGTGACCACCCAGAAGATCCTGGCCAAGGAGTTCGCCCTCTCCGGTTCCGAGCAGAACCCGGACCTCACCAACAAGGACATCCCGCTCACCCTCTCCCGGCTGTGGCAGACCCCGGAACCCATCGAGCGGTTCAAGAAGAACGGCGCCGACTTCGTGGTCGCCTCCTCGCTGCCCGCGCTCGTGGCCGGGATGAACAGGCTCACCGGCGACGGCCTCATCGACCTGGCCGGCCTCAGGCGGCAGATCGACGCCCGGGACCGCGAGATCGACAACGCCTACACCAAGGACGTCCAGGTGATGGGGATCCGCAACGCCCTCGCCTACCCCGGCGACTTCCTCAGCCGCACCGCCACGGCGCACAAGATCATGGACCCGGCAGCGGGGCCGCTGATCGCGGTGCGCCTGAACATCCTCACCCGCAAGACGCTCGGCGGCCTCCAGACCGACCTGTCCGGCCGGGTCCTGGACGCGGAAGGGACACCGGTGCCGGGTCTGTACGCCGCCGGGGAGGTCGCCGGCTTCGGCGGTGGCGGTGTCCACGGCTACCGCTCCCTGGAGGGCACGTTCCTCGGCGGCTGCCTCTTCTCCGGCCGCCAGGCCGGTCGGGCGGCGGCGGCCGCCACCGCGACCTGACGCACGCCCCGTCAACTGCGGGCCGGACTTGACCCGCAGCCGAGGGTGTCCGGGAAGCGGCGGAACGCTGATCGGTTTCGGACAGGACGTGCCGACGCCATGACAGCACCCCCTTCCATCTGTCACGCTGTGTACCCGGTCGAACACGGAAAGCGTCGGTACCTCCGGGCGCCACAGGACCCGCAAGCCCGGTGCCCGCGACGCCGTCGTGCCCGGCACCTGCTCCAGCGACAACCGGACCACCACCCCGCAGCGGACCACACTCCGCTCCGCCGGCGGGCCGGGCCACCCCCCTCCCGGCCCGCCGGCGCCCCGCACCGTCGATAATCCGTTGCCCCCGGCCGACCTCGCGGGTGATCATCTCCGGATGCCCCCCACCCCGCCCGACGGCCGCGCCGGGATCGACGCCTCACTGGTCACGCGCCTGCTCGCGGCGCAGTTCCCGCAGTGGGCCCACCTGCCCGTCACCCCGGTGGAGGTCGACGGCTGGGACAACCGCACCTACCGCCTCGGCCACGCCATGACGGTCCGTCTGCCCACCGCCGAGGGCTACGTTCCCGCGGTCGCCAAGGAGAACGAGTGGCTGCCGCGGCTGGCGCCCTCGCTCCCCGTCGCCGTCCCGTCCGTCCTCGGCATGGGTGTCCCGGGCGAGGGCTACCCCTTCCCCTGGTCCGTGCGCGGCTGGCTGCCCGGTGGTACGGCCGCCCCCGAACGCATCGCGGACCTCCCCCGGTTCGCCCGAGACCTCGGCGGGTTCCTCCTCGCCCTCCAGGGCTGCGACCCCACCGGCGGCCCGGCCGCCGGGCAGCACAGCTGGTACCGGGGTGCCTCGCCCGCCCACTACGACGAGGAGACCCGCCGCTGCCTGGCCCTCCTCGAAGGCCACGTCGACACCGCCCGGGCCCGTGCCGTCTGGGACGCCGCCCTCGCCGCCCCGTGGCACGGCCGGCCCGTCTGGTTCCACGGCGACATCGCCTCCGGCAACCTCCTCGTCCACGGCGGCGAACTCTCCGCCGTCATCGACTTCGGCACCTCGGGCGTCGGCGACCCCGCCTGCGACCTGGTCATCGCCTGGACCATGTTCTCCGGCGCCGCCCGCGAGGCCTTCCGCCGCACCGTCCGCCAGGACCCCGCCACCTGGGCCCGCGCCCGCGGCTGGGCCCTGTGGAAGTCACTGCTGGTGCTCACCGGCTCCCTCACCACCGACCCGGCCCGCGCCGGGGCCGACCGCCGCGTCATCGCCGAAGTCCTCGACGACCACGACCGGTTCGCGCGGGCGGGCGCCGCCGCGGCAGGGTGAGCCCACGCCGCCGTCAGGCCGGGCGCGGACCGCGCAGCACGAGCAGGGCGAGTCCTTCGGCGTCGAACCGGTTCACCGTGCCCCACGCGGCCACGAGGACGCCGATCTCGTCCTCGTCCAGGGCGATGCCCCTGCGTTCGGCAGGGGTGTTGGCGGCCAGGGGCGTGATCACCACCAGCGCGCCCCCGGGCCGCAGCCGGGCCGCGAGACGGCGCAGCACATCGGAGCGGTCGCGGAAGAACGCGACCACCAGGCGCAGCGTGACGAGGTCGTAGCCGGCGTCGTCCAGCTCGGCGGGCCACCCGTCCTCGACGTCGCCGCACGACCAGCGCACCGACCCGCGGGCGGGCGCCCGCTTCCCGGCCCGCTCCAGAGCGCTCTCGGCGAAGTCGACGCCGTCCACCGCGTACCCGAGTCCCGCCAGGTGGACGGCGAGTTCACCCGTGCCGCAGCCCACGTCCAGCGCCCGGGAACCGCTTCCGGCCGGCACGTGCCGGGCGAGCAGTTCGCGCTCCGAGGCGGTGAGACGGCGGAAGCCCCTGCCCCTGGCGTAGTGCTCGTCCCACGCGGTCCGGGTCGGGTACGGCAAGGGACCACTCCTTCTCGCGGGGGTACGGGCGGGGCGGGTGCGTCGGCAGGTTCAGCCCGCGCGCTCCGCCGCGCTGCGCTCGACGCAGAACTCGTTGCCCTCCGGGTCGGCGAGCACGACCCAGCCCGTGCCGTCGGGGCGGCGGCGGTCGTCCACCTGCGTCGCGCCGAGCAGCAGCAGGCGCTCGACCTCCTCATCCCGGGTGCGGTCCTGCGGCTGGACGTCGAGGTGCACGCGGTTCTTGACGGTCTTGGCGTCCGGGACGGTCACGAAGAGGATCCCGGGGCCGCCGTCGACCTCGATCAGGACCTCCTCGTCACCCGGTTCGTCGTCCTCGTGGAGCGGGCGGTCCAGGACGAGGGACCAGAAGCTCGCCAGGCGGTGGGCGTCGGAGCTGTCGATCGTGATGTGGCGCATAGCGGAGGTCATGGGGACGGATTCTGGTCCACCGCGGAGGACGGGGCAACGCGGTTGTGCCGGCGGCACCGGACGGCCTTCGGGCGTTCCCCCGTCCGGTCCCGTGGGCGGGGACCGCCGCGCTGGTCGCCGCTCCGGAACCCGGCGATCCCGAGGGAGCCGACGTCGGGACCGAGGTCAGCCGGCCGGGACGTACCGCGCTGCGGACGTCAGTCCGTGCGGCCCGTCGCGGCCACCGTGACGCCGAGGCCGATCATGGCCAGCCCGCCGGCGCCGCCGATCGCGGAGAGGCGCCGGTCGGAGCGGCCCAGCCACACGCGGGCGGCGGAGGCGGTCAGACCCCACAGGGTGTCGCTGACCAGGCCGATGCCCATCGGGACGAGGCCCAGGAGCAGCATCTGCGCCGGCAGCGACCCGGCCGAGTGGTCCACGAATTGGGGGAGCACGGCGGCGAAGAAGACGATGCCCTTGGGGTTGGTGACCCCGACCGCCAGGCCGTCCGCGACGGTGCGCAGGTCACCGCGAGCGGGCCGCGCGGGGCCGTCCATCGCGCCCACCGTGAGCTGCCGGCGGTGCCGGAACGCCTTCACGCCGAGGAGGACCAGGTAGGCGGCCCCGGCCAGTTTCACCGTGAGGAAGAGCGTCATCGACCGCTCGAACAGAGAGCCCAGACCGAACGCCACGGCCACCACCAGCAGGTAGGAGCCGATGAAGTTGCCCAGCACCGACGCGAGGGCGGTGCGCCGGCCGTGGGCCAGGGCGCGGCCGATGACGAAGAGCACGCTGGGCCCGGGAATGACGATGACGAGCAGGGACATCGCGGCGAACGCGAGCAGTCGGTCCGTGGACACCATGGTCCATCACCTCCGCGGCCATTGAAGCAGGTGCCGGGGCTCCCCCGCCGGTCGTGCGGCGACCGGCGGGGGAGCCCGGGGACGGGACCCGGGACCGTCAGTCCCGGCCCACCACGGCCTCGCCGTACGGGATCAGCCGGACCGGCCCGACGAGCCCGGTGCGCTGCGAGGCGGCACCGCCGTAGACCGACGGGTCGCTGACGCGCAGCCGGTTGATCAGCGGCGTGGCCACCTCGACCTCGATCGTGTTGCTGCCGCGGCGCAGCAGGCCGCCGAGGTCCACCACGGGGTCGATGTGGCTGGTGACCGGTGCCGGCCGCCCGTTGACGCTGACCCGGAAGGTGTCGGTCACCTCGCCGAGGTCGAGCACCGCTCCGAATCCGCCGCTCCAGGACCCGTCGAGCTCGACCGTCGTGCGGTAACGACCGATGCCCGCCGCGTCCTTGATGTCGGGGATGGCGTTCCACGGCGCCAGGGCGTCGAGGGCGATCCGGTGCCGTACGACGGTGGTGCGGTCCGGGTCGGCGCCGGGGCGCCAGTCCTCGGCGTCCAGGGTCCACGAGGTGAGCTCCCGCGGCGCGGGCACCTCCCCGACCACCGTGCCGGCCGAACCCCCGCGCGACAGCGCCGTGGTGTAGGTGCCGGCCGCGCGGGCGCGCAGGACGAGCCGCCCGTGCTCGAAGCGCACGTCGTCCGCGTCCGTGCTGACGGCGTGCGTGCGGCCGGGCTCGCCGTGGAACCGTCCCGGCGGCGCGAACGCCACGACCATCGACTCGGACGGCTGCAGCGCCACCCGGAAGGTGAACAGGTCGCCGTCCTGCCCGTACAGCGCGAGCGGCCGGGCCTCACCCGTCCACGGGTCGAGCAGGTACGGCACCGCGCCCGAGCGGGTGCGGCGCACCGTGACGGCGTGGTCGATCGCGGCGACGGGGGGCTTGACGGTCTCGGCGTGCTTGCCGTTGACCAGGTAGAACCAGTCGACGCCCTCGTCGAAGCGGTGCATCGTCAGCAGCGTGGAGGGCACGGCGTAACTGACGTCGGGCACCAGACCGAGGTCCGCGAGGGCCTGGCCCACCGCCGTCTTGTCGGTGACCTGCCGTACCCGCGGCTGCGCCAGCAACTCGGCGACGAGGGAGCGGACCTGCTGCAGCCGCGCGTCGTCCGTCACGCCGGGCGTCGTGACCGTCGTCCAGTCGCCGAGCAGGACGACCGGCAGCCCGGCCCGCGTCAGGCGCAGCAGGTGGCGCGCGTCCGTGACGGTGAGGGTGACCGCGGAGCCGGAGAAGAAGTCGCCCTCGACGAACAGGGCCCGGTAGGCGGGGCCGTCGGGGGCCAGCCGCCCGCCGCGGACCTTCGCCGACGGCAGGTCCAGCAGGGGACCGCTGACGAACTGGTGGGTCCAGCCGAGCGGCACGCCCGTCGAGGTGAACCAGGAGGCGCCGATCCCCGTCGCGGTGTACCCGGTCTGCCGGAAGACGGCGACGTCGATCCGCGAGGTGCCGCGCTGCATGGCGTGGTGCACCCGCGACAGGTAGCCGGCCACGTCGCCGACGTGCCGCCAGGTCGGGTGCCGCGGACCCCAGGACTCGCCGTAGCCGACGGTGCCGTTGTACGGGGTGAAGGCCGCGTAGCCGGGCCACTTCACCCCGGGCAGCGTGGCGTACGAGAAGCCGTGCACGACGGTCTGGTTGACGCCGGCCGCGTAGGCGCCGCCCATGGTGCGCAGGAACTTCTCCCACGTGGTGCTGTACGCGGAGCCGGTGTAGGCGCCGGACTCGCAGGACAGCACCGTGTGCCCGGCCATGTCGCGGCCGCCGGCCAGGCAGCGGTAGTCGTCGAGGTTCTTGAAGCCCAGCGACTCGCCCTCGGGGATGTCCAGCAGCGCGGCGGACTCGATCGCGTCGGTCTGCAGCCCGTACGGCTGGGCGCGCATCCCCAGGCCCAGAGCGTGCGCCCAGTCGCGGAGCGCCGTGAGGTGGTGGGTGTGGTACAGGTCGCTGACGGTGTCCCAGAAGTCGTGCCGTATCTGGCGGGTCGCGACGGCGTCGTAGACGTAGACCTGGTTGCCGCCGCTCATCGCTATCGCGGGGAGGACGGGCAGCAGCGGGTAGCCGTTGCGCTCCTCGAAGGCGGCGGGGAGTCCCGGGGTCCAGGGCAGTGCCGTGGTCTCGATCTCCAGGGAGTCCTCGAACAGGACGCCGCCGGCGGTCCTGAGGAGTCCCCGGATCTCCTTGGTGAGGAGGTTCCGCTCCCAGAAGCCGGTGACCGCCGCGGTGCCCGCCGCGCTGAAGTGGTCCACGACGTACGCGGTGGGCGAGGTGTGCGGGCCGCCCTCGGGGGTCTGACCGGTGCCGCGCTGCCAGAAGGCGGTCAGCACCCAGTCGCCCTCGGCGGGGGCGGTCCAGTCCACGGCGCCGTCGACGACCTGCGCGGTGAGGTCCCGGACGCTCGCGCGGTCCAGGCCGGTCTCCTTGCGGGTGGCGTTCTCCGGGGCGATCCGGGTGGCCAGCAGGCCCAGCAGCCGCTGCCGGGTGACCCCGGACGCGGGGGCCGCGGCGGGCGGTGGCACGGGGCCCGTGTAGGCCGTGCCGGCGGTCACGGTGACGGCGCCGAGCGCGAGTTCCTGCACCGCGGCCTCGCTGTCGGGGGTGATCCCGGGGACGGCAGCGGGCCAACTGGGGCCGACCGTGAGGTCGATGGTGACGCCTCGTCGGCGGGCCTGGTCCAGGGCGGCGTGGACACCGGCGACCCAGGCGGGGCTGCCCCAGCCGTGGTGCTCGGTGTCCAGGACGGAGGTGTCCTTCACGCTGTGGTGGACGGCCGCGATCTCGGCGCCGCCGAACCCCGCGTCGGCGATCTGGTCGACCTCGCGTCTGATCTCGTCGGGGTCCACCAGCCCGTCCGGCCACCACCAGCGGAACTTGGGCCGCACCGCGCTGCCCGGCTCGGCGAAGGTGCCGGCCGCACCGCCCGCGGGCCGGCCGCCGGTCCGCGCGCCGGTTCCGGATCGCGTGCCGGCGGCAGCGGGCAGTGCGGGGGCGAGGGCGGCCGCGGTGCCCGCGACGGCGGTGGCGATGAGGAGGCTGCGGCGGGAAACGCCGCCGTCCTCGGGGCGGTTGCTGTCGTCGTGCATGGTTCCGTGGCTCCCGGAGTGAGAGGAGGAGGTGCCTTTCATCCCGGGGTGATCAGCGCCGGGATGCAACGCGCTGGCGTATTGAACCGTTTCAATCTCCGCGGAGGCTACAGCGCGGCCCCGGGTGGGGGCAAGGTCCCGGCGGGGGTCGACCTCGACGGGCGTGGTGGGGGCGGCGTTCACGGCGTCCGAGGGAGGAGGTGCCGGCGGTCCGGGCCGGGCGTTCCGGCGAGTGCCGTCCACGGGATGAGAACGTTTCAGAGAGGGCTTCGCCGGGGGGAGTCACCGACTGGGGGGTGGGCCGGCCCGGTCCTGATGCGGCCGGGAGCCGCGGGGAGCCGGGACGCCCGGCGTCCCTTCCCCGCGGTTCCACCGTATAGCGCACGGGGGGCCTTGCCACAAGGCCCCCATACGGGGTGAAAATCGCTCCTCACGCGCCGGGGAACGGCGCGGGACGGGAGCGAGATGCGTTTTCTGCTGTCCACGATCGGAACACGTGGAGAAGTCCAGCCGCTGGTCGCGCTTGC
Source organism: Streptomyces sp. NPDC111520 (assembly GCF_055635295.1). Classification (NCBI taxonomy): domain Bacteria; kingdom Bacillati; phylum Actinomycetota; class Actinomycetes; order Kitasatosporales; family Streptomycetaceae; genus Streptomyces; species Streptomyces sp. NPDC111520. The sequence goes on along the minus strand of NZ_JBVKBW010000011.1, from coordinate 192,590 downwards.
GAGGGAACTGAAAGCCGCGGGCCATGACGCCGTAGTGTGCGGGCCTCCCGATTTCCGTGGAGGCGCCGCGTCCCTGGGGATCACCTACGTACCCGTCGGGCCCGAACTCCGCGGGACGGCGAAGCAGGGTTCCGGAGCGATCCCGACACCGGAGCAACGCCGGCTGATGATCGAGGGCACGGTCGAGGCGCAGTTCGAGGCCGTGGGCGCGGCCGCCGAGGGCTGCGACGCCGTCGTGGCGGGCGGCGCCCTGGCCGTCGCCGCCCGCTCGGTGGCCGAACTGCGGGGTATCCGCTACGTGTACGCGGCGTTCGCCCCCGTCACCCTGCCGTCGGCGCACCACGCACCGCCCGTCTTCGGCCTGCTCGGGCAGAAGCCCGCGGACGGGGACACCGGCAACGAGGCGCTGTGGGCCGACGACGCCGCACGCTGGAACGCCCTGTGGGCCGCGCCCCTCAACGCCCGCCGCGCCGGCGCCGGACTGCCCCCGGTCCAGGACGTACGCGACCACATCTTCACCGCATCCCCCTGGCTGGCGGCGGACCCGGCGCTGGCCCCCTGGCCCCAGCCGTCACCGTCACTCGACGTCCTCCAGACGGGCGCCTGGCTGCTCCCGGACGACCGGCCGCTCTCCCCGGAGGTGGACGCGTTCCTCGACGCCGGGGAGCCACCCGTCTACTGCGGGTTCGGCAGCACGCGCGCACCGCACGACGCCGCGAGGACACTGATCGACACCGCCCGCGCGCTCGGACGGCGCGTCATCCTCGCGCGGGGCTGGGCCGGTCTGGCGCCCCTCGACGACGGACCCGACTGTCTGACGATCGGCGAGGTGAACCAGCGGGCGCTCTTCCCGCGCGTCGCCGCGGTCGTGCACCACGGCGGCGCCGGCACGACCACCGCGGCCACGGCCGCGGGGGCGCCCCAGGTCGTCCTCCCGCAGATGTTCGACCAGTTCTACTTCGCCGACCGCGTGTCCCGGCTCGGCATCGGCAGCGCCCACCCCGCCGGCGCCCCCGACGCGCGGTCGCTGCACGCGGCCCTGAGCGCCGCCCTCGCCCCGGAGGCGGCGGCCCGGGCCCGCTACGTCGCCGCGGCGGTTCGCACGGACGGTGCGCGGACCGCCGCCCGGCGCCTGGTCGAAGGGGTCTAGCGAACGGGGCGCCGCCGACCGCCGGCCGTGGAGGGCGCGTTCGCCGCATCCGCCGGGCCGACCCGTTCCGGGGGCGCGCACAGCGACTCCCGGCGTGCGGCACCGAACCTCCCGCCCCCTGCCCCGGGCGGCGCCCCGGCGTTACGTTCACGGCCATGCGGATCACCAAGTACACCCACGCCTGCGTGCGCGTCGAGCACGAGGGGCGCGTGCTCGTCATCGACCCCGGCACGTGGAGCGAGCCGGCGGCGCTCGCCGGGGCGGACGCCGTACTCGTCACGCACGAGCACGCCGACCACGTCGACGTCCTGCGCCTGGCCGGGCTCGGCGTGCCGGTCCACGCCCCCGCCGGGGCGGACCTCCCGCGGCTGGAGACGGTCGGGGTCACCGCCGGTTCGCAGTTCACCGCCGCCGGCTTCCGCGTGCGGGCGGTCGGCGGCCGCCACGCGCCCGTCCACGCCGGCCTGCCCGACTGCGTGAACCTCGGCTACGTCGTCGACGACGCCCTCTACCATCCCGGTGACGCGCTGCACGTGCCCGAGCGGCCGGTCGAGACGCTGCTGGTCCCGCTGCAGGCCTCCTGGCTGAAGACGACCGAGTCGATCGACTTCGTCAACGCCGTGGCACCGTGCCGGGCGTTCGGGATCCACGACGGCCAGATCAACGAACGCGGCCTCGCCGGCGTCAACGCCTGGCTCGAGGATCGGACGGACCACGGCTACCGCTACCTCCGGCCCGGCCGCTCGCTCTGACGCGCCGCCCGTGCCCCAATTCCGGATGACGCAGGGGTGAACGCCGTTCGTCGGGAGGCGGTACCACGGGGGCCGGGCGCACTACGATCGCGCGATGGCTGACGACACCTTCCTCGCCCACGGTCCCCGGGTGGCCATCCGGCGGATCACCGTCCGGGACCACGATGAGATCGGCGCGCTCGCCCGGGCCAGCGCCGCACTGCACGCGCCCTGGGTGCCCCGGTGGGAGCACACCCCCGAGTCCTTCGCCGCCTACGTGGAGCGCTTCGACCGGCCGACGCACGAGGGCTTCGTGATCTGCCTCCACGAGACGGGCGCCATCGTCGGCGGGGTCAACATCAACGACATCGTCAGGGGCACCATTCAGAGTGGTGCGCTGGGCTACGTCGCGTACGCGGCGACCACGGGCCACGGCTACATGACCGAGGGGCTGCGCCTGGTGACGGTGTACGCCTTCGACGACCTCGGCCTGCACCGGCTGGAGGCGAACATCCAGCCCGCGAACGTCGCGTCGATCAGGCTGGTGGAACGGCTGGGGTTCGAGCGCGAGGGGTACTCACCGCGCTTCCAGTACCTGGACGGTGCCTGGCGCGGCCACGAACGGTGGGCCATGACGGTGGAGACGGCGCTCGGCGAGCCCCGCGGGGGCGACTGAGGGCGCCGGGGCGGGCGTCCGGCCGGGCGGGACGGGAAGGGCCCGGCCGCGCTGTTAGCGTCCGGGTCATGGAAGACAGCGTTTACGTGGGCAATGCCGGTGCGGACGCGCCGCTCGACCGGGGCTGGCTGCTGGGGCACTTCAAGGAGGCGGGCGACCCGCGGCACAGCGACGCCGTGGAGATCAAGTGGGGCGTCCACCCGGCGGGGGACGAGCGCGGGGAGTGGGTGCGGGGCGAGGAGCGGACGGCGCTGCAGGTCCTCATCAGCGGACGGTTCCGGGTCGAGTTCCCGGGGCGGTCGGTGGTGCTGGCCCGTCAGGGCGACTACGTCGTGTGGGGCAAGGGCGTGGACCACTCGTGGGTGGCGGAGGAGGACTCGACGGTGCTGACCGTCCGCTGGCCGTCCGTGGCGGGTTACGCGCTCCCGGCTCCCGAGGACGCGTAGGGCCCGTTTCGGCGCCTCGGTCGTGCCGCTCCGCCGACCGGCCGAGCGACCGGGCCCGCGTCGCCCGGGCCCCTTGCGGGCGGCGCCCGAGGGCACATGCCTCGGGGAGCGGCCCTGTCGGTGGCCCCTGCGATGCTGCGCACATGACCGACATGACCACCGCCGCCGACTACGCATGGTTCAGTGAGCGGTACGAGGAGCTGGCGGAGGCGTACTGCATCACCCTGGTCCAAGGGCTGGCCCCCGAGGAGCTGCTCGCGGCGCTCGGAGTCGAGTTCCCGTCGCGGATCGCGGGTGTGGCCGGGCTGAGTGAACCCTCGTTCCGCCTGGGCGTCCACGACGAGCTGTTCGTGGGCGCCGCTTCCCTCGGCCACTGGTCACTGATGGTCGAGTACAACGGCTACCTGGGTGTCACCGACGAGGCGATGCTTCCGTTGTCGCGAGGGCGCACCGTGGTCTCGCACTTCCGCAACGTCAATGCGGTGGACCATTTCTGCTGGTACCAGGACGGCACGCTCCGCCTGCATTTCGAACCGCTCTTCCCCTACTTCCGCGTGGGGACCCATCCGGGCGAACTGGTCACGGCCATGCGGGAGTCGGGCTTCGACCTCAGCGAAGCGGACGACCGGAACTTCGACGAGCACAACGACGCCGCCTTCGCGCTGGCGCACCGCGTCACGGGTGTCCGTCTGACACCGGAGGCCTTCGCGTCCGCGGAGTTCGTCGCCGGAGTCGCGCGGGTGCCCCGCACGTAACCGCGGTCCACCGGGCGGGCCGCCGGCGCTCGCAGGCGGTGCCGGCGGCCGGCCCGTCGGATCCTTCGCCGTCCGCCCGGTGCCGCGCCCCTCGTCGAGCGCGGAGCCCCGTCCGGTCGCGTCATCGCCAACCGCCGCCATGCTGACGCGAGTTGTCCGCGACGACCGGAATCCGGGACCGCCGCGCGGCCGGCGGGCGCTGGCTCGAAATTGGCGCCGTCGTCGCCCAACCGGGCCGTCAGGGGCAGTCGAACGCGTCGACGGCCCCTTGTTTATCAGGCAAAAGACCGCCAGATCCGCACGATCCGGGCGGGGTGACGTGTCCGCCGCCGTGGCTGGATCTTTTCGCTCGCCGGCGTCACTTCGCTGTTGCCGCCTCGTAAATCCGCACGTGGTCGGCTCGGCGTGGGACCGCTCCCACGGTGAGGTCCCGACCGACTTTCGGACAATGATCTCCGCAGTGATGACAGGGCGCGAACATGCTGAAACGATCCACGACGTCGCGCGAGCATCACTCGCACGTCACCTCGCGGAGGCCTCACCGGCCTCCAATGTTCCCGTCCCCAGCGGCCGTTCCAGCGGCCGGGCCAAGGAGCTCCACGAGTGACGAACCATCCCGCTGTCACGGGTGCCAGTTCACCGCCGAATCCCTCCCCCAACCGCCGTGCGCGTGCCGCGCGCGGCCGTGTCGCGGCGACCGCCGCTGTCACGCTCGCCGCACTGCTGACCCCGCTCCTCCCGGTCACCGGCGCCGCCGCCGCGTCCGAGGGGGACGTGACGGCGCCGCGCAAGATCGTTGCGGAGGCCCGTCCCGGGGCCCGCTCCGTCGCCCTCTCCGCCGCGCAGCGCAAGCAGTTGCTCAAGGCCGCCACCGCCGGCCGCGCCACCACCGCCAGGGCCCTGCGGCTGGGCGACAAGGAGGCGCTGATACCCAAGGACGTCATCAAGGACGCCGACGGAACGGTGCACACGCGCTACGAGCGCACCTACGCCGGACTCCCCGTCATCGGCGGCGACATGGTCGTCCACGAGCGGGCGGGCACCCGCACCGTCAGCAAGGCCTCGTCCGCGCCGGTCGCGGTGCCCACGACGAAGGCCGCGACCAGCGCCGCGAAGGCGAAGGAGTCCGCCCTCGCCGCGGCCCGCGCCGAGCGGACCCAGGGCCCGGCCACGGAAGGCGCGCCCCGCCTGGTCGTCTTCCTCGCCGACGGCAAGCCGGTCCTCGCCTGGCAGTCGCACGTCACCGGCACCCAGAAGGACGGCACCCCGAGCCGGCTGAACGTCGTCACCGACGCCGCGACCGGCAAGGAGCTCCAGAGCGTCGAGGAGATCCGTTCCGGCACCGGCAACAGCCAGTACAGCGGGCAGGTGCAGATCGGCACCGTCAACAACGGCGGCGTCTTCGAGATGACCGACCCGGAGCGCGGCGGGCACAAGACGTACGACCTGACGGGTGTCGGCGGCATCGGCAACCTGCTCACCGACGACGACGACGTCTGGGGCGACGGCACCATCGCCGACCGCCAGACCGCCGCCGTGGACGCCGCCTACGGCCAGCGCGAGACCTGGGACTTCTACAAGGAGCGTTTCGGCCGCAACGGCATCGCCGACAACGGCGTCGGGGCCTTCTCGCGCGTCCACTACGGCGACAACTACGCCAACGCCTTCTGGGACGACGGCTGCTTCTGCATGACGTACGGCGACGGCCGCGGCAACGAGCACCCGCTCACGGAACTCGACATCGCCGCCCACGAGATGACGCACGGCGTCACCTACGCCACCGCCAACCTGACCTACGAGAAGGAGTCCGGCGGCCTCAACGAGGCGACCAGCGACATCATGGCCACGGCCGTGGAGTTCTTCGCCGACAACCCCGCCGACGTCCCCGACTACATGCTGGGCGAGCTCGCCGACGTCCGCGGTTCCGGCAAGCCGCTGCGGTACATGGACCAGCCGTCCAAGGACGCCGACCCCGTCAAGGGCACGTCGCTGGACTACTGGTCGCCGGAGCTGAAGAAGGAGGACGTCCACCACAGTTCGGGCCCGGCGAACCACTTCTTCTACCTCCTCTCCGAGGGCAGCGGGAAGAAGACGATCAACGGCGTCGCCTACGACAGCCCCACCTACGACGGCCTGCCGGTCGCCGGGATCGGGCAGCACAACGCGATCGACATCTGGTACCGGGCCCTGACCACGTACATGACCAGCAGCACCGACTACGCCGGCGCCCGCACCGCCACCCTCCAGGCGGCGGCCGACCTGTTCGGGCAGGGCAGCGACACCTACGAGGCCGTCGGCAACGCATGGGCCGCGGTCAACGTCGGCGCGCGCTACGTCAACCACATCGCCGTGACGGCGCCCTCCACCCGCCCCGTGGCCGTCGGCCAGCCGATGAGCCGTCAGATCGAGGCGGTGGGCTCCAGCCCCGGTCGGCTCGCCTACTCCGCGCACGGGCTCCCCAAGGGCCTGTCCATCAACGCGCGCACCGGTCTCATCAGCGGCACGCCGAAGAAGGCCGGCACCTACAAGACGGCCGTGACCGTCGAGAACACCGCCCAGCGCAAGGCCAAGCGCACGGTGCGCTTCGCCTGGCCCGTCCTGGCCTCCGGCGGACGCTTCTTCGTCAACCCCGCCCGCTTCGACATCCCCAACTGGAAGACGATCGAGTCCCCGCTGATCGTGACGGGCCGCAAGGGCAAGGCGCCCAGCGACCTCAAGGTGACGGTCGACCTCGTCCACCCGTGGGTCGGCGGCCAGATCGTCACCCTGGTGAGCGAGGACGGGACGGAGATCCCGGTGAAGCCCTGGTACTGGGACACCGGCGAGGGCGAGCTGCACGCCACCTACACCGTTGACGCCTCTGCGGTCCCCGCCAACGGCACGTGGAAGCTGCGGGTCACCGACAACACCCCCGGCATCTTCACCGTCGACCCCGGCTACCTCGACCGCTGGAGCATGACCTTCTGATCCCGCCGGTCCCGCTGATCCCCCGGCGCAGCCGGTGCCGCCACGGCACCGGCTGCGCCGCCGTTCCCGCGCCGGGGCGGGCCGCGGCGGCCCCGCCCGGGAGGCCGCCGCGGGGCCTTCGGCCGCCGGCGCCCCCGGTACCGTCCCGGAGCGTCGATAATCGACATATGAGTCAGCGCAACGCTTCGAACACCACACTGGGTGACTTCCTGCGGGCGTGCCGTTCCCGGGTGAACCCCGGGGACGTGGGCCTCCCGGACGACGGGCGCCACCGCCGGGTCCCGGGCCTCCGCCGGGAGGAGCTGGCGCAGCTGGCGAACGTGAGCGTGGACTACGTGGTGCGCCTGGAGCAGGGCCGCACGGTGCACGTCTCCACGGCGGTGCTGGAGTCGCTGGCGCGGGCGCTGCGCCTGCGGCCCGATGAGCGCGACTACCTGCTGCGGGTCGCCGCGGCCGGCGCCGAACCGCTCGCCCCGGCGCCGGGCCGCATCCGGCCGCAGACGCAGACCCTGCTCGACGGGCTGCAGGAGTACCCGGCCCTGGTGCTGAGCCACCGGCTGGACGTGCTGGGCTGGAACGCGCTGGGCGCGGCGCTGCTGACGGACTTCGCCGCCGTGCCGGAGCCGCGGCGCAACCTGGTACGCATGGCGTTCCTGGACCCGGCCTTCCGCGAGCTGTACGTGGACTGGCGGACCGTCGCCCGCGAGTGCGTCGCCTACCTCCGGATGGGCGCGGCGCGCGACCCGCAGGACCCGCGGCTGAAAGCACTGGTGGCGGAACTCTCCGACGCCGACGCCGACTTCCGCCGCTGGTGGTCCGACCACCGGGTGCGGACCCGGGCCGCGGGCGAGAAGACCTTCCGGCACCCGGTGGCCGGCACGATGACATTGGACTTCCAGAGCCTCGTCGTGGGCGACGACCCGGACCAGACCGTCTTCGTCTACACCGCACAGCCCGGCACACCCGCCCACGAGGCGCTGCGCTTCCTGGCCACGTGGTCGGCGAGCCCCGAGGCCGTGCGCCCCTGACCGGATCCGACTGGTACGGCCGGTCCCAGGCAGGGGTCTCCTACGGTTGATCCTTCTCTGGCCCGCCCTCCACCGCGGGCCGACGCTGGGGCACGTCGACACAACGACCCCCAGTGATCATCAGGAGCACATCACATGACGACGTGGTTCATCACCGGCGCATCCCGCGGGTTCGGTCTGGAGATCGCCCGGCAGGCCCTCGAACGGGGCGACAACGTCGTGGCCACCGCCCGCACCCCCCGCGCCGTGGAGGACGCGCTCGCGGCCCACGCCGACCGGCTGCTGGCCGTACCGCTCGACGTGAACGACGAGGAGCAGGCGCGGGCCGCCGTCGAAGCCGCGGTGGAGCGGTTCGGCACCATCGACGTCCTCGTCAACAACGCCGGCCGCGGCCTGCTCGGCGCGGTGGAGGAGACCAGCGACGCCGAGGCGCGCGCGGTGTTCGACACGAACGTCTTCGGACTGCTGACCGTGACCCGTGCCGTCCTGCCCGTCATGCGGGCCCGACGGTCGGGGCGGATCGTCAACCTCAGCTCCGTCGGCGGCTTCGTCGGCTGGGCGGGCTGGGGCCTGTACTGCGCGACCAAGTTCTCGGTCGAGGCGGTCACCGAGTCCCTGCGCCTGGAGCTCGCGCCGCTCGGCATCCAGGCGACCGCGGTCGAGCCCGGCCCGTTCCGTACGGACTTCCTGGACTCCTCCTCCCTGCACCGCACCGAGCGGGTCATCGAGGACTACCAGGACAGCGCGGGCGGCATGCGCGCCTGGGCCGACGACAGCAACCACGCCCAGGACGGCGACCCCGTGAAGGCGGCGGCCGCCATCATCACCGTCGCCGGGGCGGAGGAGATGCCGGCCCGCATCCCGCTGGGCAAGGCCAGCGTCGCCGACGTGGAGGCGAAGCTCGCCGGTGTGGCCCGCGAGATCGGGACGTGGCGGGAGCTCGCCCTGTCCACCGACTTCACCTCGTGATCCAGGCCGGCCCCTCGGCCGCGTGAAGGCCCCGGGTCCCCCGCCGTCACGGCCGGGGACCCGGGGCCTTCGGTGCACCGCCTTGGCGGCAGGGTCTCAACGCACCGCGTCCGGGCCCCCGCCCAGCGCGGTGAGCAGGGCCAGGGGAGTGGCCGCGGCCCACGCCTGGGGCGAGCAGGAGTGCGGGTACGGTACGGGGACCGGGTGCTCGTCCCGGCCGTACCCCGCCATCACCTCCGGCAGGCGCCAGTCGTGAGCGGCGGCGGCCTGGACCAGCCCGTGGGCGATCTGCGAGGCCTCCTCCGCCAGACCGCTGCGCGCGAGCCCCAGGACGACGACCGCGTTGTCGTGCGGCCAGATGCTGCCGCGGTGGTACGACAGCGGGTGGTACGGGGCCTGGCCCGCGGCGAGCGTGCGCACGCCCCAGCCGGAGAAGAAGTCCGGCTGCAGCAGCCGCCGGCCCACCGTCCGCGCGTCGGCCGCGTCGAGGATGCCGGACCACAGCAGGTGCCCGGCGTCCGAGGCGAGCGCGTCCACCTGCCGGTCCTCGCCGTCCAGGGCGAGGGCGGGGAAGTCCCGGCCGCTCATCCAGAAGTCCCGGCGGAACCGCTCCCGCAGGTCGGCCGCGGCCTTCTCGAGCCGGTCCGCCTCCTCGGCGTCACCCCAGACGGTACGGGCCAGGCGGGCGGTGCGGACCAGGGCGTCGTAGGCGTAGCCCTGGACCTCGGCCACGGCGAGCGCGCCCTCGGGGCGGCGGCCGTCGGCGAAGCAGATGGCCCCTTCGGAGTCCTTCCAGTTCTGGTGCGCCAGCCCGCCGCGCGCCGCGTCGGAGGTGTAGCGGAGGTAGCCGCCCGCGCCGAGCCCGCCGTCGCGGAACATCCACTCCACCGCGGCACGGGCGTGCGGCTCCAGGCGCCGCGCGAGCGCGGGGTCGCCGGTCGCCGCGCTGTGCGCCTCCAGCAGCACCAGGAACAGCGGTGTGGCGTCGACGCTGCCGTAGTAGCGGCCGTAAGGCACCTGCCGGAAGTGGGCCAGCTCGCCGTGCCGGACCTCGTGCACGATCCGGCCCGGCTGCTCGAGTCGGGCCGCGTCGTGCCGGGTGCCCTGGGCCGCGGCGAGGGCCAGCAGCGTGTCCGCGGCCAGCTCCGGCCGGTACGGCAGCGCGAACAGCGAGGTCAGCAGGGAGTCGCGGCCGAAGAGGGTGAGGAACCAGGGGATGCCGGCCGCGGGCACCAGCAGCGGCTCGCCGGCCGGGCCCGTCGCCGGCACGCGCAGCCGGGCCAGGTCGGCCAGTCCCGCCGCGCAGGCGCGCGCGAGTTCGTCCCAGTTGGTCAGCGAACGCGGCCGCGGCCGTGCCTGGACGAAGCCGTCCTCCTCGGTGGCGTGCCGGTTGCGGACCGACTCCGGGTCCGGGGGAGCGGCCGGTTCGGCGGCGCCGTGGGGCACCGCGCGGACGCTCAGGGCGAGCTCGGCGGCGCCGTGGCCGGGCAGCGGCAGCCGCCAGGTCAGCAGGCGCGCGGTGCCTGCGGGATCCAGCGGGCGGATGGCCGCGGGGGCGGGGGAGGCGGTGACGGTGGTGCGGGCGTCCCAGTCCTCGCCGCGCCGGTAGCGGAAGGTGACACCGTCCGGCCGGTCCTCGGCGGTGCGCCGGCCGTCCGCCTTGTCGTAGCGCCGGTGGTCGCCGCGCAGCTCGAACTGGTCCGCGAAGTCGGCGTCCACCTCCAGCGCGATCTCCACCGTGACCGGCTCCGCGCGGTTGCTGACCACACGGACGCGCTCGGTGAGGGCGCCCGCCTCGACGGCCTGCCGGCGGAAGAGCGAGTACGCCGGCGGTTCGTCCCGGCCGCCTTCGGGGGTGAGGACGAAACCGTCGTCGGAGGAGGTCAGCAGGGACGGCACGACACCGTCCGCGGTGAGCCGCCAGCGGCTCAGGTGCCGGGCGTCGCGGATGAAGAGGCCGTCCGGGGTGTCCCCGCGCCGTCCGGTGATGTCGCCGGAGCGGCTGGTGGAGGCGAAGGTGCCGCGGTGGACCAGCAGACGTTCGACGGTCATCGGGCCAGCTCTCCTTGCGGTGTCCGGTGCAGCAGGTCCAGGGCCAGGGCGGCGGTCCAGCTGAAGCGGCGGATGCCGCGGCCCTGGCCGCCGTGCGGTTCGACGTACTCGGCGAACCCTGTGCGGCGGGCGTCGTCGAGCGCCTGGTCGCGCAGGGCGTCGGCCGCCCGGTCCGCGCCGTGCTGCCGCAGCCCGCGCTCGACCAGCCAGGCCGTGTTGAACCAGCTGGGGCCCCGCCAGTAGCGGTTGCCGTCGTACTCGGGGGCGGTGAGGTCATAGCTCGGCACCAGGTGCACCCGGCCGAGCCCGAAGCGCTCGCCGTGCGCCGTCGCGATCAGCGACCGCGCGACGTCCTGCGGGAGGCCGGGCACGACCAGCGGCACCAGGCCCGCGACGCTGTGGCCGCCGACCGTCCCGCCGGTCGTCAGGTCACGGGCGAGGAAGATGCCAGCGGCGGGGTCCCACAGCCGCTCCACCAGGGCGGACGTGGCCTCGGCCGCCCTGCGGCGGTGCGGCGCGGGGTCCGCGCCGGTCGCCGCGGCGATCTCGGCGAGGGCGTGCTCGGAGGCGATGAACAGGGCGTTGAAGCAGGGGTCCTCGAGGGCGAAGGCGTGCGGGGTGCGCGCGTCGTCGTAGCCGTGGTCGCGGTAGTCGGCGGCGAGCCGGACGTAGCGGCCGTAGTCGAGGTCGGTGGGGCGGTCGGCGGCCGCGCTGTGGTCGAGGTCCGCCCTGCGGAAGGACTCCGGCGGCGCCGGTTCGACGCGGGCGAGCGCCGCGTCCCACACCGGGCTGTTGTCCAGCCCCGGCTCCCAGGGGTGCACCACGGCCGCCAGCCCGCCGCCGCCCAGGTCGCGCGAGCCGGCGAGGTAGCGGTGCCAGGCGGCCAGCCGGGGGTACATCCGCCGCAGGAAGCCGCGGCGCCGGGACTCGGCCGGGTCCGCGAGGTGCACCTGCCAGGCGGCGAGGGCGTGCACCGGCGGCTGGACGATGCCGGAGGTCTCGATGTCCGCGGGCGCGCCCGAGGCGGCACCCGCGCCCGAGCTGCGCCAGAAGTCGGGGCTCGGGAAGTACGCGTCCAGGGGCACCGAGGGGTTGAAGACGATGTGCGGGACTCGGCCGTCGCGCCACTGCGCCCCCAGCAGGGTCTCCAGTTCCCGCTGCGCCCGGCGCGGGGCCAGCCGGGCCAGCCCGATGGCGATGAAGGCGGAGTCCCAGCTCCACTGGTGCGGATACAGGGTGCGTGAGGGGACGGTCGCCGCGCCCGTCCAGTTGGACAGCAGGACGCGGGCGGCGGCCCGGCGCAGCGCGGCGTCCCGGTCCTCCTCGGGACCTGCGGACCGCAGGGCCGGTTCGAGGACGGCCGTCATCCGGCGGCCCGGTGCAGGAAGGCGGGGACGGAGCGCACGGCGTCGACGGGGTCACCCGTGAGACGGCACTCGGCGGCGAGGTAGCCGTCGTACCCGGCGGCGTCCAGCGCCCCGAGCCAGGCGGGCCAGTCCAGGTGGCCGGCGCCGGGCTGGAAGCGGTTGGAGTCGCTGACCTGGGCGTGGCCGATCAGCGGTGCCACGGCCAGGATGGCCGCCGCCGGATCGGTCTCCTCGATGTTCATGTGGTAGCTGTCGATCCCGATGCGCACCGAGTCAAGACCGACGGTGCGGATCAGGTCGGCGGCCTGCTCCAGCCGGTTGACCATGTGGTCCTCGTAGCGGTTGAGGGGCTCGAGGAACAGCGTGACCCCCTCGGCGCGGGCGTGCTCGCCCAGTTCCGTCAGCCCCGTCAGGAGCACCTCGCGGTCCTCCTCCTCGCTGCGCGGCGGCTCGAAGGGCGGCAGCCGGCGGGAGAACATGCCGTAGGAGGCGGGGGTCTGGGCGCCCAGCCCGCCGAGTTCGGCGATGACGCTGAGCTGCGACTTCATCTGTGCGACGGCGTCGCGGCGCAGGTCGGGGTCGAAGGCGCCGAAGAAGTGCAGCATGTCGACGCAGACGGTCGGCATGACGACGCCGTCGGCCTGCGCCCTGCGCAGCTCGGGCAGCCGGTCGCGGAAGTGGAAGTCGCCCTTCCCGCGCAGTTCGACGGCGTCGTAGCCGGCCTCCTGGGCGAACTCCCACTTCTGCTGGAGGGTGTCACCGGGCAGCAGCTGTTCCTGGCAAGCGGTCTTGAACATGATCGAGGGGCCTCTCAGAACTCCAGGACGACCTGGAGCGCGTCGGCGGGACGCTCATCCAGCAGGACGTAGGCTTCGGCCGCGTCGGCGACCGGGACGACGTGGCTGACGAGGGACCGCACGTCGACGTGCCCCTCGGCGACCAGCCGCAGGAAGGTCTGCTGCAGGCGCTCGACGCTCCAGCGCCCGGAGAGCTGCGGCGGGACCCCGCCGATCTGGGAGCAGATCAGCTGGACGCGGTTGTGGTGGAACTCGTCGCCGAGCCGCAGGCCCACACCGTCGCCCTGGTAGAAGCCGGAGGCCACGACCCGGCCGCCGACCGCGACCGAGCGCAGGGCGTCGTGCAGGGCCGGGTAGGCGCCGCTGATCTCGATGGCGACGTCGGCGCCGCGGCCGTCGGTGGCGGTGCGGATCCGCTCGGCGACCGCGTCCGTACGGGCGTTGAGCGTGGTCGTCGCGCCGTACTCCGCGGCCTTGGCGAGGCGGACGTCGAGCGCGTCGACGGCGGTGACGCGGGCGCCGTTCAGCTGGGCGAGGCGGGTGGTGAGCAGTCCGATGACGCCCTGGCCGAAGACGGCGACGTCCTCGCCGAGGTGGACGTCGGCGCCGAGGACGGCGTTGTAGGCGATCGCGCCGACGCGGGCGAAGGCCCCGGCCAGCGGCTCGAGGCCGGCCGGCAGCACGTGCCCGACCATGCGCTCGGCGGGCACGACGCCCTCGCTGCGGTGGCCCCAGATGCCCCAGACGAGGTCGCCGACGGCCGGCATGCCGGGCACGTCCGTGAGTTCGGGTGAGACTTCCGTCACCTCGCCGACCTCGGAGTACCCCCAGCCTGCCACCGGGTACTCGATGCCCGCCGCGCCGTCGCGGAACAGGCGGGCCTCCGGGTCCCAGGTGCGGGTCAGGTACGGGTTGGTACCGCGGTACGCGGTGAGTTCGGTGCCGGCCGAGATGCCGGAGTAGCGGGTCCTCACGCGCAGATGGCCGGGGGGCAGGGGGACTGACTCGCTCGGGGCGACCTCCACCTGACGGGGGCCGGTGAACTGGACTACGCGTTCCACAGGGGGACTCCGGAAAGATCGGTTATGCGGTCCGTTCAGCCATCGACGGCTGACTTACGTCGAAGATATCCGAGACTTAAGTCTTGTCAACAAGCAAAAGTGGTGCTCTGATGCAACGCGTACGTAACGCAAGGCTGACGATGAGGACGGTTGATGCGCATGTGGTCCCGACGGTCGAGGGCGCTGGCGAGCGGCTTGGCCGCCGTAGTGGGAATCGGGGTGATGTCCGGCTGCGCGGCGCAGGACGCCGGCAAACCCGACAACAAAATCACCGTCTGGAGCCTGGAAAACCTCACCGACCGCGTCGAGGCGACGAAGAAGGTCGTCTCCGCCTTCGAGAAGGAGTCCGGGGTCGAGGTGAACCTCGTCGGGGTCGACGAGGGCCAGCTGCCTCAGCTGATCATGTCGGCCGCCGCCGCGGGCACCCTTCCCGACGTCATCGGCGGCATACCCCTCGCGCCGGTCTGGCAGATGTACAGCAACGGCCTGCTGAACACCGCCGCCACGAAGAAGATCGTCGACGACCTGGGGTCCGGTACCTTCAACGGCAACGCCCTCAAGCTGACCGGCGACGGCGCCACCCGCCTCGGCGTGCCCAGCGACGCCTGGATGCAGATCCTCGTCTACCGCAAGGACCTCTTCGCCAAGGCAGGTCTCGCCGCCCCCGACAGCTACGACGCGATGCTCAAGGCCGCGCGGAAGCTCAACAGCGGTGGCACCAGCGGCATCTCGCTCTCCACCGACCCCAGTGACGTCTTCACCCAGCAGAGCTTCGAGGACATCGCCCTGGCCAACGGCTGCGAACTCGCAGACGCCAAGGGCGACGTCACCCTCGACAGCCCGCAGTGTGACCGCGCCTTCGACGCCTACGCCAAGCTCGCCGGCGACTACGGCGCCCCCGGAACCCAGACCGTGGACACCACCCGGGCCGTCTACTTCGCCGGGCGCTCCTCCATGATCGTCTGGTCCACCTTCCTCCTCGACGAGCTGGCCGGCCTGCGCGGCGACGCACTGCCCAGCTGCGCCCAGTGCAAGAAGGACCCGCAGTACCTCTCCGACAACAGCGGGATCGTCACCGCGCTGAGCGGTCCCGACGCCGCCAAGCCCGCCCAGTTCGGCGAGGTCTCCTCCTGGGTGGTGACCAAGACCGCGGAGACCGCGGCCTCGGAGAAGTTCATCGAGTACATGATGGGCGACGGCTACCAGGGCTGGTTCGGCATGGCCCCCGAGGGCAAGATCCCGGTCCGGTCCGGAACCGCCGACGACCCGCAGAAGTACCTCAAGGCCTGGCGGGCCAGCGACATGGGCGTGGACACGAAGAAGTCCATGGAAGAGGTCTTCTCCCCGCAGCTGCTCGACGAACTCATCGCCGGGGTCAGCAACATGAAGCGCTGGGGCATCACCCAGGGTCAGGGCGCACTCGTGGGCGCCACCATCGGCGAACTGCCCATCCCCAAGGCGGTGGGCGACATGACCACCGGCCAGACCTCCCCCCAGGAGGCGGCCGAGGAGGCCGACGAGGAAGTCGCGTCCCTGCAGAAGTCCCTCCAGTGAGCCGCCCCCGGCCTCGTCCTTCAAGGAAGCAGTGATGAGCACCGCACAGAGCACACAGCAGCGGAGAACGCCGGAGGCGGGTACCGCGAACACCAAGCCCCGGCGCCAACTGACCCTCGCCCAGAGGGAGAACCGGGCCGGACTGGCCTTCGTCTCGCCCACCCTCCTGGTCGTCCTGGTCGTCGTGGTCCTGCCGATCGCCTGGACCGTCCTGCTGGCCTTCCAGCACGCCCGACTGGTCGACATCCAGGGCATGGGCTTCCTGTCCAACTGGACCTGGAGCAACTTCAGCGAGGTCTTCACCTCGCCCGGTTTCTGGACCTCGCTGTGGACCACGCTGGTCTACACGGTCGGCGCCACGGCGGGCTCCATCGTCCTCGGCCTGATCGCGGCCCTCGCGCTGCGCCGCCCCTTCCGCGGCCGGGCCCTGCTGCGCGGCACCATGCTGCTGCCGTACGTGGCGCCCGTCGTCGCCGTGACCTTCGTCTGGGAGATCGCGCTCAGCCCGCAGTTCGGCATCGTCAACGAGGTGGGCACCAAGCTGTTCGGCTGGGACGAACCGGTCGCCTTCCTGTCGACCCGGTCCCAGGAGATCTCCCTCCTCGGGTGGCACGTCCACGTGCCGCTGGCCCTGTTCACCGTGATCGCCTTCGAGACCTGGCGTTACTTCCCCTTCGCCTTCCTCTTCCTGATGGCCCGGCTGCAGGCCGTCCCGGAGGGCCTCGAGGAGGCCGCCGTCGTCGACGGCGCCACCATCACCCAGCGCTTCCGCCACATCCTGCTGCCCCAGCTGATGCCGGTCATCGCGCTGCTGGCGGTGCTGCGCTTCATCCTCACCTTCAACAAGTTCGACGACATCTACCTGCTCACCGGCGGCGGCTCCGGCACCGACGTGGTCGCCGTGCGCGTCTACGACTTCCTCACCGCCCGCTACGACGTGGGCGCCGCCGCGGCCCAGGCCCTCGTCCTCGCCGCGATCCTCGCCGTGCTGCTCGGCATCTACTTCAAGTTCTTCGCCAAGAAGGTTCAGGAGGAGGCGTGATGGCCAGTCGTGCACAGATCGAGGACCGCACCTTCGCCGTCCTGCGCTGGGTGGTGATCGCCGGACTCGCCGTCATCACGATCTTCCCCTTTTACTACATGCTGCTGCTCTCGGTGAAGCCCATCGACCAGCTGCTGCTCGACCCCGGCAAGCTGTGGGTCGGCACATCCGAGTTCACCCTCGACACCTACCGCACCGTCCTCAAGTCCGTGGACGACGGCGGCCAGGGCTTCCTGCGGATGCTCGGCAACTCCGCGCTCGTCGCGCTCGGCTCGATGCTGCTCACCCTGCTGGTGTCCGTCCCCGGTGCCTACGCCATCACCCGGCTGAGGTTCTTCGGCGGCCGGCAGGTCAGCGCGCTGTTCCTGGCGGTCTACCTCTTCCCCGCGACGCTGCTCGCGGTGCCGCTGTTCGTCGTGTTCGCCCGCATCGGCCTGCAAGGCAGTCTGTTCGGCCTCGCGATCGTGTACATCGCGCAGACCGTGCCGGTGTCCATCTACATGCTCAAGAACTACTTCATCACCATCCCGGAGAGCATCGAGGAGGCCGCCGCCCTCGACGGCGCCTCGCGGCTGCAGACCGTCCGGCGGGTCGTCCTGCCGCTGGCCGCACCCTCGTTGATGGCCACCGGGCTGTACGTCTTCATGATCGCCTGGAACGAGTTCCTCTTCGCGCTGCTCTTCCTGGCCGCCGATCCGGACAAGTGGACGGTGTCCCTGGGACTCCAGCAGCTCGCCAACGGCATCGAGGTGCCGAAGACCGTCCTCATGGCAGGCTCCGTCGTGCTGACGATTCCCGTGGTACTCCTTTTCTACGCGGCCGAACGGCTCCTCACCGAGGGCCTGACCAGCGGCGCGGACAAGAGCTGAGCACCATGGCCCGACACGAGGGGGAGCGAGCACGGATGGCTACGCCCTGGAGCACCGCCGGACACCTGCTGGAACTGATCAGGACCGGACAGGCGACCACCCGTGGGGAACTCCAGCGCGTGACGGGCCTGTCGCGCTCCACCGTCGGCCAGCGGCTGGACCAGCTGTTCGCCGCCGGCTGGCTGCGGACCGTACCCGGCGGGCAGTCCACCGGCGGACGGCCCTCCACGCACCTGCAGTTCGACGCCGGGCACGCCGCCGTGCTCGCCGCCGACCTGGACACCACCTCCGCCCGCGCGGCGGTGCTGGACCTGTCCGGCCGGGTACTGGCCGAGCACTCCGGGGAGTTGCTGCTCGACCAGGGCCCGGACCGGGTACTGGACGAGCTCGGCCGCTGGTTCGCCAAGCTCGTCGTGGCCGCCGGCGTCCCGGCGGCCACCGTGTGCGGCGTCGGACTGTCGGTGCCCGGCCCCGTCGACTGGACCACCGGCGTGGTGGTCCGGCCGCCGATCATGCCCGGCTGGGACGGGTACCCCGTCCCCGCCCGCATGCAGGAGGCGCTGGCCCGCCACGCCGGCCTGCCCGCCTCGGTGCCGGTCCTCGTCGACAACGACGCCAACCTGATGGCCCTGGGCGAACAGCGCGACTCCTGGCGCGACTGCTCGGCCTTCGTGCTGGTCAAGGTCTCCACCGGCATCGGCGCGGGCGTCGTCATCGACGGCACCGCCTTCCGCGGGATCGACGGCGGCGCGGGCGACCTCGGGCACATCCGCCTGCACGACGCGTCCGACGCCCTGTGCATGTGCGGTTCCCACGGCTGCCTCGCCGCCGTCGCCAGCGGCCGCGCGCTGGCCGGGCAGCTCAGCGCCCTCGGCGTACCGGCCGGCTCCGCCGCGCAGGTGCGCGAGCACCTCGACGCCGGCCACCCCGACGCGGTGCGCCTCGCCCGCGAGGCCGGCCGGCGCTGCGGCGAGGTGCTGGTCACGGTCGTCACCCTGCTCAACCCCGGTGTCCTGATGATCGCCGGAGACCTCGCCGAGACCCACTTCGTCACCGGGGTGCGCGAACTGCTGTACCAGCGCGCGCTGCCCCGGGCCACCCGCAACCTGCAGGTCGTGACCTCCCGCCTCGGTGACCGCGCCGCCCTCGCCGGCGCCACCGCCATGGTGGTCGAGCACCTCTACGCCCCGGACCAGGCCAACGAACGGCTGGCCGCCGCGGCCCCCAACTGACCCTGGAGCACCACCGTGAACACCCCTGCCCCCGTCGAGGTCGGACTGATCGGCGCCGGCCCCTGGGCCCGCACGATGCACGCGCGGATCCTGGCCGCCGGACCCGAGACCCGGCTCACCGCCGTCTGGGCCCGGCGGACCGAGGCCGCCCGCGAGATCGCCGACACCTACGGCGCGGCGACGGCCGGCAGCCCGGAGGAACTCTTCGACCGCTGCGAGGCGGTGGCGTTCGCCGTGCCGCCCGCCGTCCAGGCCGAACTCGCCGTACGCGCCGCCAAGGCCGGCAAGGCCGTGCTGCTGGAGAAGCCGCTCGGCCCCGACCTGGCCTCGGCACGCGCGGTCGCCGACGCCGTCGCGGAGGCCGGCGTCGTCTCCCAGATGGTGCTGACCAAGCGCTACCAGGCCGAGACCCGCGACTTCCTGCGCCGCGCACAGGAGGCCGAGGTCACCGGCGCGCGGTCCTGCTACCTGCACGGGGCCTTCCTGGGCGGGGAGTTCGCCACCGGCTGGCGCCTGGAACAGGGCGCCCTGCTCGACCTCGGCCCGCACCTGATCGACCTGCTCGACGCCGCCGTCGGCCCCATCACCTCCATCCGTGCCACCGGCGACCCCCGGAAGTGGGTCGAGGTCACCTGCGAGCACGAGAACGGCGCGGTCAGCCAGGCCTCCCTCTCCGGCAGCGTCCGGCTGCCGAAGCCCCGGACCCGCATCGAACTCCTCGGCCCGGGCGGAGAGCTCGTGTACGACACCTCCGTCATCGACCACGAGGAGGGCTGGCCCGTCCTGCGCGCCGAGTTCGCCGCCGCCGTCCGCTCCGGCCGCGCGGGCGAGCTCGACGCGCGGCGCGGACTGCGCCTGCAGGAGCTGATCGACGCCGCCCTGCGCTGACGTCCGACGGTGACGTCCGGCGGTGACGTCCTGCGGTGACGACCGGCGCTGATACCCGGCGGGCATCACAGGGCCGGGAACAGGTCTTGGACGCGCCGCCCGCCCCGCCCGAAGACTCGGAGGTGTCACAGCACACCACGAGAAGGGCGAACGTCATGAAGGTCTTCCTCACCGGAGGCTCCGGCTACGTCGGGCGGGCCACCATCGAGGCCCTGGTGCGCCGGGGCGTCCAGGTCGCCGCCCTGGCGCGCAGCGAGGACTCGGCCCGGACCGTCCGCGAACTCGGGGCCGTCCCCGTACCGGGGGACCTGACCGCGACGAACGTGCTGCGGGCCGCCGCACGCGCCGCCGACGGGGTCGTCCACCTGGGCCAGCACTACGGTCCCGACACCGCCGAGGTCGACCGTGCGGCGGCCGAGGCACTGCAGGACGGCGCCGGGCCGCGCCCCTACGTCCACACCGGCGGGGTGTGGGTCTACGGCGACACCGAAGGTGTGGCCGACGAGGACGCCCCGCTCTCGCCGCCGCGCATCACCGCCTGGCGGATGGAGAACGAGAAGCGCGTCCTGGCCCGCGCCGCGACCGGCGAGCGGCCCGTCCTGGTCATGCCCGGCCTGGTCCACGGCCGCTCGGGAGGGCTCGTCGAGACGTTCTACGCGGCCCCGGGCCGTGAGACCGGCTCCGTGCCCTGCGTCGGGGACGGCGCCAACCACTGGTCGACCGTCCACGTCGACGACGTCGCCGAGCTCTACGTGCTGGCCCTCGACGCCGCGCCCGGCTCCGTCTACGCCGGGGTCGACGACCTCCACCCGACGCAGGCCGAGGTCGCCCACGCGGTCAGCCGGGCGATCGGCCGGCCCGGACCCGTCCGGCACCTGACGGAGGAGGAGGCCGAGCAGCGGATGGGCCCCATCGCGGAGGCCTTCGCCCTCGACCAGCGGCTCACCGGTGCCCGGGCCCGCCGCGAGCTGGGCTGGCGGCCCACCCGGCGCGACCTGGCGGCCGACCTCGCCCGCCCGTGAGCCCGCCCCCCTGAGAAGCGCGGTCCGGGCGGATACGCTCGGATGTGTCCGTCCCGGCGAGGAACGAGGAGGGGCCCGTGGACCTCGATCTCCGCAAGCTGCGGTACTTCGTCGCGGTGGCCGAGGAACTGCACTTCGGCAGGGCCGCGGAACGCCTGCACATCGCGCAGCCCGTGCTGTCGCGGCAGATCAGGGCGCTGGAGGACGAGCTCAAGGTGCGGCTGTTCTCCCGCGACCGCCGCAGCACCGAGCTGACCGCCGCCGGCACGCAGCTCCTCTCCGACGCCGGACCGCTCCTGGCGGCCGCCGACGCCACCCGGCGGCGCGTCACCCGTGCCGCCCGGGGCCACGCCTCCTTCACCGTGGGATTCATGCCCGGGCTGATCGTCACGGGTGCCGTGCGGGAGTTCTCCGGCCGGCACCCGGACCTGTCGGTCGAGGTCGTCAGGACGGGCTGGGACGACCAGACGGAGGTCATCCTCGACGGGCGCGTCGACATCGGCTACGTCAGGATGCCCGTCGACACCCGGGGCCTGGCGACCCGCGGCCTCCTCGCCGAGCCCCGCGTCGCCGTCCTGCCCGCGGACCACCCCTGTGCCGGCAAGTCCGTCCTCGGCATCGCGGACCTCGCCGGCGAGCACCTCCTGCAGGACCCGGCCGCCGTGCCCGAGTGGCGGGACATCGCCCGGGAACCCGCCGGTCCGGGACGCCGGCCGGACGTACCGGTCTTCCGCTCCGTCGAGGAGAAGCTCGAGAGCGTGGCGGCGGGGCGCGGGGTCGTCGTGCTGCCGCTCTCCACCGCGACGTACTACACCCGTGCCGACATCGCCCACGTCGAGATCGAGGACATCGGCCCCAACCGGGTGTTCCTGGCCTGGGACGGCAACCGGCACGATGCGCTGATCGAGGAGTTCGCCGACATCGCCGTCGCCCGCGCCGACTCGTCCGCCTGACCGCTGAACGGTTTCCGCACCCGGTCCGTATTGAGGGCACGGGGACGAGAGGAGAGGCCCCGCGCGAAGGCGCGACGGGGTGGCGGAGCGGGAGAGAGACGCCGATGAATCTTGACGTGGTGGGGGAGCCGGGGCCGACGGGTGCCGGCGGCGAGGCCGACGTCTGGGTGGAGAACTGGGGAGCGCAGGCCATGTGCCGGATGGAGGACCCGGACGTGCTGTTCGTCCAGGGCGCCGCCCAGAAGCGGGTCAAGGCGGTGTGCGGCGGTTGCCCCGTGCGCACCGAGTGCCTGGCCGACGCCCTGGACAACCGTACCGAGTTCGGGATCTGGGGCGGCATGACGGAGCGTGAGCGTCGCGCTCTGCTGCGCCGCCGCCCCACCGTCACGTCCTGGCGCACCCTGCTGCGGACGGCGCGCCAGGCCTACGAGCGGGGACCGCAGCGGGCCTCCGCCTGAACGCGCCGCAGCACGCCGGAGGCGGCAGGACCTCAGCAGCGTTGTCGGACCACGCTGTTATCGTCACCTGTCATGGCGGCGGACGATGGAATCGCGCGGATCGGCGGGCGCCGGCCGGATTCAGACGACCCCCTACTGGGAGTGCAGGCCGGTCTCGTGTTCGCGGAGCACGTCGCGCCGCAGGACCTCGCGGTGGTCTTCGGCGCCGTCCCCTAGGAGATCCCCGAGCCCGTCGGCGCCGAGGCCAAGGCCGTCCACGAGAGGACCCACCCCCGTATCCGGGTCCTCGACGAACCCCGCCTCACCGCCTACGGGAAGGAAGGGGACTGGTCCTTCCTCGCCGGGGCCTTCGACCACCTGGTCCACTTCCGGGAGGACTTCGCGCTGCCCCGGGGGACGGGCCGGGCCGTCCTCCTCTACAACATCGCCGCAAAGGGCATGTACCGCATGGCCTGGTTCGAGGACGGCCGCCGGGTGTGGAGCGGCGAGATCCACGGCCGCTTCGCCGGTGCGGCCGAACCGGACGGCGGACACTACTTCGACCACGCGCCGGAGATGTCCTTCCTCAACTGGGCCATGCACGACGCGGGATGCCGTCCCGAGGTCCGCTACGCCGCCGGGCGCCCGGTCTTCGAGGACGAAGGCCGGATCACCGACTGGCGGGAGCGGTTCCTCAAGGGACTGGAGATCGCCTTCGGGATCTCCGTGTGCCAGGAGGCCTTCGACGCGGGCCAGTACCCGCCGGCCTCCGTGTGCGAGTCCTGATCACCGCCGGGCGGTTCGAGGGCGCCGGACGCAACCGGGCGGGGCGATCGGGCACCATGGCCCCGTGAGCACCATCGTCGAGTTCTTCGTGGCGCCGGGTGACGAGACCGCGGCCGCGGTCGGGGTCGGCGGCCCCGGCAGGGCTTTCGAGTCGCTGAAGTACGGCAACTTCGACGTCGAGGAAGCGCTGATCGAGTGGGAGGGCATCGTCACCGTCCGGAGCGTCGACGAACTCGTCGACGCCGGTGTGCCCAAAGCCGTCGCCGTCGCCGGCGACTGGGAAGGTCCCGTCGTCCTCGCCGTTCCCCGAGTCCTTCAGGACGCGCTCGCCGCCGCCGACGCGTCCCGGCTCGCCGAGATCGGCGAAGCGTGGATCCGGCAGCGGGCGGCGGACGGGGAGGTGTTCGACCACGAGATCGTGACCGAGATCCTGGGCGGTCTCGCCCGGCTGGCTCGCGGCCTCGGCGGGCGGGACGGCCACCGCCTGTACTGCTGGACGGCGTAGGGGCGCGGGCGTCACCGCCGGTCAACTCCCGCTCGGTCGAGCGCCCGTGTCAGTCCGGCGCGCCAGTGCCGTCGATCGCCGTGGCGACGGGCCCGCCCTCGCCGTACGCGTCGAACCCGACGATCCTGCCCTCCTCGACCGTGAAGACGTGCACGACCGCGGAGTCGAAGGGCCCGCCGGTCCCTCGGCCCGCGCCCTGCGTGCGTCCCACGGCGACGACCTGGCCGCCCTCCTCGAAGAGCCGGTCGGTCTCGATGCGGCTCTCGATCATGTGGAACGTCTTCTTGAATAACGCCGCGAAACCGGCGAGTCCGGGGTCCGCGCCACCGGCGGGCAGTGCGTCCGTCACCCGGATCCGGATCCCCGGGGAGGCGATGGCGGCCAGGGTGTCCCGGTCGGACCGCAGCATGGCGTCGTACATCGCCTCGGCGACCTCCTGTGGGGCCGCGCTCCCGGATCCTGGCGTCTCGGGCATGGCGATCTCCTGAGGTGATTCAAGGATCAACTGTTGGGAAGGTTGTCGGATCGTAGGCGAGCATAGGGGAATCGGGGGTTCCTTCGCCGGACGGTCCGAAGGGCGGGACCCGGCACGTCCGTTGACATCCCGTGGCCCGCTCGGGGCGTGCCACGCGTCAGGACCGAACACCTCGTGGTGGGTCGCCACGGAAGCCACCCCCGCCGGGTCCTCGTACCGGACGTGCGGTCGCCCGCCGAGCTGCCGCACGCACCCCTCCGCCTCGCAGCGCAACGGACGCGTCCACGAGGTGCGGTCGTGGTGGAGCACCATGCTGACCAGCGGCGCGACGCCGATGCCCGAGGTGGCGGGGGGGCAGCGGGGCGTCCGAGTCGTCGGGTACCGCCTCGCCGTACGGCGTGACATCCGGACGGTGACCCCGAGCCCCAGGTGCTCGTGCGGGAAGAGCGACAGGCGCCGACGACAGGCCGGCCGAACCGGCGCAGCCGGAACGCCCCGTCGCGCAGCGCGACGGCCATGGTGTGCACCGCCCGGCCGGGGAACGGCCCGGCCGGGGCGCGCCCACCGGGCCGGACGCGGCCTTCGGGCGGGGCGCGTCAGCCGAGCCCGTCGAGGAAGGCGGCCATCGCCTGGCGCAGCGCATCCGGGCGCTCCAGGTGC
Organism: Streptomyces sp. NPDC111520; assembly: GCF_055635295.1. NCBI lineage: Bacteria > Bacillati > Actinomycetota > Actinomycetes > Kitasatosporales > Streptomycetaceae > Streptomyces > Streptomyces sp. NPDC111520. The sequence goes on along the minus strand of NZ_JBVKBW010000011.1, from coordinate 168,168 downwards.
AGGTCGTGGCCGGTCCCCGGTACGCAGACGGCCACCGTCCGCGGCTGCCGGCGGCACATCTCCTCGGCCTCCGCGGCCCCGATGATCCCCTTCTCGGCCAGGACGACCAGCGTCGGGCACCGAAGCGCCTCCCACTCCTCCCAGAAGGAGCGCTCCGCGTTCTCCCGCAGGGAACCGACCATCACGTCCCGGTCGAAGCGTGGCCACCAGCCGTCCTCGCGCCGCTCCAGGCCCTCCGCCCAGCCCCGGCCGACCGGGCCGCCGCCGAGGAACGCGGCGGCGGACTCCACCGAGGGGAAGGGCACCGGCCAGGAGTCCAGCCACGCCCCGATGTCCGCGGGAACACCCGGGTTCGGTCCTCCGGGTCCCGCCTCGACCAGCACCAGGGCGCGGACCAGATCCGGGCGGGCCGCGGCCGTCAGCATCGCCGTGTGGCCGCCGAGCGACTGGCCCACCAGGATCACCGGCCCGGTGCCCGACGCCTCGACGACGGCCACGGCGTCGTCCACGTAGGCGGCGCGCGAGACGTCCCCGGGGCGCCGTTCGGAGGCGCCGTGCCCGCGCTGGTCCACGGCGACCACGCGATGACGCGGGCTCAGCCGGCGTGCGGTGTCGTCCCATTCGCCCGCGTGCCCCGCCAGGCCGTGCAGCAGCACCACCGACGGCTCCGGGCCCGGCCGCACGCGGCACTCCAACCGTACGCCCTCGCGGACCACCGTCATCCGGGACCACGTCATCGACAACCCCCTCCGTCGTCCCGCACCCTGCCGGACGCGGCGTCCGCCCGCAAACGACACCTCCCGGGGCCGCCCGCGAAAGCGGCCTCCGGGTGCCTTTCGGCGGTTTCTTCCCGGGCACCCACCCCGGTGGTACGGTCCGGTCCAGTCGTGGCCCCGTCCGGAGGGTGACGAGACGCACCCCAGGACGACCGGCGAGGGAGAAGCGCGACGTGAGACGGATGACGGCCCGTCCGGCCAACGGCCACCAGGCGCGGGTGCTGCGCCTGCTGCGCGACGCCGGCCCGCAGTCGCGGGCCGTGCTCGGCGACCAGGTGGAGCTCTCCCGGTCCAAGCTGGCCGTCGAGGTCGAACGCCTCCTGGAGACGGGGCTCGTGGTCCCCGACGGACTCGCCGCCTCCCGCGGCGGACGGCCCTCCCACAACCTGCGCCTCGCGCCGTCACTGCGCTTCCTCGGCGTCGACATCGGCGCCACCTCGGTGGACGTCGCCGTCACCAACGCCGAGCTGGAGGTGCTCGGCCACCGTGCCGCGCGGTTCGACGTGCGTGAGGGACCGGTCGCCGTGTTCGAGCAGGTCCTGGCCATGGCGGCCGAACTGCGCGCCGCCGGCGCCGCGGAGAGCTTCGACGGGGCGGGGATCGGGGTGCCGGGTCCGGTGCGCTTCCCCGACGGCGTGCCGGTCGCCCCGCCGATCATGCCCGGCTGGGACGGGTTCCCCGTCCGGGAGGCGATGAGCCAGGAACTCGGGTGCCCCGTCCTGGTCGACAACGACGTGAACCTGATGGCGCTGGGGGAGCAGCACGCCGGGGTCGCCCGTTCCGTGCGGGACTTCCTCTTCGTCAAGATCGGCACCGGGATCGGCTGCGGCATCGTCGTGGGCGGACAGGTCCACCGGGGTGTCACCGGCAGCGCCGGGGACATCGGCCACATCCAGGTGGTGCCGGGCGGGCTCCCCTGCGCCTGCGGCAACCACGGCTGCCTGGAGGCCTACTTCGGGGGCAGCGCCCTGGCCCGGGAAGCCGCCGCCTCGGCCGCCGCCGGGGAGTCGGCGTCGCTCGCCGAGCTGCTGGCGTCGGCGGGCACCCTGACCTCCGCCGACGTGGCGGCCGCCGCGGCGGGCGGGGACGGCGCGGCACTCGACCTCATCCGGCAGGGCGGCAACCGCACCGGCCAGGTGATCGCCGGCCTGGTGAGCTTCTTCAACCCCGGACTCGTCGTGATCGGCGGTGGGCTCACCGGCCTGGGGCACACCCTGCTCGCGAGCATCCGCAGCCAGGTGTACGGCCAGTCGCTGCCGCTCGCGACCGGCAACCTGCCGATCGTCCTCAGCGAACTCGGCCCGGCCGCGGGCGTGGTCGGCGCCACCCGTCTGATCAGCGACCACGTCTTCTCGCCGGTGTGACCCCCGGCGGCACCGACCGCCGGTACGCGGGGACGTCGCCCGTCGTTCGCCACGGCGCCGCCCCCCGTTGGGCGTCCCCCGTGTCCACGTCCCTTGCGTCGCAGGTGAGTTGGCACGCCTCAAGACTTTGTCCTGGAACCGGAAAAAGACCTTCCCGATTCCTGCGCAACTTCTTCCCCCACTGGGCGGGCGCTGCTACTTTCCCATCGAAAGCCTGACGGAGCGGGACCGGCCGATGCCGGTCCGGTATCCCCATGCCGCGGCCGGGGGAGGTGAGGGGCACGTGAGACGCATGACAGCTCGACCCGCCAACGCGCACCAGGCGCGGCTCCTGCGGCTGCTCCGCGACGGCGGGCCCAACTCCCGTGCCCAGATGGGGGACCAGATCGACCTGTCCCGTTCCAAGCTCGCCGTCGAGGTCGACCGGCTGCTGGAGACGGGCCTCGTCGTCGCGGACGGACTCGCCGCCTCGCGCGGCGGGCGGCGTTCGCACAACATCAGGCTCGCGCCCTCGCTGCGCTTCCTCGGCGTCGACATCGGCGCCACCTCGGTGGACGTCGCCGTCACCAACGCCGAGCTGGAGGTGCTCGGCCACCTCAACCATCCGATGGACGTGCGCGAAGGACCGGTCGCCGTCTTCGAGCGGATCCTCGAGATGGCCGCCAAACTCCGCGCCGCCGGCCTCGCCGAGGGCTTCGACGGGGCGGGGATCGGGGTGCCGGGACCGGTGCGCTTCCCCGAGGGCGTCCCCGTCGCCCCGCCGATCATGCCCGGCTGGGACGGCTTCCCGGTCCGCGAGGCACTCAGCCAGGAACTGGGCTGCCCCGTCATGGTCGACAACGACGTGAACCTGATGGCCATGGGGGAGCAGCACGCCGGGGTCGCCCGCTCCGTCGGAGACTTCCTCTGTGTCAAGATCGGCACCGGCATCGGCTGCGGCATCGTCGTCGGCGGTGAGGTGCACCGCGGTGTGACGGGCAGCGCCGGCGACATCGGCCACATCCGGGTCGAGGCCGACGGACGTGCCTGCGCCTGCGGCAACAAGGGCTGCCTGGAAGCCCACTTCAGCGGCGCCGCGCTCGCCCAGGACGCCCTGGAGGCGGCCAGGGCGGGACGGTCCGCCGCCCTCGCCGCCCGCCTCGAGGCAGCCGGGCAGCTCTCCGCCGTCGACGTCGCCGCGGCGGCCGCGGTCGGCGACGCGGCCGCACTGGAACTCATCCGTGAGGGGGGCAACCGCGTCGGGCAGGTCATCGCCGGACTCGTCAGCTTCTTCAACCCCGCGCTGGTCGTGATCGGCGGCGGCGTCACCGGCCTCGGCCACACGCTGCTCGCCAGCATCCGCAGCCAGGTCTACCGCCAGTCGCTGCCGCTCGCGACCGGCAACCTGCCCATCGTCCTGGGTGAACTGGGCCCCACCGCCGGTGTGATCGGCGCGGCCCGGCTCATCAGCGACCACGTGTTCTCCCCGGCCTGATCCCCCCACCGGCCGCACGCTCCACCGGCACCACGGCACCACCGGCTCCACCTGCACGCTCCGCACGCGCACGTGTCACCCGCACCCGCCGAGGGGATCGTCATGGCACCTGAACCACCGGCACCGCCGCCGCCCCCGACAGCAGCGCCGCTGCTCACCATGTCCGGCATCACCAAGTCCTTCCCCGGCGTCCGCGCCCTGGACGGCGTCGACCTGGACGTCCAGGCCGGCGAGGTGCACTGCCTCCTCGGCCAGAACGGCGCGGGGAAGTCCACCCTGATCAAGGTGCTCGCCGGGGCCCACCAGCCCGACGGCGGCGAGATCACCTGGCGCGGGGAACCGGTGGCGCTGAAGTCGCCGATCGCCGCCATGCGGCTCGGCATCGCCACCATCTACCAGGAACTCGACCTGGTCGAAGGGCTGTCGGTGGCCGAGAACGTCTTCCTCGGCCACGAGCCGACCACCGCCGGGTTCGTCGTGCGCGGGGGTGACGCCCGCCGGGAGGCCGCCGTCCTGCTGCGCCGGCTCGGCCACGCCGAGATCGACCCGGCCCGCCACGTCGGCGACCTCTCGGCCGCCCAGCAGCAGATCGTCTCGATGGCCCGCGCGCTCTCCCACGACGTGCGCCTCATCGTCATGGACGAGCCGTCCGCCGCGCTCGACCCGGAGGAGACCGACAACCTGCTCCGCATCGTCGGGCAGCTGACCGCCGACGGCGTCGCGGTCGTCTACATCTCCCACCGGCTCGAGGAGATCCGCCGCGTCGGCGACCGGGTCACCGTCCTCAAGGACGGCCGCGCGGTCGCCGGGGGGCTCCCCGCCAAGTCCATGCCGACGCGGGACATCGTGGCGCTCATGACGGGCCGTGACGTCGAGTACGTCTTCCCGCCGCGCCCCGTGGGACCGCGCTCCGGCGACCCCGTCCTGCGGGTCGAAGGGCTCGCCAGGGACGGCGAGTTCGCCGCCGTCGACCTGGAGGTGCGCCCGGGCGAGATCGTCGGGCTCGCCGGACTCGTGGGCTCCGGACGCTCGGAGATCCTCGAGACGCTCTACGGCGCCCGGAAGCCCACCGCCGGCCGGGTCACCGTCGACGGCCGTCCGCTCAAGCCCGGCAGCGTCCGCTCGGCCGTCCGCGCCGGGCTGGGACTGGCACCCGAGGAGCGCAAGGCCCAGGCGCTGCTGATGCTGGAGTCCGTCACGCGCAACGTGTCGGTCTCCACCCTCGCCCGCTTCTCCCGGGCCGGCTGGCTGGACCGCAAGGAGGAACGGCGGGCCGCCCGGGAGTCCACCCGGTCGCTGTCGCTGCGGCCCGACAACCCCGACGCCCGGGTGCGCACCCTGTCCGGAGGCAACCAGCAGAAGGCCGTGCTGGCCCGCTGGCTGCTGCGCGGCTGCCGCGTCCTGCTGCTCGACGAGCCGACCCGCGGCGTCGACGTGGGCGCCCGCGCCGAGCTCTACGCGGTGATCCGCAGGCTCGCCGACGACGGCCTGGCCGTACTGCTCGTGTCCAGCGAGGTCCCCGAGGTCCTGGGGCTCGCGGACCGGGTGCTGGTGCTCCGCGAGGGACGCGTCGTGCACGCGGCGCCCGCGACGGAGCTGGACGAACACCGCGTACTCGACCTCGTCATGGAAGGGAGCCCGAGCCGATGACGCAGCCCGCCTCCGAGGCCCCGCAGGCACCGAAGCCGCCCGCGGAAGCGCCTCCCGTCACGAAGGGCGGCGACCGGCGCCCGGCGCTGGGGTTCCACGCCGACCTCCGGAACCTGTCCCTGCTCGGCGTCCTCGCCGCCCTCGTCCTCGTCGGGGGCATCACGCAGCCCGACAGCTTCCTGGACGTCTCCAACCTCCAACTGGTCCTCACCCAGGCGTCCGTCATCGGTGTCGTCACCGTCGGCATGACCTTCGTGATCACCAGCGGGGGCATCGACCTGTCCGTGGGCGCGATCGTCGCCCTCGCCTCCGTGTGGGCGACGACGCTCGCCACCCAGGAGTACGGCTTCACGGGCATCCTGTTCACCGCGGTCGTCGTCGGCGTCGGCTGCGGGCTGGTCAACGGGGTGCTCATCGCCTACGGCGGCATGGTGCCGTTCATCGCGACCCTGGCCATGCTCGCCTCGGCGCGCGGGCTCGCCCTGTACCTCACCGACGGCAAGACGCAGATCGTCACCGTGTCCTCGGTGCTCGACCTCGGCCTTCCCGACAGCTACGTCCTCGGCGTCCCACCGCTGGTGCTGGTCTTCGCCGCGGTCACCGTCGTCGGCTGGCTGGTGCTGAACCGGACGACCTTCGGACGCAGGACGGTGGCCGTCGGCGGCAACGCGGAGGCGGCCCGCCTGGCCGGCATCGACGTCCGCCGGCAGCGGCTCTACCTCTACCTGCTGTCCGGGCTGTGCTGCGGCATCGCGGCCTTCATGCTGATCATCCTGTCCGGCTCGGGCCAGAACACCAACGGCAACCTCTACGAACTCGACGCCATCGCCGCGGCGATCATCGGCGGCACGCTGCTCAGCGGCGGCCGCGGCACGATCGTCGGCTCCGTCCTGGGCGTGCTGGTGTTCATCACCATCCAGAACATCTTCGCCCTCAACAACCTGGAGAGCGCCGTCCAGCAGATCGCCAAGGGAGCGATCATCGTGGCCGCCGTCCTGGTCCAGCGCAGCACCGTGCGCAACGGCGACGGCTGACAAGGCCCGTCGCACCCCGCTCCACCCGACAACCCGCACGCGCCCCGCACCGCCCTATCCCGGAGGGTTTCACCGCCATGCCACGAATCCCGGTCACCAGCCGCAGAGGACTGCTCTTCGGCGCCGCCGCCGTCTCCGCCGGAGCGGCCCTCACCGCCTGCACCAGCAACGAGCCGAAGAAGGCCGGCACGGCAGCCACCACGGCGGCCGCCGCCGACGACAAGCCCGGCACGCCGGTCACGATCGGCTTCGCCGGTCCGCAGGCCGACCACGGCTGGCTCAACGCCATCAACCAGAACGCCAAGGACCGTGCCGCGAAGTACTCCGAGGTGACGCTGGAGATCACCGAGGGCTCCAACGACACCGCCGCCCAGATCGGGCAGATCCAGACCCTGATCAACAAGAAGGTCGACGTCCTGGTCATCCTGCCGGCCGACGGCAAGGCCCTCACCCAGGTGGGCCTGCAGGCCATGAAGGCCGGCATCCCGGTGATCAACCTGGACCGGATCTTCGCCTCCCCGCAGGCGTACCGCTGCTGGATCGGCGGCGACAACTACGGCATGGGACTCAACGCCGGCCGCTACATCGGCGAGCAGCTCAAGGACAAGCCGGACGCCAAGGTCGTCGAGCTCGCAGGCATCGACAACCTGGAGCTCACCCGGCAGCGCACCCAGGGCTTCGACGACGCCCTGAAGAACTACCCCAACATCAAGAAGGTGGCCCGGCAGGCCGCCGAGTTCACCGTCGAGACCGGCCAGGCCAAGATGGCCCAGCTGCTGCAGGCGCAGAAGCAGTTCGACGCGCTGTGGAACCACGACGACGACCAGGGCGTCGGCGCCCTGCGCGCCATCGCGCAGGCGGGCCGCGACGACTTCTTCATGGTCGGCGGCGCCGGTTCCAAGGCGGCGATGGACGCCATCAAGGCCGACAACGGCGTGCTGAAGGCCACCGTCCTCTACCCGCCCACCATGGCCGCCTCCGCCATCGACCTGGCCCGCGCGCTCGGCCAGAAGAAGGGCGTCGGCGGGATGGCGGAGCTGGAGATCCCCGCGTCGATCACCCTGTACTCCGCCGTCGTCACCAAGGAGAACGTCGACGAGTACCTGCCGACGGGCTTCATTTAACGGATCCGCCCGCCCGTCCGAACCGAGCAACCGACGAGGAGCAACGGCATGGCTGATATGGCCGGCAACGAAGACAGTGAGGCAGGGGCCGCTTCGCCGGCGCTCGGCATCGGCATGGTCGGCTACGCCTTCATGGGCGCCACCCACTCCCACGCGTGGCGCACCGTGGGCCACGTGTTCGACCTGCCGATGAGGCCCGTCCTGGCCGCGATCGGCGGCCGGGACGAGGGGGCCGTCCGGGCCGCGGCCGCCCGGCACGGCTGGGCGGCCGCGGAGACGGACTGGCGGGCCCTGGTGGACCGGGACGACGTCCAGCTGGTGGACGTGTGCACCCCCGGTGACAGCCACGCCGAGATCGCCGTCGCGGCGCTCGAGGCGGGCAAGCACGTGCTGTGCGAGAAGCCGCTGGCCAATTCGGTCGCCGAGGCCGAGGTCATGGTGGCGGCGGCCGAACGGGCCGCCGCCCGCGGTCAGGTGGCCATGGTCGGCTTCAACTACCGGCGGGTGCCGGCGGTCGCCTACGCCCGCCGGCTCATCGCGGACGGGAGGGTCGGCGCGATCCGCCACGTGCGGGTGACCTACCTCCAGGACTGGCTGGTCGACCCGGACTTCCCGCTGACCTGGCGGCTGAAGCGCGAGTACGCGGGTTCGGGGGCGCTGGGGGACCTCGGCGCGCACGCCGTCGACCTGGCCCAGTACCTGGCGGGGGAGCTCCTGGTGGGCGTCTCGGCGCTCACCGAGACCTTCGTGCGGGACCGGCCCGAGCTGGACGGCGCCTCGTCGGGGCTGTCGGGTTCCGGGGGCGGACGGCGGGGGCCCGTGACGGTCGACGACGCGGCGCTGTTCACCGGGCGCCTCACCTCGGGGGCGCTCGCCTCGTTCGAGGCCACCCGGATGGCGTCGGGGCGCAAGAACGCCCTGCGGCTGGAGATCAACGGCGAGCGCGGCTCGCTCGCCTTCGACCTGGAGCGGCTGAACGAGCTGTCGTTCCACGACCACACCGAGCCCGCCGAATCGGCCGGCTTCCGGCGGATCCTGGTCACCGAGCCGGGCCATCCGTACCTGGAGGCCTGGTGGCCGCCCGGCCACGCGCTCGGCTACGAGCACACCTTCACCCACCAGGCGCGCGACCTCGTCGTCGGCATCGCGGAGGGGGTCGCCCCGGCGCCCTCCTTCGCCGACGGCCTGCAGGTGCAGCGCGTCCTGGCGGCGGTGGAGGAGAGTGCGGAGAAGAACGCCGTCTACACCCCCGTCCACACTCCTGTCCCGTCCTGACCACGCCCGCATCGAGGAGGTCCTCGCCGTGCCACGACCCTTCACCCTCTTCACCGGCCAGTGGGCCGACCTGCCCCTGGAGGAGGTCTGCCGGCTCGCCCGTGACTTCGGTTACGACGGGCTCGAACTCGCCTGCTGGGGCGACCACTTCGAGGTCGACAAGGCCCTCGCCGACCCCGCGTACCTGGACGGGCGGCGGGCACTGCTCGACAAGTACGGACTGAAGTGCTGGGCCGTCTCCAACCACCTGGTCGGCCAGGCCGTCTGCGACAACCCGATCGACGAGCGCCACAAGGGGATCCTGCCCGCCCGCATCTGGGGCGACGGTGAGCCGGAGGGCGTGCGGCAGCGCGCCGCGCGGGAGCTGGCCGACACCGCGCGCGCCGCGGCGGCCTTCGGGGTGCGCACCGTCATCGGCTTCACCGGATCGTCGATCTGGCACCTGGTCGCCATGTTCCCGCCGGTCCCGGAGCGGATGATCGAGCGCGGCTTCGAGGACTTCGCCGAGCGGTGGAACCCGGTCCTCGACGTCTTCGACGCCGAAGGGGTCCGCTTCGCCCACGAGGTCCACCCGGCCGAGATCGCCTACGACTACTGGACCACCCACCGCGCGCTGGAGGCCGTCGGCCACCGGCCGGCCTTCGGGCTGAACTTCGACCCGAGCCACTTCGTGTGGCAGGACCTCGACCCCGTCGGGTTCCTGTGGGACTTCAAGGACCGCATCTACCACGTCGACTGCAAGGAGGCCCGCAAGCGCCTCGACGGCCGCAACGGACGCATGGGCTCCCACCTGCCGTGGGGCGACCCGCGGCGCGGCTGGGACTTCGTCTCGGCCGGGCACGGCGACGTGCCGTGGGAGGACGTGTTCCGGATGCTGCGGTCGATCGGATACGACGGCCCGATCTCCGTCGAGTGGGAGGACGCCGGGATGGACCGCCTCGCCGGTGCGCCGGAAGCGCTTTCCCTCCTGAAGCGGTACGACTTCGACCCGCCGGCGGCTTCCTTCGACGCCGCGTTCGGAGGCAACGACTAGGGCGTCACCGCAGGTCACAGCAGACAGTCCACAGCCCGGCGGCTCACCGCCGCCGGGCCTGTCGGGCTGTCCGGACACCTCTTTGTCCTGAGCCTGGAGAAAGTTCAACTTATCTGCCGCACAAGGGCTTTCGGTCCCGGACGAACCCGGCTACCGTCCCTGAGGTGTACAGGACACGGGCCTGAAACACGAGGCCGGTCCTGACGTGGCACCCCCGACCAGCGTGACGGCGCACGCCGGTCCCCGGATCTTCCGCACGGCAGCTGCATCCGCCCGTACGACCTTCCCGGAGGACACACGTGCACAGAAAACGGCCCGGAGCACCCAGGACCCGATTCCGGCAGGGGCTCGCGCTCCTCACCGGCGGCCTCCTCGCGGCCACGTCCCTCGTCGTCTCCGCCCCCTTAGGCGCCTCGGCCCGACCTCTCGACACGGAGCCCGCGGCCGCGGCGGCGGAGGAGTTCCAGCAGGTCACCCTCGCCAAGGGGGAGCCCGAGACCGGCGAGCCCATGTCGCTCGCGGTCCTGCCCGACCGCAGCGTGCTGCACACCTCGCGGGACGGCGAGCTGCGCAGGACCGACGCCGCCGGCGACACCACCGTCATCGGCACCGTCCCCGTCTACACGCACGACGAGGAGGGCCTGCAGGGCGTCGGCATCGACCCGGACTTCGACGAGAACCGGGCGATCTTCCTCTACTACGCGCCCCCGCTCGACACCCCCGCGGGCGACGCCCCCGACCAGGGCACCGAGGCCGACTTCGCCAAGTTCGACGGTGTCAACCGCCTCTCGCGCTTCACGCTGAACGCCGACTGGACCCTCGACCTCGGCAGCGAGAAGAAGGTCCTCGACGTCTCCACCACCCGCGGCATCTGCTGCCACGTCGGCGGTGACATCGACTTCGACGCCCAGGGCAACCTGTACCTGTCGACCGGCGACGACTCCAACCCCTTCGCGTCCGACGGCTTCACGCCCATCGACGACCGTGCGGGCCGCAACCCCGCCTACGACGCCCGCCGCACCTCCGGCAACACCAACGACCTGCGCGGCAAGCTGCTGCGGATCAAGGTCGCCGACGACGGGTCGTACACCATCCCCGAGGGCAACCTCTTCGCCCCGGGCACCGAGAAGACCCGGCCCGAGATCTACGCCATGGGCTTCCGCAACCCGTTCCGCTTCAGCGTGGACAAGGCGACCGGCATCGCCTACGTCGGCGACTACGGTCCCGACGCCGGCGCGGCCGACCCCGGGCGCGGCCCCGGCGGCCAGGTCGAGTTCGCCCGCGTGACGGAGGCCGGCAACTTCGGCTGGCCGTTCTGCACCGGGGACAACGACCCGTACGTCGACTACGACTTCGCCACCGGGCAGTCCGGCGCGACCTTCGACTGCGCCGCCCCGAAGAACGACTCGCCGTACAACACGGGCCTGACCGACCTGCCGCCCGCGCAGGCCGCGTGGCTCCCCTACGACGGCGGCTCCGTGCCCGAGTTCGGCTCCGGCTCCGAGTCCCCGATGGGCGGCCCGGTCTACCGGTACGACCCCGAGCTGGACTCCCCGGTGAAGTTCCCCGAGGCCTACGACGGCGACTTCTTCGCCGGCGAGTTCGGGCGCCGCTGGATCAAGCGCATCGAGCAGGGCGGGGACGGCACCGTCCAGTCGATCAACGACGTCCCCTGGACCGGCACGCAGATCATGGACATGGCGTTCGGGCCGGACGGCGCGCTCTACGTGCTGGACTACGGCACCGCCTGGTTCGGCGGCGACGAGCACTCCGCCCTCTACCGGATCGAGAACGCCACCGACGGCCGCTCCCCGACCGCCGAGGCGTCCGCCAACAAGACCTCGGGCGTCGCACCGCTGAAGGTCACCTTCTCCTCGGCCGGCACCACCGACCCCGACGGCGACACGCTCGCCTACAGCTGGGACTTCGGTGACGGCGGCACCTCCGCCGCGGCGAACCCCGCCCACACCTACCGCAAGAACGGCACCTACACCGCGACCCTCACGGTGAAGGACCCGACCGGGCGCACCGCGACCGCGAGCGTCCAGGTCGTCGTCGGCAACACCGCGCCCAAGGTGACCCTGGACCTGCCCGCCGAGGGAGCGCTGTTCAGCTTCGGCGACGAGATCCCGTTCAAGGTGACCGTCACCGATCCCGAGGACGGCACCGTCGACTGCTCCAAGGTCAAGGTCACCTACGTCCTCGGCCACGACAGCCACGGCCACCCCGTGACGTCCGTCAACGGCTGCTCCGGCACCATCAAGACCTCCGCCGACGGCGGCCACGACCCCAACGCCAACATCTTCGGCGTCATCGACGCCGAGTACACCGACGGCGGGGGCGGCGGCCAGGAGGCGCTCGCCGGCCACGACCAGGCGCAGCTGCAGCCGCGCCACCGGCAGGCCGAGCACTTCACCTCCTCGTCCGGCGTGGACCTCTTCGACAAGGCCGAGGCCCACGGCGGCCGCACGGTCGGCAACATCGACAACGGCGACTGGATCTCCTTCACGCCGTACAACCTCACCGGCTCCGTCCGGCTGACCGCACGGGTCTCCTCCGGCGGCGCGGGCGGCTTCCTCGAGGTGCGCACCGGTTCGGCGACCGGCCCGATCCTGGGTTCCGCCCCCGTTCCGGTGACCGGCAGCTGGGAGACCTTCCAGGAGATCGACGTACCGCTGCGCGCCGTGCCGAAGAAGACCACCGAGCTCTTCCTGGTCTTCAAGGGCGGCTCCGGAGCGCTCTACGACATGGACGACTTCGAGCTCTCCGACGTCCCGGCCGACCGCGCCGCCAAGCGCGTGCTGGTCTTCTCCAGGACCGCCGGCTTCCGTCACGACGCCATCCCCACCGGGATCGCCGCGCTGAAGGAACTCGGCGCCACCGCCAACATCACCGTCGACGCCACCGAGGAACCGCGCCAGTTCACCAGCAACAACCTGGCGCGCTACGACGCGGTGGTCTTCCTGTCGACCACCGGTGACGTCCTCAACGCCGAGCAGCAGACGGCGTTCGAGAACTACGTCAAGGGCGGGGGCGCCTACATGGGTGTCCACGCCGCAGCCGACACCGAGTACGACTGGCCCTTCTACGGCGGCCTCGTCGGCGCCTACTTCCAGGGGCACCCGCAGATCCAGAAGGCCACCGTCCGCGCCGAGGACCACGACCACCCGGCCACCGCGCACCTCGACGAGGCCGGCTGGGAGCGCACCGACGAGTGGTACAACTACCGCACCAACCCGCGCGGTCAGGCCCGCGTCCTCGCCACCCTGGACGAGACCACCTACCAGGGCGGCACGATGAAGGGCGACCACCCCATCGCGTGGTGCCAGACCTACCAGTCCGGCCGCTCCTTCTACACCGGTCTCGGGCACACCAAGGAGTCCTACGCCGAGCCGGCCTTCCGCCAGCACCTCCTGGGCGGACTGCGCTACGCCGTCGGGCAGGTCAAGGCCGACTGCAAGCCGCAGACGGGCTACCGCGACCTGTTCAACGGGCACACCCTGGAGGGCTGGAAGCAGGCGGGCCCCGGCAAGTTCAACGTCGTCGACGGTGAACTGCGCACCGAGGGCGGCATGGGCCTGCTGTGGTACCAGGCCAAGCAGTTCGGTTCGTACTCGCTGACGCTCGACTGGAAGATGGACGGCGACGACAACTCCGGTGTCTTCGTGGGCTTCCCGGCCTCCGACGACCCGTGGTCCGCGGTCGACAAGGGCTACGAGATCCAGATCGACGCCTCGGACGCCCCCGACCGGACCACCGGCTCCGTCTACAGCTTCAAGTCGGCCAACCTCAAGGCCCGCGACCAGGTGCTGCGTCCGCCGGGTCAGTGGAACAGCTACGAGATCAAGGTCCAGGGTGAACGGCTCCAGGTCTTCCTCAACGGAGTGAAGATCAACGACTTCACCAACACCGACCCGGTCCGCAGTCTGAAGGACGGCTACATCGGCCTGCAGAACCACGGGGCCGCAGACCAGGTGTCCTTCCGGAACGTCAAGATCAAGGAACTGCCCTCCTCGTAGGGCGGGTCCTGCCGGCACCCACGAGCCGGCGGCGGGCGGGGAGACGCCGTGCCCCCGCCCGCCGCCCCCCACCACTCGCACCAGGGAGGCAGCCGTGACGAACCCGCCCGCCCCGGCACCGGCATCGGACAACCAGTCGCCCCCGCGCACCGGGGTGTGGCTGATCGGAGCCCGCGGCTCCGTCGCCACCACCGCCGTCGCGGGATGCGCGGCGGTCACCGCAGGGCTCCACCCGGCGACGGGCATGGTGAGCGAGACCGCGCCCTTCGCGGCGGCCGGGCTCCCACCGCTGCCCTCCCTGGTCTTCGGCGGCCACGACACGGCCGCCTGCCCGCTGGGCAAGCGGGCCGAACAACTCGCGGAGGGCGGTGTGCTGCCGCACGGCCTGCCGACCGCACTCCGCGCCGAACTCGCCGCCGCCGACCGGGAGATCCGTACCGGCGGCCCGCTCCCCGGCGACACCCGCGGCGACGCGGAACTGATCGCCGCGTTCGCGGCGGACATCACCGACTTCACCCGGCGCCACGGCCTGGCCCGGACCGTGGTCGTCAACGTCGCCTCCACCGAGCCCGTCCCCGGGCCCGGCAGCGACCGCATGCCCGCGAGCTCCCTCTACGCGGCGGCGGCCGTCGAGGCCGGATGCGCCTACGTGAACTTCACCCCCTCCACCGGGATGAGGACGCCGGCCCTCGCCGAGGCGGCCTCCGCCCGCGGCCTGCCCCACGCGGGACGGGACGGCAAGACGGGGCAGACCCTGCTGCGCTCCGTCCTCGCCCCGATGTTCGTGCAACGCGCCCTGACGGTACGGGCCTGGTCCGGCACCAACCTGCTCGGCGGCGGCGACGGGGCGGTCCTGGCCGACCCCGCGGCGGCCGCGGCGAAGAACGCCGGCAAGGAACGCGTCCTCGCCGACGCCCTCGGCGCCGCCCCCGAGGGCGAGGTCCACATCGACGACGTCCCGGCCCTCGGCGACTGGAAGACGGCCTGGGACCACATCGCCTTCGACGGCTTCCTCGGCACCCGGATGGTCCTGCAGACCACCTGGCAGGGCTGCGACTCCGCCCTTGCCGCGCCGCTCGTCATCGACCTCGCCCGCTTCGCGGCCCGCGCCCACGAGGTGGGTTTGAGCGGCCCCCTCCCGCAACTGGGCTTCTACTTCAAGGACCCCGACGCCGGCGCCCCCGCGGCGCTGTCCGAGCAGTACGGCGAGTTGCTCGACCTCGCCGCCAGGCTGGGGGAGTCCCGGTGAGCGTTCCGGGAGCACGTGGGCTGCGGGCCCTCGCCGTCGTGGCGGCTCTCGGAGTCCTGACCGCCTTCGCCACGCGCCGCCCACCGCGCGGTACGGCGCAGGACTGCGTCGCCCCGCCGGGCGGCGCGGGCGGCACCCGTCGGCCCGGGGCGGAGGAGGGGGCCGCTCCGGGGGCGCACGCCGACGCCGCCCCGGCCGGTGCCGCCGGCACGGGGGACGCCGTGGGCGCCGTGGGCTCCGCCGGGGCGCAACGGCCCGCGCCGGGCGCAAGGCTGTGGGACTGGGCCGAACTCCTCCGCGTCTCCGCGCTGTTCACCGTCCCGGGTGACGCGCTCGCGGGCGCCGCCGCGACCGGACGGGGCCCCGGTCGCGGCACCTTCCTCGCCATCGGCAGTTCGCTGTGCCTCTACCACGCGGGCATGGCCCTCAACGACTGGGCCGACCGCGACGAGGACGCCGTCGACCGCCCCCACCGCCCCCTGCCGTCGGGCCGGATCAGCCCGGCCGCCGCGCTGACAGCCGCCGCGGCGCTCACCGGGGCCGGTTTGTCGCTGGCCGCCCGCGCGGGCCGCGCCCCGCTCGCCCTCGCCACGACCCTCGCCGCGACGGTCTGGGCGTACGACCTGCGCCTGAAGCACACGGCGGCGGGCCCGGCCGCCATGGCGACGGCACGCGCCCTCGACCTCGTGCTCGGCGCGACGGCCACCCGCCCCCGGGCGGTCGCCGCCGCGCTGCCCCACGCAGCCCTGCTCGGCGCGCACACCTACGCGGTCACCATCGTCTCCCGCAACGAGACACAGGGCGGCTCCAGCACGGCACCGCTCGCCGCGCTGGTCACCACCACGGCGATCGCCGCCGTCACCGGCGACGCCGTCCGGACGCTGCGCCGGGCGCGCGCCTCCGCACGCCCGCCGTCGCCCACCGCCCGTCACGGGGCGGGCGGTGGCCGACGCGGGCGACCGGTCCCGGGCACCGAGCGTCCGGCGGCCCTGCCCCACGCCATGACGGCACTGGCCTCCGCCGCCTACGCGGGCACCGCGCTCACCCCCTTCCTCCACGCGGTCCTCAACCCGTCCCCACCGCTCACCCAGCGCGCGGTCGGCGGCGGGATCCGCGCCATGATCCCGCTGCAGGCCGCCCTGGCGGCCCGCTCCGGCTCCCCGGCGTCGGCGGTGGCAGTCCTCGCCCTCGGCCCCGTCGCCCGCCGGGTCGCCAGGAAGGTGAGCCCCACATGAGCCTGCGCCTCGGCTACGGAACCAACGGCCTCACCGACCTCCGCCTCGACGACGCCCTCGCCCTCCTGGCCGACCTCGGCTACGACGGCGTCGGACTCACCCTCGACCACATGCACCTCGACCCCCTCGCTCCCGACCTGGGCGCCCGTACCCGCCGCCTGGCGCAGCGGCTGTCCGCGCTCGGCCTCGAGGTCACCGTCGAGACCGGCGCCCGCTACGTCCTCGACCCGCGCCGCAAGCACGGACCCTCCCTCCTCGACCCGGACCCCGACGCCCGGGGCGCCCGCACCCGGCTCCTCGAACGCGCCGTCCAGGTGGCCGCCGACCTCGGCGCCCACGCCGTGCACTGCTTCAGCGGGATCACGCCCGCCGGCACGTCGCCCGCCACCGCCTGGCAGCGGCTCCAAGGCGCCCTCGCACCCGTCCTGGACGCCTCCTCCTCCGCGGGGGTCCCGCTCGCCGTCGAGCCCGAACCCGGTCACCTCCTCGCCTGCCTGGACGACTTCCACCACCTGCGCGGCCTGCTCGGCGACCCCGAATCCCTCGGACTCACCCTCGACATCGGCCACTGCCAGTGCCTGGAGCCGGCGCCTCCCGCCGACTGCGTCAAGCAGGCCGCTCCCTGGCTGCGCCACGTCCAGATCGAGGACATGCGCCGCGGCGTCCACGAACACCTCCCCTTCGGCGACGGGGAGATCGACTTCCCGCCCGTCCTGCGGGCCCTGGCGGAGACCGGCTACCAGGGCCTGACCGTCGTCGAACTTCCCCGCCACTCCCACGCCGGACCCGAACTGGCCCGCACCTCCCTCGACTTCCTGCGCTCCCACACCCCCACGAACGGAGCCATGGCATGACGACACCCACCCGCGAGGGCCTCCACGGCCTGCTGGGCGACGCCGCCCGCGCCTGGCTCGACGCGGCCCTCGCCGAAGCCGGAGCCGCCCCCGGCGCGGCCGCGGACGACGACACCCCCACCGCACCCTCCTCCCCTCCCGCCTGGGAACGGCACTTCGCCGCCGCCGGCCGCCACTGCGGACAGGAACACGCCGACGCCGCCCGCGTGCTGCTCCTGCGCGAGGCCCGTGCCGACGCCGACACCCTGACCCGGCTGTACCGGCAGGGCACCGCCGCCGAGCGCCGCGCCGTCCTCCTCGCCCTGCCCCACCTCGAGCCGGACCCCGCCGACGGGGTCGCCCTCGTCGAGGACGCCCTGCGCACCAACGACACACGGCTGGTCGCCGCCGCCGTCGGCCCCTACGCCGCGGCGCACCTCGACGCGCACACCTGGCGGCACGCCCTCCTCAAGTGCCTCTTCACCGGTGTGCCCGTGGACGCGGCCGCGCGGCTCGGACAGCGGGCGCACGGCGATGCCGAACTGGCCCGCATGCTCGGCGACTACGCCGCGGAACGCACCGCCGCGGGCCGGCCCGTCCCCGCGGACCTCCACCGCGTGCTCGCCCTGACGTCCCGGACGGAGGAGTCCTGATGCGCATCTTCGACCCCCACATCCACATGACCTCCCGCACCACGGACGACTACGAGGCCATGTACGCCGCCGGTGTCCGGGCCCTGGTCGAACCCTCCTTCTGGCTCGGTCAGCCCCGCACCTGCCCCGAGTCCTTCTTCGACTACTTCGACTCCCTCCTGGGCTGGGAACCCTTCCGCGCCGCGCAGTACGGCATCGCCCACCACTGCACCGTCGCCCTGAACCCCAAGGAGGCGAACGACCCGCGCTGCCTCCCCGTCCTCGACGAGCTGCCCCGCTTCCTCGTCAAGGACACCGTCGTCGCGGTCGGCGAGATCGGCTACGACTCGATGACCCCCGCCGAGGACACCGCACTCGCCACCCAGCTCCAGCTCGCCGCCGACCACGGACTGCCCGCCCTCGTCCACACCCCGCACCGCGACAAGCTCGCCGGGATGCGCCGCACCATCGACGTCGTCCGCGAGTCGGCGCTCGACCCCGAGCGCGTCCTGCTGGACCACCTGAACGAGACCACGGTCAAGGAAGCCGCCGACAGCGGCTGCTGGCTCGGCTTCTCGATCTACCCCGACACCAAGATGGACGAGGACCGCATGGTCGCCGTGCTCAAGGCCCACGGCACCGAGAAGATGCTGGTCAACTCCGCTGCCGACTGGGGGAAGAGCGACCCCCTCAAGACCCGCAGGACCGCCGACGCGATGCTCGCCGCCGGCTTCACCGCGGACGACGTCGACCAGGTCCTGTGGCGCAACCCCGTCGCCTTCTACGGCAGCAGCGGAAAGCTGCAGCTCGACGTCCCCGCACCGGGGGACCTGCACGAGGGCAACTCCATCCTCCGCGGCGGGGAATGAGGAGGCGGCACCCATGCGCTTCCGGCACGCCGACGGCTCGGTCGTCCACCTGGCCTACTGCACCAACGTCCATCCCGCGGAGACTCTCGAGGGAGTCCTCTCCCAGCTCCGCGACCACTGCGAACCGGTCCGCAAACGCCTCGGCCGGGACCGCCTCGGCATCGGGCTGTGGCTCGCCAAG
The DNA here is from genome assembly GCF_055635295.1 of Streptomyces sp. NPDC111520. Taxonomy (NCBI): domain Bacteria; kingdom Bacillati; phylum Actinomycetota; class Actinomycetes; order Kitasatosporales; family Streptomycetaceae; genus Streptomyces; species Streptomyces sp. NPDC111520. Next base: position 149,420 of record NZ_JBVKBW010000011.1, on the reverse strand, counting down.
GACGCCGCCCACGCCCTCCACACCGATCCGGCGGCGTTGCGGGGCCTGCGCACCGCACTGGACCGCCGCGGCCTGGAGGTCGTCACCCTCAACGGCTTCCCCTACCAGGGCTTCGGCGCCGCCGAGGTCAAGTACCGGGTCTACCGGCCGGACTGGACCGAACCGGAACGGCTCGCCTACACCAGCGGCCTCGCCGACCTCCTCGCCGCCCTGCTCCCCGCCGACGTCACCGAAGGGTCGATCTCCACCCTCCCGCTCGCCTGGCGCACCCTCTGGGACGACCGCGCCGCGCGGACCGCCAGGACCGCCCTGACCACCCTTGCCGGACGGCTCGACGCACTGGCCGAACTCACCGGCAAGTCCATCAGGATCGCCCTGGAACCCGAACCCGGCTGCATCGTCGAGACCACCGCGGACGCGATCGCGCCCCTCACCGCCATCGCCCACCCACGCATCGGCGTGTGCGTCGACACCTGCCACCTCGCCACCTCCTTCGAGGAACCCGCCACCGCGCTGGACGCGCTGACCGCGGCGGGCATCGCCATTCCCAAGGTCCAGCTCTCCGCCGCCCTGCACGCCGAACACCCGCACCTGCAGGACGTACGCGACGCGCTCGCCGCCTTCTCCGAACCCCGCTTCCTCCACCAGACGCGCGCCCGCACCGCCGACGGCCTGCACGGCACCGACGACCTCCACCAGGCGCTGACCGAGGGGCCGCTTCCCACCGGCGCCCCCTGGCGCGCCCACTTCCACGTGCCGCTGCACGCTCCGCCCGCGCCCCCGCTCACCTCCACCGTTCCCGTCCTGAAGGACGTCCTCGCCCGTCTCGTCGGCGGCCCGACCCCGCTCACCCACCACCTCGAGGTCGAGACCTACACCTGGCAGGCCCTCCCCGCCGCGCTGCGCCCGCGCACCCGAGCGCAGCTCGCCGACGGCATCGCCGCGGAACTCGGCCTCGCCCGCGACCTCCTCCACGACCTCGGCCTGAAGGAACTGCCATGACCGACACCGCCGGGCCGGCCCCCCTCCTCGTCCTCGACGTCGTCGGCCTCACCCCGCGGCTCCTGGAGCACATGCCGCGCCTGAAGCGGCTCGCCGACACCGGATCCCGGGCCCCGCTCGGCACCGTCCTGCCCGCGGTGACCTGCGCCGCCCAGTCCACCTTCCTCACCGGCGCCCCGCCCGCCGGGCACGGCATCGTCGGCAACGGCTGGTACTTCCGCGACCTCGGCGACGTCCTGCTGTGGCGTCAGCACAACGGTCTCGTCGCCGGCGACAAGCTCTGGGACGCCGCCCGCCGTGCGCACCCGGGCTACACCGTGGCCAACATCTGTTGGTGGTACGCCATGGGCGCCGACACCGATGTCACGGTCACCCCGCGCCCCGTCTACTACGCCGACGGCCGCAAGGAACCCGACTGCTACACCCGGCCCCCCGAGCTCCACGACGAGCTCACCGACCTCCTCGGAACCTTCCCCCTCTTCCGTTTCTGGGGCCCGGGCGCCGACATCGTCTCCAGCCGCTGGATCGTCGACGCCACCCGGCACATCCTGCGCACCCGTACACCCGACCTCGCCCTCTGCTACCTCCCGCACCTCGACTACGACCTCCAGCGCTTCGGCCCCGACGACCCCCGCTCCCGCCGTGCCGCCACCGACCTCGACGAGGCACTGGCGCCGCTCCTGGACGACGCACACCGGGAGGGCCGTACGGTCGTGGCGCTCTCCGAGTACGCCATCACCCCGGTCAGCCGGCCCGTCGACATCAACCGCGAGCTGCGGCGCGCCGGCCTGCTGGAGGTGCACACCCAGGACGGCATGGAGTACCTCGACCCGATGGCCTCCCGTGCGTTCGCGGTCGCCGACCACCAGGTCGCCCACGTGTACGTGCGCCGGCCCGAGGACCTCGAGGCCACCCGCAAGATCCTCGCCGCCCTGCCCGGCGTCGCCGAACTCCTCGACGACGAGGGCAAGAAGCGCCACGGCCTGGACCATCCGCGCTCCGGCGAACTCGTCGCCGTCGCGGACCCGGACGCCTGGTTCACGTACTACTACTGGCTCGACGACGACAGGGCACCCGACTTCGCCCGGCTCGTGGAGATCCACCGCAAGCCCGGTTACGACCCCGTCGAACTGTTCATGGACCCCGAGGACCCCTACGTCCGGGTCAAGGCCGCCACGGCCCTGGCCCGCAAGAAGCTCGGCATGCGCTACCGCATGGCGGTCGTGCCGCTCGATCCCTCGCCTATTCGCGGCAGCCACGGCCGCCTCCCGGCGAGCGACGAGGAAGGTCCGCTCATCATCTGCTCCGTCCCCCGTGCCGTCGGCGGCCGCGTCGCGGCCACCGAAGTGAAGTCCCTGCTCCTGCGCCTGGCAGGACTCCACTGAACCACACGTCACCGACGCCAAGGAGTTATCCACAGTGACCAGCACGCGTCGTAACAGCACCCCCGACCCGGAGCTCAGCCGCAAGCTCAGCAGAAGGGGCATGCTCGGTGTCGCCGCCGGGGCCACCGCCGCCGCGCTGCTCGGGGCGACCGCCCCCACCGCCGCCGCCCACGGCAAGTCCCACGACAAGCCGCACGGCAAGGGCCACGGCCGCCCCGTCCTGCCCCCCGGCCGCCTCGGCATCCAGCTGTACTCACTGCGCGACAAGGTCTCCACGCTCGGCTTCGCCCCCGTCTTCGCCGAACTCGAGAAGTACGGCTACGACGAGATCGAGTACGCCGGCTACACCCAGGGCTCCGCGGGCGCCATCACCCTCGCCCAGCTGCGCCGGCTCGCCCGCGACCACGGGCTGCGCGCCATCGGAAGCCACGTCGGCTACTACGACGACGGCAACCCGGGCGCCTACACCTTCGCCCAGAACCTGACGAAGGTCCTCGACGACGCCCAGGCCCTCGGGCTGAAGCACATCGGGACCGCGTCGGGTCCGTGGCGGTACGGGAGCACCGTCGACGGCTGGAAGCGCTGCGCGGAGGAGTTCAACGAGTACGGCGCCGCGGCCAAGGCCCGGGGCATGAAGTTCTACCAGCACAACCACGCGGAGGAGTTCTCCTTCGCGACCGACCGTCCGAACGTGCGGCTGTACGACGTCCTCCTCGCGGAGACCGACCCCGACCTGGTCTACCTGGAGATGGACATCTACTGGGCCTACGCCGGCCAGTTCCGCTTCTCCCAGCGGGCGGACGGCACCCCGGCGCCCTTCGACCCGCTGCGCTACGTCCTGAAGCAGCCCGACCGCTATCCCCTGTTCCACGTCAAGGACGGTGAGCACGACGAGACCAACCCCGACGGCTACCGCATGGTCGACGTCGGGGACGGCGACATCGACTACCAGCGGTTCATCTCGGCCGTGACGCGCACGCACGGCGGCCGGCTCGACCACCACTGGCAGACCGAGCACGACACGCCGCCGGACTCCCTCACCTTCGCCCGCAGGTCGAGCGCGTACCTGCACTCGCTGCGTGAGAAGGACTGCTGACGCCGTGTCGGCGGTCACCTGACGTTCCGTCCGGCACGCCGCTCGGCGTGCCGTCGGGGCCCCGTGCCCGCCGCTCGGGCGGGCCGGGGCCCTTCGTCTTCCCGAGAGGGGCCGGGCTTGCGCCACACGGTGACTTCGGGCAGTCCCCACGTCGCGGCGGCGTGCGAGGCCGTGACCAGGGCGGCAGCGGTTCCCCACGGCCCGGGACGTGCCGCCCGCGCGATGTCCCGGGGCCGTGCCGGGTCGAAGCCGGGCGCGGTCGGTGACGAGGATTCACCCATCGGGAGGCCCGGACGTGACGGTTCGTGATTACGGTCCGTGGTCGCACGGTTGAGGCCCCGTCGGACCCGTGATCTCAGGCCTTCGCCGTCCTGGGCCGGGTTCGGAGTCCACCGTTCGCCGTAGCTGACGCGTCGTCGTGTGACGGAGCGTGACGGGATTCCGTGGTGCGGCGTGGATGTCCTCGACGCAGGCTCTTCCTTGTCGGAACCCTGCGGTCACCGCCACGGTGCCCGCCGAGACAGGAGAGTCAGTATGCGCGTTTCCCGTTTTGTGGCCGCTGTCGGTGTGGCCTCTGTCGTTCTGTTGGGTGGTGCCACTGCTGCCGGCGCCGCCACCCCGGACCTCGCGAGCGCCAAGGGAACCCACGTCACGGGCGACCACGGTCGCGGCGGGTACGACCGCGGTCACGGCGGTCGCGGTCACCACCGTGACTCCTACCGCTTCGACCGCGGCTTCTTCGGCTCGTACCTGTTCGGGCCGTACCTCTTCGACCCCTTCTTCTTCGGCGGTCGCTTCCGCTGACCTCCGCCCGGCCCGAACGCTCCGCGCGTGACGGCCGTCGATTCCCGGGCCGCCACCCCCGCACGAGGGGTGGCGGCCCGGGCGCGTGCGGGAGGCGGTGCACGCCGCGGACCCGCAAGTGAACGGTGATAACAAGCCAGCGTTATCGGTGCTTGCGTTTCCGTCGATAACGTGGCACTGTTATCGGCGGAAGCGGGGCGACGGAAGGAGTCGCCCCCCTCGCATGAGGAGACCGCCATGACCGAGACCACCAACACCGCCCGCCGCGTCGCGATCGTCACGGGCGGTTCCCGCGGCATCGGCCGCGAGGTCGCGCTGCGCCTCGCCGCCGACGGCCAGGCGGTCGTCGTGGTCTACGCAGGCAACCAGGCCGACGCCGACGCGACCGTCGCGCAGATCGCCGCGGGCGGCGGTTCCGCGATAGCGGTGCGGGCCGACGTCGCCGACGAGAAGGCGGTCGAGGTGCTCTTCGACACCGCGGAGCAGGAGTTCGGCGGCGTGGACGTGGTGGTCAACTCGGCCGGCCTGATGATCCTGAACACCGTGGCGGACTTCGACCTCGACGCCCTGGACCGCATGCACCGCACCAACATCCGCGGCACCTTCGTGGTCAACCAACAGGCCGCCCGCAGGCTCCGCAACGGCGGTGCCGTGATCAACGTGTCCTCGTCCCAGACCCGGATCGCCACGCCCACCTACGCCGCGTACGCCGCGTCGAAGGGCGCGGTCGAGGCCATCAGCCTGATCCTGGCGCGGGAGCTGCGGGGCCGCGACATCACCGTGAACGCCGTCGCGCCCGGCCCCGTCGCCACCGACCTGTTCCTCAACGGCAAGGACGAGGAGACGATCGAGCGGTTCGCGAAGATGAACCCCCTCGAGCGCCTCGGGTCCCCGGAGGACATCTCCGCGGTCGTCTCCTTCCTGGCCGGCCCCGGTCGCTGGATCAACGGCCAGACGATCTTCGCCAACGGCGGAGTGGCCTGACCCACGTGCCGCGCCCCTCGCGCGGCCCCTCCGGGCACCGGGCCGCGGGCCCGCCTGCCGGACCCCGGCGCCCGGGCCCCTCGGCTCCTCTCTACCGCACCCACTCCGTACCTCGAGTCCGGCATCACCCTGCCCCGGGCAGATCCCGTACCTCGCGCCACCCATCCCATCCGGATCCGGACGCCACGCGCCGGCCTGGCCCCCGCAGTGCAAGGAGTTCCGTCATGTCCCCCGTGTCTTCCGTCGTCCTGGTCACCGGTGCGAGCTCCGGATTCGGCGCCCTGGCCGCCCACGCACTCGCCGCCGCGGGTCACACCGTCTACGCGAGCATGCGTGACATATCCGGCCGCAACGCCGAACGCGCCGCTGAGGTACGGGACCGGGCCGCTCGCGAGGGCATCGACCTGAGGGTCGTCGAACTCGACGTGCTGTCGCAGGACAGCGCGGACCGCGCCGTCGCCACCGTCCTGCGGGAGGCCGGCCGGCTGGACGTCCTGGTCCACAACGCGGGCCACATGGTGCTCGGCCCCACCGAGGCCTTCACCCCGGAGGAGATGGCCGCCGTCTACGACACCAATGTGCTGGGCACCCAGCGGGTGAACCGCGCCGCCCTGCCCCACCTGCGGGCCCAGGGACACGGTCTGCTGCTCTGGGTCGGTTCCAGCAGCACCCGCGGCGGCACCCCGCCCTACCTCGCCCCCTACTTCGCCGCGAAGGCGGCCATGGACGCGGTTGCCGTCAGCTACGCCGCCGAGGTCGCCCGCTTCGGCATCGACACCTCCATCGTCGTCCCCGGTGCCTTCACCTCCGGCACGAACCACTTCGTCAACGCGGGCCACCCCGCCGACACCGACACCGTCGCGGCCTACGAGACCCGCTACGCGGGCCTGACCGAGCAGGTGGGCCGGGCCCTGGCGGCCATCACCCCCGAGGACGCCGACGTCGCGGAGGTGGCGCGTGAGATCGTCCGCGTCGTCGGGATGCCCGCGGGCGAGCGGCCCTTCCGCACCCACATCGACCCCGCCGACGACGGCTCGGAGGCCGTCTCCGTGGTCGCCGACCGGATCCGTGAGGACTTCTACCACCGGATCGGTCTGGAAGACCTGCTCAGCCCACGCGCGGGAGTCTGACGGCGGCGGAGGCAGGCTGACCCCCGGCCGCCCGGTCCGTCCCGCCCACCACCCGGCACATCACCATCATCGGCCACGGCCACCGGCCTCCGGCCCGCGCGCACCGGTCCCTTCGGGGCCCGGTGCGCCGCCCGAAACCGACAAGGAGAACCGCCATGACCACTTCCGAGTTTCCCGAACTTCCCGAGCCGGTCCGCCGCGCCATCGCGGCGGCGAACGCCCATGACACCGAGGCGTTCCTGGACCAGTTCACCGAGCACGGCGCGGTGGACGACTGGGGCCGCCGCTTCGAGGGCCGCGAGGCCGTCGAGGGGTGGAGCCACCGGGAGTTCATCGGGGTCAAGGTCTCGCTGAAGGTCACCGGGGTGACCCGGCGCGCCGGCCAGGTGATCGTGTCCGCCCAGGTCGGGGGCAACGGGTTCAACGGCCCGTCGGACTTCGCCTTCACGGTCGAGGGTGACGGGATCGCCCTGATGAAGATCACCGGCTGACCGGCAGGTGCCGGGACGCCGGAACGCGGAAACGCCCGGTGGGGAACCGTCGTACGACGGTTCCCCACCGGGCGTTTCCGGTGTGCGGGGCCGTGGCCGCGCACACCGAAGGGCCCTCAGGCGGAGTGCGTGATGCGGTCCAGCAACTCGTTCAGCAGGATGCGTTCACCAGGCGTGAGGATCTCCCCGATCTCGGGGAGCACGGCCTTGAAGGCGACGGTACGGGTGATCGTCCGGCGCTCCTCCGCGGTGGCCTCCTCGGGCTCCGCGGTCGTGATGGCGGCGAGTACGGCCTCTCGCGTCCGCGGTGACAGCTCCGGGTCGCGGGCCTCCGGCAGCGTGGCGATCAGCGTCAGGACGACCCCGCAGCCCGCCGCGTGGATCATCAGCATGGCGCGTTCCACGTCCACGCTCAGCCGGCCGGCCTCCGCGACCCGGGTCACCAGGCCGCGGAGCACGTTGAAGGACTCCGTGACGGCCGCCGGTTCGACCCCGGGCTTGGGCTGACCGAACATCAGCTGGTATATCTCCGGGTTGGCCACGCCGAACTCGATGTGCAGATCCCAGCCCCAGCGCAGGTCCTCGACCGGATCCGCGGCCCGCGTCCGGTCGGTCTTGCGGTGCAGGTAGTCGGCGAAGCCCTCCGCCGCGACGGCGTCGAGCAGGCCCTGCATGTCGCCGAACTGCCGGTAGATGGTCGGCGGCTGGACGGCCGCCGCCTTGCTGACCGACCGGGTCGACACCGCGTCGCGGCCGCCCTCGGCGAGCAGGGTGGCGGCGGCGGACATGATCCGCTCTCTGGTGGTCGCCCTCTCATCCATGAATCAACGATAACAGAAATCTGTTACCAAGGGAAACTTTCCCGCCGGGGAGTCGTGAACAAGGAGGGGCGGCCGGGTGAACCCGCCGCCCCTTTTGCCCGGTGCGCCAGGGGCTCACTTGGCAGGGCCGGAATCCGCCCCGTGCAGTGCTTCGCGGAGCGCCGTGGTGACCTCGGCCACCGCCCTCTTGTTGGACTCCGTGTCGCGGAGGGCGTTGAGCATCATGAAGTCGTGCGTGATCTCGGGGTAGTGCGTCAACCGGACGGACACACCGGCCTCCCGGAGCTTCTCCGCGTACGCGGTGCCCTCGTCGTAGAGCACGTCCGAATCCGTGATCACCAGCGCCGGCGGGAGCCCGCGCACCTCGTCGACCGTGGCGCGCAGCGGGGCGGCCAGCGGGTTCTGCCGGTCCTTGGACTGCGGGGCGTAGGCGTCCCAAAACCACTTCATCGCGGGCTTGGCCAGCCAGCAGTTCTCCGCGAAGCGGTTGTACGAGTCGGTGTCGAAGTTCGCGTCGGTGACCGGGTACATCATCACCTGGTGCCGGAAGTCGGGTCCGCCGCGCTGCTTGGCCATCATCGTCACGGCGGCCGTCATGTCGCCGCCCACCGAGTCGCCGGCCACGGCCAGGCGAGAGGGGTCCACGCCGATCTGTCCGCCGTTGCCGGCGACCCACTTGGCCACGGCGTACGCCTGCTCGATCGCCACGGGGAACCGGGCCTCGGGCGAGGGCGTGTAGTCGACGAAGACCACCGCTGCCTGCGCGCCGTTGGCGATCTCGCGCACCAGGCGCTCGTGGGTCTTGAAGTTGCCCAGCACCCAGCCGCCGCCGTGGATGTAGACGATCCCGGGCAGGTCCCCCTTGGCGCCTTCGGGCCGTACGACGTGCACCGACACCGGGCCGGTCGGTCCGCCGGGCACGGTCCGCTCGCTGACCTGCGCCGGGAGCATGTCCACCGGTCCCGCCTGCAGCTTGTCCAGGACCTGGCGGGCGCCCGTGGGCGAGAGCGTGTACAGCGGCGGGCCGTCCGCTGCCGCCAGCTGGTCGAGGAAGTCCTGGGCCTGCGGGTCCAGCCGCACGGGCGGGTTGCCGCAGGGCACCTTCGGTGCGGGCGTGTCGGCGGGCACCGCGTTGTCGACGCGCATGGCGCTCGTCGTCCTCTCACCGCAGGCGGTGAGGCTCGCGGCGGCAGCGAGGAGGACTGCGACGGCGTAGCGCGCCTTGCGTCGCGTTATGGACCGGACGTGCGGACAGGTCATTGCGGTCTCCGAACCGTGGTCGGTCGTTGGCCCCCACGTGAGCAGCCTGCGGAGGCGGTACGGTCCGGACAACCGGGGATGGGCCGGGGGAGTGGCCCGCGGGCGGGGCGCCGCGCGGCCTTCCCGGGCCGGGATGGTCAGACGACGACGAGGTCCCAGGCCGTCATCGCGTCGGCGAGCCGCAGGTGGGGGGCGGCTTCGGCGAGCCGCCCCTGACGCTCGAGGGTGCGGCCGAGGAGGAGGTGCGCGTGCGCGTCCTGCGGCTCGGCACGCAGCAGGTCACGCAGTTCCGCCTCCGCCCGCGAGAGCTGCGCGGAGAAGTAGTACGACCTGGCCAGCAGCATGCGCACCGCCATGTTGCGGGGCGCCACGTCCACGATGGACGCGAGCGTCCGGGCCGCGGCGGCGTAGCGCTGCCGGTTGAAGAAGAGCACGGCGCGCTTGAACGTCTCCGTGGTCGGACTGCTCATGTCGGTGCCCACTGCTGCATCACCTCGGTGGAACGGGGAACTCCCTGATGGGGGCTTCAACCGGGGTAAGTGTCGGATTTGTTCCGCACCGCCCGGTAAATCTGATTGATTCCCCCCGCGTCCGTGCCGTCACCGAGCGTGCCGGCCGGGCCCGAACGCACGCCCCGCCGGGTTGCGCGCCTCACCCTCCTGGAGGAACGTGACTTCGAGGCCGTACGGCCGTTCCGCCCGAGGAAGCCTGCCGCCCCTCCGCTCCCGCCCCTCCGCTCCGCCCCTCCGTCTCTCCGCCGCTCGGCGGCCCCCGCCGGGACGCCGAGCGTCCTGCCCCCGCTCCCGCGACCGTCGCAGCGGCACTCCGGACCGCACCTCGTCCACGACCGCCACCACCCCGGCAGCGGCCAGGAAGGCAGACCGCGATGCCACTCCTCCGCAACCTCGCCCTGACCGTCGCCTCCGCCGCCCTCGCGACCGTCGTCGCGGCCGCCCCCGCCTCGGCGGGCGTCGGTGCCCCGGCGGCCGGGGCCGCCTCCGGCGCGACCGCCCCCACCTACGCCACGGTCCTGGTCACCTGTTTCGGCCGGGGACTCGTCATGCCCCCCGACTTCCTGCTGGCCTGCGGGGACGGGAACGACCGGCTGGGCGGTCTGTACTGGTCCCACTGGGGAAGCGACTCGGCCGAGGGGACCGGTTACGAGGAGGTCAACGACTGCGATCCGTACTGCGCGGCGGGACACTTCCACACCTTCCCGGTCAAGGTCAGGCTCTCCGAGAGCAAGCCCTGGCCCGGCGACCCGCACCTGCGGCACTTCACCAAGCTCACGATCACCTACCCCGACACCGAGCCGTCCTGGCCGCACGACCCCGTCCGCGAACTGTGGGACTGAGCGGCCCCCGGGTCGCGTGACGGCACCGCGGGCGTGTCCCGCACCGTCCCCGGTGCGGGACACGCCCGCGGCCCCCGCTTCACGGGGGCCGCTGTGTGTTTCTGTCGGGCTCGGTGTGGTGCCGTCACCGCCGCGGAAGGGCCGCTGCAGGCGCCCTGCCCGACCTCCTCACCGTGGGCCGTCACCGTCCGGGCCCGGGGGGACCGGGCGGTGACGGTCGCGGTGGGGACGTCATCGGGCGGGCCGGCACGTCACCGGTGCCGGCGCCGAGGCGTCAGCACTAGAAGCCTCCGTAGAAGCCGTAGAAGCCGGGGTAGTAGCCGTAGTAGCCGCCGTAACCTCCGTAGCCGCCGTAACCGCCCCAGCCGTAGCCGCCGTAACCGTAGCCGTTGCCCCAGCCCCAGCCGCCGTGGCCGCCGTGACCGCCGTGCCCGCCGCCCCAGCCGCCGCCGTGGTCGACGACGGACTGCGCGGTCGCGGGTGCTGTCTGTGGCGTCGCCGCGCTGGCCGCGGTGGCTCCGGCGAATGCGAGCAGGGGCGCCACCACGACAGCGGCGGCGATCCTGCGGATGGTAAGCCTTCGCATGACTCCCCCTTCGGGGATGTGGACTTCGGGTCTCGGTCCGCGCGGCGTCGACCACCTCCCGCGCGGGAACGTACGTGATCCCGGCGGGTTGGGGTGCGGACGACCGGGCGCGGAACGCACCTCACGGATGTGGAACGCCGGAACAGAGGTCTGTAGTTGAAGACGTCCCTATATGCACGGTAGGCATGTTTTGTGCCGCCCGTCAAAGGGATCCGGCAAAAAGTGCATATTGGTATCTTTTGCTCTGCTGTGACGCCCTGTCAACCGTGCGTGCCGCGAAGGTTCCGTTGCGTCAGCGGCGGCCCAACTGCAAGTCCGCGTGCGGGGGTTGACGTCGCGCAGCAACCCCTCCCGCACCCCTGACCGTGCGCCCGTAGAGGCTGGTGTGGCAAATGTGACGGAAGGGGTGTGAGGGTTCAACGGTGCCCAAAGGAGCATCCCGCCGGAATTCGGAAGCGGTGAATCCGCTTCGATGTCAAGCGCTTCCGTCCCGTGAGCGACGCCGCTGCGTCCGCACCCGGTCACTCCGGGCATCCGTCGCATGTCACGCACTCGTTGAGCGTCGGTAACACTTCAAAAATCGCTGGTCGGCAATTTGTTAACACCATTGACATATCTGCGCCCGCTGCATACGGTCCTGCGTCGAAGCGCTTCGACGCGTCGCATCGAAACCATTCGATGGGCGCCTCACTCGTTCGGCCCAGGTGGAGGTCACTTCAATGTTGAAGGTGCGCAGACCGCTGGCTCTCGCAGCAGCTGCCCTTGCGGGCGCCATGCTCATCACTTCGTGCGGAAGCTCGGACGGCGGTGCGGAGGGCGACGGCAAGACGCTGAAGCTCTGGCACTACGAAGCCCCGAACAGCGCCATGGGCATCGCCTGGAACCAGGCGATAGAGGAGTTCAAGAAGACGCACCCCGGCGTCAAGGTCGAGTTCGAGGCCAAGGGCTTCGAGCAGATCCAGAAGACCGCGTCGATGGTGCTGAACTCCAGCAACGCCCCCGACCTCATGGAGTACAACAAGGGCAACGCCACCGCCGGCCTGCTGGCCAAGCAGGGGCTGCTCACCGACCTCACCCCGCAGGTCACCAAGTACGGCTGGGACAAGTTGCTCAGCCCCAGCGTCACGACCACCAGCCGCTACGACGCCAAGGGCGTCATGGGCTCCGGCAACTGGTACGGCGTCCCGAACTTCGGCGAGTACACGATGGTGTACTACAACAAGGACCTCTTCGCGAAGAACGGCGTGAAGGTCCCGACCACCTTCGCCGAGTTCGAGCAGGCCCTCGCCGCCTTCAAGGCCAAGGGCATCACCCCGCTCGCCAACGGCGGCGCCGAGTACCCGGCCCACCAGTACCTGTACCAGCTGGCCCTGACCAAGGCCGACCGCAGCTGGGTCGACTCCTTCGAGCTGTACAAGGGCAAGGCGGACTTCCACGACGCCGCCTGGACGTACGCCGCGAACACCCTCTCGGACTGGGTGAAGAAGGGCTACATCGCCAAGACCAGCAGCGGCGCCAAGGCCGAGGACGCCGGCGTCTCCTTCATCGGCGCCAAGTCCCCGATCTTCTTCTCGGGCAGCTGGTGGTACGGCCGCTTCCGTGACGAGAACAAGTTCCAGTGGGGCTCGTTCCTCTTCCCCGAGTCGAAGATGACCCTCGGCTCCGGCGGCAACCTCTGGGTCGTCCCGAAGAACGCCAAGAACAAGCAGCTGGCCTACGACTTCATCAACATCACGATGAAGAAGGAGATCCAGAACACCCTCGGCAACAACGGCGGCGTGCCCGTCGCGGCCGAGCCCTCGGCGATCACCGACCCCAGCTCCAAGGAGCTGATCGAGAACTTCAACAAGGTCTCGTCCCAGGACGGTCTCGCCTTCTACCCGGACTGGCCGGTCCCCGGCTTCTACGACGTGCTGGTCTCGGCCACCCAGAAGCTGATCACCGGCAGCGCGAGCCCGGACGCCGTCCTCGACGAGCTGCAGAAGGCCTATGACGCGGGTGCGCCCACGTCATGAGCGCCCGACCCCTCCGGCTGCGCAATCCCTACGCGCTGTACCTGATCCCGGGTGTCATCGCCTTCACGGCCGTCGTCATCGTGCCGTTCGGGATGAACATCTACTTCAGCCTCACGCACTGGCAGGGCGTCGGCTCGCCCACCTGGGCCGGGCTGGAGAACTACCAGGAGCTGATGAAGGACTCGCGGTTCTGGGAGTCCTTCCGGCACAGCGTCGCCATGGTCCTGGCGATGGCGGTGATCCCCACCGCCGTCGGCCTCGTGGTGGCCGCGGCGCTGTTCGACTTCATCGGCAAGCACTTCGGTTCGAAGCTGGCCAGCGTGCTGCGTGCCTGCTTCTACCTCCCCCAGGTCCTGCCCATCACCGTTGCGGGCATCGTCTGGAGCTGGATCCTCGCCCCCGAGAACGGCTCGCTCAACGAGCTGCTGAAGGCGGTCGGCCTGGGTTCGCTCCAGCAGGACTGGCTGGGTGACCCGAAGTTCGCGCTGTACAGCGTGATGGCCGTCATGGTCTGGGTGCAGCTGGGCTTCCCCGTCGTGATCTTCATGGCGGGACTCCAGCGGGTCGATCCCTCGCTCTACGAGGCGGCCGAGCTGGACGGGACGAACTGGTGGCAGCGTTTCTGGCACGTGACGCTGCCCCAGATCCGCCCCGAGATCTACGTGGTGATGCTGTGGTGCACCATCGCGGCCCTGAAGGTCTTCGGCGCGGTCTACGTCCTCACCAAGGGCGGGCCGGCCGACGCCACCATCGTGCCGTCCTACTTCTCCTTCTCGACCTTCTTCGAGAAGACCGACGTCGGCTACGGCTCGGCGATCGCGACGGTCCTCACCCTGATCATCCTGGCGCTGACCACGGTCGGCCTGCGGTTCCAGACCCGATCGGAGGACGCACAGTGAAGGCGCTCAAGCGCTACCCGGTGCTGGTGGCGATGATCCTCGGCGCGATCTTCATGGTGCTGCCGCTCCTGATCGTGCTCATCAACGCGCTGAAGTCGCCCGCCGACTACTCCGCGCACGGCCCGCTGTCCCTGCCGCACGGCATCCACCTGGACGGCCTGACGGACTTCTGGACCCGGGTCAACTTCGGGCACACGCTGCTGAACTCGATCCTGATCTCGGGTTCGGTGGCCGTGTTCGGCGTCATCCTCTCGGTGCTGAACGCCTACGCGATCGGCATCGGGAGGATCAAGGGCAAGGCCTACTTCCTGGCGTTCTTCGTGCTGGCCAACGTGCTGCCGCAGGAGGCCCTGGTCTACCCGCTGTACTACCTGTCCAAGCAGGTGGGGCTGTACGACACCAGGCTGAGCCTGATCATCGTCTTCAGCGTCGTGCAGGCGGCCTTCGGCACGTACCTCCTCTCCTCCGTGCTCGGGGCCTTCCCGAAGGAGATCATCGAGGCGGCCAGGATCGACGGCGCCAACAGCTGGCAGATCCTGTGGCGGATGGTGGTCCCGGTCAGCCGGCCCACCCTCGGCGTCCTGCTCGTGTTCTTCTTCATCTGGACCTGGAACGAGTTCCTGCTCCCGCTGGTCATGTTGCCGTCGAACGACAACCAGACCGTCTCGGTGGCGCTCGGCGTGCTCCAGGGCCAGCGCCTCATGGACGCGACGATGACCAACGCGGCCGGCCTGCTCGGCGCACTCCCCGCCATCGTGTTCTTCCTGCTCTTCCAGCGGACGCTCACCCGGGGCATCGCCGTCGGCGCCGTGAAGTGACCGCCGCCCGGACGCCTGTGTCCGAGGCCCTCCACCCGGGCGGGTGACCACCCCGCCGACCCGCCCACGGCTCTGCCTCCCCCCGTCACGGGGCAGGAGGCAGGGCCACCCCCACCTGCTCCCACACGTACACGTACCGAGAACGCCGGTGGCCGCCCACCGGGAAAGGCATCGACCATGAAGTTCACCAACGGGTACTGGCTGCTGCGCGAAGGCGTCACGGCGGCGTATCCGGCCGAGGTCCTCGATGCCGTCCCGGGCCCCGGAACCCTGCGGGTGCACGCGCCCACGCAGCACATCCGGCACCGCGGCGACCTGCTCAAGGGCCCGCTGGTCACCGTCGACTGCACCGCGCCGATGCCCGGTGTGATCGGCGTGCGCATCACCCACTTCGAGGGCGAGGTCGAGACCGGCCCGAACTTCGAGCTGCACCACGAGCCGCACGAGCCCGTCGTGACCGTCGACGAGGAGCAGGCCGTCCTCACCTCCGGCGACCTGAGCGTCCGCTTCCGCCTCGACGGCGAGTGGCGGATGGAGTTCCAGGCCGACGGGCGCACCCTCACCAGCAGCGACGTCAAGGCGATGGCGCTGATGGAGACCGCCGAGGGCGAGCACCACGTCCGCGAGCAGCTCCGGCTGGCCGTCGGCACGTCCGTCTACGGTCTCGGCGAGCGCTTCGGCCCGCTGGTCAAGAACGGCCAGACCGTCGACATCTGGAACGCCGACGGCGGCACGAGCAGCGAGCAGTCCTACAAGAACATCCCGTTCTACCTGACCGACGCCGGCTACGGCGTCTTCGTCGACGACCCCGGCAAGGTCTCCTTCGAGGTCGCCTCCGAGCAGGTCTCGCGCGTCCAGTTCAGCGCCGAGCGCCAGCAGTTGCAGTACTACGTCATCCACGGCCCGACGCCGAAGGAGATCCTACGCAAGTACACCGCGCTCACCGGCCGGCCCGCGCTCCCGCCCGCCTGGTCGTTCGGGCTGTGGCTGACCACCTCCTTCACCACCTCCTACGACGAGCAGACCGTCACCGGGTTCGTCGACGGGATGGCCGAGCGCGACCTGCCGCTGTCGGCCTTCCACTTCGACTGCTTCTGGATGCGCGAGTTCAACTGGTGCGACTTCGAGTGGGACCCGCGTGTCTTCCCCGACCCCGAGGGGATGCTGCGCCGGCTCAAGGAGCGCGACCTGCACATCTGCGTGTGGATCAACCCGTACATCGCCCAGCGCTCCCCGCTCTTCGCCGAGGGCAAGGCCGCCGGTTACCTGCTCAAGCGCCCCGACGGCGGCGTCTGGCAGTGGGACCTGTGGCAGCCCGGCATGGCCCTGGTCGACTTCACCAACCCCGACGCCTGCGCCTGGTACGCGTCCAAGCTCGAGGCCCTCCTGGAGATGGGCGTCGACTGCTTCAAGACCGACTTCGGCGAGCGCGTCCCCACCGACGTCGCCTGGTTCGACGGCTCCGACCCGGAGCGCATGCACAACTACTACACGCAGCTGTACAACAAGACCGTCTTCGACGTGCTGCGCAAGCACCGCGGCGAGGGCGAGGCGGTGCTCTTCGCCCGCTCCGCGACGGCCGGCGGCCAGCAGTTCCCCGTGCACTGGGGCGGCGACTGCGAGTCCACGTACGAGTCGATGGCCGAGTCGCTGCGCGGCGGCCTCTCCCTCGGCCTGTCCGGCTTCGGCTACTGGAGCCACGACATCGGCGGCTTCGAGGGCCTGCCCGACGCCGGGCTGTTCAAGCGCTGGACCGCCTTCGGCATGCTCTCCTCGCACAGCCGCCTGCACGGTTCCTCCTCCTACCGCGTGCCGTGGCTGTTCGACGAGGAGGCGGTGGACGTCCTCCGCCACTTCACGAAGCTCAAGCTGAGCCTCATGCCCTACCTCTACGGTGCCGCGCACCAGGCGCACACCGAGGGCGTCCCGATGATGCGCGCCATGGTGCTGGAGTTCCCGGACGACCCGGGCTGCGCCTCGCTGGAGCGCCAGTACATGCTCGGCGGTGACCTGCTGGTCGCGCCGGTGTTCTCCGAGGACGGCGAGGTGTCGTACTACGTGCCCGAGGGCACCTGGACCCACTTCACGACCGGCGAGCAGGTCACCGGACCGCGCTGGGTCCGCGAGACCCACGACTACCTCAGCGTCCCGCTGCTGGCCCGGCCCGGTTCCGCGATCCCGGTCGGCGCCGTCGACGACCGTCCCGACTACGTGTGGGCGGACGACGTGACGGTCCGGGTCTTCGAGCCGGCCGACGGCTCCCGCACCACCGTGCGGATCCCCCGCGAGGACGGCTCGGCCGCGGCCGAGATCACCGTCGTGCGCGAGGGCTCCACGCTGCGGGCCGAGACCTCCGACGCGTCCCTGCCGTGGGGCGTCGAGGTCGCCGGCGGTCCCTCCGCTCGTGCCGCGGCCGGTACCGCCGTCCTCACCCTGGAGCTCGCCGGCTCCTGAGGACGGCACGGCACAGCACGCACGTACGGGAAGGGAGTTGCATGGTCAAGATCACTGACGTCGCGCGGCACGCCAACGTGTCGCCGAGCACCGTCAGCTACGCCCTCAGCGGCAAGCGGCCGATCTCCCCGGAGACCCGGCGGCGCATCGAGGACAGCATCCGTGAACTGGGCTACCGGCCGCACGCCGGGGCCCGGTCCCTGGCCAGCAGCAGGTCACGGGTGATCGGCCTGGTGCTGCCCCTCCGGAAGGGCATCCACGTGCCCGTGGTCATGCAGTTCGCCACCTCCGTGCTGACCGCCGCCCGGGAGCACGACCACGATGTCCTCCTCCTCACGCAGAACGAGGGGGAGGAGGGCATCAACCGGGTCGCCCAGAGCGCGATGGCGGACGCCTTCATCATCATGGACGTCGAGATGGACGACCGGCGGCTGCCGTTGCTGCGCGCCCTGGACCGGCCGTCCGTGCTCATCGGTTTCCCCTCCGACCCGGCCGGGCTGACCTGCGTCGACCTGGACTTCGCGGGCGCCGGCGAGGCATGTGTCGAGCACCTCGCCGCGCTCGGCCACCACACCGTCGCCCTCGTCGGCTCGCCGCCCGAGGTCTACGTCCGCGGCACCGGCTTCGCGCGCCGGGTCGCCGCGGGCTTCACGGCGGCCGCCGACCGCCTCGGCCTGCGCTCGTCCGTCCACCCGTGCCCGGAGACCCCGGCTGCCGCGCGGGACATGGCGGAGCAACTGCTGCGCGAGCAGCCGGGACTGTCCGGCGTCGTCGTCCACAACGAGCCGATCACCCAGCCCCTGATCGCGGCCTTCCAGGCCATGGGACTGCGCGTCCCGGACGACCTGTCGGTGGCCGCGATCTGCCCCGACGAGACCGCCGAGCAGGCGCCCGTGCCCATCACGTCGGTCTCGATACCCTCCGCCGAGATCGGCACCCGCGCGGTCCAGCTCCTGATGGCCAAGCTCGCCGACCGCGACGACGTCCCGGAGACGACCGTGCTGTCCGCGGTCCTGACCCGCCGGGCCACCACCGCCCCACCGGCCCGGCACTGACAGGGTGACGCGGAGGTGGGCTGGAGCGCCCGCTCAAGGCATCCCGGATGGGGACACACGGCGAGGATTCCCTCGGTCGATCGTGAACACCACGCTGCTCCCCGTCTGCAGCGGTGTGGTGAAGATGGCATGGGCGGCGACCTGACCGAATGCGTCGGGGTACGTGCGGCCGTGTTGCGTCAGGCCCCCGGTGCCGAGCCTGGTGAGTCCTGACACCTGAGTGTTGAGGATCTGGGCGCCGATGCCCTGTCCTACGGTCAGCCGGTACTCGGCGTCCAGTACGGGTCTGAACGTGTACGCCTGCACCCGGATCTCACGGTCGGTTCCCAGGTACTTGCGTGTGACGACGTTGAACTCAACGGAACGGAAGCCGTGATGGTGACGAGGTTCCGGCAACACGAAACGGTATTCGACCGCCGGTGAGCCTCGCAGTTCGGTCTGGCGCGGGGAAGTCTGCGACAACTGCTGCCCGTCGACGCGAACGTGATCGACGCGGAAGCAGTCGCCATCGGTCAGCGACAGTCCCTCGTCGATCTGCCAGCGGAAGACGTATCGGTTGTCGCTGGCGAGGATGCCGAAGGGCTCGTCGCTGAGGGAAGAGACGCAGATGAATCGCAGTTCCCTGGGTAATTCCGGTACGTGGTAGGAGATGCGCATTGCTTGGACCGCATAACCGTCGGAGCCGAGATGGTCCAAGTGACAGTCCCACCTGTAGCGCGCCAGGGCACCGGCAAAGAGGTTTTCACGAATGGGCTCGAGTATCTCTCGGAGCGCGTGGTCGATGGCTTGATCGACCTGAAGCGTCGTGTCACGGATGGTGATCTGCCCGAAGATGAAACTGACCATGGCTGCGGAGACAAGGGTGGTGCCCACTATCTCCGACGTCTTGGCGAGAACGTCTTCGTGCGCTCGGTTCACCGACACGATCAGCGCAACCGTTCCGACAACGAGGACGAGCAGGTTGTAGATGCGGACCGTCCGCCGTACTTCCGAGATCACGCCGCGCTGATCGGCCATCGCCCATCACCGACCTTGTCAGAGGGTTTCGTCGGCGAGGCGCCAGATGTCGGCGATGCAATCGCCGATTTGGATGTTCACGAGCGCCGTGTCTTCTTGCCGGTCCGTGAGAAAAACGGCGATCAAGTCGATGTGGCGTCCGTACAGGATGCCCGCATCATGTGCGAGGCCACTGAGACTTCCGGTCTTGTGGGCGACCGGCAGTTGGTCGGGAAGTCGAAGCGGCAGGCGGAAGTTCCGCATACTGTTGCGAAGGGCTGTGAGGAGTGGGCGGAGCCGCGGCGTGGTCGCCACGTATCGCAGCATGCATGCCGTGTCGTCCGCGGTTGTGACGCTGTCCCGTGCGGTCGCGTTGAGTTCGCCGTCAGTAAAACCCACCCGCATGAATGTCTGCTGGGCACCTGCCCGGGCGGCCGTCGCTGTTACGGCGTCCATGCCGACGAGGTCGGTGAGGAAAGTTCCGATGGGGTTGTCACTGGTGGCGAGCATGAGGCCGCACAATTCGGCCAGAGTGAATTGATGCCGCGGCTCGAAGACCTCCAGAAGAGACGGGTAGTCCGTGCGGCCCAGATCCGATCGGGTCACGACACGGCGTGGATCCGACTGCTCCATCACGGTGACCGCTAGTGCCAGCTTCATCAGGCTTGCTGCGGGGAACACCCGGTCGGCATTCCGACCGACTCTGATGTCAGTACCGCGAAGGGACTGCAGTACGACGGCTCTGGAGTCGTCGTCGCCTACGAAATCGTTGACGCGGCCGACGATGTTCATGTGAACCCCCTGCCCCCCGAGAGGGTACGAAGACCCTCCGTCGCGCACGACCCGTTCAGGTTAAGCGTGAGGTTTGCCGGTGTCCACTGCACTTCGGGCGAATTGCCAGGTGTTCCCTGTGGCATCCGGATGTGTCCGAGGCCGGTTCTCCAACTGCCGGACGCCGCCGCGCGTCACTCCGTGCGCAGGCCGTCCGGGCGCACCGTGCGGCCAGGGCGGGAAGGCTGAGACGGGTCACCAGGAGGACGACGGCCATGTTGACGCCGGTCGTGGCGGCAACGTCGCGCCAGTCGACGGTCACGGCCGCCCCGACCATGCGCAGCAGTACCGCCCCAGGGTCAGGCCGACCACGCAGGCGAGGGCGAGGACGAGGCCGACGAGGATCGCGGTCTGCCACAGCACCGACAGGCCGAGGGCGTTGCGGCGAGTGCCGAAGGCCACCACGGTTGACAGCAGCTTCCTGCGCTCTCGCAACTGCTTCAGTTGGGAGACGAGCAGGCTCGCGCTGTCAGCAACAGGACGCAGCAGATGCAGGCGAGGGCCTTGCCTGCGGCGACCCGGCGGGTGGTGGCCGTGTCCGCGCCGAGCCGGCGGTCGCGGCGGTCCGCCGAAACGGACGGCGGCGGACACCCCGACGGACAAGAGCAGCCCCACGAGGACGATGAGCACGAGCAGCGCCAGGACCGGGTCCCCCGTGCCGCCCCCGGTCGACGGAGCCGAAGGCGTGGATGCGTTCGACGCGGACGGTCTGCCCGGCCCCGGCGCCGGGGTGAGTCCCGTGGTGCCCGCGTAGTAGGCGAGGTTGTCCGGTGAGACCAGGCCGTCACGGCCGATGGTGCCGGTGACGCGGTACGGCAGCCGCTCACTCACCAGCGGGTCCCGCGCAGAGTTGAGCAGCCGCCGCAGGGCGGGGAAGGCCACCATCGTCCCGGGTGCGGACAGCCTGCCGACGCCGGGCGGCAGCGGTGCTTCCCGGCCCTTCGGCTTCAGTAGGCGACCGCGCACCTCCTGGCCGCGGTAGGCGGTGTCCACCGCGTTGATCAGCAGTGTGTCGTCGGCTCGGCCCTTGACGATCGAGGTGTACGTCATGTTGTCGCGGGCGTGTTCTCGGTCGTCACGCCTGGTCAGGGCCTTCGGCAGGGCGGCCGTGAGCGTCGGTGGTCTCCGGTAGGTACCGGGCCGGGTTGCCCCTGCTGCTGCTTCCTGGAGCAGCAGCAGGGGCAACCCCGAGGCCGGTCAGGAGGGTTCGCGCTCGGGCCTCGCGGCCGCCGGTGACGGCGAACCGGAAGTCCATCGCGAAGTCCTGGAAGCGGTTCCGGCGGGTGGCGAGGCGGGCGGCGCGGGGGATGTTGCCGGGCCTCATGCCACGCGCGCGGTGTCGCGGGCCTTCCCGTCGCGTACGACGACCTCGCGGTCGGAGTACGCGGCCACCCGCGTCTCGTGGGTGACCAGGACGACCGCGGCGTCGGTGAGCAGGCGCATCACCCGTTCGCCGTTGAGGGAGTCCAGCGCGCCGGTGGGTTCGTCGGCGAACACCACGCGGGGGCCGGTGACCAGGGCACGGGCGACGGCCACCCGTTGTCCCTGTCCTCCGGAGACCGCCCCCGGGCGTTGCCCCGCGACGTCGTCGACCTCCAGCCGGCGCAGCCATTCCAGGGCGGTGCGCGCGGCCTCCTTGCGGGAGGTGCCGCCCAGGCGCAGGGGCAGCGCGACGTTCTCCGCGCAGGTCAGTTCGGGCACGAGCTGCCCGAACTGGAAGACGAAGCCGAACTCGCCGCGCCGCAGCGCGCTGCGGCGGGCGTCGTTCATGGCGGACAGCTCGTCGCCGCGGTAGGTGATGGTGCCGGCGTCGGGGACGACGATCCCGGCGAGGCAGTGCAGCAGGGTGGACTTCCCGGAGCCGGAGGGGCCCAGCACGGCGACGACCTCACCGGCGTGCACGGAGAAGTCCGCCCCGTCGAGCGCCGTCGTCGGGCCGTAGCTCTTGTGCAGGCCTTCGGCGGTGAGCAGGGGCTCGGGGGCCGTCATGCGCCGACCTCCCGGGCCAGCCTGTCGAGGCGCGCCGCCGTCAGCTCCAGCCAGCGCACGTCGGCCTCCAGGTGGAAGAGGGCGTGGTCGCAGATCAGCTGGTCGGCGAGGTCCCCGGTGCGCTTGCGCTCGGTCAGGTCGCGCATCAGCCGCAGGTGCTCGGCGCGCTGCACGTCGAGGATGTCGGCGGCGTCCCGCTGGGTGAGGAGCGCGAGGACGACCTTGGTGTAGAGCGTCGACTGCAGGTACGGCTCCGGCTTCTCCGGCGTCGCGAGCCACTGCGCGACGTCGGTGACGCCCGCCTCCGTGATCGCGTAGCGCTTGCGCTCGGGGCCCTCGCCGGGCTCTATGGCCTCGACCTCGACCAGGCCGTGCTTCAGCAGCCGTGACATCGTGGAGTAGACCTGCCCGTAGTGCAGCGGGCGGTCGTGCCCGAATCGCTCGTCGAAGGCGCGCTTGAGGTCGTAGCCGTGGCGCGGTCCCGATTCGAGGA
This sequence comes from Streptomyces sp. NPDC111520, assembly GCF_055635295.1. NCBI lineage: Bacteria > Bacillati > Actinomycetota > Actinomycetes > Kitasatosporales > Streptomycetaceae > Streptomyces > Streptomyces sp. NPDC111520. The sequence goes on along the minus strand of NZ_JBVKBW010000011.1, from coordinate 126,957 downwards.
GACCCAGGAGGGTGTGGCCGATGGACATGCGCGTCAATATACACATGAGGTATACACGTCATGTAGACGGCGGGTCGCCGCGGGGTGGGCGGGGGTACCCCCGGTATGAATGACATGTATACCCCTTATGTATAGTCGCGACCATGCGATATGTCCGGCCTCGACGCCACCTGCCCGCCCGACCTGACGCCGCCCCCGCCCGGTTCGCCCGCAGATGGGCGGCGCTCCCCGTGGCCGCTCTCGCGATCGCCCTCGCGCTCACCGGGTGCACCCGCGTGGAGACCACCTCGCCCGGCACCGTGCGTCAGGAGGCCGGCAAGAACGGCACGGGCACCTTCGGCAGCGTCGACTGCCGCAAGGCCAAGTGCATCGCGCTCACCTTCGACGCGGGACCGAGCAAGAACACCGCGCAGCTGCTCGACGTCCTCAAGGACAAGCAGGTCCACGCCACGTTCTTCCTCCTCGGCAGGAACCACGTCGAGCGCTACCCGGACATGGTCAAGCGCATGGCGGCCGAGGGGCACGAGGTGGCCAGCCACACCTGGTCGCACAAGATCCTCACGGACATCGACCCCGCGGAGATCCGCGAGGAGTTGAGCCGGCCCGACGACGCGATCGAGCGGATAACGGGCCGCAAGCCCACCCTCATGCGCCCGCCGCAGGGGCGCACCAACGACACCGTCCAGGGGATCGCCCGCGAGATGGGCCTCTCCGAGGTGCTGTGGAGCGTCACGGCCAAGGACTACGAGACCAACGACCCCGCCCTGATCACCAAGCGCGTCCTGGACCAGGCCGACCGCGACGGCATCATCCTGCTCCACGACGTCGTCCCCGGCCCGGACGCCAAGGGCTACCGGGGCACCCTGCCGGCCGTGCCCGGGATCATCGACGCCCTCAAGCGGCGGGGCTTCACCTTTGTGACCGTTCCGCAGCTGCTCGCGCCGGGCACCCCGCAGCCAGGCGTCGTCTACCGCCCCTGACCGGATCCGAGGGCCATCCGGCCGGATGGCCGTGGTCCCCGTACCGCCGCCGGAGCGACCCTGGAGGGGCCCAAGCGGGAAGCGCGCGGCGGGAGCGAGACATGACAAACACCCACCCTTCCGGTGCGGCCGACCCGCCGGACGCCCCCGGGCCGGCCGGCGGGCGGCACGCGCGCCCGGACGGGGCCCCGCGCCACGGTGACGAGGGCGCGGTGGTCTGGCTGGTGGGGCTGCGTCATCGCGGCGGCTCGGGGGCGCTGGTCCACCACTACTACGTGGTCGCCGGGATGTCCGCCGGTGCCGACGCGCTGCACCGGGCCCACTGGTACGCGGCCCAGCCCGCGGAGCGGCTGCTGCGCGGCGACGCGATCGTCGACGGCACGTGGGCCGAGGTGCGCCGGCTGGTGCGGGACACCCTCGGCCGGTTCCGTCTCGCGGCGCGGCCTGGCTGACCGCTCGGTGCCCCCGCCCCTCACTCCGCGGGCCGCGGGCCGACGAGCAGCAGGGCGATGTCGTCCCGGCCCCCCGAGGTCCGCTGCGCCTCCCGCAGGAGTTCGTCGGCGAGGTCGTCCAGCGACCCGACGGGCGCGACGGAGAGCCGCTCGGCGAGTTCCCGCAGCGCCGTCTCCAGATCGGTGCCGGGACGTTCGATCAGCCCGTCGGTGAACAGGGCGAGCACGCTTCCGGGCGGCATCCGCACCTCCGCGGCCCGGTAGTCGGCGGCCACGTCCACCCCGAGCAGGAGCCCCGGCGGCACCTCGAGGATCTCCGTCCGGCCCGACGGGTGGCGCAGCAGCGCCGGCAGGTGGCCGGCGCTCGCCATCAGCGCGCGGTGCCCGGGCACGTCCAGCTGTGCGTACAGGCAACTGGTGAACAGGTCCGTGTCGAAGTCGCTGAACAGGCGGTTGATCCGGGTGAGGACGTCGTCCGGGGACGCGCCGGTGCTCGCGTGGGTGTGCACCGCCGTGCGGATCTGGCCCATCAGCGCCGCCGCGTTGACGCTGTGCCCCTGGACGTCGCCGATCACCGCGGCCGCGGCCCCGGAGCCGTCGAGGCGGATCAGGTCGTAGAAGTCGCCGCCGATGTCCATGCCGCTGGCGGCCGGGAGGTAGCGGGCGGCGACGCGCAGGCCGGGCACCTGCGGCAGGGAGTGCGGCAGCAGCGCGGTCTGGAGGGTGCGCGCGACCTGGCTCTTGGTGTCGTACAGCCGGGCGCGTTCCAGCGCCTGGGCGATCATGCCGGCCAGCGAGGTCAGGGCGGCGCGCTCGTCGGGCGGGAAGGCGCGGGGGAGCGCGAAGGCCAGGACGAGGCAGCCGATCGTGCGGCCCGAGGCGTTGAGCGGGAGGAAGGCCCAGGCGCCCATGCGCGTGTACGGGGTGACGAGGGGGAACGCCTGCCGTATCGCGTCGACGTCGCTGAAGAACATCGGAGTACCCGTGGCGACGGTGCGCGAGCCCGCCGTGTCGACCGTCAGCGACAGGCCCCGGAAGAAGTCCTTGTGGGCCGGCGGGAAGCCGCGGGAGGCGACGTCCTGGAACCGTCCCTCGTCCGTGACCAGCAACGACAGGCCGTCGGCCCCGAGGACGGGCATGATCTGCTCCATGACGGACGCGGCCACGTCCCGGACGCCGACCGCCTCGGTCAGGGACGAGGCGATGTAGAGCAGGTGGTACAGCGCGCCGGCGCGGGTCGGCGCCGTCCCGGAGGGAGTGCTGGGCGGGAGGCGGTTGCCCGCCGGTGCGGGGGCGGGCCGCAGGCGGATGCTGATCCCGGTGGTGTCCGGGTAGAGCCGGAAGGACAGCCAGTCGTCCGGAGGGCGCAGGGCGGTGAAGTCCGCGGGTAGGCGGCTGAACAGGGCGGCCAGGTACGGGTCCTCGTAGGCCGGGTCGATCAGCCAGGGAAGGCACTCCCAGAGGCGGTTGTGCATCAGCCGCTGTTTGTCCTGGCCCAGCAGCTCGGCCGCCTTGCCGTTCAGGAAGGTCACCCGTCCCTCCAGGTCGAGCGCGAGCACCCCCTCGTCCAGGCGCTCGGCCAGCTCCGCCGCGGCCTGGGCCTCGGCGGGCGGCAGGGGTGGCGGAGGGTCAGGCGCGAGCACCCGCGGTACGGGGCCCGGCCGCAGCGGCCGCCCCCGGGCGGCGGCCTGCGTCAGCAGCCCGTTCATCCGCTCGGCGGCGCGGGTGACCGCCGCCCGTTCGTCCGGGGAGAGGCGGTCGGGGCGCGTGTCGGGCCACAGCAGTTGCAGCACGCCCGACACGGTGGTGCCGGTGAGCAGCGGGACGACGTACATCGCCACCCGGTAGGGCAGGGCGAAGGCGGTCCGTGGGAACCGGCGGGCCAGTTCGTCGTGCCCGTGCACCCAGACCGGGTGACCGTCACGCGCCACCGTGGAGACGGGGGCCGGGGTGGCCAGCGCCAGCCGCGACCACGGCCGCACCACACCGGCGGACAGGCCCGTCACCACCGCCAGCCGCAACGCCTGGGCGTGCGGCACCAGCAAGAAGACGCCGGCGGCATGGGACCCGGTGGTTCTCGCCACCTCCGCCAGAGCCTGGTCGAGTGCGGCCTCCTCCTGCGGCGCGGCGCCTGGCGCTGCGCTCCCGCCCATCACCCACCGGCCCCGCGCGGTGCCCAACGGGCCGGTCGCCGCCGGGGAACGCCGTTCCGTCCGGGGCGGGGCGCTCCCATATGTGGACCATAGTCCCCGCCGACACGTGGGGGCATCTCGGCCGGGCACGGCCCCGGCCGGTGCCGGAGCGGCGGCGTCTGGTTTAAAATTGAAACCACCCAACCGGAGGAGAACCCCCGCATGCAGTCGGCCGCACCGGACGCACCCGTGACCGTCGCGCTCCCGGAAGCGTTCCCGGGCACCCCCTCGGAGGTCCCGGCGGAGGCCCCTTCGGTCACGTCGTCGCGGCGCGCGCACGCCGCCGGCGGCAACGGCGGAGCCGCCCGGCGGGCGACCCGCATCGGGCTGATGTCGGTGTCCCTCGGCACGGCGGGGCTCGGCGGGCTCTGGCAGTCGGCGGCGGCCACGGTGTCCGCGCCGATCGGGGTCAGCGACGTCCTGTTCGTGGTCAGCGGCCTGGTGTGGGTGGTGCTGCTGGCGCAGTACCTGCGGCACGGCGGAACCCGCCGGCGCAACGTCCTGGACGATCTCCACCACCCCCGTCAGGGCTTCGCCCTCGCGTACGTCCCGATCATCGGCATGCTCGCCACCGGCCACTTCGCCCGCTTCGGCGTCGAGGCCGCCCGCTGGCCCTACGCGCTGTTCGCCCTCGCCTCCGCCGTGATCGCCGCCCGGCTGCTCGCCCACTGGGTGACGGGCGGCCTCGGTTCCGCGCCGCTCCACCCCGGCTACCTGCTGCCGGTGGTCTCCGGGCCCTTCATCGCCGCCACCACCGGCTCCGCGGTCCGGCTCCCGGCCGCGGCCGAGGCCGCCTTCGCGGTCGGGGTCGTGTACTGGCTCGCCTTCGGTGCCGTCGTCCTCGGCGGCCTCGTCACGAACGGCCTGCCCGCTCCCGCCCGTCCTACGCTGACCGTCCTCACGATCCCGCCCGCCGTGGGCGGCCTCGCCTGGACCGCCGCACACGGCGGACGGGTCGACGCCGTGGGCCAGGGCTTCGCCGGGCTGGTGCTCTTCACCGTCCTGATCGTGCTCTTCCTGGTGCCGCACGTCCGCCAGGACGGTTTCCACCTCGGCTACTGGGTCTTCTCCTTCCCGGCCGCCGCCAGCGGCAACTTCCTCGTGCGCTGGCTGCACGGCGCCGCCGTCCCGGGCGGGCGGGTGCTGGCCTGGCTGATCGTCGCCCTGGTCAGCGCGGCGTTCCTCGCCCTCTGCACGGCGACCGTCCGCTACGCCGTCCGCGCCGCCGGCCGGCACCGGGCGGTCGCCGAGGCGTAGCCGCGGCCGAAGGCGCCGGGTCCGTCGGACCTCAGGTGAAGGGCGGCTCGCTGTCCAGGAAGCGTGCGACGTGGGCGCAGAAGAGCCGGGGGTACTGGAACAGCGCCCCGTGGCCCGAGTCCGGGTAGATGACGAGCTGCGCGTGCGGGATGGTCCGCGCGAGGATCCATGAGTTGACGGTCGGGACCATGATGTCGTCGCTGCCGTTGACCACGAGCGTGGGCTGCGTGACGCGTCGCAGCTCCGAGAACCGCTCGCCCCGCGGGGTGTTCCAGTCCGCCCGTACCGCCTGCTGTGCCCGTACGCTCTCCGGTCCCGACTCGGCGTCGGCGTCCACGGTCCGTTCGTGACGGCGCGTCCAGAACTCCCGGCCCGCCCGCCGGCCGCCGGGGGAGTCGTCGAAGAAGAGGTACAGGTAGTCCTCCTCCGTCAGGACCTCGTGGGCGGCCACCTCCGCGACGCGTTCGCCGACGCCCGCCGTCTCACCCGCGCGCGGCTTCGTCCCGGCCAGGACCAGGCGGCGCACCAGTTCGGGACGGGCCAGGACGAGCGCCTGGGCCACGTAGCCGCCCAGCGAGAAGCCCAGCAGGTCGACGCATGTGACGTCCAGGGCCCGCAGGAAGGCCGCGGTGTTCGTGGCGAAGCCCTCCGCCGATTCCGGCGTCCGGCCGCCGGAGTTCCCCACCCCGGCGTTGTCGAAGAGGATCACCGGCCGGTCCGCGGCGAGACCGTCCGTGACGAGCGGGTCCCAGTGGTCCATGCCCGCGCGGAAGTGCGGCAGCATCAGCAGAGGCGTGCCGCTCCCGGCGCCGAACCGGCGGTGGGCGTACCGCTCCCCGTCCACCTCGACGTACCGGGTCGGTGCCGTGGTGTGCACGAACGAAGGCATGACGCCCTCCCGTGGTCGGTGGGCCCCGCTGCCGCCGGTGCGGTGACCGCGTCCTGCCGACATTGTCCGGCAATGAGCGGTTCGCCTCAAAAGACGCCGGCGACGGCGGGGCCCCACCGGCTCACCTGACGGTGGCCAGCACCTCGTTGAAGGCCTCGGTCGAGCTCGGGTGCGTGTAGATCGCGTCGCGCAGCTCGGTCGCCGTGACCCCGTGCCGTATAGCCAGCGCGACGGTGTTGATCAGCTCCTGGGAGTCCACGCTGAACAGGGCCGCGCCGAGCACCCGGTCCGTCGCCGCGTCCAGGACGAACTTCATCACCCCCCGCGTCTCCCCGACGATCTTCGCCCGGGGCATCGCGGCGATCTCGGCGACCGCCTTCTCGGCGATCGCGACCGCGTAGCCCTGCTCGCGCGCCTGCTGCTCCGTGAGCCCGACGCGGGACAGCGGGGGCGTGGTGAAGAGGGTGTACGGCACGGCCTCGCGGTCCCGGGTGGTGCGCGTGCCGGCGCCGGCCAGCTGGTCGTGGACGATCCGGCTGTCGTCGAGCGAGATGTAGGTGAACTGGGGCCCGCCGTTGACGTCACCGACGGCGAAGACGTGCGGCTGGCTGGAGCGCAGGTACTCGTCCACGGCGACGGCACCCGACGCCGTGGTCAGGATGCCGGCCTCCTCGAGGCCGAGCCCCGCGGTGGCGGGCCTGCGCCCGGCCGCGACCAGCACGGCGTCGACGTCGGCCGTCCGTTCCTGCCCGTCGACGCGGTAGTGCACGGTGGCGTGGTCCGCCGCGTCCGTGACGCCCGTGACCGTCGCCCCCGTCACGATGGTGACGCCCTCATCGGTCAGGACGGACGCCACGGCGCCCGCGACGTCCTCGTCCTCACGCGGCAGCACGCGCGCACCCGCTTCCAGGACGGTCACCTCGGTGCCGAACGCGCGGTACATCCCGGCGAACTCCAGTCCCAGGTAGCCCGCGCCGAGGATCAGCATGCGGGCCGGACGCCGCGGGTCGCGCACCAGGTCGGTGCTGGTCCTGGTGTACGCGCTGGTGCGCAGCCCCGGGACGTCGGGGACGACCGGCTCGGCGCCGGTGTTGACGACGACGGTGTCCGCGGTGACGAGCAGCCGGTCGGCGCCGGCGCTGACCTCTACCGTCTTCGCGTCCACGAACCGGGCCCGGCCCGTGACGACCGTGACGGAGTCGACGGTGTCGAGCATCTCGAAGTTCTTCGCGCGGAGGGCGTCCGTCAGCCGGGTCGTGCTGTGCACGGCGTCACGGAAGCCCTCCTCCGGCGGATCGTCCGGGCGGCGCTCGCCGGCCCGGTGGATCAGTGCCTTGGTCGGTACGCACCCCACGTTGATGCAGGTGCCGCCGTACATCGAGTCCGACTGCTCGACGATCGCGACGCGCCGGCCGAGACGGCCCATCCGCCCCGCCAGGGTCTTGCCGCCCTTGCCGAATCCGATCACGAGGAGATCGACATGCATGTTTTCCATGGCGACCACCTTGCCGCCCGCCGGTCGAGATGCCAAGATCAGTGAGTACCGATTTCTATCGAGAAAGTCTCATGGACACCCTGAGTCGCGTGGTCCACCTCGCCCGGTTGCGGGGCAGCGTCGACATCCGCTGCCTGATCGCCGGGAGCCACACCATGGACAACCCCGCGGGCGGCACCGGCAGCTCCCCCTTCCACCTGCTGCTGGAAGGGGAGTGCACCCTCGAACTGCCCGACCGGAGCATCGACCTGCGGGCGGGCGACATGGTGCTCCTGCCGCGCGGCACGGCGCACAGCGTCCACACGCACGGCCCCGGCCCGGCCACCTCCGTCGAGCACCGCGACGTCGGCCCGTACGCCCTGCTGAGCGGGACCGGACCGGTCGGCGACGTGGTGCCCGTCGACCTCTTCTGCGGCCACTACACGTGGGAGCGGGGCGCGGGCCAGGTGCTCATGGGCATGCTGCCCGAGGTGCTGCACGTGCCGCTCGGCGCCGGGCCGGGCAGCCCCCTGGCGCTGCTCAGCGCCTTCATGCGCGACGAGGCCCGCACGGCGGGGCCGGGCACCGAGGCCGTCCTCGACTCCCTCTGCGACGTGCTGCTGACGCTGGCCCTGCGCGGGGTGTCCGGCGTGGGCCGGGTGGCGTGGCTCGCCTCCACCCGCGGCGTCGTACGGACCGTCACCGACGCCGTCCTGCGCGACCCCGCCCACGACTGGGGCATCGAGAAGTTCGCCGCGCTCAACTCCATGTCGCGGGCCACCTTCATCCGGCACTTCGGCCGGGAGACCGGGATGAACGCCGGGGAGTTCCTGATGCGGCTGCGCATGCTCCTCGCCGCGGAACTCCTCACGGAGACCGAGCAACCGGTCTCCGCCGTCGCCGCCTCCGTGGGCTACGCCTCCGAGTCCGCCTTCGGCCGCTCCTTCCGGCTCGCGGCGGGCGACACCCCCGCCCGGCTCCGCCGGGCGGCCCGCCAGGGCGTACCCGGCGAAGGCGTCTCCGTCCTGCGTTTGCGCGACGCCGACGGCGGGGCGGCGCAGGGGCCGTGACCGGTCAGCGGCGGCGCCGCAGGCGGCGGGCCCACCCGCGCGGGCCCCGCGCGGAGCGGGTGGCCGGGCGGGCCGCGAGGGTCGCCCGGGCAGGGCGCCACGGGTCGTCCGGCGACTCCACGGGCAGCTTGCGTGCGGCCTGGGTGCGGATCTCCTGGTGCGCCTCGTAGGACGTGACGCGGAACGCCTCCTCGTAGGAGGCGAGCGCGGCGGTCACCGCGTGCCCGGCGACTCCGCGGCGCCGGATCACCTGCGCGAGCCAGGCGAACGCGCCCATGACCACGGCCAGTACGGCGGCGAGGGCCAGGCAGCCCAGGAGGTCGTCCACGGGCCACAGCCTACGTCGGCCGCCCTCACCGGCGCGTCGGTCACGGCCGGTTGTTTTATCGGCCGATAAAGTGCGTCGAAGCCGGGAAGGAACGGGCCGGCGGGCGGACGGACACGCGGAAGGAGGACCGGGGATGCTGGCGGTGGACGTACGGCAGGCGCTGCGCGACGGGCGTACCGTCGAGGAGAGCGCGGCCCGGGCGTGGCGCTTCTCGGCCCGGACGGTCGCCCAGCACGGGGACTTCCTGCTGGCGTTCGTCGACGGCGGGGTCTGCGTGGGCGCGTTCGAGATCCGCGGCAGCCGCTCCGACGACCGGAGCGGGGGCAGGTACGTCTTCGACCTGGCACCCGCACGGCGCTTCCGCTGGGCCCTCGGCCGCAGGCTGCCCCTGCCCCCGGGGCGCAACCCGGCCCGTATCCTCACGGGGCAGCACCTGCGCGAGTTCCTCGACGCGGAACCCCACCGCGCCGCCGGAACCGGCCGGGACTGAAGCAGCGAAGGAGCCCACCGCCGCATGGCCAGCACGTCCGATCCCGTCGACGCCCTCCTGAAGTCGGGGCCGCGGCGGACCCGCCTGCCCGAGCCCGCCGAACGCGCCCGGCTGCGCACCGAGTACGGCCTGACCCAGGCCGAGGTCGCCGAGGCGCTGGACGTGACCCGGACCACCGTGGCCGGGTGGGAGGCCGGCCGCAGCGAACCGCAGGGTGCCACTCGTGCGGCGTACGCCAAGCTGCTGGACGGCATCGCCGCGCAACTCGGGGCCCCGGAACCTGCCCCGGTTTCGGCTCCCGGCCCCGCGCCTGCGCCCTCCCCAGCGCCCGTGCCGGACCCCGCCCCTGCCCCCGCGCCCGTGCAGGCTCCCGCGCCCGTGCGGCCGGCGCCGGCCCGCGCCCGCAGGGAAGCGGCGCCCGAACCCGCCGCGCCGGATCCGCGTTTCGCCCACGGCCCGCTCGCCGTGCTGGACGGCGACGGCACCGCCCACTGCGCGGGCGGCCTCCTGCTGCCGTGCCCGGCGACCGACCTCCCGTCGCTCGTCACCTGGACGCTCGCCGAGGCGAAGCTCGGCGCGCCGCGGCTGCACCGCAACGGCAAGGACGCCGACCCGCTGGTCGTCCTGACGGCCCAGGCCGCCGAACGCCTCGGCCTGCCCGCCGTCCTGGAGGACCGCCGGGCCCTGCGCCTGCCCGCCGACCACAAGGTCGTCCGCCAGATCACCCGGTCCAAATGGCAGCTCACCCGCCGCGGATTCGGCCCCTGGGCCCGCGTCTACCGCCCGGCGCAGGACGGCACGCGCCAGTGCGTGCAGTTCGCCGTCCTCCCCTGGGGCGCCCTCGACAGCCGCTCCTGGGGCGACGCGGAACACCTGCCGCCCCCCGAACTGGCACAGCTGCTCACGGACTACGCGCACCGCGTCATCACCCCCAGGGGCTCCACCGCCGTGAGCGGCCTGGAGCTCATGACGGCCCTGCGCCCGCCGACCCGGGCCGTCAGGGACCAGTCCACCGGCGCCTGGGTCTCCGGACGGAACCCCGGCGCGCTGGCGGAGCCCGTCGACCCGGCACCCCCCGAGGCCCCCGACGAACACCCGGTCGTCGCCTCGCGGTTCGCGCGCGGGTACCGCCGCACCCCGGAGGAGGTCCTCGACGAGGAGGCCTTCGAGTGGATCCGGGACCCGCAACTGCTCACCGACGACGAGTGCGCCCGGAAGTACGCGGTCGGGATCGACGTCAACATGGCGTTCGCCGCGGCCGCGAACCGGCTGAACGTCGGCCTGGGCGCCGCCGTCCACGTACCCGCCCCGGCGTTCGACACGTCGCTGCCCGGCTCCTGGCTCGTCGACCTCTCGCACATCGACGTCGACCCGCGGCTGCCGAACCCGTTCACCCCGGCCGGCACCCGCCCCGAGGGCCCGGCCTGGTACGCCACCCCGACCGTGGCCTACGCCGTCGAACTCGGGCACGAGGTGCGTCCGGCCGAGGCGTACGTCCGCCCCGAACACGGCGCCTACCTCGACGCCTGGTACGGCCGGCTGCGCGACGCCTACCTGGCCACGATGGCCGAACTCGGCGTCGTCGCCGGCATGCCGGAGGCCGACTTCCTCGCCGCGATGGAACACCACAAGGAGACCGATCCGACCCGCGCCGCCCTCCTCTCGGCCGTCAAGGCCACCGTCAAGGGCGGCATCGGCAAGCTCCGCGAGCGCCCCCAGGGCGCCGGTTACCGTCCGGGGGAGCGCTGGCCCGCCCTCGACCGGCCCACGTGGCGTCCCGACATCCGCGCCGCCGTCATCGCGACCGCGCGCGTCAACATGCACCGCAAGATGGTGCGGTTCGCCGCCGCGGGCCTCTTCCCGGTCGCCGTGCTGTCCGACTGCGCCGTGTACCTGTCCGACGGCCCGGGACCGCTGGACTTCCTGCCGCGCACACCGGAGGACAAGCCGCTGCCGGGCGGTTTCCGCCTCGGCGTCTCACCCGGCATGGTCAAGCACGAGGGCACCCAGTCCCTGATGTGGGCCGTGGAACTGCTCGAGGACGGCCACAACCCCGCCCGCCACATCAAGGGCGGCGACGCCGCACTCGACGGAGAGTAGGAGAGCCCGGTGGGCATGCTCGGCGACGGCCTCGACAAGGCCACGGCGAAGACCCTCACGCGGCCCGTGCCCAAGTCGGCGCAGGCCCAGATGCGTTTCCTGGTCAAGCAGGAGAAGGGCACCAGGGCCGTGGCCGCGCTGCTCGGCGTCTCGCAGCGCACCGTCGAGCGCTACCTGACCGGCCAGATCAAACGACCGCGCAAGGACCTCGCCGCCCGCCTCGAGGCGGAGGTCCGCAGGCGGTGGCAGCCCCGCGTCCGCGAGCGCGCGCGGCAGCGGGCGGCCACCACCGGCGGCATCGTCATCGAGACCCGCGCCCGCTTCGGCTTCACGGCCGCCCCGGGCTCCACCGACGACGCCCGCATCCGCCTCGTCACCCAGGCCCTGCCCCCCGACTACGCCGCCCGCCTCTTCGACGCCCAGTCCGCGGGTGCCGGCGAGGACCGGCTGCGCGCCATCGCGGCCGAGGGCCTCCAGGAGATCTACTTCAAGGACCGCGGCCGCCGCGCCCAGGGCCTGCAGGTCGACTTCACCGACATCGACTACGTCGAGTTCGAGTTCTGAGCCGCACCGGCGGGGCCGGGCGTGCGGCGGGGCCGGGCGAATCAGGGTGCGGCCCCTCCGACGTCACTGACCCACACGGGGACGGGCGCCGCCTCCGGCCGGCCGGTCGTGCCCGGATCCTCGTCGCGCAGGAAGCCCTCGACCACACGACCGAGATCGCGGGTGGGCGCGTAGTGGCTGCCGAACGGCAGCTCGTCCGCGGCCACCGACCCGGTCGAGCACCGCAACTGGCCGGCCTGCTCGTCATGCCAGACGTAGAACGTCGCCACCCCGGCGTAACCTGTCGCGCGGATACGGCGCCGCACACGGCCGGCGACGCGCTCGAAGGCGGCGACCACTTCGGACACGGACAGCGACCGCCGGTCCGCCTCCTCCGCGCCCAGCCACCAGGTGTTCGCCTCCCACTCCGCACGCCGGTCGGCCGGCTCCAGCACCAACGGCTCGTGCGCGATCTCCGAGATCGCTGTCAACAGCACTCCGGCAGTATCCGGCACGCCCTGCCACGAGTGCCGGTGGCTCGACTTCCTCGTCGACTCAGTTGCCGACGGACTCCGCGATCCGCCGGGCTGCCTGGGCGGGCGTCAGGTGCGTGGTGTCGACGACCTCGGCCGCGCTGTGCAGCCAGGTACGGGCCGCCTCGGCGTAGGGCTCGAGGTACTCGCGGCGGAAGGAGGAGGGACCGAGCACGGTGTCGCCCTCGATGCGCGCGCTGAGGGTCTCCTGGTCGGCGTGGAGGACGAAGTGCCGTACCGGGATGGCATGGTCGGCGAGCCCGGCGCTGATCTCGCGCCAGTACTCCTCGACCAGGACCGTCATGGGCATCACCAAGGTGCCCCCCGCGTAGTCGAGCACCCGGCGGGCGGTCTCGACGACGAGCGGCCGCCATGGCGGCCAGTGCTGGAAGTTGCCCATCTCGGGCAGTCCCGGCGTGATGTCCATGAGCGTCTCGCCGACCTTCTCGGCGTCGAACACGCGTGAATCCGGGATGAGCCGCTGCACGAGCGCGCTGGTCGTCGTCTTGCCCGCGCCGTGGGTTCCGTTGAGCCATACGATCATGGACCCCGAGGCTAGCGCCGTGCGGCCGGCGGGGACAGGTGCACCAGGCGCGTCATCTCCGCCACCGGCAGCGACGGGTTGGCGGCCGCGGCGCCGGCCACCTGCCAGTCGTCGTCCGCGAGCAGTTCGGCGATCACCGCGGGTGGCAGCGCCGGATGGCCGGCGGCGATGAGCCGTGCCCGGCGGTCGTCCAGGCAGGCGACCAGCGCCGCGGCCGTCGCCTGCGGGTGCCGGGCGATCTCGCGCAGTGCCTTGCGTGCCGGGGGCCGCCGGCGGGCCAGCCGCTCCAGCAGGGCCGCGGTCGCGCCGGGGTTCGCCGCCACGGCGGCGGCGACGCGCACGCCGTGCCGGTCGACCATCGCCGCCAACCGGTCCTCGGTCAGGCCCGGATGGGACGCGACGGCGGCCAGCACCTTGGCGTCGCGGTCGCGGGCCAGCGCGTCGCGGATGCCGTCCGGCAGATCGCTGCGCCGGGCCGCGAGCATCCGTACGGCGGGGTCCGGCGAGGCGGCCAACTCCGCGAGCTCGGCGGGGGAGGCGGAGGCGACGCGCGGCAGCGGGACGGAACCGGTCCGCACGCCGGCGGCGAGGCGGCACAGGACGTCCAGCGGGACGGCCGGGTTGTGCGCCGTCCGTTGCCGGACGCCATCGTCGTCGTCCGCGGCCAGTGTGCGGATCAGTGCATCGCCGATCGCCGGGTTGTCCGCGAGCCGCGCCCTGATCCGGGGGTCGGTGTCGGCGGCGAGCCGCGTGTACGCCTGCGGCGGCAGGCCGGTCCGGGCCGCCAGTTCCCGGCGCAGCAGCCAGGAGGGGTGGCCGGCGAAGGCCGCGGCGGCCGCCGCGGGCGTGGCCGGGTTGCCCAGTGCGGCGTACCGCATCGCGTGGACGGTGGACTCGTGCGCTCCCTCGCAGTGTTCCCAGGGCGGGACCGGCTCGCCCTCGCACGCCCGGCAGGACCGGGCCGGCGGCAGCGCGTCACCGTCGAGGAGGGCCGCCAGCACCTCCGGTGGGGTCGCCTGGTTGACCGCGACCGCGCGGCGCACCCCCGCGTGCGGATGCTCCGCCAGGCGGCCGAGCAGCCCGGATGTCGTCCGGAGCGCGAGTTCCGCGACCACCCGGACCTCCGGGTCGGCCGCGAGGGTACATGCGACGTCCTCCGGCAGATCGGGGCACTCGGCCAGCTTCTCCCGGTGCTCGACGGACCTTGCGCGGGCGAGCAGACGCGTCCACTCCGGTGGTCCCGCGCGCTCGCCGAGCAGGGCGAGCGCGACGAGCGGTTGGGTGACGGGATCGACGTCGGCAGGGGCAAGACGTCCCGCGTACGCCAGGTGCAGCGCCGCCTCCTCGTCGCGGGCGGCGAGCACCGCCACCTGCGCCGGGGTGAGGTCGGGCCGGCCGGCGAGCGCATCGGCGAGTTCACCGCCCGCGGTCGCGATCAGCCGGTCGACCAACTCGCGCGGCAGCGAAGGGTTGCCGGCCAGGTCGTGCAGGACGTGACTCATGGGCGACCATCGTGCCGGAACCCCTGCCCGGCCGCGCCTCGATTTCGTACGGCTGCGCGGTTCGGCCCCGCCCTGCGACGCACGCTGTTCCACGCGCGCGGCACCAGGGCGATCCTCGGCGAACTCGTCGTTCCCCACCCGCGAGGCTCGACACCGCCGCCGGACCCGCTGTGACAGGGCGGCCGAGCCCGGTGGGTCGGAGCACCACCCCTAGCCCCTCGACGCCCGGCCCGGCGGGCCGCAGCGCCGACGGCGACAGCGGCCCCACACCGCAGGGCTTCGAGCCGTCCTGACCGGCGGCGCCGTGCGCCGGGGCGTCAGGCCGTCATGGAGAAGCGCCGGCACACATGCACCCGGCTGAACTCGGCGCGCATGCGGGCCTCGTCCTCCAGTCCGGCGTGCAGGAACGCGGCCATGAGGCGCAGGCCGGGGCGGGGGGTGAGGATCGCGCGGTCCGGTTCGGCGGGATCGGTGTACCGGTGGGCGTAGACGTGCAGGTAGTGGTCGCTCTCGGCGAAGCCCACGGCCCGGTACCAGGCGAGGGTGGCCGGGTCGTCGCGGGTCCAGGCGTCGAGGGTGGACGCGCCGCGCGCCCGGACCTCGGCTCGGGTGCGGTACAGGAGGGCGCGGCCGAGGCCGCGGTGCTGGTGGTCGGGGTGGACGGCGACGGTGTCGATGGTCGCCAGCCCGGCGTCGACGGCGGTGTCCATGATGCCGACGACCGTCCCCGCCCCGTCGACGGCGACGAGTTCCAGCCCCGGCGCCGGGACGGGCGGCTTGGCGCGGTCGACGTCGTCGTAGTAGGCGGTGCCCAGGAACGAGAGCACCCTGCAGCGCAGCCAGGAGATCTCGTCGGCCGGGGTGTACTCACGCAGCGTGTAGGTCACGTCCCAGAACCTCGTGTGCCGGCGGCGGATGACGGACGCGATGCTCCTCGCGTCGTGCGGCGCCGCGCAACGTGGTTTCCGCGTACCGCACCGTGCCCGCGACGAGCCGTCCCCGCCGCACGACGGTGCGACGGGACGGCGACGGGACGGACGCGCGGGACCGGGGCGGGCGGCTCCGGTCCGCGTTACGGCGGTCAGGCGCGGTGGTACTGAACCGGGGTGTTGACCTCCCCGCCCAGCGCCGCCGCCGCGTGACGCGCCCAGTACGGGTCGCGCAGCAGCTCGCGGCCGAGGAGGACGGCGTCGGCCTTGCCGGAGCCGACGATGGCCTGCGCCTGGTCGGGCTCGGTGATGAGACCGACCGCGGCGACCGGCATTCCGGTCTCGTTGCGGACGCGCTCGGCGAACGGCACCTGGTAGTCGGGGGCCGCGACGATCTTCGCGTTGGGGGCGTTGCCCCCGGTGGAGACGTCCATCAGGTCGACGCCGCGGGCCTGCAGCTCCTTGGCGAGGCGCACGGTGTCGTCGCCGGTCCAGCCCTCGCGGTCGTCGTCGGCGTTCTCGCTCAGCCAGTCGGTCGCGGAGATCCGGAAGAAGACCGGCAGGTCCTGCGGCCACACGGCGCGGACGGCCTCGACGACCTCCAGGGCGAAGCGGGTGCGGCCCTCGAAGTCCCCGCCGTATCCGTCGGTGCGGCGGTTGCTGTGCGGGGAAAGGAACTGGTTGATGAGGTATCCGTGGGCCCCGTGGATCTCGGCGACCTGGAACCCCGCGTCAAGGGCGCGCCGGGCGGCGTCGGCGAAGTCCGCGACGATCCGGCCGATCTGCTCGGTGCTGAGCTCCTCCGGCGTGGTGGAGCCGGTGTCGAACGGGACGGCGCTGGGGCCGGCCGGCGTCCAGCCGTGCCGCTCGCCCGGGGGGAGGGGGGCGCCGCGGTCGACCCAGGTCCGCTCCGTGGAGGCCTTGCGTCCGGCGTGCGCGAGCTGGATGCCGGGCACGGTGCCCTGGGACTTCAGGAACGCGGTGATCCGCCGGAAGGCCTCGACCTGGGTGTCGTTCCAGATGCCGAGGTCGTACGGGCTGATCCTGCCCTCGGGGCTGACGGCCGTGGCCTCGGTGATGATCAGGCCGGTGCCGCCCGCCGCCCGTGCAGCGAGGTGCGTGAAGTGCCAGTCGTTCGGCACGCCCGCCTGCTCGCCGTCCGGGGCCGCGCTGTACTGGCACATGGCTGCCATCCAGATCCGGTTCGGGACGGTCAGCGACCGGAGGGTGAAGGGCTCGAACAGGGTGGTGGTCACGAAGCTGTCTCCTCGGGAGGCGGTCGGGGCCGGGTCGCGCGGCGACGACTCGGTACATCGTTCATGCGCCTGCGCCCTACAGGCTCAATCAATAATTGCACACGCCGATTAATTCCCGTACGCCGGCCAACGGGCGACATTCGGACCGCGCAGGTATCGCGCGTTTGCATTAGTCGGCGCCTGCAAGTAATGTCGGATCCCGTCAGGCGCCGGACGTGGTGCACGCCCCGTCCGGTCGCGCTCCCGGCGAACGCCCGGCCTCCGGGCACCCGGAGGCGATCCCCTCACAACCCCGGCCCCCGCGGTGGAGCACCCCGCGCCCCGCGCACGGCCGCCGAAAGGCACACCATGTCGCTCAAGGAACTCATCCCCGGCCGCCTCGGCTTCGGCACCGCCCCCCTCGGCAACATGTTCCGCGCCATTCCCGAGGAGGAGGTGAACGCGACCCTGGAAGCCGCCTGGGACCAGGGCATCCGCTTCTACGACACCGCCCCCTTCTACGGCGCGGGCCTCGCCGAACTGCGGCTCGGCGAGCTGCTCTCGCAGCGGCCCCGCGACGAGTACGTGCTGGCCAGCAAGGTCGGGCGGGTCATCCTGGACGAGCCCGAGCCGGGCGCCCGCGACCTCGGGGAGAAGGGCGGGCTGTTCGAGCACGGCCGTCCGAACGCGATGCTGCACGAGTGGACCGCCGACGCGACCGAGCGGTCGATCGAGGGCAGCCTGAAGCGACTCGGCGTGGACCGCCTGGACATCGTCTGGGTGCACGACATCGCCCAGGACTTCCACGGCGACCTCTGGCTGAGCAAGTTCGAGGAGGCCCGCACCGGCGCCTTCCGCGTGCTGTCCCGGCTCCGCGACGAGGGCGTCATCAAGGCCTGGGGCCTCGGCGTGAACCGGGTCGAGCCCATCGAGCTGACGCTCGACCTGGACGAGCCGCAGCCCGACGGGTTCCTGCTCGCGGGCCGCTACACCCTGCTGGACCACGCGCGCCCGCTGGAGCGGCTGCTGCCCAAGGCGCAGGAACAGGGCGTCGGCATGGTCGTCGGCGGCCCCTACAGCTCCGGGGTCCTCGCCGGCGGCACCCACTTCGAGTACCAGGACGCGCCCCCGGAGGTCGTCGAGCGCGTACGGCGCATCAAGGAGATCACGGCCCGCCACGGGGTGAGCGTCAAGGCCGCGGCGCTGCAGTTCTCCCTGGCGCACCCGGTGGCCGTCGCCGCCGTCCCCGGTGCCACCAAGCCGGGCCGCATCGCCGAGGACATCGCCGCGCTCCACGAGGACGTCCCGGCCGCGTTCTGGACCGAACTCCGCGCCTCCGGCCTCGTCAGCCCCGCCGCTCCGCTCCCGAACGGCGCCTGAAGCGCTCCCGCCCGACCCCGCAAGCCAAGGAGAGAAGACCCATGGCCTCCACCTCGGTCAGTCGTGTCGTACCCGCGTCGCCCGAACGCGTCTGGAACCTGATCGGCGGCTTCCACGCGCTGCCCGACTGGCTCCCGTTCATCCCCGAGAGCACCCCGCTGGAGGGCGGGCGGGCCCGCAGGCTCCGCACCCCTGAGGGGGACGTGATCGTCGAGCGCATGGTGGCCTTCAGCGAAGCCGAGCGGCACTACGCGTACGCGATCGTGGAGGCGCCCTTCCCCGTGACCGGGTACGTCTCCGACCTGCGGGTCCACGCCGTACCCGGGCAGCCGGAGGTCGCCGAGGTCGTGTGGAGCGGCCGGTTCGTCCCGGAGGGGGCCGGCGAGGCGGAGGTGGTCGAGCTGTTCACCGGCATCTACCGCGACGGACTCGAAGCCCTCCACGGCGCGCTGGCGGGCTGAGCCCGCGTGCCGGCGCTCTCCCGTCACGTCCGCCGGCGGGGGAGCGCCGGTCCTCCGCGTCCCGTGCGCACGCCATGATCGTTATCCTGTGGGGGCAGGGGCGCCGTCCCTCTGGGCGGGCCCGGTCCGGCCGTCGGCCCCCCGGCGCCCCGGACGTGAGGTGAGCGAAGCCATGGGTGACATCCCCGCCGACAGCCGGCCGCTGGACGACGCGCGACCCGGCCAGATCGTCGTGATCGCCCGCTGGACCCCCGCCCCCGGCAACCACGAGGCCGTCCGCGCCGCGCTCGCCGAGCTGGTCGGCGCCTCCCGGGCGGAGCCGGGCTGCCTGGGCTACCAGGCCTTCCGCCCCGACGGGAGCGAGCAGGGCGACATCGTGCTGGTCGAGCGGTACGCCGACCAGGAGGCCCTGGACGCCCACCGCGGCAGCGTCCACTTCCGCAGCCTGGCGCTTGAGCTGATCGTCCCGCTGCTCCGGGACCGTCACGTCGTCGTGACGACGGTCTCCTGAGCGGGAGGCGGTCTCAGGGGAGGATGGCGTCGACGTAGCCGCCGTCGACCCGCAGGGCGCCCCCGGTGGTGGCCGACGCCAGGTCGGAGCTGAGGTAGACCACCATGTTGGCGATCTCCTCCGGCTCGATCAGGCGCTGCAGCAGCGACTGCGGGCGGTGCTCGCGCATGAAGGCCCGCTGCGCCTCGTCCCAGGGGAGGCCGGGGTCCACCAGTTGGTGGACGAAGTCCTCGACGCCCGCCGTGTGCGTGGGGCCGGCGATCACCGAGTTGACGGTGACCCCGCTGCCGGCGGCCCTTTTGGCGAAGCCGCGGCCGAGGGCGAGCAGCGCGGTCTTGGACATGCCGTAGTGGATCATCTCGGCCGGCGTCACGACCGCGGAGTCGCTGGCGATGTACTGGACGCGGCCCCAGCCCCGTTCGAGCATCCGGGGCAGGTACATCCGTGTGAGGCGGGCCGCGGCGAGCACGTTGACCTCGAAGTAGCGGCGCCACTCGTCGTCGTCGATGTCGAGGGCGTCCACGGCCCCGTAGACGCCCAGGTTGTTGATGAGGACGTCCACGTCCGGGACCTGCTCGTACGCGCGGGCGGCGCCCTCCGGTGAGGCGACGTCGGCGCCGACGGCGAGGAAGTCGCCCTCCGGGACCTCGCCGCGCATCCGCGCGACGGCCTCGTCGACCCTTCCCTGGTCGCGGCCGTTGACCGCGACCCGGGCGCCCGCCCGTGCGAGGCCGGCGGCGATGGCCGCCCCGATGCCCTGCGTCGACCCCGTCACCAAGGCGGTCCGTCCGGTGAGATCGATGCGCATGTACCGCTCCTTCGGCTGTCCCGGTCTCCGGTGGACGGCCGTCGGCGCGACCGCCCACCTCCCAGCCTTCCCGCGCGGGGCCGTGGTGAGCGGTGGGCGCGCCGTGCGGGGGACGTTCCGGCGTGCCCGCGTCCGGCACCTACCTGACGGTGTGTTAGCTGGGGGCGATGATCGGCGTCAGTGAGGAGTGGACATGACGACGGCGACGGCGCAGGGGCCCGTGGAGGAGTTCCGCCGGCTCAGTGACGGCGACGCGGAGCTGCGGGCGCACGGGGCGTACTTCAGCTGCACCTATCTGCTGGACATGGAACGGCACACCTTCCTGGTGCGCATGCACCGCGGCCGGGTGGAGGACCTGGTCGTCGACCCCGAGCCGCTCACGGCCTACGACTTCGCCATCAGGGCCGGTGCGGCGACGTGGCGGGAGTTCTGCTCGCCGGTGCCGAAGCCGATGTACCACGGCATCTGGGCCGCCAGCTTCCAGCGGGACATGCGGCTCGAGGGCGACCTGCTGGTGCTCATGCAGAACCTGCGCTGCCTCACCCGCCAGCTGGAACTGCTCCGCCTCACCGGCCCGCTGGGCTGACCACCGCTCCGGCCCCGCGCCGCCGAAAGGACCCGTCATGAGCACCGCCTCCCGCATCTCGCCGGTGACCGGCCACTACGTCACGATCGACGTGGAGGACGTCCAGTACAAGGTCTTCTACCTGGAGAACGGCCAGGGTCAGCCGCTGGTGTGCCAGCACACCGCCGGCTGCCACAACCACCAGTGGCGCGGCCTCCTGGAGGACGAGGAGATCACCGCGAACCACCGCGTCATCGCCTACGACCTGGCGCGCCACGGCAAGTCGGACCCGCCGCTGAACAAGGAGTGGTGGAAGGAGGAGTACAAGCTCACCGCCGACCACTACGTCGCCTTCATCACCGCGTTCTGCGACGCGCTCGGCCTGGAGGACCCGATCTTCATGGGCTCCTCGTTCGGCGGGAACGTGGCCCTGCAACTGGCGTTGCGGCACCCGGACCGTTTCAAGGCGGTGATCCCGGTGGAGGGGGCCGACTACTCCCCGGGCTTCTACCTCGACTGGTGGCAGCACCCGCACGCCAACGCGGCGCAGGTCTGCGCCAGCGGGGTGTGGGACCTGATGGCCCCCCAGTCGCCCGACGCGGACCGCTGGGCGACCTGGTTCTACTACAGCCAGGGTTCCGAGGCGTTCAAGGGCGACCTGTACTTCTACTCCGTCGACCACGACCTGCGGGGCAGGCTGGGGGAGATCGACGGGGAGCGCTGCCCGGTCGTCATGCTCACCGGCGAGTACGACTACCTGACCACCCCCGCGGACGGTGCCCGGACCGCGGAGCAGATCCGCGGGGCCGAGTTCATCGAGATGAAGGAGATCGGGCACTTCCCGATGAGCGAGAACTACCCGCGCTTCGCCGGTTACCTCAAGCAGGCGCTGCGGCGGATCGAGGAGCGCACCGCCTCCTGAGCCGGGACGCCGGGACGCCAGGGGGCCGGCCCGCCGGGTCGCGGGGTGCGGCCCGCGGTCCGGCGGACGGGACGGCCCCACACGCCCCCGGCGGTCAGTTGAAGGAGGAGGGGTCCGGGCCGATGCGGGCGCCGGTGTCGAGGGCGGTGATCGCCGCGATGTCGGCGTCGGAGAGCGTGAAGTCGAAGACGTCGATGTTCTGGCGGATCCGCTCCGGGGTCACCGACTTGGGGATGACCACGTTGCCGATCTGCAGGTGCCAGCGCAGGATCACCTGGGCCGGGGTCCTGCCCAGGCGCCCGGCGATGCCGGTGACGACCGGGTCCTTCAGCAGGGCGCCCTGGGCGAGCGGGCTCCACGCCTCCGTGGCGATGCCGTGCCGGGCGTGGAAGGCGCGCAGCTCGGCCTGCTGGAGCCGGGGGTGCAGCTCCACCTGGTTGACGGCGGGGACGACGTCGCTGTCGTCGATCAGCCGCTGGAGGTGCTCGGGCTGGAAGTTCGAGACGCCGATGGCACGTGCGCGGCCCTCGGCGTGCAGCTTCTCGAAGGCCCGCCAGGTGTCGAGGTAGGTGTCGCGGGCGGGCGCGGGCCAGTGGATCAGGTAGAGGTCCACGTGGTCGAGGCCGAGCTTGGCGAGGGAGGCGTCGAAGGCGGCGAGGGTGCTGTCGTAGCCCTGGTCGGCGTTCCACAGCTTGGTGGTGACGAACAGTTCGTCGCGGGCGATGCCGGAGGCGGCGAGGGCCTGGCCGACGCCGGTCTCGTTGCCGTAGACGGCCGCGGTGTCGATGCTGCGGTAGCCGCTCTCCAGGGCCGAGGTGACGGCGGCCGCGGTGTCGGCGTCGGGGACCTGGAAGACGCCGAAGCCGAGCTGCGGCATGGCGACGCCGTTGTTGAGGGTGATGTCCGGGGTGGGGGTGGTCATGGTGCTGATCCTTTCGCGTCGCGGCCGGCGGCGGGCGCCGGTGCGAGTGCGGACGGGTGACGTCCCGGGAGGGGGCGGGTGACGCGCGCCCTTCCCGTGCTCCACGACCACGTTAATTGCGTACGCGGTTAATTGCAAACGCTGCATAACCTCGCACGCGGATGCCTGGCTCGCGGATACCCGGCTCAGGAAGCCGGGACCTTCGCGCCCTGCAGGTCCTCCACCGCCTTGGCCAGGGGTGCGAGCTCCGGGACGAGCGCCGCCTCGTCCATTGCCGCGCGCAGCGCCTCGTTGTTGGTCGGGCGGGCCTCCTCCAGCAGCTTGAGGCCGGCCTCGGTCACGTCCGTGTAGATGCCGCGCCGGTCGGTGGGGCAGAGGTACCGGGCCAGCAGGCCGCGGTCCTCCAGCCGGGTGACCAGGCGGGTCGTCGCCGACTGGCTGAGCACCACGGCGTCGGCGACCTGGCGCATCTGCAGGTGACCCCCCTCGCCGTCGTGCTGGCGGCTGAGGACGTCGAGCAGTGAGTACTCGCGCACGCTCAAATCGTGATGGGTCTGCAGCTGCTTCTCGATCCGCCCCTCGATCCGTCCGTGCAGCAGCGACAGGGCGTGCCACCCCTGGGCGAGGGCGGTCAGTGCCGGATCGGTGGCGGTCATCGAAGTCCCCTTCGTGCGGCGGCTGCGGGCGCGGTCACGGCTGTTCGCCCGTACTGGCCATGGTATGCCGCCGTCCGAAGATGTCCAGCGCTTGACGTTATAGCGCGTCTGCAATTATTGTGAGCGCTCGTTAGGTGCCACTGCAACATCTGGAAGGTCTCCGCCATGCCTCTCGCGCTCCTGGCCCTCGCCATCGGGGCTTTCGGTATCGGGACCACCGAATTCGTGATCATGGGCCTGCTGCCCGAGGTCGCCACCGACTTCGGGGTCTCCGTCCCCACCGCCGGCCTGCTCGTGACCGGCTACGGACTCGGCGTCATGATCGGCGCGCCGATCATGACCCTGCTCGGCACCAAGGTGTCCCGCAAGAACATGCTCATGCTGCTCATGGGCGTGTTCGTGCTCGGCAACCTGGTCTCCGCCCTGGCACCCGCCTTCGGCGTGATGATGGCCGGTCGCATCGTCGCGTCCTTCACCCATGGCGCCTTCTTCGGCATCGGCTCGGTCGTCGCCGCCGACCTGGTGGCCCCGGAGAAGAAGGCACGCGCGATCTCCATGATGTTCGCCGGCCTCACCGTGGCCAACGTCGTCGGTGTACCGCTCGGCACCTTCATCGGGCAGCACGCCGGATGGCGCGTGACCTTCTTCGTCGTCGCCGGCCTCGGGGTTGTCGGCCTGGCCGGTGTCCTCAAGCTGGTGCCCGACATGCCGAAGCCGCAGGGCGTACGCCTGCGCCACGAGCTGGGCGCCTTCCGCAACGTCCAGGTCCTGCTGGCCATGGCCATGACCGTGCTCGGCTTCGGTGGCGTCTTCGCGGCCATCACCTACATCGCGCCGATGATGACCGAGGTCACCGGCTTCGCCGACTCCTCCATCACCTGGCTGCTGGTGCTCTTCGGCGTCGGCATGGTCGTGGGCAACCTGATCGGCGGCAGGTACGCCGACCGCGCCCTGATGCCGATGCTCTACACGGCGCTGGGCGCCCTGGCCGCCGTACTGGCGCTGTTCGCCCTCACCGCGCACAACGAGTTCACCGCCGGTGCGACGATCTTCCTCATCGGCGCCCTGGGCTTCGCGACCGTCCCGCCGCTGCAGAAGCGGGTCCTGGACCAGGCGTCCGGCGCCCCCACCCTGGCCTCGGCCGTCAACATCGGGGCCTTCAACCTCGGCAACGCGCTCTCCGCCTGGCTGGGCGGCGTCGTGATCGCCGCGGGATTCGGCTACACCTCGCCGAACCTCGTCGGAGCGGTCCTGACCGCCTCCGCCCTCGTGCTCGCGGTCGTCTCCGCGGCGCTGGAGAAGGGCCGCGGCGGCCGGCCCAGCCGGGTCGTCACCGGGGCCGCGCCCGCCGAGGAGACCGCCCTCACCTCCCGGCACTGACCGCGACGGCCGGGACCTCCTGCACCACCGGTCCCGGCACCACTTCGGGGCGATGGCAGGCCCGGGTGACGCCGAACCCGCGCCGGGCCCCGGTCACGTGACCGGGGCCCGGCGCGCCGCGGACGGGCCGGCGCCGGGTCAGCGGTGCCGGGGGCTGCGGCCCGGGGGCTGCTCCGGAGCCGTGCGGCTGGGGAGGGTCGGCACCTTACGCGTCTGCGGGTGATCGACGGCCACGCTGAACAGGTCGTCGTAGTGACGCAGTTCCAGCGGCTCCCCCTCGAGGAGGGTGTACGTCGCGGCGGCGCCGGTGATCTCCACCTTCAGCCGCCGTCCGAGCACCTGCACCGTGAAGGCGAGCCGCCGCAGCTTCTCCGGCAGCCGCGGCGCGAAGGCGGCGCAGCCGTTCCGGTACCGCATCCCGCCGAAGCCGCCGACCAGGGCGGCCCAGGTGCCGGCGAGGGAGGCGATGTGCAGGCCGTCGCGGGTGTTGTTCTCCAGGTCGTGCAGATCCATCAGCGCCGCTTCGCCCAGGTAGTCGTAGGCGAGGCGCAGATGGCCGACCTCGGCGGCCATGATGGCCTGCGTCGACGCCGACAGGGACGAGTCCCGCACGGTCAGCGGCTCGTAGTAGGCGAAGTTGCGGGCCTTCTGCTCCTCGTCGAAGGCCTGCGGCTGCTTGACCATGGCCAGTACCAGGTCGGCCTGCTTGACCACCTGCCTGCGGTACAGGTCGAAGTAGGGGAAGTGCAGCATCAGGGGGTACTGGTCGGGCTGCGTGGTCGTGAAGTCCCACGCCTGGTGCCGCGTGAAGCCCGCCGACTGCTCGTGCACGCCGATCGCGCTGTCGTACGGCACGGTCATCGCCGCGGCCGCGTCGCGCCACGCCGCGGTCTCCTCGTCGTCGACGCCGAGGGCGGCGCCCTCCTTGGTGTGGCGCTCCACGATGTCGGCGGCGGCGCGCAGGTTCGCCTGCGCCATCAGGTTGGTGTAGATGTTGTCGTCCGCGATGGCGCTGTACTCGTCGGGCCCGGTGACCCCGTCGATGTGGAAGTTGCCGTGCGGGTCGTGGTGACCCAGCGAGTGCCACATGCGGGCGGTCTCCACCAGGATCTCCACGCCCGTCTCACGCTCGAAGTCCTCGTCGCCGGTCAGGGAGACGTAGCGGATGACGGCGTCGGCGATGTCCGCGTTGATGTGGAACGCGGCCGTTCCCGCCGGCCAGTAGCTGGAGCCCTCCGAGCCGTCGATGGTGCGCCAGGGGAAGGCGGCGCCCTCCAGGCCGAGCTGGCGGGCGCGCTCCCGGGCGGCGGGCAGTGTGGCCTGGCGCCAGCGCAGGGCCTCCGCGACGGACTCCGGTGAGGTGAGGGTGAGCAGCGGCAGGACGAAGGTCTCCGTGTCCCAGAAGGAGTGCCCGTCGTAGCCCGAGCCCGTCAGGCCCTTCGACGGGATCGCCCGCTGCTCGGCGCGCGCACCGGCCTGCAGGACGTGGAACATGGCGAAGCGGACCGCCTGCTGGATCTCGGCGTCGCCGTCGATCTCCACGTCCGCCCGCGACCAGAACGTGTCGAGGTAGTCGCGCTGCTCGTCGCACAGCCCCTGCCAGCCGGTGCTGCGGGCGCCCGCGAGGGCGGCCTCCACCTGGTCGCGTACGGCGGGCAGCGAGCGGACCTGGGACCAGCTGTAGGAGACCATCTTCTCCAGGCGCAGCTTCTCACCGGCCTTCAGCGAGCAGGTGACGGTGAGCCTGCTGGTGTCGTCGCCGCTCTCGCTGAAGCTCCGGGTGGACGGCGGGCCCTCCACCGCGTGGTCGGCCGCCACCGCGACCCGCAGCCCGGTGACCGAGGTGGTGTGCACCAGGCGCAGGCGGTTGTCCAGCGCGAGGTTCTCCTCCGGTTGCAGGGGGGAGTCCAGCACGGCGGAGACCCGGGGGTCGCCCGACGTCCTCGGCAGCTGCTCGTTGGCCACCAGCTCGGACTGGACGACCAGCCGCACGTCGTCCACGGCCTCGACCTCGTAGACGACGGCCGCGATGGACCGCTGGGTGAGGGAGACCAGACGGGTCGAGGTCACCCGGACGGAACAGCCCGCGGGGGAGGTCCATTCGCAGGTACGGCGCAGCTGCCCGGCGCGCAGGTCGAGGACGCGCTCGTGCGAGACGAGCCGCCCGTAGCGCACGTCGAAGGGCTCGTCGTTGACGAGCAGCCGGATGATCTTGCCGTTGGTGACGTTGATGACGGTCTGGCCGGCCTCCGGGTAGCCGTAGCCCGCCTCCGCGTACGGCAACGGGTGGCGCTCGTGGACACCGTTCAGGTAGGAGCCGGGCAGTCCGTGCGGCTCGCCCTCGTCGAGGTTGCCCCGCCAGCCGACGTGGCCGTTGGACAGGGCGAACACCGACTCGCTCTGGGCGAGCACCTCGAGGTCCAGCTCGGTCTCGCGGACGCACCACGGCTCGACCATGTAGGAGGAGTGGCTGATCACGCGTCCGCCTCCAGCAGCTCGGCGAGGTCCTGTACGACGATGTCCGCGCCGTGCGCGCGCAGCGCGTCGGCCTGGCCCACCCGGTCGACCCCCACGACGTAGCCGAAGTGGCCGGAGCGGCCGGCGTCCATGCCCGCCAGCGCGTCCTCGAAGACCACCGCCGCCTTCGCCTCCAGCCCGAACTCGCGCGCCGCCTCCAGGAAGGTGTCCGGGTGGGGTTTGCCCGGGAGCTTGCGTTCGGCGGCGACGACGCCGTCGATGCGGACGTCGAAGAGGTCCTCGATGCCGACCGAGACCAGCACGTCGCGGCAGTTGGCGCTGGACGACACCACGGCCGTCCGCAGGCCGGCGGCCCTTACGGCCTTGACGTAGCGGACGGAGCCCGGATAGGCCTCGACCCCCTCGGTGCGGATCTTCTCCAGCAGGATCTCGTTCTTGCGGTTGCCCACCCCGTGCACCGTCTCGCGCTCGGGCGGGTCGTCCGCGGAACCTTCGGGCAGCTCGATGCCGCGCGAGGCCAGGAAGGACCGTACGCCGTCCGCGCGCGGGCGGCCGTCGACGTACTCGTCGTAGTCGGACACCTTGTCGAAGGGGCGGAAGTCCGCGCCCTCCCGGCGGCGCAAGAAGTCGTCGAACACCTCCTTCCAGGCGGCGGCGTGCACGACCGCGGTCTTGGTCAGCACTCCGTCGAGATCGAACAGGCAGGCCCGGATGCCCTCCGGGAGACCGGTCTTCGTCATGCAACGCGCTTCCCCGCACCGGACCACCGGCATGCCTTCCACGGCCGCGGACCACCGGGACGCGGGAACAATCCGGGCCGAGACGCGGTTCCCTTTGATGCGGGTGCCGTGAGTGGGCCAGTGACCCCGGGCCTCATCATTCCGCCCGTGGGGACGATCGTCCGGCTGAAGCCCCACGGAGCCCCCTGCCGGGGGCGACCGCCACCACGGCCCCGCACCGCGATCGGCGCCGGTCAGGTTTCCCCCGTCCTGGCCGGCGTCCCGGTGTTCAGGCGGAGACGGCCTTGATCACGGGCTCCCGGTACGGCACGAGCGCTTTCGTGACGAGGGCCAGCGGTCGCCGGGGAGCGGCGCTGCCGGATTGAAGGGCCGTCACGTAGGCGAGGGCCTCGGCCGGGCCGAGCGCCGGTATCCGTTCGCGCAGCTCGACCATGGCGAACACACGGCCGCGGGCGGCCGCCGACGCGCGTATGCGGTCGTCCAGCTCGTCCACCGCCGTCCGCACGGGCAGTTTGCGGACGCGGGCCCGGTACTCGTCCTCCCATCCGCCCATGAGGTAGTCGACGGGGCCGATCGTGTGCATCCGGCCGTCGGCTCGGTCCACGAGGTAGGGGCCGTTGCCGGCCAGGAGGTGCCGCGAGTCGCCCGTCCTGACGTACTCCGCGGACTGGTACAGGACGACCCACACCAACTCGTGCTCCTCCGCCTCCACCACCGCCATCCGTCCCGGGAAGTGCAGGTCCAGGTGCTCCTGGACCTTCCGGACCGCGTCCTCGCGCTCGATCATGCGGTGAGCATCTCCCAACCGGGCCGGGCCGGGCCAGTCGTCCCTTCGTCCTAGGTCCCCGCCGGTTCGGTGCTCCGGCGCTTCTCGGTGCCCCGTTCCTCCTCACTGCTCGGGCCCTCCTCGCGGCCCCGGCCCTCCTCGGCGGCGGCCTTCAGCATGCGGAGTATCTCCTCGTGGCCCTCACGGAGCCGTGCACTGTCGTAGAAGAGCGTGAGCAGCGGCCCGGAGAGCGACTCCTCGATCGTGACGACCGTGCCGCCCCCTTCCGCCGGCGCCATCCGCATCCGGTCGATCGCCTTCATCCAGCCCATCGCCACGCCCGTCCAGGTCAGCTCCCGCTCGGGCTCGACCACGGCGAAGGTGGATGTGATGGGCGTCCCCCGCAGCTTCCAGCGGAAGCGCGCGTCGGGCTCGACGGCCCCGAGTTCGACGACGCGGGCGTCGGAGCGCCACGCGTCCCAGCCGTGCATGTCGCTGACGAGCCGCCACACCGCGGCGACCGGCGCGCCCACGTGCACCGAGCTCGTCGACCTGACCGGCGCCTGCTCGTCCAGCCGGCCCTTCTTGGCGTACTCCTCGTGCAGTTCCCGCAACGGCGGGCCCATACGGAAAAGCTTCGGCGTCATCATCGTCATCCCATCCGAGAGCATTGCTTCCTTGCGAGAGCAATGCTCTCTCTTTGGCATGGGTGCAGTCAAGACCCCTTTCGGGGCATGCGTCGGCGACCCCGGTGTCTCCCGGGGCTGGGGAAGGGGGTTCGGGTGTTGGGCTGGGGCGCGCGCGTGCGCTACGGCGCCGTCGTGGGCGCCGTCATCTCCAGGCGCGCGGGCGGCGGTTCCGGCAGGGGCCCGGCGTCGGTCGCGACCAGTCCGTCGAGGGCCAGTGCGAGGTAGCGGCGCCAGGCCTGGGGCTGTACGGGCAGCAGGGGTGCCGCGGTCTGGTGGATGCCGCCGAGCAGCAGGACGACGTCGGTGCCCGTGACGTCACCGCGCACGGCGCCACGCTCGCGCGCCCGGGCGGTGAGTGCCTCGGCGGCGTCGCAAAGCAGCGCGATGCGGTCCCGGACCTCGGCGTGCTGCAGCGAGGGGCGGCCGATCACCTCGCAGAACGCCCGGTCGGTGGCGAGCACCTCGACGCCGTCGGACATGAACTCCCGCAGCGCGGCCGCCGGGTCGGCGGCCTCGAGGAGGCGGTCGGCGGAGGCGATGAGCTGGTCGAGCAACTGGAGCATGATCGCCGCGAGGAGGTCCTCCTTCGAGGCGAAGTGCCGGAACACCGTGCCCTTGGCGAGGCCGGCCCGCTGGGCGATCTCCCCGATCGGCACGTCGACCCCGTGCTCGGCGAACGCCGCCGTCGCCGCCTCGAGCAGCTGGCGTCGATTGCGCACCATGTCCGCCCGTCGGCCCGGAGTGGCCGTCGTACCGCTCATGCCTGCCTCCTCCCAGGTGTGGAGCCTACCACCAACGTGACCGGGTGGTCAGGTTAGCTGTTACGCTCAACATGACCCGGCGGTCACCTTCCGCCCGGGTCGTGAACCACGCACACGAACACCTGGGAGAACAACGTGAACAGCACCCTGGAAGGCAAGGTCGTCCTCGTCACCGGTGCGTCCTCGGGCATCGGCCGGGCCACGGCCCTCGCCCTGTCGGAGGCCGGGGCCGCGGTCGCGGTCGGGGCCCGGCGGGCCGACCGGCTGAAGGACCTCGTGCGGGACGCCCCCGGCGACATGCTCGCCCTCGACCTGGACGTCACCGACCACCAGGCGGTGCGGGACGCGGTGGCGGCGACCGTCGAACGCTTCGGGGGCCTCGACATCCTGGTCAACAACGCGGGCGTCATGCTCAGCGGGCCGATCCTCGGCGCGGACACCGAGGAGTGGACGCGTATGGTCGGGACCAACCTGCTCGGCTCGATGTACGCGGTCCACTCCGCGCTGCCCCATCTACTGGAGCGCAAGGGGGCCGTGGTGCAGGTCTCCTCGACCTCGGGGCGTACGGCGACCGCCGCGAGCGGCGTCTACTCGGCCACCAAGTTCGGCGTCACCGCCTTCGCGGAGTCGCTCCGGCAGGAGGTCACCGAACAGGGCGTCCGGGTCGTGGTCGTCGAACCGGGCTTCGTCTCGACCGAGTTGACGTCCCACATCACGAACCCGGCCATCCAGGCCATGGCGAAGAGCATGGCCGAGTCCATGCGGACGCTCCAGCCCGAGGACGTCGCCGCCGCAGTCCTCTACGCGGTCACCCAGCCCGACCACGTCGCGGTCAACGAGATCCTGATCCGCCCTACCGACCAGGCCCGCTGACCCCGCCCCCCGGCCCGCCGCCCCCGAGCCCCGCCCGGCCCGCGCGGACCGGGGGCGTCGCCGGTGCCGCGACCTGCGAGCGGTCCGGCGGGCGGTGGGCTCAGGGCGCCTCCAGTGCCTCCAGCATGATGCGCTGCGTCTCGGCGAGGTACGCGCCGGCCGCCGTGCGGGCCGCGACCGCGTCGCCGTCGGCGACCGCCGTGACGAGGGGCTCCAGGCGGGCGGCCGCCTCGCCCGGGTCGCGGAAGGGCGCGACGAGGCGGGCGCGCAGCGGCAGGTAGGCGGCGAACAGGGTGTTGGTCAGCAGCACGTAGACGCGGTTGCCGGTGGCCTGGGCGAGGGCGCGGTGGACCTCGGCGTCGGCCAGCTGGACGGCGTCGGGCCCGCCGGCCGCGGCGACGGCCTCCAGGAGGGTGCGCAGCCGGGCCCGTTGCGGGGCGGTGGCCGCGGCGGCCGCGCGCTCGGCGATCAAGGCGCCCACGCCGGCCCGGACCTCGAAGATGTCCGCCAGCCACCCGGGGTTGTGCCGGACGAGCATGGGCAGCAGATCCGCGCCGCCGAGGCGCAGGAAGTCGCGGACGCGGGTGCCGACGCCGTGGCGGGTCTCCAGGAGCCCGGCCTGGGTGAGCCGGCCGAAGGCGTGCTTCACCGTCGTGCGGGTGACGCCGTAGCCCTCGGCCAGGCGCTGTTCGGGCGGCAGCAGGCTGCCGGCGGGGTGGGTGCCGCCCAGGATGTCCTCCTGCAGGCGGCGTTCCAGTACGTCGACGATGGTCTCGCGGGGCAGTGGCTCCACCGTGGTCGTCCCCTCTCGTGCGGTCCGGCCCAAGCCCACCCGGCGACGGGGCGGCGCGTCAACACACTCAGGCAGTGGATGAGCCACTCATTCAATGAGTCTGTGTGCAACCTCTTGCCCTGACGTCACGTCAGCGGCATCCTGCGTGGTGCCCAGGCCCCGTACGCCCCGTCCCCACGACCGCCGGAGCCCGCCCATGTCCCGCTTCCGCCGTCCCTCACGCCTGCTCACGTCCGCCGTGGCCGCCCTGCTCGCCGCGACCGCGGCCACCGCCGCCGCCACGCCGGCCTCCGCGAACGCCCCCGAGCCGTACACCGAGCCGCCGTTCTCCGCCGCCTGCGACTGGCACGCCTACGGGGAGGGCGAGACGCCCGACCCCTGGCTTTGGCTGTCCGACCCGGTGTGCGTGGAGTACTCCAAGCGCGACATCACCCTCGACAACGGCGGCGCCGTCCGCTTCCTGCTCGCCGAACCGGCCCGCTTCGCCCTCGCACTGCCCGTGTGCCGCTACTACCAGCGCGACCACTGGAGCGTGCAGTCCACCACCGGCGCGGTCCCGTACGTCTCCTGGGACGGCCGCTACTGGTTCGACAAGCGGGGCCGCCGGGCGGCGATGCTCCTGACGAACCTCAAGGTCGGCGGGGTCACCGCGGGCATCGGCGACCTGGTGGCCGCGCTGCGCCCGCACCTGCCCGAACTCGCCGACGTCCTCGAGGCCTACGGCGACGAGGCGGGCGAGACCGGCCTGTCCGTCACGCTGCCCTTCAGCCTGCTCTGCGCGGGACGGTGACGATGCCCCCCACCCCGAGCCCCTCCGGCACCCCGGACGCCGCCACCCCGGACGCCGCCACCCCGGACGCCGTCACCCCCGGCATCGACCGGCGCGTCCTGCTGCGCGGCCTGGCCGCCGCCGTCGCCGCGCTGCCCACGCTGGGCACGGCCGCGGCACCGCCCGCCGCGGCCGCCGCGCTCGGTTCCTGGCCGGTCTCCACCCTGGAGGCCTTCGCCGACACCCTCGTACCGGGGGAGCGGCGTTCGTCCTCCGACCGCGCCGTCGCCGGTGCGGCCCCCGGGCCGGGCGCCGTACAGGCCGGCGCGATCGCCCTCCTCACCTCGCCCGACCTCCCGCTGGGCCCGCTCCTGCCGGGCATCGCGGTACTGCTGGACGCCCGCGCCACCGCCTACGCGGTCAGCCGGCTCATCCTGCTCCCCGTCGACCGCCCGCCCTTCGTCGGCCTCTCCTTCGACCACCGCACGAACCTGGTCGCCGGGCTCTTCCAGGCGGACGACCTCGACCGCCCCGTCTGGCAACTGCTGGCCTTCCTCGTCGGCCTGGCCTTCGACACCGCGGCCCACCGCCACACCGCGCAGGCCCTCGCCGAAGGTCACCCCGGCCTGGTCTGGACGGGCTTCCCGCCGCCCGGCGCCGACGGTCTGTGGCGCTTCCCGTCCCACTCCTACGGCACGGCCCTCGCCGAGCCGCACCCGGCCACCACCCCCTCCGGGAGCCCCGCATGAGCCCCCAGACCACCGATGTCCTCGTGATCGGCAGTGGTTTCGGCGGCGCGATACCCGCCTACCACCTCGCCGCCGCGGGTGCCCGCGTCACCGTCCTCGAACGCGGACCGCGCCTGGCCACCGAGGACTTCACCCACGACCTCAACCTGGGCGCCTACCCCCGCATCGTCGACGTGATCAAGGGCGACGGCGTCTCGGTCGTCGCCGGCAACTGCGTGGGCGGCGGCAGCGTCGTCTACTTCGCCGCGTCACTGCGCGCGCCCTCCTTCGTCTTCGGCCGGCGCGACGCGGCCGGACGGCGGCTGTGGCCCGTCTCCCTCAGCCGCACCGCCCTCGACCCCTGGTACGAGCAGGTCGAGCAGGCGCTGCCGGTGACGAAGCTCGACTGGCCCGACGTCTCCTACGCGGGCGGTGTGCTGGCCGCCGCCTGCGACCGCGCCGGACACACCTGCAACCCGGTGCCCGTCGCCGTCGACCGGGCCCGCTGCACCGACTGCAACTGGATGCTCTCGGGCTGCCGCTTCGGCGCCAAACGCTCCATGCTGCTCAACTACCTCCCCGCCGCCGAGGCCCACGGCGCGGAGATCCGACCGCTGCACGAGGTCCAGCTGATCCGCCCCTCCACGGTCCCCGGCTACCGCTACGCCGTCGACCACACCACCGTCGACCCGGACGACTACACCTGCCCGACCGGCGTGGGCACCCTCCACACCAAGGTCCTGGTGCTGGCCGCGGGCGCCGTCGGCACCCCGGTCCTGCTGCAGCGCTCGGCACTCGCCCTCGGCGGAGTCCCGCCGGCCGTCGGCGGCTACTTCTCCGGCAACGGAGACCGGGTCAGCGTCGCGGAGATGGACGAGGGCAAGGTCCGCTCCCTGCTGGGGCTGTCGCGCAGCGCGACCGTGGCGTACGAGGCGCTGCACATCGGGATGCCGATCACCGCGGCGTCCTTCGACCGCCTCGACGCGAGCGCCCCGCAGTTCTCCCGCTTCACCCTCCAGCAGATCTACTTCCCGGCCGTCACCAACACCCTCGCCCAGACCGCCGGGCAGCGCTGGTCGGGCGTCGCCAAGAAGCAGATGCGAGCCCGCTGGCGCTCCTGGCTCACCGTGCTCGCCATGACCGAGGACGAGGCCGAGGGCAGCTTCGGCGTGCCGCCCCTCACCGGCAGTTTCACCCGGCTGGCCAACGGGCTGGGCCTGGGCAGCATGCGGTTCGCGCCGACGGCCGGCACCCGGCGCGGCTGGGCCGAGGCCGACGCCCACACCCGGGCGGTGCTGGAACGGGACGGCCTCGCCACCGTCCGTCCGTGGAGCGAGGACGTCGCGGGCACGGTGACCGCCCACCCCCTGGCCTCCTGCCGGCTCGGCGACGACGCCGCGATCTCCGCGCTGACCGATCTCAACGAGCTGCGCGGCCACCCCGGCCTGTTCGTGACGGACGGTTCCGCCGTCCCCACCTCCCTCACCGTCAACCCCTCGCTGACCATCGCGGCGCTCGCCGAACGGGCCTGCCCCGCCATCGCCGCCCGCTGCGCCCAGTACGGCGTCGCGGTGCGCTACGCGCCGAGCGACCCGCTCACCGGCGCGGCCGGCCGGGGCGAGGTCGCCGAGGCGGCACGGGCCGTCGCCGGCCGCGCGGGGGCTTGAGTCTCCCTCAGGGGGAGACGGAAGAGTGGGGGCGTGAACGGCGACGCGCACCACTCGATCGGTGACCTGGCCCGGCGTACCGGGCTGACGGTCAAGACCATCCGCTTCTACTCCGACCGGGGGATCGTGACGCCGGCCGGCCGCAGTCCGGCCGGCTACCGACGCTACGACGGTGCGGCCCTGGCCCGGCTGGAACTGGTGCGGACCCTGCGCGACCTGGGACTCGACCTCGCCACGATCCGGCGGGTCGTGGACCGGGAGCTGTCCCTGCCCGAGGCCGCGGCGGCCCACGCCGCGGCCTTGGAGGCACAGATCCGCACCCTGCGGCTGCGGCGCGCGGTGCTGACGGCCGTGGCCCGGCGCGGGTCCACCTCAAAGGAGACGGAACTCATGCACGAACTGGCCAGGCTGTCCGCGCAGGAACGCGGCCGGCTCGTCGACGACTTCCTCGACGCCGTGCTCGGCGCACCCGGCGGCGACCGTGCGGACGCCCCCGCGATCGCGGGCCTGCGCCGCACCCTCACCCCGGTGCTGCCCGACGACCCCCACCCTGACCAGGTCCAGGCCTGGGTGGAGCTGGCCGAACTCTCCCGGGACCCGGGGTTCCGGGCCGTCATGCGCCGGGCGGTCGAGGAGCACGCGGCCGACCGCGCCCGTACCGGGACCGCACTGCCGCGCCGGGACGTCGTCGCCTCGGCCGGCGAACGGGCCGGCGTCGCCGTGGCCGCCGGCGTCGACCCCGCCTCCGACCGGGCGCGTCCGGTCGTGGCGGCCGTCGCCGCGGAGTACGCCGGCCTCCTCGGCGCCGCGGACGGCGCCGAGCTCCGGGGACGGTTGCTGGGCCGGCTGCGGACCGCGTCCGACCCGCGCCGGGAGCGGTACGCCCGGCTCCTCGCGGTGATCAACGGCTGGCCCCCGCCGGTGAGCCGTGGGCCCGCCCTCGACTGGGCCGTGCGGGCCCTCGAGGCCGCCCCGGCCTGACCGTACGCCCCCGCGCCCGGCACGCCGGAGTCCAGGGGGCACGTTCCGTCAGGTCGCGGGGGTGCACCACCGGCAGTAGCTTGGGCGGCGGGTTCGCCCCCGCAGCCCAGGCCGTGCAGCGACGCAGCCCGGGGCGGGGCCCGGCCGTCCGGAGGGCGCGATGAGGGTATGCCGATGACTCACCCCTCCGGGTTGTCCCGTTTCCGGCCGGCCGTGATCATCGTCCTGCTCCTGGCGGTGGGCGCGGGGCTGTTCGCCGGCTCGTACAGCTTCGCCATGGCGCATCCGACACCGCACCACATCCCCATCGGCGTCGTGGACGACTCCCCGCAGCTGCAGAGGTTCGTGGCGGGGATGGACGCGGACCTGAGCACCGAGCTGGTGCAGCGGCGCTTCGCCACGCGCGCGGACGCCGTCGACGCCGTCGACCGCCAGCACGTGTTCGCCGTGGCGCAGACGAAACCCGGGGGCGGCTCGGTCTCGTTCGACCTGGTGCCGGCCGCGGGGGCCTCGGTGGCCCGCGTCCTGGCGGCGGCTGCCCCGACCGCTGCCCAGCAGGCCGGGGTGGGGCTCAGCCTGGGCAACCTCAAGCCCCTGCAGCCCGGCGACCCGCAGGGGCTCGCGATCTTCTACATCACCTTGGCCGCGGTCATCGTGGGCTTCCTCGGCGCGGTGCAGCTGACCGTGCACGCGACGCAGCTGAGACCGCTGGAGCGCTTCCTGACGGTCGTCGTGTACTCCGTGCTCGGCAGCCTCTCGATCGTGGCAACGGTGGACTGGGGCCTGCACGTGCTGCGGCTGCCCTTCCCGGAGTCCTGGGGGATCCTCACCCTCACGATGGTGACCTCGGGGCTGGTGTTCACGGCGTTCTACATGCTGTTCGGCAAGTGGGCCATCCTGCCGACGTGGCTGCTCATGGTGCTGCTGGGCAACCCGTCCTCGGGCGGCGCGGTCTCCTGGCTGCTCCTGCCCCAGCCGCTGGGCGCCGTCGGCCGCTGGCTGCCGCCCGGCGCGTCGGTGAACGCGCAGCACAACGCGATCTACTTCGAGGGCAACCAGTACGCCTTTCCGTACCTGGTGCTCATCGGGTGGGCGGTGGCGGCCGCCGCGGTCGCGTGGACCTTGCGCCGCCGCCGCTACCCGGACATGTGAAGCGCCCGGCCTCGCCGCGGCCGCGGGGCGGGTTTCGTGGGCTGTCGAGCTGTGGTGGCTGCCGCGGGGTGTCGGTGAACGCGCGGCGCGGGGCTGATGTGTTGCGCGGACGACCAGGACGCCGTCCGGAGATGTGGAACCCCTGCCCCGTCCCTGCCCCGGGGCGCCGTCGGTTCGCGCGGCACGTTGCAGGGCGTCGTCCGGGACACGGGGCCCGGGCGCGGGCCGTCCCCAGGACGGCCGCTCAGCGGCGGTGCCGCTGGGCCGTCACGATGTCCCGCGTCGCGCGGTCCGCCGATCCGCTGAGCCGCTGGACGCGGGCGGCGAACCCCGGGAACTGCCCGGCGACGGCGGTGAGCAGGCGCAGCTCGGGCGGGGCCACGTTCACCTCGCCGAGGTTGCGCTCGACGGCCCGCACGACCCCTGACGTGACCTGGCGCGGCGTCACCGTACGGGCCCCGGCGGGCGCCCTGGCGCCGGTGTCGGCGAACATGCCCGCGTCCCTGACGAATCCGGGCTGGACCAGTGACACCCCGACGCCGGTGCCGTGCAGGTCCTCGCGGAAGCCGTGGGCGAAGCCGCGCAGTCCGAACTTGGTCGCGTTGTACAGGGAGGTGGAGCGCGAGGCGGCCTTGCCCGAGAGGGAGCCGATGAGGACGATGTGGCCCCGCCCGGCCGCGACCATGGCCGGCGCCAGCAGCCGTGCGAGCAGGACCGGCGCGCGCAGGTTCACCATCAGGGCGCGGTCGAGCTCGTCGGGGGAGTAGTCCAGCAGTTCGCCGCTGCTCGGCAGGGCGGCGTTCGCCACGAGGACGTCGACGCCGGCGCACTCGGCGGCCAGCCGCTCCACGTCCGCCCGGTCCGCCAGGTCGGCGGGGACGGCCCTGGCGTCCAAGCCCTTCGTCAGGGGTTCGAGGACGTCGGCGCGGCGGCCGCTGAGGGTCAACCGGGCGCCCCTGGCGGCGAGTTCGCGAGCCATGTCCTGGCCGAGCCCACCCGTGGCACCGGTGAGCAGAACGGTTGCACCGGCGATGCGCATCCGTCTAACCTCCCGTCTCGTTCGTTCGAACGAACAATAGGGAGAGGGGGCGGCCGTGTCCACTGCCCGTACCGAGGGCCTGGCGGCACAGGCACGTGCGCTGCGCGAGGGCGATGTCACCGCGGCGGAACTGGTGCGCACGGCGCTCGAACGCGTCGCCGCCACCCAGCCGACCGTCAACGCCTTCCGCCGCGTCCGCGCCGAGGCGGCCCTCGCGGAGGCCGAGGAGGCCGACCGGCGGCTGGAGCGCGGCGAGCGGCTGCCGTTGCTGGGCGTCCCCGTCGCGATCAAGGACGACACGGACCTGGCGGGCGAGCCCACCGCGTTCGGCTGCGCCGGGGACTTCGCGGCCAGGCCGGAGGACGGCGAGGCGGTACGGCGCCTGCGCGCGGCCGGCGCGATCGTCGTCGGCAAGACCAACACCTGCGAGCTGGGGCAGTGGCCGTTCACCGAGGGCCCCGCCTTCGGTGCCACCCGCAACCCGTGGGACCTCGGGCACACGCCCGGCGGATCCTCCGGCGGGGCCGCGGCGGCGGTGGCCGCCGGGGTGGTGGCCGCGGCGCTCGGCTCGGACGGGGCGGGCTCGGTCCGCATCCCCGCGGCGTGGACCCGTCTGGTGGGCATCAAGCCGCAGCGCGGCCGGGTCTCCACGTGGCCGGACGCCGAGTCCTTCCACGGCCTGACCGTCAACGGCCCGCTCGCCCGCACCGTGGGCGACGCGGCGCTGCTGCTGGACGCCGCCGCCGGACAGCACCCGGGCGACCTCCACCGGCCGCCGGGCATAGCGGCGGTCGAGGCGGCCGGACGGGAACCGGGCCGGCTGCGGATCGCGGTGTCCTGGCGGCCCCCGTTCGTCGCCGCCCGCGCCCCGCTCCACCCGGCCGTGCGCCGCGCGGTCGGCGACCTGGCCGACGCGCTCGCCCGGCTCGGTCACGACGTGGAGGAGGCCGAGCCGCGCTACGGCCTGATCGGGCTCAGCTTCCTGCCCCGCGCGTTCGCCGGCATCAGCCAGTGGAGCGAACGCGTACCGGACCGCACGCTCCTCGATCCGCGCACGCTTGCCGCCTCCCGGAACGGGCGCCTGCTCGCCGGGGCCGCCCTGCGCCGGGCCCGCCGTGCGGAGGGCGGCCAGCACCGCCGGATCGGGGAGGTCTTCTCCCGCTTCGACGTGCTCCTCACCCCGGCCACCGCCACCCCGCCCCCGTCCGTCGGCGCCATCGCGGAGCTGTCCGGCCGGCGGACCGACCGGGCGGTGATCGCGGCCTGCCCGTACGCCTGGCCCTGGAACGTGCTCGGCTGGCCCGGCATCAGCGTCCCCGCGGGCTTCTGCGAGGGTCTGCCGGTGGGCGCCCAGCTCCTCGGGCCCGCCCACAGCGAGCCCCTGCTGATCTCGCTCGCGGCGCAACTGGAGGGCGATCAGCGCTGGTACGAGCAGCGGGCCCCCGCCGCGGTGACAGAATGACGGACATGCCCAACCCCGCCGGCACCCGCCAGAACATCATCAGCGCCGTCCTGCGGATCATCGGCCAGGACGGTGTCGCCGCGGTCACCAACCGGCGCATCGCCCAGGAGGCCGGGGTGTCCCTCGGCTCGGTCACCTACCACTTCGCCACGCAGCACGACCTGTTGCGGGAGAGCCTGCTGCACTTCGTGGAGGAGGAGACCGGCCGCTTCACCGAACTGGCCGCCCGGGGCCGGCAGGAGGGCCTGGACGTCAAGGGCGCCGCGGCGCTGGTCGGGCAGGTCGCCGAGGGGACGGGCTTCGACAGCACGCACCTCGCGCCCTTCGAGCTGTACGTCCAGGCCGGCCGCGACCCCGCGCTGCGGGAGGCCGCGGCCGAGTGCTTCGCCGCCTACGACCGCCTCGCCGCGTCCGTCCTGACCGGTCTCGGCGTTCCGGACGCCGAGGAGGCCGCCTCGACGGTGGTGGCCCTGGTCTTCGGCATGCAGATGCGCCGCCTGGCCACCGGCAGCTCCGCCGAGAGCCTGGTCGACGCGCTGCTCCTGCTCGCACGGGGTGCCTCGGGCCCCCGCTGAGCCGGGCCGCTGAGGCCGTCCCGCCGTGCGCCACGGCGGGTCCGGCAGCAGACGACGGGCCGGGGTCGCAGCGGGTTCACCGGGGTCGTGCCGCCCGGCACGGCCTGCCGGATCGCCGGCAGGGCCCGGGCAGCGCCCCGCCCCGGTCCCGCACCCCGCGGGCGGCCTCGCGCAGCACGTACCGGCGCCGGTCCCGCCACCCGTACCGGAGGGCGCCGGCCCGCCGGTACGCACCCGCGGCGTCAGCCGCGCGCCTGCCCGGCCGCCTCGGCGGCCAGCTTCGTGACCTCCTCGGCGGCCCGCTTGGCGCGTCCGGAGACCTTCCAGGCGACCATGCGCATGGCGACGGCCGGCGACGGGGGGAAGACGCCGAGCTGGCCCAGCATCGTCACGTCGTCGCGCAGCGCCTCGTGCCGGACGACCTTGCCGTCGCGGAGGTCGAGCAGGTGCACCTGCTCGAAGTCGACCTCGCGCCCCGTGGGCGGGATCGCCTGGTCGAGGACGCCGTCGCGGAAGCGCACGAACGGGCCGGTGTGCCGTCCCTGCATGCGCAGCCGGATCCAGACCTGGTCGTCGTTGCGGGCGATGCCCAGCACCGGGAAGCGCAGGTCGGCGAAGGCCGAGCGGAGCCACGCGCCGGAGGCGAGCGTGCCCGCCGGGCCGGGTATCGAGCAGGCCGCGGGCGAGACGGCCGCCTCGCGGTTGTGGTTGTCGGGTCCCACGACCTCGGCGGCCAGTGCCGCGTCACCCGTCTCCAGGATCCGGAAGAGCCCCTCGGCCAGGTCCTTGGCGTCCATCGCCATCGTTCCCATCTTTCGCCCGCCCGCCCCGCGGGCCGGTCTCGGCGGACGTGCGGGCCGCGCGTCCGATATTGAGGTTATAGAGGACCGATTGGATAGGTCAAAGCGGCATTGATGTCCCGTAGGATGCCGCCATGTCCACCAAGCGCGCTTACGTCTCCCCGCTCCGAGAACAGGCCGCGGCGCGCACGCGTGCGCTGATCCTCGAACAGGCCGAGCTGCTCTTCGCCGAGCGCGGCTACGGCCGGGTGACCGTCGCCGACATCGCGACGGCGGCCGGGGTCGCGTCGAAGACCGTCTTCGCCAGCGTCGGCAGCAAGTCGGACATCCTGGACCGGATCGTCGACAAGGCCGTCGTCCGCTCCGGATACGAGGAGGCCGTCGCGCGCATCCTGGCCCTGAGGACGCCCGAGGACGTCCTCAAGGCGCTCGCCGGCGGTACCCGGGCGGGCAACGAGAGCCAGTTCAAGGCGCACGAGGCGATTCGCAAGGCATTGCCCGTGCACGAGAACGGCGAGGCGCTGTGGGAAAGGGCGACGGCCGACTACCGGGCGGCGCTGTGCGCGGTGGCGCGGCATTTCCTGGAAGTCGGCGCCGCCGCGCCGCGGTACTCGCCCGAGGAGACCGCCGACCTGCTCTGGCTCTGGTTCGGCCCGACCGGCTGGCGGACGCTGGTGGTGGAGAACGGCTGGTCGTGGGACCGGGCCGAGGAAGTCCTGTACCGCACCGCCGCGTCCGCCCTCGGCTGACCCCGCCGCTTCCCGGTCGCCGCGGAATTCGGCGGGAGGGGCGTGATGAGACGTCATAAAACCGGCCGGGGTGTCACTCGTTAAGGCGATCCGTGGATTGACGGACGTTCACCGGGGAATGCGTTCTTCCGAAAGGGAGTGATTCTTCATGGATTTGAAGATTCGCAGGCTCGTTTTCGGTGCGGGAATGCTGGGCGTGGTGCTGGGCGCCGTGGTCGGGGCGCTCTCGGCGGGCACGCTCTACAGCGTCTTCGTCGGTGCGTTGCTGTGCGCCACGGCCGGTGTCGTCGCGGTCCTCTACTGGGGTGAGCACGGAGGTGCCCGGCGCCGCCGTGTCCGGTGGGCGCAGCGACCCGAGCAGATCCCGCACCCGCGGCGCTTCGGGCGGCTCGACGGCCCCGACGCCTTCCGCTACTGACCCGACGGGGCGTGGCGCCCGGGACCGGTGCGCGCGAGCGCCGGGTTCCCGGGCGCCCCCATACAACGCCCGAAGCGGGGAAGGCGGGCTTTCGACGCCGAAGTGGAGGTGCCCATGTCCCCCGTGTCCGACCGTGTCCACGACCGCCGCCATCCGTACGGCGGCCCCCTCGTCCCGTGCCGGCGAACGCCCCTTCCGCACACGGAGGATCTGCGATGATCGCCGCGTTGGTGCTCGGGCTGCCGGTGTTCCTGCTCGGGCTGATGCTCGTCCTGTCCGCGGTGGAGGACCGGCTCATCGCTCCTCCCCCCACCACCCAGCCGCCGGCGCGCCCCAACGCGCCCGGCACGCAGACGCCGTAGGGCGACCGCACGCCACTGCCGCGGCGGTCCGGCGGCGGAGGAGGCACGTTGCCCGGAGCCGACGCGGCGACCGGCGCCGGTTCCGGTGGCCTCATCGTCTTCCTCAACGGGACGTCCAGTTCCGGGAAGTCGAGCATCGCCGGGGAACTGCTGCTCACCCTGGACGGGACCTGGTTCCACCTGCCCGTGGACGCCTTCCACGCCATGCGGTCCCGTCGCGGGGTGACCGCGCAGGAGCTTCCGGGCGTGCTGCGGCGCACCTGGCGGGGCTTCCACCGGGCGGTCGCGGGCATGGCCGCCGGTGGCAACAACGTCGTGGTCGACCACGTGCTCAGCGAGCCGTGGCGGTTGCGGGACTGCCTGGGCCTGTTCCCGGCCAGGGACGTGGTCCTGGTCGGGGTGCACTGCTCGCTCGCGGAACTGCGGCGGCGGGAGCGGGAGCGCGGCGACCGTCCAGAGGGTCTGGCGGCCCGCCAGTTCGGGCTCGTCCACGCCCACGGCCACTACGACGTCGAGTGCGACACGACCGCTGCCCCGGCGGCGGAATGCGCCCGCCGCATCCTTGACTTCCTGCCCCGCAGGCCCTTCCCGACCGCGTTCGAGCGGCTGGCGGCCGTCAGCCGGTGAGGGCCTGGGTGCCGAGGACGGTGAGCAGCGCCAGGCGGTCGGCGTCCTCGGTGCCGGGCTCCGCGGTGTACACCATGATGCGCAGGTCGCTGCCCGTCACGGTGAGCACGTCGCAGTCGAGGGTCAACGGGCCCACGCGCGGGTGGTCGACGGTCTTGCGGGCCGCCTCGTGCCGGCCGACCGCGCCGGCGTCCCACAACTCGGCGAACCGGTCGCTGTGCGCGCGCAGGTCGGCGACGAGCCGGCGTACCCGCTCGTCGGCCGGGTAGCGGTCGGCGGCCGCGCGGAGGTCGGCGACGAGCGCCGACTCGAAGGCGGGCAGGTACTCCGGGGTGCGCCGGACCCGCCCGGGCTCGCCGACGAAGTGGTTCCAGACCCCGTTGCGCTCGTTGCCGCGCCGGCCGGACGGATCGCCCATCAGCGCCGCGTACGGCGGGTTGGCCACCAGCAGCGTCCAGGAGGCGTCGTAGACGGCGACCGGGGTCCCGGTCAGCCGGTCGAGCAGCCGCTGCACGCTGGGGGTGATGTACGCGGGGACGGCGTCCGGCCCCGGAGGCGCCAGGCCGGCCAGCTGGAACAGGTGCCCGCGCTCGTCGGGGGACAGCCGCAGGGCCCTGGCCAGGGCCTCCACGACCTGGGCGGACGGATGGGAGGCCCGGCCCTGTTCGAGCCGGGTGACGTAGTCGACGGAGATTCCCGCCAACTGGGCCACTTCCTCGCGGCGCAGCCCCGGGGCACGCCGGTGGCCGCCGACCGGCAGCCCCGCGGCCTCGGGCGCCACCCGTTCCCGCCACCGTCGCACCGCCCTGCCGAACTCCGTCGCCGCCGCCATGCCCCCAGTGTGCTGCGCCGGAGACGAGCGTGCCTGGTACCAGGAGGGCCAGGAGGGCCGCCGGTGCCGGATGCGGCGGCATACATTTGACTCAGTCCAAACTGGGTTCTACGTTGGGTCGAAGCGGAGGCAGGGCTTCCGGGCCCGCAGGGACGTGCGCGCACCCGGGCGCCGGCCCCTCGCTACGGCGGGACGGCCCGCGCCGACAGTTGGCCCCGGCGCGGGCCGCCCCGCCGACTCACTCGGTGGCCATGCGCGACAGACGGTGCAGGCTGTCGTCCAGCGCCCGGTCGACGACGTCCTCCGGGGGCGCGATGCCCTCGTCCGCGAACGACAGGTGGATGGTCACCTCACTGCTGCGTTCGCCGGTGCGGTCCACCTGCAGCCACCCCGCGTAACGGTCGTCCTCGCTGGTGCCCCACTCCAGCCGTTTGTGCGCGCGGTCGGCCCGGAAGAGCGCGGCGGCGTCGCGGCCGGTGTCGTCGTCGTGGACGGTGACGGCGGGCGGTTCCGCGGCG
The DNA here is from genome assembly GCF_055635295.1 of Streptomyces sp. NPDC111520. Classification (NCBI taxonomy): domain Bacteria; kingdom Bacillati; phylum Actinomycetota; class Actinomycetes; order Kitasatosporales; family Streptomycetaceae; genus Streptomyces; species Streptomyces sp. NPDC111520. Next base: position 83,055 of record NZ_JBVKBW010000011.1, on the reverse strand, counting down.
CGTACGTGCAGTTCGCCGGGCAGCCAGGACTCGATGCGGCCGAGGTCCTCCGCCCGGTCGAAGACGCGGTCCGCGGGGGCCGTCATGTTCATGGAGCGCTCAAACTCACTCACGGCGATCCTCCTCAGGGGGAGACGTCGAGTGGGGAGACTTCGAGTGTCCCTCCGGCCCGTGGCCGCAGCCACCGCGCGCCGTCCGTCCTCCCGGAGCGGCGGGCCGGACGGCGGCGCCCACCACGCAGCGCCCACAATGGAGTCCACCGGTGCCCGGAGCGCCGGCAACCACCGCACAGAACCTTGGAGCGCAGCCGATGCCCGGCAAGATCACGCTGTCCGCCTGGCCCACCCCCGTCGAGCCCGCGCCGAGGCTGGCCGCCGCCCTCGGCCTGGACGCGGACGACCTGTGGATCAAGCGCGACGACCTCATGGGCCTCGGCGGTGGCGGCAACAAGGTCCGCAAGCTCGAGTGGACCGTCGGCGAGGCGCTCGACGCGGGCGCGGACACCCTGGTGACGGTCGGTGCGGCGCAGAGCAACCACGCCCGCCTCACGGCCGCGGCCGGCGCCCGTCTCGGCCTCGACGTCGTGCTCGTCTTCCCCGGCGAGGAACCCGCGACCGGGTCCGGCACCGGCAACCTCGTCCTCGACGGGCTCTTCGGCGCCAGGGTCGTCTGGGCCGGGGAGGCCGAACCGGCCGGCCTCGCGGACGCGGCCGAGGAGGTCTGCGGGCACCTGCGCCGTGAGGGCGCGCTGCCCCACCTCATCCCCTTCGGTGGTTCCAGCGCCACCGGCGCCCGCGGCTACGTGGAGGGCGGCGAGGAGCTCCGCGCCCAACTGCCCGACGTCGACCATGTGGTGGTGGCCCTCGGCTCCGGCGGCACCATGGCCGGTCTGGTGGCCGCGCTGGGGGAGGAGAGGGTGCTCGGCGTCCACTGCGGCGCCGTGACCGGACCCGCCGCGATCGTCGCGGACCTCGCCGGTGCGGTCGCCCGGCGCGCCGTCGACCCGGAGGCGCTGCGCATCCGCACCGACCAGGTCGGCGCGGGCTACGCGACGCTCCACGCACCGGTCCTGGACGCGATGCGGACGGCGGCGGCCACCGAGGGCGTCGTCCTGGACCCCACCTACACCGGGCGCGCCATGGCGGGCCTGGCCGCCGCCGTGCGCGACGGGGACATCCGCCGCGGACAGCGCACGGTCTTCCTGCACACCGGGGGCCTGCCCGGGCTGTTCGGGCACGCCGAGGCCGTCCGTCGCTCGGTGGGCGCGCTGCGCCGGTACGAACGGAGCTGACGGGAACGGGAGTTCACGCCCCGTCGTGCAGGACGGCGTCGACGAACCGGCCGCGCGGCCCGGGGTTGCCGGTGAACCACAGGGCGAGCCGGTGATCGGCGTCCGGGTAGGTGAGCCGGGTGAAGCGCGCGCGGGAGCCCCCGAGCGCGGCCGCGACGGCCTCGGTGACGGCCGGCGGGATCACCTCGTCGGCGGCCGGTGTCGCCAGCACCGCGCGGCCGGACAGGGAGCGGAAGACGTCGAGGGCGGACGAGGTGCGCCAGCTCTCCGGCGTACGGATGATCTCGGTGAAGCCCGCCCCGAACGGCACGCTCCACGCCTCGGCCGCGTACACGGCCGGTGCGCACAGGCCCACGGACGCCACCCGGGCGCCGTAGTGCCGGACCAGGTCGGCGACGGTCTGCCCGCTCATGCTGAAGCCGATGACGGCCAGCCGGTGCCGGGGCGGGACGTGCCCGTCGACGACCGCCCGGGCCTGGAGGAAGCGCTGTCGCAGGCTGGACCGCGCGAGCAGGCCGGTGCTGTCGCCGTGTCCGGAGAAGTCGAGGGACAGCGCCTGGCGACCCCGGTCGGCGATGTCGCCGAGCAGTCCCGCCAGCCGCTGGCGGTCGCTGGTGCCGGCGCCGTGCAGGACGACGGCCGTCAGCGGTTCCCCGGGGCCCGCGTGCGCCGTGCCCGGGCGGACGGAGGAGCAACTCAGGGACTCGCCGTCGCAGTTCACGGTGAAGGACCCGGTCACCACGGTGTCCGAGACGGTGCGGTCGGTGCCGGTCATGCGGTCGGGACCTCCTGCCGTGCCGGGGCGGTGCGCGCGGGCGGGCGCAGGATGCCGGCCGCCGCGGCCGCGACGGCACAGCATGCCACGGGCAGCAGGAAGGTGACGTTGAGCGGCATGAGATGGGTCAGCGGCCCGATGACCGCGGGGCCCGCGAGCATGCCCAGGTAGCCGAGCCCCGCGACCCGGGAGACGTTGGCGCCCGCGGCCGCCGGATCGGCGTGGCCCGCCGCGCTGAACAACTGGGGCACGCAGCCCGACAGTCCGGCGCCGAAGACGGCCCAGCCGGCCACCGCCAGGGGCACCCAGGGCGACAGGGCCGCCGCCAGAAGCCCAGCCGCGGCCACCACGGCGCCGACCCGCAGGACGGCCGGCGGGCCGACGCGTGCCGCCAGGCGGTCCACGACGAAGCGGCCGGCCGTCATGGCGGTGGAGAAGGCCCCGTAGGCGAGCGCCGCGGTGGCGGCCGGCGCGTCCAGCACCGTGCTCAGGTGCAGGGTGCTCCAGTCGTTCGCGACGCCCTCGCACATCATGATCATCAGCGCGAGCACGGCGAGCGCCCAGATGCGCCGCGGCGTGCCCCGGCGTTCGGGCCGGCCGGTGTCCGCCGCCTCCTGGACACGGGCGGCGGGCCGCAGCAGGGCGGGTGCCGCCGCGGCCGCGACGACGACGCCCAGCGCGCCCACGACGCCCAGCGTTCCGGCCGGGCTCCAGCCCAGGCTCAGCGTGCGCGCGCCCACCAGCGCGGCCAGGACGCCGCCGATGGAGAAGGTGGCGTGGAAGGCCGACATGACGGGGCGTCCGTAGGCGTGCTCGACCTGGACGGCGTGCGCGTTCATGCTCACGTCCAGACTGCCGTTGCCGATGCCCAGCAGCAGCAGACCCGCCCCCAGGGTCCAGGCGTCTCCCGCGAGACCCGGCAGGACGAGGGTGGCGCTGCACAGCGCCGCGCTGACCGGTACGACCGCACGGGCGCCGAGGCGGTCGGTGAGCGGGCCGACGATCTGCATGCCCGCGAAGGCCCCCGCGCCGAGCAGCAGCAGGAGCCAGCCGAGCGTGGCGTGGCCGATCCCGGTGCGGTGCTCGATCTCGGGGATGTGCACGATCCACATCCCCAGCAGGAAGCCGTTGAGCACGAAATAGGCGAAGGTGGCCATCCGCGCGGCCCGAGGTGTTCTGTTCACGCAGCGAACATAGCGAACATATTTTGGTTTCGAAACCTTGCCTTTCGAACGTCGAAGCTGTTCAATGCGGTCATGGCTGGTACCGACCGACTCAGGCAGATCACCGAGGCCGTGCAGGAGGCGGGGCGCCTCGGCGTCGCCGAACTGGCCGCCCTCACCGGCGCCTCGGAGATGACCGTCCGCCGCGACCTGGAGGTCCTGGCCGCCCAGGGCGTCCTGGAGCGCTACCGCGGCGGTGCGCGGAGCCTGTTGCTGCGCGGCGAGGAGCCGCCTTTCGGGCTCAGGTCCCAGGAGGGGCAGGAGGCCAAGCGGCGCATCGCCGCCGAGGTCGCCGGGCTGATCGCCGACGGCGAGGCCGTCGTCCTGGACAGCGGTACGACCTGCCTGGAGGTGGCCCGGGCCCTCGAACCGCGCCGGTTGACGGTGATGCCGCTGTCCCTGCACTCCGTCAACGCCCTGACCGGCGCCCCGCACCTGACGCTGCTCGTCCCCGGCGGACGGCCACGCCCTGGCGAACTGGCCCTCACCGGCCCCCTGACCGAGGCCTCACTGGCCGCGCTGCGCTTCGACACCGCGGTGATCGGCTGCTGCGGGCTCAACGCCGCCAACGGCCTCACCGCCTACGACCTGGACGACGCCGCCGTGAAGCGCGCCGCGATCGCCTCGGCCCGCCGTGTCATCGCCGTGACGGAGGGCGACAAGCTCTCCCGCACCGCCCTCGCCTTCGTCGCCCCCGCCGGCGCGCTGCACGCCGTCGTCACGGACGACTCGGCCCCGCGGGACGCGGTCGGCGCGCTGTCCGCGGCGGGCGTCACGGTACGGCAGGTGTGACCGCGTGGCCGGCGCCGTGCTCTTCGACCTCTTCGGTGTCATCGCGCGTCCCCAGTCCGCGGAGGGCAGGGAACGGCTGGTCCGTACGGCGGGGGTGCCCGCGGCCGGCTTCTGGGACGCCTACTGGGGACTCCGCCCTCCCTACGACCGCGGGGAGTTGACCGGGCCCGCATACTGGGACGGGGTGGCGGCGGCCCTGGGCACCCGCTTCGACGCCCGGCGCACCGCGGCGCTCGTCGCCGCCGACGTCGACAGCTGGAGCGCGGTCGACCCCTCGATGGTCGCCCTCGTCGGGGAACTCGCCGCCCAAGGGCGTCGCATCGGGCTGCTCTCCAACATCCCCGAGGAACTCGCCGTCCACTACGAGACCCGCCACACCTGGCTGCGGCACTTCCGGGTGCGCGCCCTGTCCTGCCGCACCGGCCGCGCCAAACCCGACCCGGACGCCTACCACGGGTGCCGGGACGCCGTGGGCGGGGACCCCGCGCGCATCCTCTTCGTGGACGACCGCCCGGAGAACGTCCGCGCGGCGGAGGCGGCCGGCATGCGCGGCCACCTCTTCACCACCCCGGGCCGGCTCAGGGAGCGCCTGGCAGTGATGTGACGTCGCGTCAGGCAGCTGTGCCGATTGGGTCGTTCACGCCTCCGCGGTCGACTTCCGGCAGTCGGCGCACAGGCCCCACCAGGTGATCTCGGCCTCGTCGACGGTGAAGCCCTTGTCGTCCACGGGCTCCAGGCAGGGGGCCGCGCCGACCGTGCAGTCGACGTCCTCGACGCGGCCGCAGCCGCGGCACACCAGGTGGTGGTGGTTGTCACCGACTCGCAGTTCGTAGCGTGCGGCGGAGCCGGCGGGCTCGATGCACCGGACGAGTTGTGCCCGGGTCAGGTCGTCGAGCACGTTGTAGAGGCCCTGCTTGGACAGTCCACCCGCGCCCGGGGAGCCGACGTTGATCCGCGCCTCGAGTTCGGAGGCGGTGGAGTGGGGATGGCCCCGGAGGGCGCCGAGGATGGCGCGCCGCTGTGCCGTGCTGCGCAGCCCCTTGCTCTTGAGCAGGTCGCCCACTGACTGCTCCATGGCGGCGTCACGCTCCTTCGGCGGCTGCGCAAGAGATTTGACGAAGTCAATTCTAGTCGGGGTGCCGTACGGGCGCGCTCAGTCGGCGGTCTCGGCCGTGTGGCAGGTGGCGCAGACGACCCGGCGCGCGGGCAGCCGGCTGGTCGCCCGGCCGAGGCCCCTTGGCTGGTGGACGGGGAGGCGGACGACGCGGGAGTGGTCCGCGCAGGTGACCAGGCCGCAGCGGGTGCAGACGCCGATGCCCTCGCTGTCGTGGCGCGCCTCCTGGACGCAGTCGTAGCACTTCACGGGAGTTCGCTCCGGGTGGGTGGGGGAGGGGCGCGGCTCTCGTCGCCCCGCCCCTCGAACGTAAGGCCGAGAATTGACTGAGTCAAATCTCGGCCGACGTACGTTCCGGCGTGGGACCGGATGCGATCCGCCCCGCGGGCAGGGTTCAGGCCGGCGGGCGGCGGAAGGTGCCGTACCACTCCGACTCGGCGAGGTCCCGGGCGACCGCCTCGTCCCGGGCCGGGTCGCCCATCGCCACCTGGCGCGCGATGACCTGCTCACCGCCCCAGGCCAGCACCTGTGCGGCGGCCTCCGCGTCGACCCCCCGGTGGAGGCGGCCGGCCTCCTGCTCCTCCTCGATCAGCGTCGCGATGTGCCGGGTGAACCGGCCGAGCTCGCGCACCATCGCCTCGCGCATCTCGGCGTCGTAGCTCGCCACCTCCGCGATGGCGGCGAGCAGGGGGCCGCGCTCTCGGTAGTAGGCCAGCTGCTCCGCGTAGATCGACGCCAGGCCGTCGGGGCCGCCGTCCGGTCCGGTCGGCCGCCAGCCGCCGCCGATCCGGAACAGCCCTTCCTTCATGTGCGCGGTGAGCCGGATCAGCAGGTCGGTCTTGTCGCGGAAGCACAGGTAGAAGGTCGACCGCGCCACGCCCGCCTCCGCGGCGATGCGCTGGACGCCGAGCTCGGTGAAGGTGGCGCCCGCCTGGAGGAGCCGCTCGGTGGCGGCGAGTACCGCCGCCTCCGATTCCGCGCGGCGTCCGGTCTGGCGGGTCGGGCGGGTGATCGATGCCATGCGTGTTGCTCCTTGGTCGGCCGGACGTGCGTGGTCTCCGCCGCAGGTCACGGTAGTGCCTCGGACATGGTGTCCGACATCATGTCGTGCATACTGTCCGATGTGCCCCCGACGGTGCACCGCTGTCCGGACCGTGCGGCAGTGACACGCAAAGGCAAGGCGACGACGACATGCGCTACACGCGACTTGGCAACACCGGCCTCCTGGTGTCCCGGCTCGGCCTGGGCACCATGTCCTTCGGCGGGGGCGACCACGAGTTCTGGAAGAGGCTCGGCGGCCTCGGGGACACCGAGTCCGGCAAGATGCTCGACGCCGCGATCGACGCCGGCGTGAACCTGATCGACACCGCGAACATCTACTCCGACGGGGAGTCGGAGGAGGTGCTCGGGCGGATCCTCGGCGGCCGGCGCGACGACGTCGTCCTCGCCACGAAGGTCTTCGCGAGGATGGGCGCCGGCCCCAACGACATGGGCCTGTCCCGCGTCCACGTCATGCGCGAGCTGGAGGCCAGCCTGCGGCGGCTGGGCACCGACCGGATCGACCTCTACCAGATCCACAGCTTCGACCAGCTGACGCCGCTCGAGGAGACCCTCCGCACGCTCGACGACGCGGTGCGGCAGGGCAAAGTGCGCTACATCGGCGCCTCGAACCTCGCGGCCTGGCAGCTGATGAAGGCGCTGGGCATCTCGGCCGTGCACGACCTCGAGCGCTTCGTCTCCCTGCAGGCCTACTACTCCCTCGTCGGCCGGGACATCGAGCGCGAGGTCCTTCCCGCCGTCCGTGACCAGGACCTCGGGCTGCTGGTCTACAGCCCCCTCGCGGGCGGCTTCCTGAGCGGCAAGTTCCGCCGCGGCACCGAGCGCGACCTGTCGACGCGCTGGGGCCAGGCCTCGAACCCGCCGGTCGACGAGACGCGCGGCTACGACGTCGTCGACCGCCTCGACGAGATCGCCGGACGGCACGGCGCGACGGACGCCCAGGTGGCCCTCGCCTGGGTGATGCAGCAGCCCGGGGTCAGCAGCGTGCTGGTCGGCGCGAGCCGCATGGATCAGCTGCAGGCCAACCTCGCCGCGGCCGAGCTGACGCTCACCGAGGACGACCTCGCCGCCCTCGACGAGGTCAGCCGGCTCGCCCCGGAGTACGTCGAGCGCGTGCAGTCCGGCCCGGGCGCGGTGCGCGAGGCGAACGGCTGACCCGCCCGTGCACGCGCGGGGCGCGACCCCGCCGTCATGTACGGCTGGGGCGCGCCCCGCGCGTACGGGACGGCCTCACTGCCTCGGGCCGGGGCGGACCGGGTGCTTGCTCAGGATGGAGACCCGGTTGAAGGAGTTGATGGTGATCGCCACCCAGATGAGGGCGGAGAGCTCGTCGTCGCCGAACACCTCGCGCGCGGCCTGGTAGGCCTGCTCCTGGGCGCCGGCGTCGGTGGGGTCCGTCGTCACCTCGGCCACCGCGAGCGCGGCGCGCTCGCGCGCGGTGAACAGCTCGGTGTCGCGCCAGGCCGGCAGTACGTTCAGCCGCTGCGGGGTCTCGCCGGCGGTGAGGGCGGCCCTGGTGTGCCGGTCGAGGCAGAAGGCGCAGCCGTTCAGCTGCGACACGCGTATGTTCACCAGCTCCACCAGGTCGCGTTCGAGGCCGGCCTCGGCGGCCACGGCCCGTACGGTCTCGGCGGCCGCCACCATCGCCTTGTAGGCGCGCGGGCTCTGCTTGTCGATGAAGATCCGCCTGCTCGGCCGTACCGCCGTGGTGTCGCTCACCAGCACTCCTTCGCCGGGCCGTCTCCGGCCGTCGCGGGATGCGCCGTCGTCCGTCGCGGGCATCGCCGTATCATCGGGACCATGATTGTTGAAGTTCGAAGCAGTCGACGTGTGAGAAGCGCGACATGAGCGAGTCCCGGGCAGCCACCACCGTGGAGATCCTGTCCGCCCGCGACGTCCCGCTCGGCGGACCCCGTGCGATGACCGTGCGGCGCACCCTGCCGCAGCGGGACCGCTCGCTGATCGGCGCCTGGTGCTTCGCCGACCACTACGGTCCGGACGACGTCTCCGACACCGGGGGCATGGACGTCGCGCCGCACCCGCACACCGGGCTCCAGACCGTGAGCTGGCTCTTCAGCGGCGAGATCGAACACCGCGACAGCCTCGGGACGCACGCGTTCGTGCGGCCCGGCGAGCTCAACCTCATGACCGGCGGGCACGGCATCAGCCACTCGGAGGTCTCCACCGAGCGCACCACCGTGCTGCACGGCGTCCAGCTCTGGGTGGTGCTCCCCGAGCGTCACCGCGACACCGCCCCCGCCTTCCAGCACCACGTCCCGGAGCCCGTGGCGCTCGAAGGGGGCGTGGCACGGGTGTTCCTCGGGTCCCTGGCGGGTGACACCTCGCCGGTGCCGACCTTCACCCCGCTGCTCGGCGCCGAACTCGTCCTCGACCCCGGCGCGACCGTCGTGCTCGCGGTCGACCCGGCCCACGAGCACGGGCTGCTCGTCGACAGCGGCGACGTCGAGCTGGCCGGCACTCGCCTGAGCCCGGCCGAGCTCGGCTACCTGGCCCCCGGCCGCGACACCCTGACCCTGACCAACCACTCCGACGCCCCCGCCCTGGCGGTGCTGCTCGGCGGGCCGCCCCTGGGCGAGCGGATCATCATGTGGTGGAACTTCATCGGCCGCACCCAGCAGGACATCGAACAGGCCCGTGCCGACTGGATGACGGGCACCCGGTTCGGTGAGGTCAAGGGCTACGACGGCGACGCGCTGCCCGCCCCCGAACTGCCGCGCGTGCCCCTGAAGCCGCGGGGGAACGCGCACTGACCGGCGCGGTCCGGCGGTGGTCCTCCGGGTACACCGCCGGCCCGCCGTCCGCGTCGCTCAGACCGGGACCGACTCCGGGGCCTCGGCGGGGGCGGGCCCGCCGGCGGGCCTCCCCGGCCTGCCGCGGCCCAGGAACGCGTACGCGGCGCCGACCAGCAGGCCGCCGCCGACGAGGTTACCGAGGCCCACGAACAGCAGGTTGCGCGCGAAGCCCGCGGCCGTCGCGTCCGGCACGTGCTCGAACATCCCCAGCGAGTAGTACGTCATGTTCGCCACCACGTGCTCGAAGCCGGAGCCGACGAACGCCAGCAGGGCCCAGAAGATCAGCGTGATCTTGGCGCCGTCCGACCTGGTCCGCGCGGCCATCCAGACGCCCAGGCAGACCAGGAAATTGCAGAGCACACCGCGGAAGAACAGCGCCGAGCCGGACTCCGCGGCCTTCGTCTCGAGGAGGGAGGTGAGCAGCGTGAGGGCCGGTGCGGCGCGCCCGGGAGCGGCACCGGCGCCGATGACCCCGCTGCCGTGCACCACCAGGGCGAAGAGCACGGAGCCGATGAGGTTGCCCACGAACGAACCCACGATCAGGGCGGCCGCGTTGGCACCGCTGATGCTGCGGACGAGGACGCCCTGGACGCTGGTCATCATGTTGCCGGTGGCGAGTTCGGCGCCGGCGAAGACCACCAGGACGAGCCCCACGGCGAACAGCAGGCCCTGGACGAGCTTCGTGAACGGCGACCCCGCGGCCGCCAGCGGTCCGGTGACCGTGAGCAGCAGCACCGCCGCGATCCCGATGAACGCGCCGGCCAGCAGGGAGCTGACCAGGTAGCGGCCCGGACTGAGGAGGCCGGCGGCCTTGTCGGCGGCGGTCTGCCCCTGCTCGTCGAGGGCCTGGGACACGGGGATCGGCATGGTGTGACCTCTTCACTGATGTACCGGAATGTCCGTCATGCGTTTCCCGATGCTAAATCCGTGCGGGCGCCGCGGAGGAAAAGGAGTTGCACGTCACAAGGGGGAAGAGGGGTTCTCTCGTCGGCGGGCAATCAGCTGCGCAAGTCCGGGTCAAAGGGAATCCAGCCGTCGGTAAAGTGGCGCTGTGTGACCGGTTGATGTGCAGGTGGGGGGCGGTGTGGGGATGTCCTCGGAGGGGATCACCGAAATGCCCGCGGATGCCGCGTAGCCTGATGGGTGGCAGATGAAACTATGTCCCGGTCGGCCCTGGCGCGGGAAAGGACTGCCGGGCCGGTGTGCTTGACGGTTGGCGGGAGGGCGCCCGACGCGGACGATCGTCCGTACAATGGCCGCCGAGAGGATGTCCGTGCGGCCGGGACCGCCGAAGGGGAACGGACGCAGGCGCGACGCCGGCTGCGGACGGTCCGCCCTGCGGTCACCGGTGGACGGGGCATCGCGGACGTGGACCCGGGAGGCATCGGATGGCAGGGCGCGGAAGCGGTCCCGACTTCGTGGAGGCGCTGGCCCGCGGCCTGGACGTGCTCGGCTGCTTCGGCGCCGGGCACCGCCGGCTGACGCTCAGCGAGATCGCCGCCGCCACCGGGCTGGCACGCCCCACCGCGCGCCGTCTGCTGCTGACGCTGGAGGAACTCGGCTACGTCCGCACCGACCAGGGCGCGTTCACCCTCACCCCGCGCGTGCTGCGCCTCGGGATGTCGTACGTGGCCTCGCTCGGCCTGTGGGACGTGGCCCGCCCCCACATGGAGGCGCTGGTCACGCGGACCGGGGAGTCGTCCTCGATGGCGCAGCTGGACGGCTCGGACATCGTCTACGTGGCCAGGGTATCCGTACCGAAGATCATCGCGCTGCGGGTGGACATCGGCACCCGGTTCCCCGCCCCGCAGACCTCCCAGGGCAAGGTGCTGCTGGCCGCCCTGGGCCCGGAGGAGCTGGCGGCCGTCCTGGCCGAGCCCAGCCGCTCCGGGCTGCCGGACCTACCGCGGCGGGCGCCCGGCGAGTTCGCGGCGGAGCTGCGCACGGTCCGGGCCCGCGGCTGGGCGCTGGCCGACGAGGAACTCGCGCCCGGCGTACGGTCGGTCGCCGTGCCGGTGCGGGACGGGGACGGCGTCGTCCGCGCCGCGATGAACGTCACCGTGCACGCCGCCGAGACCGGCGTCGACGTGCTCACCGGCACCTACCTCCCCCTGCTGCTGCGCGCGGCCGGGGAGGTGTCGGCGGACTGGGCACTGTGGCAGAGCCGCCCCCACAGCGAGGTCCGGCGGCCCGCCGCGGCGCCGGCCCCCGGCGGCACCGCCGCCGGCTGAGGCGTACGCCGGGCGGCCGCCGGCCCCGGCGCGCCGCCCGGCCTCTCAGCGGGGCTGCAGGACGAAGTCGAACTCGGCGTGCAGATGCGGCACGTCGAGCGACGTGCCGTCGGGAGCGGTGCCCGCGGGACGCTCGGTGAACCGCACCACCAGCGCCTCCTTCGTCCCGAAGACGACGTCGCTGTCCAGGTAGTCGCTGCCCTCCTGGAACAGATGGGTGATCAGCCTCTCGTAGCCCGGCTCGTCGACGAGGAAGTGCACGTGCGCCGGCCGGAAGTGGCTGATGTCGGTGGTGCCGACCAGGTCGCCGACCGGTCCGTCCATGGGGATGGCGTACCCGCGCGGGGCGATGGTGCGCACGCAGTAGGTGCCGTCCTCCCGCGCCCGGTACTTCGCGCGCAGCCGGGCCTCGTCGACCTCGGGGAGCTGCGCCTCATAGGCGCCGTCCGCGTCCGCCTGCCACACGTCGAGGACGGCGCCGGGGACGGGCTTGCCCTCCAGGTCGGTGACCTTGCCGGTGATGAACAGCGGCGTTCCGGGGACGCCGTCGGACATGTCGAAGCCGTACGGGGCGGCGGGCGACCCGTCGATGTGGAACGGGCCGAGCACGGTGGCCGGGGTCGCCCGCGGCGCGAACCTGTTGTTCAGCTGCACCACGAGGGTGCTCAGCCCGAACACGTCGGAGGCGAGGATCAGTTCCTGGCGCTTGTCGTCGCTGATCCGGCCCGCCGCGGTCAGCCACCGGATCGCGGCCATCCACTCGTCCTCGCCGAGTTCCACCTCGCGGGCGAACGCGTGGAGGTGGCGGACCAGCGCGGACAGCAGCTCCGCCTGGCGCGCGTCGTGCGAGGTCGCCCAGCGCTGGGCCGCCAGTTCGGTGAGGTTCTCCTCGTTGACGAACATGGTCACTCCTTGGTGTTCCCTGCGGATTCGGTGCCGGGCCGGGGCGGGACCGGCCGTGGCGGGACGGGCCGGTTGTTCAGGTCGACGGAGAGGAAGATGTCGTTCGCCACCGGGTCGCGCATCTCCTCGGCGAGCTGGCCGATGAGCCCGGCGGTGCGGGCGAGCAGGGCGAAGCCGCGCAGCAGCGGCAACGGCAGCCCGAGGTCGGCGAGCGCGGCACCGCACACGCCGGCGCCGTTGAGCGGCAGGGTCCGGCCGAGGACCTCGGGGTGGACCCGGCCGATGGCCGCGAACAGCGACAGGTGCGGGCCGAACAGGCCCTCCTCGGCGGCGATGCCCATCAGCCGTGGGGTGCGCGGGTCCCCGTCCTTGTGCACGTGGTGGCCGAGGCCCGGGACGAAGCCGCCGGCCGCCCGCCGCTCGCGGACCAGACGGAGCGCCAGCTCGTCCCAGCCGGCGTCGTCGCGGGGCGGTTCGCCGTGTGCGGCGAGGGCCCCGTGCAGGAACGTCCCGGTGTCCTCGGTGACGCCCAGGAAGCGGGAGCCGCCGCCGAGCAGCCCCGCGGCCAGCGCGCCCTGGACGGAGTCCGGCGCGGACAGGTAGGTGAGCCGGGTGACGATGGCCGTCGGTGTGAAGCCGTGGTCGGCGAGGGCCGCGAGGACGGCCTCGAAGACCCGGGTCTCGCCGCGGCTCGGGCGGCGCTGCGCCGCCAGCCAGAAGGCGAGTTCGCCGAAGCCGACCGTGCCCATGATGTCCCGGGCGAGGTCCTGGCCGAGCAGGGTGATGCTCCCGCGGTCCGAGGCGCCCAGCGCGGTGGGGTAGCCGCCGGGGGAGGCCGGGTCAGTCACGGGTGTCCTCCGGGTCGCGGGCCAGCCAGGCGCGCAGTTCGGCGCCGTGCTCGTCGAGTTCCGGCGGCGGCAGCCGGTACACGGCGGGAGTGGCGGAGAAGGTGACCGGGTGGCGGGTCGTGGGCACCGCGCGCTCGCCCTCGCCCACGGTGACGACCGGGTCGAGCCCGAACCGCTCGGCCAGGGCGAAGCCGCCGTCGATGGTGTTGATCGGCCCGCTCGGCACGCCGGCCTCGACCAGCAGCCCGAACCACTCGTCGGCGCCCCGCTTGACCAGCTGCTCCACGAGCAGCGGCCGCAGTTCCCCGCGGTTCGCGGTGCGGTCGGCGTTGCGCGCGAACCGCGGGTCGTCGGGGACCCCCGGGATGCCGAGGACCTCGCACAGCCTGCGGAACTGGCCGTCGTTGGCGGCGGCCACGATCAGGTCGTTGTCGGCGGTGGGGAGGGGCTCGTAGGGGAACACGCTCGGGTGCGCGTTGCCCATCCGGTACGGGACCTCGTCCCCGGCCACGTAGGCCGAGCTGTGGTTGACCAGCCCGGTGAGCGCCGACGACAGCAGGTTGACCTCGACGTGCTGGCCCTCGCCCGTGGCGTCGCGGTGCCGCAGCGCGGCGAGGATGCCGATGGCGGCGTGGTTGCCCGCCATGACGTCGAAGACGGAGATCCCGGCCCGGTAGGGCGGGCCGTCGGGCTCGCCGGTGAGGCTCATCAGGCCCGAGACGGCCTGCACCATCAGGTCGTAGCCGGGCACGTCGCGCCCGGCGCCCGTGCCGAAGCCGCTGATGGAGGCGTAGACGACAGCCGGGTTCGCGGCGCGCACCGAGGCGTAGTCCAGCCGGTACTTGGCCAGGCCGCCGGGCCGGAAGTTCTCGATGACGACGTCCGCCCGGCGCGCGAGCTCGCGTGCCGCCGCCAGGTCCGCCTCGTCGTGCAGGTCGAGCGCGACGGAGCGCTTCCCGCGGTTGATCCCGAGGTAGTAGGTGGACACCTCGCCGCGCACCGGGGGCGTCCAGCTGCGGGTGTCGTCCCCGCGCGGGCCCTCGACCTTGACGACGTCCGCGCCGAGGTCCGCCAGCAGCATCGTGGCGTAGGGCCCGGCGAGGATCCGGGAGAAATCGGCCACCAGCAGCCCGGACAGCGGGCCCGCCGGGCCCGGTCGCGCAGGCGCGGTGCTCTCTGACATCCGGTGTCACCTTTCGTCTGACCGCAGGACGGACAGCCGTCCGTGCGCCTGATTCTGTTGCCGGAGGCCGGGGGCGTCAAGGGTGATCGCCCCTGCCGTGGCCGTTTCAGGAGCGGCCGTCATGGCGGTGTCTCGTTCTGCGACAGCTTCCGTACGGGCCGGGCGCGCCTGCCTCCCGAACTGCGTCGCGAGGCTAGCGCTCGATTCGACGGCCGAATAGCGTACTCGTGTCCGTCAAGCGGCCAAGGGAGTTCATGATGGATAAGGTCGAGGCATTCACTCCGGGGCGGCCCATTGTTCTGCGCGGTGGGACCGTGCTCCCCGTCAACCGCGGGCGCGAGGTCCTCGCGGACACCGACGTGCTCGTCGTCGACGACCGGATCGCGGCGGTCGGTCCGCGACTGGCCGTGCCCGACGGGACGGCGGAGGTCGACGCCACGGGCGGCATCGTCATGCCGGGCATGATCGACACGCACCGGCACATGTGGCAGACCGCGATGCGGGGTTACGGCGCCGACTGGACGCTCACCCAGTACTTCGTCTGGTACTACCTGGAGCACGGCAGGAAGTTCCGCCCCGAGGACGTCCACGCCGGCAACCGGCTGGCCGCCGTGGAGGCCCTCGACGCGGGCGTCACCACCGTCGTCGACTGGTCGCACGGCCTGCAGACCGTGGACCACGCCGACGCCGCCGTGGACGCCCTGCGTTCGGTGCCCGGCCGCTTCGTCCTGGCCTACGGCAACATCCAGCAGGCGCCCGCGCAATGGACGGCCGCGCCGGAGTTCCGCGACTTCGTCCGCCGCCGCGTCGACGGCGACGACATGCTCGGCTTCCAACTGGCCTTCGACGTCACGGGCGACCCCGCCTTCCCCGAGAAGCCCGCCTTCGAGGTGGCCCGCGAACTGGGCGTCCCCGTCACCACCCACGCCGGGGTGTGGGGCGCCACCGACGACGACGGCATCCGCCTGATGTACGAGAACGGCTTCATGACGCCGGAGACGGTGTACGTCCACGCCTCGACGCTCAGCGCCGACTCCTACCACCGCATCGCGGCCACCGGCGGCTCGGTCTCGGTGTCGACGGAGAGCGAGCAGAGCGCCGGCCAGGGCTACCCGACGACCTGGGCCCTCCGCTCGCACGACATCCCCGTCTCCCTGTCGATGGACACCAGCGTGTGGTGGAGCGGCGACCTGTTCTCCGCCATGCGCACCACCCTCGGCGCCGACCGCGCCCGCGCCCACCTGGAGGCGCACACCAAGGGGGAGACCGTCACCCACTGCGCGCTGCGCGCCGACCAGGTGGTGGAGTGGGCCACCCTCGGCGGGGCCCGGGCCCTCGGCCGCGAGCGCGACCTGGGCAGCCTGGAGGCCGGCAAGAAGGCCGACATCGTCCTGCTGAAGAACGACCACTCGCCGGTCTCCTTCCCGCTGCTCAACCCGTACGGGCAGGTGGCCTTCCAGGCGCAGCGAGGCGACGTGCACACCGTGCTCGTCGACGGACGGGTCGTCAAGCACGAGCACCGCCTGCTGGGGGTCGACCTGGGCGCGGTGCGGCACGAGGTCGAGCGCACCGTCGAGCACCTGCGGTCCGCCATGGGCGAGGAGGAGTGGCGCAAGGGGATGAACCCCGACGTCCCGGAGACGAAGGTGCTCGACAACCCCTACACCTACACCGACTACCGCAGCTCCTCGACCCACGGCCGGTGACACGGGGGACGGGAACGACACGGGCGACACGAAGGAGGACCGAGAGATGAGCCTGGGGCTGCTGCTGCTCCGACTGCTGCTCGCCGCCCTGCTGTTCGGCCACGCCACGCAGAAGCTGCGCGGCTGGTTCGGCGGTGCTGGCCTGACGGGCACCGGAGCCGTCTTCGAGCGCTACGGCATCCTCCCCGGGCCGCGGATGGCGCTGGTCGCCGCGGTGGCCGAGCTGACCGGGGCGGCGTCGGTCGCGGCCGGACTGCTGACCCCGGGCGGCTGCGCGGTCGTCGTCGGCACGATGACGGTGGCCGCCGCCTCGACGGCGCCGAACGGCTTCTGGGCGCTGAAGGGCGGCTGCGAGGTTCCGTTCCTGTACGGCGCGGTCGCCGCGTGCCTCGGCTTCACCGGGCCGGGGGAGTGGTCGCTCGACCACGTCCTCGGACTGGACTGGCGGCCCGCCCCCGCCTGGGGCGCGGCCGCGCTCGCGGCCGGGCTCCTCGCGGCGACGGTGCCGCTCGCCGGCCGGGCCAAGGTGCTGCGCGGCAGGAAGGAGTCCCCCGGGCCCCACGGGAACGTCTAGTCACTTCCGGATAACCGCTCCCCGGCAGGGCATACGGCTGGAGTACGCCACGCGACGCCGCGGCCGGAGGGGCCGCGGCGGCACAGGAACCGGGGGGCACGACGGCCATGGGCGCATCGCTGGAGGAGACCGACCGTACGGACGGGGACCGGCCGGAGCGCTCCGCCGCCGACCGCAAGCAGGAACTCCGCCGCCGCCTGGAACGGCTCATCGGCATCGCCGCGACCGAGGGCAACCGCCTGCAGGCCCTGCGGAACGGGGACGAGATCTTCCCCGCGATGCTGGAGGCCGTCCGAGCGGCCAAGCACACCGTCGACATGACCACCTTCGTCTACTGGCGCGGCCAGATCGCGCGCGACTTCGCGCACGCGCTGGCCGCCAAGGCGGCGGAAGGGGTGCGGGTGCGGCTGCTGCTCGACGGCTTCGGCGGGCGGCTGATCGAGCAGCGACTGCTGGACGACATGGACCGGGCGGGCGTGGACGTCGCCTGGTTCCGCAAGCCCGTGCGGCTCTCGCCGTTCAAGCAGAACCACCGCTGCCACCGCAAGGTCCTGGTGGTCGACGCCGAGGTGGCCTTCACCGGCGGGGTCGGCATCGCGGAGGAGTGGTCCGGCGACGCCCGGCACCCCGGTGAGTGGCGGGACACCCACGTCCGGGTCACCGGCCCCGCCGTGGACGGGCTGGCCGCGGCCTTCGCGCAGAACTGGGCCGAGTGCCGGCGCAACGGGCTCTTCGACGAACGCGACCGCTTCGGCGAGCACGAGCAGAGCGGCGGCGCGATCGTCCAGGTCGTGCGCGGCTCGGCGAGCGTCGGCTGGCAGGACATGCGCACCCTGCTCCGCGTGGTGATCGCCTCGGCCGAGCAGCGCATCCGGCTGGCCACCGCGTACTTCGCCCCCGACCCGTACTTCGTGGGCCTGCTCTGCCACGCGGCGGCGCGCGGGGTGGAGGTCGAGATCCTGCTGCCGGGCCCCTACACCGACAAGCGGGTCTGCCAGCTGGCCGGGCAGCGCTACTACCAGCGGCTCATCGACTGCGGCGTGCGGATCTGGCACTACCTGCCGACCATGATGCACGCCAAGGTCATCACCATGGACGGGGTGGCCACCCTGATCGGCTCGACCAACTTCAACCGCCGCTCCCTCGACCACGACGAGGAGGTGATGCTGGCCGTCCTCGACGAGTCCTTCACCTCCGTCCTCGACGCCCACTTCGACGAGGACCTGCTGCGCAGCGAGCCCGTCGACGGCGACCTCTGGCGGACCCGTCCCGCGCTGGAGCGGGCCCAGGAGGTGGCGACCGCGCCCATCCGCCGCTTCCTGTGAGGATGATGGTCACGCCCCGCGGGACGGCCGTGCGGGGCGTACCGACGGCGTAGGAACCCGGTCGCGTCAGCGCACCGCTCACCCTGGAGGGCGACATCAACCTCAACACCGGTCCCGAACCGGCTGCGGCGGGCGGCACCGACGCCGCAGCCGCGGCGCAGCACGAGGCGTTCCCCGCCGACCTGGAGGTCGCGACGGTCGCCGAGCTGACCGCCTTGATGGCCGCGGGCCGCATCACGAGCGTCTCCCTCACCCGTGCCTACCTGCGGCGCATCGAGGACCTGGACGTCGGCGGACCGGCGCTGAACGCGGTGCGCCGCGTCAACCCCGCCGCGCTGGAGGAGGCCGCGGCGGCCGACGCGCGCAGGGCGGGCGGCGACCCCGGCGGTCCGCTGCTGGGCATACCGGTGCTGGTGAAGGACAACATCGACGTCCTCGGCATGCCGACCACCGCGGGCTCCGTGGTGCTCGCCGGCTCCCACCCCGCCGGCGACGCCCCGCTCGTGACGCGGCTGCGCGAGGCGGGAGCGGTGATCCTCGGCAAGGCCAACCTCACCGAGTTCGCCAACTACCTCACCGTCGGCATGCCCAGCGGCTACAGCTCGCTCGCCGGTCAGGTGCTCAACCCGTACGACCTGAGCGAGACCCCGAGCGGTTCCAGCGCCGGTTCCGGGGTCGCCGCCGCAGCCGGACTGGCCGCCGTCACCATCGGCACCGAGACCGACGGGTCCATCCTCAGCCCGGCGTCGGCCACCTCGGGCGTCGGGGTCAAGCCCACCCTGGGCCTGGTCAGCCGCACCGGCATCGTGCCCATCGCCTCCAGCCAGGACACCGCCGGCCCGATGACCCGGACCGTCGCGGACGCCGCCGCCCTGCTCACCGTCCTCACCGGTACCGATCCCGAGGACCCGGCCACCGCGGGCAACCCCCTGGAAGGCCACGACTTCACCGCCGGCCTGACCTCCGACGCCCTGTACGGCGCGCGCATCGGCGTCGTCGCGGAGCAGACCCCGCAGGACGGCACGGACGAACGGGCCCTGTGGGACGCGGCCCTGGACGCCCTGGCGCGACGCGGCGCGGAACTCGTCGACGTCGGCATCGAGGCGCGCCGCCGCTACGACGTCGCCTCCCCGGTGCTGAGCCACGAGTTCAAGCGCGACCTCAACGCCTACCTGGAGCGGCTGCCCGAGGGCGCGCCGGTGCGCACCCTCGCCGAGGTGATCGCCCGCAACGAGGCCCACGCGGACGTCGCCCTGAAGTTCGGGCAGACGCTCGCGCTCGCCGCACAGGCCAGGGACCTCGCTCCGGACAGCGCGGACACCGCCGAGTACGAGGCCGCCCGCGCCCGCGACCTGGAGGAGAGCAGGGACCGCATCGACGCCCTGATGGCCGAACACGACATCACCGCCCTGCTGTTCGTGAACAGCGGCAGTTCGTCCATCGGCGCCAAGGCCGGCTACCCCTCCGTCACCGTCCCCGCGGGCTACCGTGCGGCCAACCGGCGCCCGTTCAACATCACCTTCCTGGGACGGGCGTGGAGCGAGTCGCTGCTCCTCGGCTACGCCCACGACTACGAGCAGGCGACCCGGCTGCGCAGGCCGCCGTCCGCCGTCAACCCCACCCTTCTGCGCCGCTCCCCGGCCGTGCCCGCGCCGAGGGCGGCGGACGGGGAGCGCTGACGGCGACCTCGCACGGGACCGCCCGCGCGGGCGGTGCGGTCCCGGGGTCCGGGGTCCAGCGGTCCGGGGTCCCGGGGTCAGCCCTCCCCGGCGCCCTCCAGCACAGCAGCAGCGCGGCCAGGCGCAGCAGCACGGTCTCGCCGCCGGACATCCGGCCCACGGTGCGGTCCAGGTCGAGGCCGCCGAGCCCGAGGGAGCCCAGGGCCGCCAGGGCGCGTTCCTCGACGTCCCAGTCGTCGCCGACGGTCTCGAAGTGCTCGTCGGCGACGTCGCCCGCCTCGATGGCCCGCAGGGCGGCGCGCCGCTCCGCGATGCCGAGGGCCTGGTCGACCCGGAGCGCGGTGTCGAGGGTGACGTCCTGGGGCCACGTAGGCGAGGCTGCCGCCGACGGTCACCGACCCCGCGGCGGGGCGCAGCCGGCCGGCCAGCAGCTTCAACAGGGTGGACTTCCCGGTGCCGTTGGCGCCGACGAGCCCGGTGCGGCCGCGGCCGACGGTCAGGGAGAGCCCGTCGACCACGGGTGTGCAGTCCGGCCACCGGAAGGACAGGGGATCGTGCACCGAGGTCGCATGCGCGCGGGGTCAGGGACGGCGGCAGGGCCGGCTGTGGCGTGACCGGCGTACGGCGGCGGGGCCGTGCGCGCGATGATCGCGGACTTCAGATGAGCAACGTCCACCTCTATCGGAGACGACAGGACCCGGGAACCGTACCTCAACCCGATGCGGAAACGCGCGGCCGCGAATTGCCGGGGGCCGCTCGATACAATTCAGGAAAGGAGCGGGGGAAATCCCCGGTGTCCGGCCGCGTGGCGGTGGTGTGCGATGAATTCGGTCCCGCATGACGTGAGCGTGTACGCCGGGCGGCCCTCCGGACTCATCGGGGCCCGGATCGCCGGTTACCGCGTGGAGCGGGAGATCGGCCGCGGCGGAATGGCCGTGGTCTACTGCGCCCGGGACCTGCGGCTCGACCGCACGGTGGCGCTCAAGCTGCTCGCCCCGGAGCTGGCCCGCAACGACACCTTCCGCCGCCGTTTCACCCACGAGTCACGGGTGGCGGCCGCCATCGACCACCCCCACATCGTGCCGATATTCGAGGCCGGCGAGACCGACGGTGTCCTCTACATCGCGATGCGTTACGTCTCGGGCCTCGACCTGCGGGCGCTGTTCGACCGCCACGGCCCGCTGCCCGTGACCACCGCCCTGCGGATCGCGACCCAGGTGGCCTCCGCGCTGGACGCCGCCCACGACCACGACCTGGTGCACCGCGACGTGAAACCGGGGAACGTGCTCGTCGCCAAGGGCACCGACAGCGAGCACCCCGAGCACGTCTACCTCACGGATTTCGGGCTGACGAAGAAATCGCTGTCGCTGACCGGATTCACCACCGTCGGCGAATTCGTCGGCACGCTGGACTACGTGGCGCCGGAGCAGATCTCGGGGCGCCCGGTGGACGGCCGCTGCGACCTGTACAGCCTGGCGTGCGTCGTCTACGAGAGCCTGACCGGGGGCCTGCCCTTCGAGCGCGAGGAGGACGTGGCCCTGCTGTGGGCGCACCAGTACGACCAGCCGCCGCCCCTGACGGAGCGGCGGCCGGACATCCCGCCGGCCATGGACGACGTCATGACCAAGGCGCTGGCGAAGGTCCCCGAGGACCGCCACGACTCCTGCCTGGAGTTCGTGGGCGCCCTGCGGGCAGCCGCGGCCGGGCCGGACGAGGCGGCCCCGCGGGGGAGTTCCCCCGACCACCAGGTCACCCGGGTGACGCCCCGGCCGGCCGCGGTCCTCGTGCCGCCGGGCCCGCCGCCGGACCCGCCGGCGTGGGCCCGGGCGGTCGTCCGTCGTCTGCCGGGGCGGTGAGCGTCAGCTGCTGGGGGCGGCGCTGGGATCCGTGCTCGGTGCGCTGCTCGGTGCGGTGCTCGGCGCGCTGCTGGTGGTGCTGTTGGCCAGCTGCTTGGGCTCGGTGGTCTCCAGGGTGTTGTCGACGAAGGTGTTCCCCTTGCCCTTCAGGTCGCGGTTGGCGAGGTCGGCCGGCTTGTTGCCGCGGGCCACGTTGTCGCGGATGGTGTTCTCGGAGTTGGACGTCCCCACGACGCTGCTGAACAGCACGATGCCGCCGGACATCGGGGACTTGCCGCTGTTGTCGCGCACGTCGTTGTCGGTCACGACGGTCTTCTCGACGCCCGTGAGCAGGATGCCCGTGCCCTGGATGAACGGCAGACGGGCGCTGGGCGCGCAGTACTTGTTGTTCGCGGTCACGGTGTTGTGGGAGACGGTCAGCGCGCCGCCGCGCGGGACGCCCTCGTCGCCGACGACGAAGACACCACCGCAGTTGCCGGTGACCTGGTTGCTCTCGACCGTCACGCCCCGGACGCGGCGCAGACCGATGCCGATCCGGTTCTCCGACACCTTGTTGCCCTCGATGACGGCGCCCTTGGTGTCGAGCGCACCGCCCTCGGTGTCCATGGAGTTGGCGAGGAAGATGCCGGAATCGGCGTTGTTGCGGGCGGTGTTGTCACGGAAGACGGTGCGGACCGACTTCTCCACGAGGATGCCCTGCACCTGGTTGTCCCGTGCGGTGACGCGGAGGACCTGCAGTCCGTCGGCCCCCGTCGCGTGGATGCCGGCCTTCTTGAACCCGGCGACCGTCAGCGACTCCAGCGTCACGTCGGAGGGCTTCTTCTGCGCCGTACCGCTGACGCAGATGCCCTCGCCCGCCTTGGCGCAGGCGTTCTCGTCGCGCTTCGCGCTCGGGGAGATGACCGTGCCCGTGCCCGCTCCGCGCAGCGTAAGCCGGGGCGTGCTGATCTGGACGCTCTCGTGGTAGGTGCCGGCCGCGATGTCGATGACCTGGCCGGGCTCGGCGCGGTCCACCGCCGACTGGATGGATTCCCCTGCGCGTACGGAGATCGTCTTCTGCGCGTCCGCGGACTGCGAGGCCGTGGGCTTGGACTCGCCGCCGCACGCGACCGCGCCTCCCACGATGGTCGCCGTGGCGGCCGCCGCGGCGACGGCCCTGCGGGACCGACAGAGCTTCATGTGTGTGCACCTGCTTCCCGTGATATGTGATCAGCCGAAAACAGACGCTATGGACGGATCTGACACCTCGCCACTCCAGAGGCCACGGCGCGCGGGTGACGATGCCCGGAACGGCCGAAGGGCCCGGGAGTCACGGGGGTACCGGGTCCGGTGGCCGGGAATCGCCCAGGTACGGCTGATGGGGTGGCCGCCGCGGCATCAGGGACCGCGCCCCGGGCAGGCGCATCGTCATGGAAACGCTGAAGCGATGGGAACGGGTGATCGAGCGCTGGGAACGGGCGCTGGTGGCGAGGGTGCGGCACCGGGAGCCGGTGGAACTGCTGGACGCCCTGCGCCGCGAGTGCGACGCCCGGGCGGTGGTGTGCAGCCCGACCCGGGTGGTGGTGCCGAACGTCTTCACGGTCGAACTGGCCGACGCACCGCACCGGGAGCTGGTCCCGCACCGGGCCCGTGTGGGGGAGGTCCTGACGGATTCCCTGCTGCGGCACGCGGACCGGCGCGGCTACGAGTGGGCGGGCCCGGTCACCGTGCGCATCGTCCGCTCCGCCCAGGTACCCAACGGGCGCTACCGGGTGAGCAGCAATCCGATGAGCCGGATCCGCGCGGACGCCCTGGCCAGGATCGCGCCCGGGCTGTCCTGAGCCGGCCGCCGTGTGGAGCGGGCGGGCGCCGCGCTCAGGGTGCCGCGCCGTCCGACGGGGTGAACTCCACGTCCGCCGCCGGGAGCACGGCGCCCGCGTCGTCGACGAAGGCCACGCTGACCGGGCGGCCCCCGTCCACCGACCGCCGTAGGACCGCCGGGCCCCGTGCCGGTGTCCGGTGCGTGTCGCCCCACTGCTGGAACGCCGCGAGGACGAGCCGCAGCTCTTCGCCCGCCGCCGTCAGGTGGTAGCCGTACCGGGTGCGGCTGCCGGGCTCCCGGTAGGGCCGCCTCTCCATGATCCCTTGCTCCACGAGCGTGCTCAGGCGGCCGGTCAGCAGGTCCGGGGCGATGCCGAGCTCCTGGCGGAAGTCGGCGAAGCGCGTCACTCCGCGCAGCGCCGCCTCGCGCAGGACGAGGAGCGTCCACTTGTCGCCGACGACCTCGAGGGTCCGGGCGATCGAGCAGACGGCCTCTTCCCCGCCGGTGGCGCTGACGCTGGACATCTGCCCATGCTACCTCTGGATTGACATTCCCAATTCAGCCCTGGTCGCCCCGGTGGCCGGCGGGTGACGGGCTCCCGTCCGGGTCAGAGGGCCTTCGGCGCCGGCAGGTCGGGGTAGAGCAGCTCGAGACCGCCGGACAGGGCGGCCCGGACGCCGCGGCTCCGGTCGTCGACGACGACCTCCAGGGCCCGCTGCTCGATGCCGTCCAGGGCGAGGCCGGCCACCCACGCGGGGTCCACCTTGTCGGAGGGGTCGACGTAGTCGGCCATCTCCGTGTCCATGTAGCCCACGTGGAGCGCGGTGACGTCGATCCCGGAGGGGGCGAGCTCCCGGCGTACGACGTTGGTCATCGCCAGTTCCGCGGCCTTGGCCGCGCTGTAGCCGCCGTATCCCGGCAGGTGGATCCAGGACAGGATGGACAGGACGTTGAGGACGGCGCCGCCGCCGTTCGCCGCGATCACGGGGGCGAAGGCCCGCGTGACGCCCAGGGAGCCGAAGAAGTGGGTCTCCATCTCCAGGCGGATGTCGGCCATGTCCCCGTCGGCCAGTCCCACGTGGGTGCTGACGCCCGCGTTGTTGATCACGAGGGTGGCGTCGGAGGCCGCCCGGGCGGCCCGGGCGATCGACTCGGGGTCGGTGATGTCCAGCCGGAGCGGTTCGACGCCGGGCAGGTCGAGGGCCTCGGGGTTGCGGACGCCTGCGTACACCTTGGCGGCGCCCCGCTCGAGCAGCTGGGTCGCCAGGTGACGGCCCAGGCCGCGGCCCGCGCCGGTCACGACGGCGACGGAGTTCTTGATGTCCATGGGGGTGCTCGTTCCGTTGGGCTGAGTAGGTATCTCCAATCTAGGTCGGCTGGATTCAGAAATGCAACTCAGCTGGGGAAAACACCTTGCCACGGGGCCGGGGCTCCCGTTGGCTGGGCGGCGTGACCGAACTGAGCACCGAGCGCCTGCTGCTGCGCCGCTGGCACGACCGCGACCTCGCGCCCTGGGCCGCGATGAACGCCGACCCCGAGGTGCGCGAGCACCTGGGGGCGCCGCTGACCCGGGAGGAGAGCGACGCCTCCGTGGCCCGGTTCCGGGCCGATTTCGACGAACGCGGCTACGGCTGGTGGGCCGTCGAGGTCCGGGCGACCGGCGAGTTCGCCGGCTTCGCGGGCCTGGACCCGGTGGACGACGGGCTGCCCTTCACGGGCGTGGAGATCGGCTGGCGCCTGGCCCGCGCGGCCTGGGGCAACGGCTACGCCACCGAGGCCGCACGGGCCGTCCTGGCCTTCGGCTTCGGCACCCTCGGGCTCCCCGAGATCCTCGCCGTGACCACCGCGGGCAACCTCCGGTCCCAGGCCGTCATGCGCCGCATCGGCATGACCCGCGACCCGGCCGGCGACTTCGACGACCCCACCGCCCCCGAAGGGCCGCTGCGCCCCAACGTGCTCTTCCGGATCGGCGCGGGCGCCCCGGTCACGCCGCCGGAGGACCGGTGACGGGGTGGCGGCGGTTCGAGTCCGCCGGCGAGGGGAGGCCCGAGTACCGGGAGATCCGCCAGGAGGGGATCCGCTGCTTCCTGCGCTGGGGCCCCGTCGGCGGGACGGGGAAGTCGAGCACCTCGACGCTCGACGACGAGGAGCACGCCCGGCGCCACGCCGCGCGCAAGGCCGCCGAGTGGCTGCGGAAGGGCTTCGCGGAGGTCGACCCGCCGCCGCACGACGAGGCCGGACCCGACCCGGAGGCCAAGGTGCTCGACGTCCTGCGGGCCGGCCGCGGGCCGCACGCCCCGGCCTCCGAGTACCTGCCGGTCGAGGGCTTCGAGGAGGTGTACCGCCATGTGATCGGGCCCGGCCGGCCGATGGGCTTCCACGAGTACGTCGTCCTGCGCGACGACGGGCGCGGCGCGGTCCGCTTCACGGTGCGCCCCGACCGGAGCGACGCCGCGGCGGTGACCGCGTTCCTGTACGTCGTCGCCGCCCGCCGTGACCTGGCCTTCGACGGGCGCTCCCACCACAAGGTGCCGCTGCCGGAGCCGGTCGGGGAGTTCACCCACGCGCTGTTCTGCGCACCGGCGCTCGGCCGGGGCTGCGCCGCGTACCCCGCCGTCGCCGACCGCGTCGCGGCCGCCTTCCCCGTCTTCGACTGCGAGATCGGCGACCACGACCCCGAGGTCCTGGTCGACGCGCGGATCCACGGGCACGGCTCGCTGCCGTACGCGGACTGGGCCCGCCGCCCGCACCCGGTCGTCGACCTCCGCTTCGACGTACGGCCTTCCTCCTACCGGCCGGTGCGGACGTTCAAGGTGTTCGGCACGGCCGACCTCGACGCCCTCCTGGCGGCGCTGCCGGGCGCGGACCCCGGCAGCCGGCTGGACGTGCGCTCCTTCCGCGGCGAGATCCGGAGCCTCACACCCGGCGAGGTCCCGCCCCCGGCCGAGGTGAGGGCCTTCCTGCACGGCTGAGACCGCCCCGAGTGGTGACCGCGCCCGCCTGCGCAACACTGGGAACCGGAGGACCGGAACGTGATGGGACGGTCATGGGCACTGGGGCATCGCGAGAGCGCGGCGAAGAGCGCGAGGAGCCGGCGGAGCGCACCGCGGCGCGACTGGTGGTCGACGGCCACGGCACGGTCGTCGCGTGGAGCCCGGAGGCGGAGCGCCTCCTCGGCCGCCCGGCGGACGACGTGCTCGGCCGGCCCGTGCTGGACCTGCTCGCACCCGACCCCGGCAGCGACGACGGCGGAGCCGGGTCCGGGTGCGTGCCCCTGCGGCACGGCGACGGCCGGACGATCGCCTGCCGGCCGGCCCTGCGGGCGGTGCGCGACGACGGGACGGGCCTGCGCCTGACCGTCGACCTGCTCACGGGTGCGCCGCAACTCACCCCGGACATCGACCGCGCCCTCCTGGAAGCCCTGTTCACCCGCTCGCCCATCGGCCTGTTCGTCCTGGACCCGCAGCTCAGGCTGATGCGCTTCAACGCGGCGGCGAAGGGCATGAAGGACCACCGGGCGGCGCTCGCCCTGGGCCGGCGCCCCACCGAGGCCTGGCCCGACTTCAGCGCGGAACTCGCCGAGCGCGTGATGGGCCGGGTGCTCAGGACCGGGGAGGCCGCGATCTCGTTCGAGAAGCGCGGCCGTCCGCCCGGCGACCCCACCCGGGAGCACGTCTACTCGGCGTCCGCCTTCCGGCTCGAGGCGGAGGACGGCCGGATCCTCGGCGTGGCCGACGCCGTGGTCGACGTCACCGAGCGCCACCTCGCCGAGCAGCGCCTGGCGCTGATGGCCGAGGCGGGCCGGACGATCGGCACCACCCTGGACCCGATCCGCACGGCACAGGAACTCGCCGAGGTGGCCGTGCCAGGGCTCGCCGACTGCGTGAGCGTGGACCTGCTGGCCTCCCTGCTCGGCGGCGAGGAGATGGGAGCGGGCCCCGTCGAGGACGACACCGGCCTGCGGCGCGCCGCGACCTCGGCCCGCTGCGGCCGGACCGGCGGCTACACCACGGGCGCGGTCGGCACCCACCTGGTGGGCCCGCTCGCCCTGCGGGTGCTCGCCGACCACGAACCGCTCCTGGTCAGGCGGCTCGGCCAGGACGAGGAGTGGATCCGGGACGACCCCGTGCGGGGCGGAAGGGTGCTGGAGGAGCGGGTGCACTCCCTGATGGTGGTGCCGCTGCTGGTCCGCGACTGCGTGCTGGGCCTCGTCACCTTCCACCGGTGGGACCGCGACCTCGGGCCCTTCGACGACGACGACCTCGCGCTCGCCGTCGACCTGGCCGGCCGCGGCGCGATGGCGCTGGACAACGCCCACCGCTACGTGCGCGAGCGCAACGCCGTCCTCGCGCTGCAGCGCGGCATGCTGCCCCAGCGGCCGCCCGCGCCCAGCGCCGTGGAGTGGGCCCACCACCTGGTGCGTTCCGGTGCCGGCGGTGACTGGACGGAGGTCATCCCGTTGCCCGGCGCGCGGGTCGCCCTGGTCAGCGGCAGCACACCGGGCCGCGGCATGCGCACCGCCGCCACCATGGGCCGGCTGCGGGCGGCCGTGCACACCCTGGCCAACCTGGACCAGGCCCCCGACGAGGTCCTCGCCCGCCTGGACGAACTGGTGCGCAGCCTCGCCGACGAGCACGCGGGCACGGGCTCCGGCTCCCCGGTCGGCGCCACCTGCCTCTACCTCGTCTACGACCCCGTGACCCGGCAGAGCACCATGGCGTCGGCGGGCCATCCGCCGCCGGCGGTCGTCCACCCCGACCACACCGTGTGCATCCCCGACGCCCCCGCGGGCGAGCCCCTGGGCCGCCCCGGGCCCTCGTTCGGGATGGCCACCCTGCAACTGCCCGAGGGGTCCATGCTCGTGCTGCACACCCCCGGGCTGCTGCAGAGCCGGCCGGAGGGGACCGGCCGGGCGGAGTTCGAACGGCTGCTGGCCACCCCCTGCGACTCCCCGCAGGACATGAGCCTGCTGCTCACCGACACCCTGGTCCCCGCGGACCCGGACCGCGACGCCTCGGTGCTCGTGGCCCGCCCCCGGCCGCTCGGTCCCGACTCCGTCGCGACGTGGGACCTGCCGTGCGACCCGGCCGCGGTGGCCACCGCACGTACTCTGACGACCCGTCAACTGTCGGACTGGGCACTGCAGGAGGAGTGCTTCGCCACCGAATTGATCGTCAGCGAGCTGGTCACCAACGCCATCCGCTACGCGGCACCGCCCATCCAGCTCCGGCTCATCCGTGACCGCGCACTGACCTGTGAGGTCTCCGACACCAGCAGCGCCGCCCCCTTCCTGCGGCACGCCCGCACCACCGACGAGGGCGGCCGCGGCCTGCTGCTCGTCTCGCAGTTCGCGGAGCGCTGGGGCACCCGCTACCGGGAGCGCGGCAAGACCATCTGGACCGAGCAGACGATCGCCGTCTGAGGGCCGGCCGCTCGGTGCGGCGCGGGCGCCGTGCGCGCACGAGGCTCCGGAACGGGAGGCCGGTCCGGGAATTCCATGGGTGCTGAAACCGGTGTCCCGGGGGATTTCTCCGGATGAAGGGGCGATTTCTCTCACGTTTTCCCCGGGCTCTCCCACGACCGCGGACCGAGCCGCGCCGAGCAGCAGGTTCGCGCCCGGTTCCCCGTCGGCCCGACGGACCGAATACCCCTTCCGCCGGGAGCCGTTCGTTCATCGGCGCCGCCTATCAAGCACAAGGGACGGCCTCTTTGACGGGCCGGTGAAGCGGGTTTAGCTTTTCGGCGGATCGGTATTTCGCGGCGGTTTCCGCGGTGTCGGAAGCCGGGAAGGCGGGCCAGGCATGAGTGTTCTCGAGGACCCCACGGACGAGCACCTGGAGATCGGCCCGCCCAAGACCTCGGCGGCCGGTCTGCCCGCGGTCGCGCACGCGCTGCAGTACGCGCTGGGACAGACCTCGCCCCGCCGGACCATGCTGACCCTGCTGAACATCAACCAGGCCAAGGGCATCGACTGCCCCGGCTGTGCCTGGCCGGAGGCGGCGCCCGGCAAGCGGCACATGAACGAGTACTGCGAGAACGGCGCCAAGCACATAGCCGACGAGGCGACGTCACACCGCGTGGGGCGCGAGTTCTTCGAGCGTCACACCGTCGAGGAACTGGGCCGCAAGTCCGACTACTGGCTCAACCAGCAGGGCAGGCTGACCGAACCGATGGTCAAGCGCCCGGGCGCGGAGCACTACGAGCCCATCTCCTGGGACGAGG
This sequence comes from Streptomyces sp. NPDC111520, assembly GCF_055635295.1. Classification (NCBI taxonomy): domain Bacteria; kingdom Bacillati; phylum Actinomycetota; class Actinomycetes; order Kitasatosporales; family Streptomycetaceae; genus Streptomyces; species Streptomyces sp. NPDC111520. Next base: position 53,660 of record NZ_JBVKBW010000011.1, on the reverse strand, counting down.
CCATCGCCCTGATGGCCGGCGAACTGCGGACCCTGGACTCCCCGGACGAGGCCCTGTTCTACACCTCCGGACGGGTCGGCAACGAGGCCGCCTTCCTCCTCCAGCTCTTCGCCCGCGCCTACGGCACCAACAACCTGCCGGACTGCAGCAACATGTGCCACGAGTCCAGCGGTGCGGCGATGACGGAGACGCTCGGCGTCGGCAAGGGCACCGTCAGCCTGGACGACATCCACGAGGCCGACCTGATCCTCGTCGTCGGCCAGAACCCCGGCACCAACCACCCGCGCATGCTCTCCGCGCTGGAGGAGACCAAGCGGGGCGGCGGGAGCGTCGTCGCCGTCAACACGCTGCCCGAGGCGGGGCTGATGCGGTTCAAGCACCCGCAGAAGCCGCGCGGAGTGATCGGGCGCGGCACGGTCATCGCCGACCAGTTCCTGCACATCCGCGCAGGTGGCGACCTCGCCCTCTTCCAGGCGCTGAACCTGCTGCTCCTCGAAGCCGAGGACGCCGCCCCCGGAACGGTCCTGGACCACGACTTCATCCGCGAACACAGCACGGGCTTCGAGGAGTTCGCCGAGCATGCGCGCAAGACGTCCTGGGACGACGTGCTCACGGCCACCGGCCTGACCCGCGAGGAGATAGAGCAGCTCCACGAGCGTGTGCTGGCCGCGAAGAGCGTCATCGTCTGCTGGGCCATGGGCGTCACGCAGCAGAAGCACGGCGTACCGACCATCCGCGAGATCGTCAACTTCCTGATGCTGCGCGGCAACCTGGGCAGGCCCGGTGCCGGGGCGTGCCCGGTGCGCGGCCACAGCAACGTCCAGGGCGACCGGACCATGGGCATCTGGGAGAAGATGCCGCAGAGCTTCCTCGACTCCCTGGAGAAGGAGTTCGGCTTCGCACCCCCCACCAAGCACGGCCACGACTCCGTCGACGCCATCCGCGCCATGCGCGACGGCGAGGCGAAGTTCTTCCTCGGGGTCGCGGGGAACTTCGTCCGGGCCACGCCCGACAGCGACGTCACGGAGCGGGCGATGCGCCGCTGCCGGCTGACGGCGCACATCTCCACCAAGCTCAACCGCTCGCACACCGTGTGCGGTGACACCGCGCTGATCCTGCCCACCCTGGGCCGCAGCGACCGGGACGTCCAGGCGGGCGGCGAGCAGTTCGTCACCGTCGAGGACTCCATGAGCATGGTGCACGCCTCCCGCGGCAAGCTGGCGCCCGCCTCCGCCCACCTGCTGAGCGAGGTGGCGATCGTCTCCCGGCTGGCGCGGGCCACCCTCGGCGACACCCCGGCGATCGGCTGGGAGGAGTTCGAGGCCGACTACGGCACCGTCCGGGACCGCATCTCCCGGGTCGTCCCGGGGTTCGAGGACTTCAACCGGCGCGTCGCGGAACCGGGCGGCTTCCACCTGCCGAACCCGGTGAACGCGATGACCTTCCGGACGCCGAGCGGCAAGGCCGTCTTCACCCGCAACGACTTCGAGATGCCGCATGCGCCGAAGGGCCACCTCATCCTGCAGTCCCTGCGGTCGCACGACCAGTGGAACACCATCCCGTACGCCATGGACGACCGCTACCGCGGCATCCGGGGCGGCCGCCGGATCGTCATGGTCAACCCCGAGGACATCGAGGCCCTGGGGCTCGCCGGGACGCAGATGGTGGACCTGGTGAGCATCTGGACCGACGGCAGCGAGCGCCGCGCCGAGTCCTTCCGCCTGGTGCCCTACCCCACCTCCCGGGGGTCGGCCGCCGCCTACTACCCGGAGACCAACGTCCTGGTGCCGCTCGACAGCGTCGCCGACGTCAGCAACTGCCCCACGTCCAAGGCCGTCGTCGTACGACTGGAGGCGGCGGCATGGGCCGGGTGACCGCGCGGCGGCGGGTGCTGCGGATCAGGGAAGGGGTGCCCGGGCACCGCTCCGACACGCTGGCCGCCGAGGAGCCGATGGAGATCCGGGTCGGCGGCCGCGCGCTGACGATCACCATGCGCACCCCGGGCAGCGACTTCGACCTCGCGGTCGGCTTCCTCGTCAGCGAGGGCGTCGTCCACGGCCCGGACGACGTACTGGGCATCCGCTACTGCGCCGGTGCCACGGCCGACGGCGGCAACACCTACAACGTCGTCGACGTCGCCCTGGCGCCCGGCGTGCGCCTCCCCGACCTCTCGCTGGAGCGCAACTTCTACACCACCTCCTCCTGCGGTCTGTGCGGCAAGGCGAGCCTGGACGCCGTGCGGACCACGCAGCACTGGAGCGTGGCGGACGACGACACGGTGATCGACAGCGAGGTGCTCTTCACCCTCCCCGACCGGCTGAGGGCGGCGCAGCGGGTCTTCGACAGCACGGGCGGGCTGCACGCGGCCGGGCTGTTCACGACGGACGGCGAGATGCTGTGCCTGCGTGAGGACGTGGGCCGCCACAACGCCGTCGACAAGGTGATCGGCCACGCGCTGCAGGAGGGGCTGCTGCCGCTGCGGGGCACCGTCCTCATGGTCAGCGGGCGGGCGTCCTTCGAACTCGTACAGAAGGCGGCCATGGCGGGCATCCCGGTGCTGGCCGCGGTGTCCGCGCCGTCGTCCCTCGCCGTGGACCTGGCCGACGAGACGGGGACGACCCTGGTGGGCTTCCTGCGCGGCCGCTCGGCGAACGTGTACACCGGCGCCGAGCGGTTGCGTGTGGCCCAGCCCGCCGTCTGACCCCGGGGCGGGCGCGGTCTCCCCTGCTCCGCGCCCGCCCCGGACGCGGAGCGTCTGCCCGGGAGCGCGCCCAGCGCCCCCGGCCGGTGTCCCGCACCGGATCCCGGCGTCAGCGGTCGCGCTGCATCCGGGGAAGCGACTCCAGCGGCCTGAGGTCGGCGTGCTGCGCGGTGGCGACCAGCGCCTGCACCATGACGGACTCGGGGTCCCGGCGGAAGGCGGCCAGCCCTATCTCCGCGGCCCGGGCGGCCTCCACCATCGGGACGGCCCGCACCCCCGGCGGCACCCCCAGGGCGTGGATCCAGGCCAGCGGGACGATCCCGGCCCACCGGCCGGGCACGACGTGCGCGATCAGCGAGGCGAACGAGTCGGTCTCCACCCTCGCGACCGGTTCCGCACCGGCCGCCGCGAACAGCGCGTCCATGGTGCGCCGTCCGCGCATGGTCGGTGTGAGCAGGCACAACGGCAGTGCCGCCGCCTCGGCCCAGGACACCGTGGCGCCGCCGACCGGAGCCCACGAGGCATCGGTGAGCAGCGCGTACTTCTCGCGGTACAGCGGCACGGTACGGAAGGCGGCGCGGACCTCGTCGTCCAGGTACGTCACGGCGGCGTCGAGGGTGAAGTCCCTGAGCCTCGCGAGGATGTCGCTCGACGTGAGGTCGTTCACGATGTCCGCGGTGAGCAGCGGGTGCCGCGTGCACAGCGGGTCCACCAGACGTGGCACGGCGGTGGCGGCGCTCGGCACCACGCCGATGCGGATGCGGCCGCTGAGCCCGGTGCGCATGGCGGCGACCTCGCCCTCCATGGCGTCCCGGTCGGCCAGGATCTGCCGCGCCCACACCACGACGCGTTCGCCCTCGGCGGTCAGGCCGTCGAACCGCCGGCCCCGCTGGATCAGCGGGACGCGCATGTCCTCCTCCAGCCTGCGGATCCCCTCGGACAGCGAGGGCTGGGACACCCCGCAGCTCTCCGCGGCACGGGCGAAGTGCCCCTCCCGCGCCAGGGCCACCAGGTATTCGAGCTGCCGGAAGAGCACGACTGAGCACCTCTCAGGATCACCGGCCGGGAGACGCGTCGGACCGCTTCCCGGTTCCGAGCTGTATACCAAGCCGCTCCCGGCGGGCCTGCGGCACCCGCCCCGTGACGTGCGCGGCGCGCTCGTGTTCCCCGCGAACAGCGCAGCGCCGCGTTCCGCGGGCCGCCGCCGGACGGGACGTGGACGGCCCGCACTGTCGTCGCGGAACCGCTGCCTCAGGACGCGGGCGTGCCCGCGCCGGTGCGGAGCCAGACGGTGGTGTCCGCGGGCACCGAGCGGCCGTCGAGCGCGGCGCTGGAGAGCAGCACCTCGTCCCCGTCCGCGAGCGGCAGCGGATCCGGGCCGAAGTTGGTCAGGCAGCGCAGCCCCGGCGCGCGGTCGAAGGCGAACCAGGAACCGTCGGCGGGACCCTCCGGGACCGGCACCGCCGCCGCCGGGACGGGTACGGCGCGCCGCAGGCGCAGCGCGGAGCGGTAGAGGGCGAGCATCGAGGAGGGATCGTCCTCCTGGGCGCGGACGGTGAGGTCCGCCCAGTCGCCGGGCTGCGGGAACCAGCAGGCCTCCGGGGCGGCGGTGCTGAACCCGTACGGTGCCGACGCGCCCTCCCAGGGCAGCGGCACCCGGCAGCCGTCGCGGCCGCGCTCGCGGTGGCCGGAACGTTCCCACAGCGGGTCGCGCAGCCGGTCGTCCGGCACGTGGGCCTGCGGCAGGCCCAGCTCCTCGCCCTGGTAGACGTAGGCGGCGCCGGGCAGCGCGAGCATGAGCAGCGCGGCGGCCCGGGCACGCCGGCGGCCGCGCGGCCCGCCGCCGTAGCGGGTGACGGGTCGGACCGCGTCGTGGCTGGACAGCACCCAGGTGACGGGTGCCCCCACCGCGCGCATCGACGCGACGGACCGCTGGACGACCCCCCGCAACTGCGCTCCCTCCCAAGGCGACTCCAGGAAGGCGAAGTTGAAGGCCTGCTGCATCTCGCCCGGGCTGACGTACCGGGCCAGGCGGGCGGGTTCGAAGACGGCGGCCTCCGCCACCATCACGCGCTGCTCCGGAGGGACCGCGCCGGGCGGAGCCGGATGGGTGTCCAGCAGCCGGCGCCAGGAACGGAACAGCGGATGCAGCTCCTCCTGGTCGTGGTACGGCATCAGGTGGTTGCGCAGGATGTCCTGGTGCTGTCCGGGCCCGGCGTCGGGCAGGCCCGGGGCCTTGAACAGGGTGTGGGCCACGTCGATGCGGAAGCCGTCGACGCCGCGGTCCAGCCAGTGCTGCAGGATCCGCTCGAAGTCGGCCACGACCTCGGGGTGGCGCCAGTCGAGGTCCGGCTGCTCGGGCGCGTGCAGGTGCAGGTACCACTCGCCCGGGCCGCCGTCGGGCGCGGGGACACGCGTCCACGCCGGGCCGCCGAAGGCCGACTGCCAGTCGTTCGGGGGGAGTTCGCCGTCCTCGCCGCGTCCCGGGCGGAACAGGTAGCGGCCCCTGGCCGCGCTCCCCGGGCCCGCCGCCAGGGCCTCCCGGAACCAGGGGTGCGTGTCGGAGGTGTGGTTGGGGACGAGGTCGATCAGGACCTTCAGCCCCAGGCCGTGGGCGCGCGCGACGAAGGCGTCGAAGTCCGCTTCGGTACCGAGGTCGGGGGCGACGCCGGTGTGGTCGGTGATGTCGTAGCCGCCGTCGGCCAGCGGGGACGGGTAGAACGGGGTGAGCCACACCGCGTCCGCCCCGAGCCGGGCCACGTGGTCCAGGCGGGCGGCGGCCCCGGCGAGGTCGCCGACGCCGTCCCCGTCGCCGTCGGCGAACGCGCGCGGGTGGATCTCGTAGCAGACGGCGTCCCGCCACCAGGGCGTGTCCGGTGCGGGATGGGTGGTGCTCACGGTGCTCCTCATGCTCCTGTCGGGCCGGACGGGACGGGCAGGGTGCGGCCGGTCCGCGCCGAGCGGGTGGCGGCCTCGGCCACCGCGACGGCGGTCCGCCCGGACCGCGCGTCGGCCACCGGGGTGCCGCCCCCGGCCGCGCAGCGCAGCAGGTCGGTGAAGGCGGCGCGCACGCTCTCCGCGTACACGTGCTGCTTGCGCGCCTCACCGCCGAGGTCGACCACGCAGGTCACCTTGTGCGGGACGGCGCGCTCCGCACCGCGGCCGCGGGCGGGCGCCGCCGGGCCCGCGTCGCGCTCCACCGTGACGGTGACCCGCTCCTGGCCGTGCGGCCGGAGCCCGGGCACGGCCAGCAGATCGGCGGCGCGTGCGGGCAGTTCCTCCCAGCGGCGTGCGCCGTGCTCGTCCGTCCAGGCCGTGACCGTGGCGTGGACCGGGATCCAGCCGGTGACCCGGGCCTCGGCGAAGCCGTAGTCCAGGCGCATCAACTGCCGTTCGGCGCGGTGGGCGTGGGTGAAGGAGTGGGTGTGGGTGGCGACGGCGCCGCCGGGGTGGGTGGCGGTGGCGACGACGATGTCGACCGGGCCGCCGTCGCGGCGGACGTCGGTGCCCTGCACCTCGACGGGTTCGCTGCCCATGAGGGCGCGGGCGGCGTCGAAGAAGTGCACGCCGTGCTCGACGTGGATGCCGCCGCTGTGCGCGGGGTCCCAGAACCAGTGGCCGGGGCTCAGGTCCTCGTCGGCGGCGTCGTTCTCGAAGGCGAAGCGCACCAGCGGGTCCAGCAGTCCCTCCTCGCGGAGCCGCAGGAGCATCCGCAGGACGGGGTTGTAGCGCAGGACGTGGTCGACGACCAGGACCCCGGCGGAGCGTTCGGCCTCGGCCTCCACCCGCAGGGCGTCCTCCAGCGTCACGGCCAGCGGCTTCTCGCAGAAGACGTGCCGGCCCGCGCGCAGCACGCCGACGGCGAGTTCCGCGTGCGTGGCGGGGGGAGTGGCGATCGCCACGACGTCCACCCCGGGGAGGCCGGCCAGCGCGGCGGCGTCGGTGAGGACGGCGGCGCCGTGCCGCCGCGCGAGGGCGGTGGCACGGTCACCGTCGGGGTCGGCGCACGCCACGAGGCGTACGCCGGGCAGGTCGGCCACGGCGTCCAGCAGGTAGGCGCCGAACGCACCGCAGCCGGTCAGGCCCAGACCGAGCGGAGTCACTCGGCACGGTCCAGGCGGGCGACGCCGATGTGCGCGTCGGCCATGCCGTAGAAGACGTAGCGCACGCCGTCGATCTCCTCGATCGCGGTAGGGAAGACGACGTTGGGCACGGTGCCGGAACGCTCCTCCTCCGTTTCCGGCTCCATCAGCGGCTGGTCGGTGCGGGCCAGGATCCGGGACGGGTCCCGCGGGTCCAGGATCATCGCCCCCGCCGCGTAACTGACCTTCTGCTGCTGGGCGAAGGGGTCGTCGATCGTGCCGGACACGCCGTGGTGGATGAGCAGCCAGCCCTCCTCGACGCGGATCGGGGCCGGGCCCGCGCCGATCTTGAGCTCCTCCCAGGGGTGCTCGGACAGCGCCACCAGGCGGTGGTTCCGCGGGCGGACCAGGGCGCCGAGGTCCTTCTCGACCTCGGCGACGGGCACGTAGGAGATCCAGATGCCGGGGCGCTCGTCGGTCACACCGGCCGGCAGGTGCACGCCCTCGCCGGGGCGGAACCAGCCCAGGTCCCACATCGGGCGGTGCAGCATCGCGAAGCTCGGCTCGCCGTCCGGGCCCGGGACGGGCTCGGGGAAGTGCACCACGTCCTTGTTCGGGAACAGGTTGAGGTCGGTGTCCAGGTCGGCCTGGTAGGCGAACTGGATCGGGCCCAGGCGCTCCCAGGTCACCAGGTCCTTCGAGACGGCCAGCGCCGGCTTGGGGCCGAGCGGGCCGTAGGCGACGTACGACATGACGTGCAGCCCGAGGGCCTCGATCCACGTCGTGCGCGGGTCCTCCACGCCGGCGTTGTTCTTGCCGCGCTCCCAGCCGGCGTCGGGGGCGAGGACGACGCCGCGGCGCTCGACGCCGGTGGGCACGCCGTCCTCGACCACGACCTCGGCGAGGCCCACGCGGGAGACGTTGCCCTCCGAGACGAGGCGGGGCAGCAGGTGCAGGGTGCCGTCCGGGGTGCGGCCGGACGCGGGGTTGAGCACGCCCTCGGCCTCGTTGGCCTCGCCGGGCAGCGGGGACATCACGACGCCGACGCGGGTCAGGCGGTAGGGCACGGAGCTGTTGGAGCCGGTGGTACGGGCGGTGCTGGTGGTGCGGTCGTTCACAGCGGGTTCAGCCCTTCGTGGCGGAATCGAGGTCGGTGGAGGTGAAGCGGCTCTGGAAGACGAGGTAGAGGGCCACCGCGGGCGCGGCCAGTACGCAGGCACCGGCGAGGATGGCGCCGAACGGGTTGGCGGCGGCGGAGGAGACGGTGCTGATGTAGTTCGCCAGGGACACCGCCAGGGGCTGCATGTCCTGCTCCTTGGTGACCAGGAACGGCCACAGGAACTCGTTCCATGGCCCGGTGAAGCTGAGCAGCACCACGGAGGCGAGCGCCGGCTTGCACAGCGGGATCGCGATCCGGAACAGGATCTGCAGCTCGCCCGCGCCGTCGATGCGCGCGGCCTCGAACATCGCCTGCGGCAGTTGCAGGAAGAACTGCCGGAAGATGAAGACCGCGCTGGTGTTGATCGCGAACGGCAGGATGATGCCGATGTAGGAGTCGGCCAGGCCGTAGTCGCGGACGATCAGCACGTAGAGCGGGATCATCAGCAGCTGGAACGGGATGACCTGCACCAGCAGCACCAGGGCGAAGGTGGAGCCCTTGCCGCGGAAGTGGAGCCGCGCCAGGGCGTACCCCGCCAGCAGGCCGAAGACGGTGGTGCAGACGATGACGCCGCCGGTGAAGATCCCGGAGTTGATCAGGGAACGGCCGAGCGAGATGGCCGAGTTGATCTCCGCGTAGTTGTGCAGGGAGAGGTTCCCCGGTTGCGGGAAGGCGCCGGCGGGGCTGCTGTCGGGCTCGCGCTGCAGGGAGCCGATGAGCATGTAGTAGAAGGGGAAGAGGAAGGCGAAGGCCCCGGCGAGCAGTGCCAGCCGCGACAGGATCCGGCGGGCGCGCGAGTGCGTGTGCGGCCTGTGGTGCGCCGAGCGGCGCGGGAGCGAGGGGGCGTGTGCGTCGGCCATGTCAGTCCCTCTCCAGCAGACGGCGGTAGAGGAGGGAGATCCCGGTGATCAGCACGACGAGGATCACGCCGATCGCCGCGGCCTCGTCCGGATGGCCCTGCTGCAGACCGCGCTGGTACATCAGCAGCACCGGCGAGGTGGTCGCGCCGTCGGGCCCGCCGCCGCTGGTCAGCAGGTAGGGCTCGGTGAACAGGTTCGCGCCCGTCACCGTCGCCATGACCAGCACCAGCAGCGTCGCGGTGCGCACCGCCGGCACCGTGATCGACCAGAACATCCGCACCTTGCCCGCGCCGTCGAGCGCGGCCGACTCGTACAGCTCGCCGGGCACGTTCTGCAGCGCCGACAGGTAGAGCACGATGAAGAAGCCGAGCTGCTTCCACGCGACGAACAGCGCGATGGTCGGCATCGCCAGGTGCGAGTTGACCAGCCACGACGGATCGGGCGCGAGCGGCCCGAGCGCCTTGTTGACCAGGCCGTTGGAGTTGAACAGGAAGAGCCACACACCGACGACGGCGACGCTGGCGGTGATGTACGGGACGTAGTAGGCGGTACGGAAGAACGAGCGCGCCCGGATCTTCGAGTTGAGCGCGGTGGCCAGCACGAGGGACGCCGCCACCGTCAGCGGCACGTTGATGACCAGGAAGACCGCGATGTTGCCGAAGGACCGCCACACGTCCGGATCGGTCAAAACCGACGTGTAGTTGGCCAGCCCCACGAAGGGGCGGTCCACCTGGGCGCCCGGCGCGGCGAAGAAGTAGTCGTGGAAGGAGATCCACACCGCGAAGCCGAGCGGGTACAGGAAGATCGCGGCCAGGTAGACCAGGTACGGGGAGACGAAGGCGAGGCCGATCGGCTGCCGGCCCGCGAAGCGCAGCTTGCGCGGGCGTGGCCCGCGGCCGGCCCGGGGGCGGGCCCCGCCCCGGGCCGGCCCGGGGCGGAGGACGTCATGGTGCGTGGTGGACATGGCCGTGACTCACTGCTTCGCCAGGCCGTCGACCTTGCCCGCGGCCTCGCGGAAGGCGCTCTCGACGTCGCCCTTCCCGAAGATCACGGACTTGGTGTAGGCGTCGCGGAACGTCTGCCAGATCTCGACGGAGTTCGGCACGTTCGGGGCCTCGACCGTGCGGTCGGCCTGCTCGGCGAAGGTCTTGTAGTCCGGGTGCGAGGCGAAGTAGTCGGGGTAGGCGGCCGCGAGGTCCTGCCGCATCGGCATCTGGCCGGTGGCCTCCAGCAGCTTGCCGTCCTGCTCCTTGCCGGTGGCGAACTTCAGCACGTCCCAGGCCGTGCCCTTGTTCTTGCACGCGGTGAACATGCCGATCGACTTCTCGTCGCTGAAGGTGCCCTGGGCCTCGGCGCCGGTCGCGGTGGGCACCGGCACGGCGCCCCACTTGACCTTGTCGCCGTAGACGGAGACGGCCCAGGGGCCGACGATCGCCATGGCCGCCTTGCCGTCGGCGAAGGAGTCGCCGTTGTACTGCTCGTTGGGGGCCAGGCGGTCCGCGTACATCGTCTTCCAGAACTCGGCGGCCTTCACCCCGTCCGCCGAGGCGAACTGTGCCTTGCCGTCCTCGACGAGCTGCTTGCCGGTCTGGGCCGCGAAGAGCGGGTAGAAGTCGAACCAGGACTGGTAGAACTCGGAGGTGGGCGCCGGCCAGATGGCGGCGTGTGCCCCGCCCTTGACCAGGGCGCGCGAGGTGGTGAGGAAGTCCTGGTAGCTCGCGAGCTTCGGCTTATCCGGGTCGAGCCCGGCCTTCTTGAACAGGTCCTTGTTGTAGAAGATCATGACGGGGTTGCTCTTCCAGGGCATCTGGTAGTACTTGCCGTCGGGCGACGCGTACTGGGAGAGCCGGTCACCGGTCCGCTCCTCGAGGTACTTCTTCCCGCCGGGGAAGTCGTCCAGGGCCACCAGGCCGCCCTGCTTCTGGAAGCCGGGCACGGCCGCGGGGGCGGTGTTGAGGATCAGGCACGGCGCGTTGCCGGCCGTGATGGCCGCGCCGATGACCTCCTCGGAGCTCTTGCCCGCCGGTATCTCCTGCGCCTTCACCTTCTCGTCGGGGTGGGCGGCGTTCCAGGACGCGACCATGCTCTTGCCCCAGGCGACCTCCTGGGCGTTGTTGGAGTACCAGACCGTGATCGGCCCGTGGGCGTCGCCGCCGGAGGCGGAGTCCGAACCGCCGCTGCCGCAGGCCGCGAGCGGCACGGTCAGGGCGACGGCGGAGAGGACGGTCAGGAGGGTTTTCTTCATTGCGGTGGCTCCGTGTTCTCAAGGGGTGGGGAGCGGCCGTTCCGGGGCGTCGTCCTGCCTCGGTGACGGCCCTCCGGGGAGCGGAGAACGTCGTGGGCGCGACGGGCGCGCCGTTGGGGGGTGGTTGTTCGGGGGCGTCGCGTCCGGGACGCGTTCAGGGGCGGGCGTTCGGGCGCGCGGCCTCCGTGGGGGCCGGGCCCGTGGAGCCGCGCACCATGAGCGCGGCCGGGTCCAGTTCCACGTGCGGGGTGGTCCCGTGCTCGATGGTCTCGATCAGGGCGCGTGCGGCGGCCCGGCCCCAGCTGGCCGCGTCGGCACGGCAGGTGGTGAGCGAGGGGCGGGTCCAGGAGGCCAGCGGTACGTCGTCGAAGCCGACCACCGACAGGTCGTCGGGCAGCCGCAGGCCGGCCTCTTGGGCGACGGCCATGCCCGCGGTGGCCGACAGGTCGTTGGCGTACACGATGGCGGTGGGCCGGTCGCCCCGCGTGATCAGCGCCTGCGTCGCGAGCGCGCCGCCCTCGGCGGTGAAGCCGCCCGGCAGCACCGGGCCCTGGGGCAGGCCCGCCTCCGTGAGCGCGTCCCGCCAGGCGCCCAGCCGCCGCTGGGCGTGCAGGTACTCCTCGGGGCCGGCGACGTAGGCGATGTGGCGGTGGCCGAGCTCCACGAGGTGACGTACGGCGCCCGCGACCACAGGACGGTCGTCCATGTTGACCGTGGCGATCCCCTCGACACCGTCGTCGGCGCCGACGGCCACGGCCGGCAGTCCCATCTCCCGCAGCAGCTCCGGGCGCGGGTCGCCGACCCGCAGGTCGGTGAGGAACACCCCGTCCACGCGCTGGTCGTCCACCAGGCGGCGGTAGGTGTCCATCTCGTTGCGGGGGCTCGTCACGTGCAGCATGAGGCCGTCGCCGGACTCGGATATCACCGACTCGATGCCCGCCATGAAGGCCGGGAAGAAGGGGTCGGTGCCGATCAGGTCGGGCTCACGGGTCAGGACGAGCCCGACGGCCCGGGCCCGCCCGGTCGACAGGGCGCGGGCGCTGCGGCTCGGTGTCCAGCCCAGCTCCCCGGCCGCCGCGCGCACCCGTTCCTGGGTCGCGGCGGCCACGCCGGGGCGGTCGTTGAGGACGAAGGACACGGTCGCCCGGGACACACCCGCCAGCTGGGCGACATCGGCGATCGTGGGGCGTCGGGCCATGCGGACTCTCCGTGTACGGCGGCGGCAGGAAGGGGGCGGCGTCCGCAGCCGCGGGTCCCGTCGACCGGCGTGCCCGTGGGGGCACGCCGTCCGGCGGCACCTTCGGCGCCGGAGGCAGCACGTTCTGGCACTCGCATACCGGGGCAACCCACGCGAAGGGATGGCTTCACCTCGCGTTTGAACCGGTTTAAACGAGCGATGTGAGGAACCATGAACCCCAGGGGGCGGAGTGTCAAGGGGCCGCTTTCGGTTGTGGAGTTGTATATGCCAAGTGTGTGGATAAGTCCGTAATGTCGCGCCGTCCGGCCGTCACGACTCGACGCACGGCCCGTGACGTTGCGTCACCGCGCGCGGGGGTGCGGTGCGCCGCGGCCTACTGCTACCGTCTGCCCAACCCCCCGGCCTGCGGCGGACGGAGCGAGCGACGGAACCGGATGTGTTCCCCGACACGGTCCTGCGCACCGAGCGGCTCCTCCTGCGCCCGTTCACCCCGGACGACGCCCACGACACCTGGGCGAGCTGCACGGACCCCGACACCCAGCGGTGGCTGCCCCTGCCCCGTCCGTACACGCGGGAGGCCGCGACGGCCTGGTGCACGACGGCCTCCCACGCCCTGCGCGCCTCGGGCGACGGCATCCACTTCGCCGTCGCCGCCCCTGACGGCGGGCGCCTGCTGGGAACGGTCGGCCTCAAGCGGACCGACTGGCGGGCGCGGATCAGCGAGGTCGGTTACTGGGTCGCGCCCTGGGCGCGCGGACGCGGCATCGCCACGGAGGCCACCCGCACCCTCGCGACCTGGCTGCTCGCCGACCGGGGTTTCCACCGCCTGGAACTCCGCGCCGCCACGGGCAACACCGCCTCCCAGCGCGTGGCCGTGAAGGCCGGCCTGCGCCGCGAAGCCGTCCTGCGCAACGCGGGCTTCGTCCACGAGGGCCGCGTCGACCTCGTGGTCTTCTCCCTGGTGCGGGGCGACCTGGCACGCGGGACGTTCACCGCCGCTGAGTGATCGCCGCTGAGTGATCATCAGTTGGCCGCCTGTGGCCGTGCCTTGACGTCGTCTCACCCGGATACGTGGTGGGGTCCGCCGGCACGACGCCCGGCCGCGGATCAACGGGTGCGCACCACCGCGCTGCGCGCGAGCCGGTCGTGCATCCCCTGCTGGTGCGCGTGCGTGCTGATCGAGGTGACGTTCGTGATGAGGATCACCGGAGGGCGTTTGCGGGGCCCGGTGGAAAACCGCTGGACCCGCCGGCGGGGGCGCGGCATAGGGTTCGGGGCGCGGGAAGCGGTCGGTCGGCGAGGGAATGGTGGATGGCGGGGCTGTACGAGATCTGGCAGCGGGCGGCGGTGTCGCGCAGGCTCGACGTGATGTCGGGTTTCATCGCGATGTGCGTGGCGGGGGACGGCGATGCGCGACGCCGTCTCGCCGGGCTGGTCGCCGGCGCGGACGCGGCCCTCTCCGCATCGCCCCCTGATCTCGGGGCCGCCTCCGCGTACCTGGACGACATCGTCCGGTGGGCTGACACGGACTGGGCCGATCACCCCCACCGCCCCGTGGAGGCCCGCCCCGACGAGGCCGACCGGCAGACGCGTGACTACGCCAAGGACCTCCGCCACGCGGCGATCCCGGCCTGGGTCCGGGACGAGATGGGCCGTATCGAACTCCGTCTCGAGGTAGGGTTCCTGGCCCTGTGCGGGCAACCGGGGCTGGACTGCCGGATCCGCCAGGACATCTCCTACGTCGCCGGGCGCGCCGCGATGGCCCTCGACCTCGGGCACCTGGAAGCGGCGGAGCGGGAGGTCCGGCGCATGGAACAGCTGGGTTCGGGGGAGCGCCGGGAGGACCGCTGCGGGTCGTCCCGAGCTCAGGAGGTGCTCACCCGTGGTGATCAGGCCCACAACGACCGCATGACCTTCGGCTCCGCGGCCGTGCACGCCGACCCGGGCAATCCGTTCCGCTCCTGACCTGGGGCGCCGCTCCGGGCGCGTCAGACGCCGCAGGCCCCCGCCGCGCCTTTGCGGCAGGGGCCCGACTCATGGCGATGAGGGCCCAGCGGGGGAGAAGCGGAGCCCTCCGACTGCACCGTCCAGCATGGTCGCCCCGGTGCGGGCCCGCACCTCGCGGTGGGCCGGACGGGTGACGGGGCCCCCAGGGCGTGTATCGAGAGTTGCTCTCCGGTGTGAGCTGAGTCCGTCGCGGGGGTGGCGTCCGGCGGCCGCCTTTCCAACACTGGTGACCTACAGGCGACGGGGGGACGGACATGGCGACGCGCGCGGAACCGGCGCAGGCACCGCGGCCGGAGCGGCGGCCGGAACTGGACGCGATCCGGATGCTGGTCGTGATCGGGCTGGTCTTCTTCCACTCGGCGCTCGTGTTCGCCGCCGACGACGACTTCTACGTCAAGAACTCCGAGACCACCGAAGCCATCATGATCATCGCCGGGTTCGGGGTCGTGTGGGCCATGCCGCTGCTGTTCCTCATCTCCGGCCTCGGTGCATGGCACTCGCTCCAGCGCCGCGGTGCGGGCGGCTTCGCCAGGGAGCGGCTGCTGCGGCTCGGCGTTCCACTGCTCTTCGCGACCCTCGCTCTGAACCCGCTGCCGCAGTGGCTGCGGCTGCGCGCGGCCGACGCCGGCTACCACGAGTCCTACCTCGGCTTCCTGCCCCGCTTCTACGACGTGCACCTGGAGCCCGAGGAGTTCCCCTTCGTCGTCCAGGGCGAGCACTTCGAGACCGGTCATCTCTGGTTCGTCGTGCTCCTGCTGGCGTTCTCGCTCATGTTGGTGCCGCTCCACCGGTGGTTGCCGCGCGAGCGCGTCCGCCGCATCGGCGACCGGGTGGCGGAGGCGACCTTGCGCCGGCGGGGCGTCGTGTTGCTGCCGGCCCTCGCCTTCGCGGCGATCTGTGCCTTCGCACGGCTGGAGGAGGAGTACGCAGGCTGGCACCGCTGGTCGTACCTGCTGTTCTTCGTCGCCGGGTTCGCGCTCGCCGGCGACGACCGCTTCCGCACCGTGATGCGGCGCGACGCGGGGACCGCGGCCTGGCTCGGCGCCCTGCTGTTCGCGGCGGCGGGCCCCGGATTCGCCCTGGCCGACGAGCCCTTCACGGAGACGACCGCCCTGGCCACCGTCTCACGGGCGCTGTTCGGCGCGGCCGGATGGTGCCTGGTGGTCGCCATCCCGGGCCTCCTCGACCGTCGGCGGCCGGCGCGACCGCCGGCGGAGCCGATCCCGGCCCCGACGACGCGGCGGCGCGTCTACGGCTATCTCGCCGCAGCCGTGCTGCCGCTGTACGTCCTGCACCAGCCGATCGTGGTCGCCGTCGCGTACTTCGTCGTCGGCTGGTCCGCGCCGATCCTGGTCGAGTACGCCGTGCTCGTGGCGATCGCCCTCGTCCTCACCCTCACCGCGTACGAGCTCCTGGTCCGCCGCACGCGGGCGACCCGTTTCCTGTTCGGGATGCGACCGTAGGCCGTGCCGTCACACGCGCCGTCGGTCAGCGCACGCCCTGCTGCGGCGACCGGCCCCAGGCCATGAGCAGGCCGGGGGACAGGTCGGCGCAGTCCGGGGAGTCCAGGTAGCGCACGGCCTCGTCGACCAGGGCGTCGTCGACCAGGCCGGTGGCGGTGATCGACGGCCGCGCCCGTTCCCACGTCTCCGCCCAGAACCGGCTGATGGCGCTGCCCGGCAGGAGCGGGGGTACGTGGACCTCCGCCGCCACCGACCGGAGCCCGGCGTCCCTGAGCATCCCCGGGTAGCGGGGGACCCGGGTGACGTCGGTGCCGATCGTGTCGCGCAGCCCGCGCCACATCGCCCGCATGACCCGCGTGTACGGGGTGTCGGGGGCGGACGCGGTGGTCAGGTCCACGGCGTCGCCGACCACCAGCACACCGCCGGGGGCGAGCAGCCGGCCCAGCGTGGCGATCATCCGCTCGGCGGACGGCAGGTGCATCAGCACGAACCGCGCGTGGACGAGGTCGAACCCTCCTGGAGAGAAGTCGGCCTCGGTCACGTCTGCCTGACGTACCGTCAGTCCCGGCACGGGGTGCGCGGCCAGGAACCGTACGTCCCGGTCGACGGCGACCACCTCGCTGACCCCGGCCTCGCGGAGCAGCCTGCGCGCCACCGTGCCCGTGCCGGCGCCCACGTCCAGGCAGCGCATGCCGGGGCCCGCCCCGAGCCGCCGCAGGCGGGCGAGGGTGGTGTCGTCGTACGTGGCGGCGGCGAGGTCGACGCGGTCGCCCTCGCCGGCGTCCTCCGGGCGGAAGAAGCGCTCCCCGTAGCGGCCGGCGCCGGTCATGCCCTCATTGTGGCAACGCGCGGGCCGGGCCACACGTCGGCGGCCGGTCGTCAGACCGCGGTGTACCCGCCGTCGACGGTGAGCGTGGCGCCGTGGATCTGCGAGGCCTCGTCGCTGGCCAGGAAGACGACGGCCGAGGCCACCTCCGCCGGGAGGCCGGCGCGGCGCGCGGGCATGCGGGAGATGATCGGGGTCAGGTGCTCGCCCATCGCGGCCACCTTGTCCGTCAGGGTCGGGCCGGGGGCCACGGTGTTGACCCGGACCCCGTGCGGACCGTACTCGTCGGCCCACGACGTGGTCAGCGAGTGCACGGCCGCCTTGGTCATGCTGTAGAGCGCCGAGTTGGCCGAGCCCCGCATGCCGTTGATGGAGCCCAGGTTGACCACGGCGCCGTGGCCGCGCTCGGCCATGGGCGGCGCCAGCAGGCCGGTGAGCAGGAACACCGACCGCACGCTCACCGCCAGCGCCTGGTCCACGGTCTCCTGCGGGACGTCGGCGGTCGGCGTGGGCGTCAGCAGGAGCGCCGCGTTGTTGACGAGGACGTCGATGCGCCCGCCGGCCGCCGCGAGCGCGCCGGTGGCGAGGCGTCCTACGGCCTCGGCGCCCCCCGACAGGTCGGCGCCGACGAACGCGGCCGAGCCGCCGTCCTTCTCGATGCGGGCCACCACGTCGGCACCGCGGGCCTCGTCGCGTCCGCTGACGACGACGAACGCGCCCTCCGCCGCGAGGGCGGCCGCGATGGCGGCGCCGAGGCCCGTGGTGGAACCGGTGACCAGGGCCGTCCGCCCGGTGAGTCGCTGTGTCATGTTCCGCGCCTTTCTCCGTGAACCGGCTGGGAACGGCCAAGGTGCCACCCGGAGAATGGACCCGCAAGTCCAAAAAGTGGCACGATGGGGGCATGGCATCACGACTCACGGCCAAGGGACTCACGGCCAAGGGCGCCGCCACCCGGCAGCGCATCGTCGAGGGGGCCGCGGAGGAGATCCGCGAGCGCGGCGCGGTCGACACGACCCTGGACGACATCCGCGCCCGCACGGCCACCAGCAAGAGCCAGCTCTTCCACTACTTCCCCGGCGGCAAGGAGGAACTGCTGCTCGCCGTCGCCCGGCACGAGGCCGGCCGGGTGCTGTCCGACCAGCAGCCGTACCTGGGCGCGCTCACCTCGTGGCAGGCCTGGTACGACTGGCGGGACGCGGTCGTCGACCGCTACCGGCGGCAGGGGCGGCAGTGCCCGCTCGGCACGCTCGTCGCGCAGCTGAACCCCGCCACGCCCGGCGCGCAGGCCGTGACGAGGGAACTCCTCGCGTCGTGGCAGGCTCAGATCACCAGCGGCATCCGGGCCATGCAGGAGCAGCGGGAGATCGCGGCGGAGCTGGACGCCGACCGGGCCGCGGCCGCGCTGCTCGCGGGCATCCAGGGCGGTGTGTCGATCCTGATGACGACGGGCTCGCTCACGCACCTGGAGGTCGCCCTGGACCTCGGCATCGAACGGTTCCTCGCCGCTCCCGGGCCCGCATCCGCACCCGCTTCCGGGCCCGGACCCGCTTCCGGGCAGCCGGCCCGCTGACACGGCGGGGCGCCGCTCAGAGCACCTCCAGCGGTACGGGTCCGCGGGGCGGCGGGAACGCCGCGTCGAGCGCCGCCAGCGCGTCCGCGGGGAGCCGCAGGTCGGCGGCGGCACGGTTCTCCCGCACGTGCTCGGGCCGACCCGTGCGGGGGATCGCCGCCACGCCCTGCTCCAGCACCCACGCCAGCGCCACCTGGGCGGGCGTGGCACCGAGGCCGTCCGCCACGGCCCGCAGCGGTGCGGAACGCAGCAGCCGGCCCTGCTCGACGGGGGAGTACGCCATCACGCCCGCCCGGTTGCGCCGGCACCAGGGGAGCAGGTCCCCCTCGATGCCGCGCCGGGTGAGGTTGTAGAGCACCTGGTCCACCGCCACCGCCGACCCGCCCGGCAGGGCGACCAGCTCGGCCATGTCGGCGGCGTCCAGGTTGCTGACGCCCCAGGTGCGGATCTTGCCGGCGGCCATCAGTTCCGTGAAGCCGGCGAGCGTCTCCTCCAGCGGATGCGGGCCCCGCCAGTGCAGCAGGTACAGGTCCAGGATGTCGGTGCGGAGCCGTCGCAGGCTCGCCTCGCAGGCGGCGACGACACCACGGCGGTCGGCGTGGTGCGGCAGCACCTTGCTGACGAGGAACACCTCGGCACGGCGTCCCGCGACGGCCTCCCCGACCAGTTCCTCCGCCGCGCCGTCGCCGTACATCTCGGCGGTGTCGACGATCGACATGCCCAGGTCCAGCCCGAGCCGCAGGGCCGCGATCTCCTCGCGGCGGCGCCCCGGGTCCTCACCGAGGTACCAGGTGCCCTGGCCGAGCGCCGGCACGTCCCTGGAGGACAGCCGGACCGTACGCATCGACGCTGTCGCCATCCCTGCCTCCCCGGCACGACACCTCTTCAGGCCACCATCCCGCCCCCGGTCGTGCAACCCGGTGGACGGCGACGGAGCCTACCCCACCACGGGCGGGCGGACGTTGCCGGTGAGCGACGGGTGGAGGCGGGCGGACGCGAGGAGTTCGGCGGCGCCGCGCACCGCGGCGGTGTGCGGGGCCGGCACGACCTTGACGGGGACGTCCAGCCGGCGCGAGAGACGGAGGACGACCTCGGGGCGCAGCGCGCCCCCGCCGGCCAGGAGGACGCCGTGCGCCAGGGCGGCCGGCGCGGCCGCCGTCCGGTCCTCCGCCAGCACGGTCGCCACCATGGCCACCAGCGAGTCGACGACGCGTGCGGCGGCCCCGGGGCCGCCGTCGAGGTCGGCGGTGCCGAGCGTCGCGCGGTGCGCGTCGGTCACCAGGCCGTCGACGAGCAGGACCGTCTCGCTGACGTGGGCGCCGGCGTCCACCACGAGCAGCGGGCGGGACGGGTCCTCGCGGGCCGCGACCGCCACCGTCCGCGCCGTCGGCACGGTCAGTACGGCATGCGGCCGCAGGACCTCCACCGCGGCCCTGGCCGCGGTGGAGAAGGCGACGCCGTCCAGGACGGGCGCCGTCAGCACGACCAGCGGACGGCCGAGGCGGGGCAGCCGGTGGCGGAGCAGCCGGTCGAGCATCCGCGCGGTGCCGGGGACGTCGATGACACGCCGGCGGACGGGGTGGAGGGTGCCGGGACCGCCGGCGGTGCCGGTGCCGGTGCCGGTGCCGGTGCCTGGGAACGTCACCGTGGGGACGTCGAGCACCATGCCCCCGCCGACCGCCCAGACCCGCGTACGGGTGCTGCCGAGGTCGATGGCGAACCCCGCCCGCCGGCGCGCGGGCAGCCGCGGCGTGCTCATGCCCCGGTCCCCCTCGCCTGCCGGCAGCGGCCGCAGTAGCGGGCCTGGGGGACGACCACCAGGTGGTTCAGCGGGATGGGCTCCCGGCACAGCGGGCAGATCCCGTACCGCCCCGCGCGCATGCGTTCCAGGGCCGCCTCGACGTCGGCGAGCACCATCCGGGCGGAGGCGGCGAGCGCGGCGCGCACCTCCTCGCGGGCCGCCGCCCGTCCGCCCGCCGCTCGTCCGCCCGCCGCCCGGTGCGCGGGGGCCGGGACGGCCGCGGCGACCTGCCGCAACTGCTCGCGGCGGAACAGCCGTTGCTCGAGGAGGCTCGCACGCAGCGCGGCGAGGTCCTCGGCGGACAGATGCGCGGCGCGGTCGCCCGCGGTCCGGTGGTTCACCACGTCACCTCCCTCCGGCCGGTCCACGGGGTCACGCGGCACGGCGCCCGCACGCCACGCAGCAGCGCGCGTAGGGGAGGATCTCCAGGCGCTCGGCCGGTATGGGCTTGGCGCAGTCGGGACAGACCCCGTAACTGCCGTCCTGGAGGCGCGCGAAGGCGGCCTCGATCTCGCCCAGCACCCGCTGGATGGCCTCCTTCTGCACGATCATGACGTGGTCGTCCGCCGCCCAGCCGGCCTCGGCGACGGCCCGCAGCTGGGTCAGCCGGGTGTCGCGTTCGTGCTCGAGGCGCCGGTGGGCGTCGGGCACGGACACGCCGACAGGACGGGGGCCGGGCCGGGGATCGGGCAGCGGACCGGGCGAGGGATCGGGCCGGGCGGTGTCGGGGGTCACGGCGGGGCTCCTTCCGGGGAGCGGATGCGCGGGCGGCCGGCGCCGAGGGCGACGCCGGCCGGGACCACGCGGGGGGCGTCTCCCACCATGGCGGGGCGGGCGGCGTCCGCCCATCGGCCGTGACACCCATCTCCTGTGGGTCCCGGACCCCATCCGCCGGGCTCCCGTCCATCCCGGAGATGGGGGTCGCACCCCATCGACCAGGGCACCCGTGCCGGGCAGGCTGGACGCAGGCCGTCCCGACGACGGCCGCGCCCGCCTGCCGGAACCCGCGGAGGCGGGCGCCAGGTGTGCGCGCGTGGCGCGACGAGGGAAGAGCGGGAGAAGGAGGCCGACGTCAGGTGTCCCTGTTCTGGCGGATCTTCGGGCTGAACGCGGTGGTGCTCGGCGCGGCCACGGCACTGCTGCTGTGGGCCCCGGTGACCGTCTCCGTACCCGTGGTGCTGGCCGAGGCGGTGATCCTGGTCGGCGGCCTCGCGGTGATGCTGGTCGCCAACGCCGTACTGCTGCGGGTCGGCCTGGCCCCGCTGGACCGGCTGACCCGGCTGATGACCACCGTCGACCTGCTGCGACCGGGGCAGCGGCTGCCCGCGGCCCGCGGCCACGGCGGCGTACCCGAGCTGATCCGCACCTTCAACGCCATGCTGGACCGGCTGGAGGAGGAGCGGGCCACGAGCAGCGCCCGCGTCCTGTTCGCGCAGGAGGCCGAACGCCGGCGGGTCGCCCAGGAACTCCACGACGAGGTGGGGCAGAGCATGACCGCCGTCCTGCTCGAACTGAACCGGGCCGCGGGCCAGGCGGCCGAACCGCTCCGCGGCGAACTGCACCAGGCGCAGGAGATCACCCGGGAGAGCCTGGACGAGGTCCGCAGGCTCGCCCGCCGGCTGCGCCCCGCGGTGCTGGACGACTTCGGCCTGGTCAGCGCACTGACCTCGCTCACCGGCGACTTCGCCACGCACACCGGGCTGGGGGTGCGCCGCCGCTTCGACACTGACCTGCCCTCGCTCGACCGCGAGACGGAACTCGTCCTGTACCGCGTCGCCCAGGAGAGCCTGACGAACGTCGCCCGCCACGCCGAGGCCGAGCGCGTCGAGGTCAGCCTGCGCCACAGCGGCGACCGCGTCGTGCTCGGCGTCAGCGACGACGGACGCGGCACCGGCATCGTCCACGAGGGCGCCGGCATCCGCGGCATGCGCGAACGGGCGCTGCTCCTCGGAGCCGCGCTCGACATCACCTCCACCCCACGGGCCGGCACCCAGGTCCGGCTGACCGTGCCCGCCCCCAGGGACCGCTCATGACCCCGACCCGACCGACCCCGATCCGCATCCTCCTCGCCGACGACCACGCTCTGGTGCGCCGCGGCGTGCGGCTGATCCTCGACCGCGAACCGGACCTGGAGGTCGTCGCCGAGGCCGGCGACGGCGCGGAGGCCATCGCGCTGGCCCGCGCCCAGGACGTCGACCTGGCGATCCTGGACGTCTCGATGCCCCGCATGACGGGCCTGCAGGCGACCGGCGACCTGGTCGCGCTCAAGCCCGGGCTGCGCATCCTGATGCTGACGATGCACGACAACGAGCAGTACTTCTTCCAGGCGCTCAAGGCGGGTGCCTGCGGCTACGTGCTGAAGTCGGTCGCCGACCGCGACCTGGTCGCCGCCTGCCGGGCCGCCATGCGCGACGAGCCGTTCCTCTACCCCGGCGCGGTCACCGCCCTGATCCGCAACTACCTCGACCGCGCCCGCCAGGGCGAGCAGACCCCGGACCACGTGCTGACGGCGCGGGAGGAGGAGGTGCTCAAGCTGGTCGCCGAGGGGCACTCCTCCAAGGAGATCGCCGAGACGCTGGTGATCAGCGTCAAGACCGTCCACCGGCACCGCGCGAACCTGCTGGGCAAGCTCGGCCTGCACGACCGGCTGCAGCTCACCCGTTACGCGATACGGGCCGGCCTCATCGAGGCGTGAGCCCGGCGCCCGGAGCACGTCCCGTCCCACCCCCGACGACCGGCGAGGAGGTGCCGCATGGCGGTGCGCCGTGCCCTCGCGACCCGCCCGCGCGGGCCCCGCCGGCCGGCGACGGCGGTCGCGGGGGCGGTGCTCGCCGCCCTCCTCGCCGTCCTCTGGCTCCTCGTCCCGGCCGCCGCGGCGGGCCCCGGGGACGCCCCGCCGCCGACCGCCGCCACCGGCGACCGGGGCCCCGGGCCGCACGCCACCGGTGCGCACGCCGAGGGACCGTACGCCCCCTGTGCCGCGCCCGCCCAGGCGTGGCGCGACACCCCGGGCGAGCGGCACGCACCCCCGTCCGGCGCCGCGGTCGCCCCCGGCCGGACCGCCCTCACCGGTCCGGCGTACGCCGCGACACGACCGGCCCCGGACCGCCAGGCCCGCCCGACCGCCCACGCGGCGCCCTGCCGCGGGCGCGCCCCGCCCTCCTCCACAGGCATCTGACGCCCCGTCACATTCTTGTCACATCCCTTGCGCGGACCGCCCCTTGTGCGGCTGCGCCATGCCTGCTGGAGGCCCCCCGTGTCACGCGCCACGCGCGTACGGGCGTTGCTCGCCCTCGTTGCCGTCGCCCTGTCCCTCTACGTCGCCGCCACGGTCCCGGTCCGTCTCGGACTCGACCTGCGCGGCGGCACCCAGATCGTCCTGGAGACCCGCTCGACCCCCACGGCGCCCGCGGACGCCGAGGCCACCGCCCGTACCGTCGAGGTGCTGCGCGGCCGCGTCGACGCCCTCGGCGTCGCGGAACCCGCCATCGTGCAGTCGGGGGACCACCGGATCATCGTCGAACTGCCCGGTGTGGAGGACCCGGAGCAGGCCGCGGCCGTCCTCGGACGCACCGCGCAGCTCACCTTCCACGCCGTGCTCGGCACCGCCGGCGACGGCGGCGAGCCCCCCGCCCCGCCGCCCGGGCGCCCCGCGGAACGCGTGCTCGCCGACGAGTACGGCCAGTCGCTCCGGCTCCGCGCCGCCTCGCTGACCGGCGGGGACGTCAAGGGCGCGCACGCCCGCTTCGACCAGGACACCGGCGCGGGCTGGACCGTCGACGTCGACTTCAAGGGCGAGGGCCGGGACAGGTGGGCGCGCCTGACCGGAGAGGCGGCCTGCCGGCCCGACGGCGACCCGGCCCGGCGCGTCGCGATCGTCCTGGACGACAAGGTGATCTCCTCCCCGCAGGTCGATCCCTCCGTCGCCTGCGGGACGGGCATCACCGGCGGCTCGACCCGGATCACGGGCACCTTCGACGACGCCGGGGCACGCGAACTGGCCCTGCTGATCAGCGGAGGCGCCCTCCCCGTCCCCGTGGAGACCGTCGAGCAGCGCACCGTCGGCCCCACGCTCGGTGCGGCGGCCGTCACGGCCGCCGTGTGGGCCGCGGCCATCGGCACCGTGCTGACCTCGCTGTTCGTCATCGCCGTCTACCGGCTCGTCGGCGCCCTGGCCGTCGTCGCGCTCGCCTGCTACGGCCTGGTCTCCTACGCCGCGCTGGCCGCCCTCGGCGCCACCCTCACCCTGCCGGGGCTCGCGGGCTTCGTCCTGGCGATCGGCATGGCCGTGGACGCCAACGTGCTCGTCTTCGAACGGGCCCGGGAGGAGTACGCGGCGCGGCGCCGCGCGAGCCTGGGCTCCGCGCTGACCGCGGGCTTCCGGAACGCCTTCAGCGCCGTCGCCGACACCAACGTCACCACCCTCATCGCCGCCGCGCTGCTGTTCTTCCTGGGCTCCGGGCCCGTACGCGGCTTCGGCGTCACGCTCGGCATCGGTGTCCTGGCGTCCATGCTCAGCGCCCTGGTGATCACCCGGGCCCTCGCCGGCCTGGCCGTGGCCCGCCCGTCCCTGCGCCGGCGCCCGCACCTGTCCGGCATCGCGGGCATCGGCACCGTACGGCAGTGGATCACCCGGCGCGACCCCGACCTGATGCGGCGCCCGAGGCGCCGGCTCGCCGTGTCTGCGGCGGTCCTCGTCCTGGCGGGCTCCGGCCTCCTCGTGCGGGGTGCCGACCTCGGGGTGGAGTTCACCGGCGGCCGGCTCATCGAGTACGCCACGGACCGGCCGGTGAGCGCCGACCGGGCACGCGAGGTCCTCGCCCGGGAAGGATTCCCCCGGGCGGTGGTGCAGACCTCGGGCGAGGACCGCCTCACCGTGCGCACCGCGGAGCTGACCGAGGCGGAGGAGGACCGCGTCGCCGCCGCGATCGGCGGCCTCGGCGGCCACGTGGAAGAACTCCGCGACGAGTCCGTGGGTCCGGGCATCGGCGAGGAGCTGCGCCGGGGCGCCGTCATCGCCCTCGTCGTGGCGCTGGCCGCCCAGCTCGTCTACCTGGCGGCCCGGTTCCGCTGGACATTCGGTGCGGCGGCGGTGGTCGCCATGGCGCACGACGTCGTCGTCCTCGTCGGGGTGTTCGCCTGGCTCGGCAAGCCCGTCGACGGCGTCTTCGTCGCGGCCCTGCTCACCGTCATCGGCTACTCCGTCAACGACTCCGTCGTCGTCTTCGACCGGGTCAGGGAACTGGCCCGGCGCGACCGGGGACGCCCCTTCGCCCGCGTCGTCAACACGGCAGTCCTGCAGACGGTGCCCCGCACGGTCAACACCGGGATGGGAGCGGCGTTCATCCTCGCCGCGCTCGCCGTGCTGGGGGAGGGGTCGCTCGCGGACTTCGCGCTGGCCCTGCTCATCGGGCTCGCCGTGGGCACCTGGTCCTCGGTGTTCACCGCCGCGCCGCTCGCCGTGGAACTGCACCGGCGCGTGCGGGCGCCGAGGGCGGCGCGCCGTTGAGCCGCACCCAACGCGATGCTCCTCCCGGGTGGTCGTGGGCGCACGGCCACCGGGGAGGGGTAGGGAGCACAGCGGGGCCCACCCCCTCGCCGCCGCAACCCACGGAGCCGTCGTGAAAATCGGGATCTCGACCTTCATCACCGACCAGGGCGTCCGCCCCGCCCCGCTCGGCACCGCGCTGGAGGAACGGGCGTTCGACTCGCTCTTCATCGCCGAGCACAGCCACATCCCGGTCCGGCGCGAGAGCCCCTACCCCGGGGGCGGCGAGCTGCCGGACATGTACTACCGAACCCTCGACCCCTTCGTCGCCCTGTCCGCGATCGCCGCCGTCACCCGGCGCCTGCTGCTGGGCACCGGGATCGCCCTCGTCCCGCAGCGCGACCCGATCCACACGGCCAAGGAGGTGGCCTCCCTCGACCTGGTCTCCGACGGCCGCGCCGTCTTCGGCGTGGGTGTCGGCTGGAACCGCGAGGAGATGCGGAACCACGGGGCCGACCCCGCCTCGCGCGGGCTGCTCACCGACGAACGCCTGCGCGCGATCCGCGAGTTGTGGACCTCGGACGAGGCCGAGTTCCACGGCCGGTTCGTCGACTTCGACCCCGTCTTCGCCTGGCCCAAGCCCGTGCAGCGGCCGCACCCGCCGATCTACGTCGGAGGCGGCGAGGGCGGGTTCCGCCGGGTCGCCGAGTTCGGCGACGCCTGGCTCGCCAACAGCAACGCGCCGGACGACCTCGGCCCGCGCATCGAGCGGCTGCGCGAGGTCGCCGGGCGGGACGTGCCCGTGACGGTGTACGGGGTCCGGGGCGGCGCGGAGCAGCTCGAGGGCTACCGGCGGCTCGGCGTCGAACGGGTCCTGCTGTACCTGCCGACGCTGCCCGAACCGGAGACCCTGACGCACCTGGACCAACTGGCGTCACTCGCCGACGCGTTCCGCTGACCGGGCCGCCCGCGACGAGGGGAGGGCCCGATGCCGGCCCTGACGGACGGCGAGGCGCGCGAGCGCTTCGCCGCGGCACGCGTCGTCCGCCTGGCCACCGCCGACGCCGCCGGCACGCCGCACCTGGTGCCGGTGGTCTTCGCCGTGGACGGCGACACGGTCGCGCTGGCCGTCGACCACAAGCCCAAACGGACGACGCACCTCAAACGCCTGGCCAACATCGAGGCCAATCCCTCGGTGTGCCTGCTCGCGGACCACTACGACGAGGACTGGGACCTGCTGTGGTGGGCCCGCGCGGACGGCACGGCCCGCGTCCTCCCGCCGGCCGGCGGCCCGGGCGGGGGATCGCCCGCGGCCGCCCGCATCGTCGACCTGCTGACCGCCAAGTACGGCCAGTACACCGGTCGTCCGCCCGCGGGACCCGTGGTCGAGATCTCCGTACGGCGCTGGAGCGGCTGGCGCGCCGTCTGAGCCCACGGGCGACGGGGGCCGCCGGAGGACGGGCGGTGCCGTCGTTCGGTGTGCCGCCGCCGTCCGGCGACCCCGCGCGCGGGCGTTGGTCACCGGCAGGGCCGGACCGCCGAAGTCCCGGGCCGCCGCGGGCGGTTCCACCCGGCGGCCCGGACCGGTCGGCCTCGCCCGTCCGCACAGGCCGTCAGGCCGTCAGCCCGTCAGCCCGTGAGCCGGCGTGCCAGGTAGGGCGCCGTACGGCTGCCGTCCGCCCGGGCCACCTGGCCGGGACGTCCGGTGGCGACGATCCGCCCGCCCGCGTCCCCGCCGTCGGGGCCCAGGTCGATCACCCAGTCGGCGCCCGCCACGACGCCCATCTCGTGCTCCACCACGAAGACCGAGTGCCCGGCGTCGACCAGCCCGTGCAACTGCCGCATCAGCAGCTCCACATCGGCCGGGTGCAGCCCCGTCGTGGGCTCGTCCAGCAGGTACACGGTGTGCCCGCGGCGGCCGCGCTGCAGCTCCGAGGCGAGCTTGATGCGCTGCGCCTCGCCGCCCGACAGTTCGGTGGCGGGCTGCCCCAGGCGGAGGTAGCCCAGCCCGACCTCCTGCAGGGTGCGCAGGCTCCGGGCGACCGGGGGGACGTCGGTGAAGAAGCCGGCCGCGGCGTCCACGGTCATGCCGAGCACCTGGGCGACGTTCCGCCCCCGGTAACGGACCGCCAGCGTCTCCTCGTTGTAGCGGTCCCCGTGGCAGGTGGGGCACGGGGCGTACGTGCCGGGCAGGAACAGCAGCTCGACGGCGACGAAGCCCTCGCCCTGGCAGGTCTCGCAACGGCCGCCTGCGACGTTGAAGGAGAACCGCCCCGCCCTGTAGCCGTGCCGCCGGGCGTCGTCGGTGGCCGCGAAGAGCTTGCGCACCGCGTCGAACAGGCCGGTGTAGGTGGCCAGGTTGGAGCGCGGCGTGCGGCCGATGGGCTTCTGGTCGACCCGCACCAGGCGGTCGACCGCACGCAGTCCCTCCGCCACGACGCCCGACGCCGGCCCGCCTCCGGCACCGTCCCACGCGTCGCCGTCCCCGGGGGCGTTGGCGGGGTCCGGCGCGTCGTCCGCGGTGGCGGCCGGGCCCAGGTGTTCGGTGAGCACCCCCGCGAGCACCCCCACCAGGGTGGACTTGCCGGAACCCGACACCCCCGTGATCGCCGTGAACACCCCGAGGGGCAGCTCGACGTCCACACCGCGCAGGTTGTGCCGCGTGATGCCGCGCAGGCCCAGCCACGACGACGGCTCCCGTGCCGCTCGCCCGGCGGCCGGATCGGGGCCCGAGGCGAACAGGAAGCGGCGCGTGGCGGACTCCGCGACCGCCTCCAGCCCGTCCACCGGGCCGCTGTAGAGCACCCGGCCGCCGTGCTCGCCCGCGAGCGGCCCGACGTCCACGATCCAGTCCGCCCGGCGCACCACGTCCATGTCGTGCTCGACGACGAACACCGAGTTCCCCGCGTCCCGCAGCCGTACCAGCACC
Organism: Streptomyces sp. NPDC111520; assembly: GCF_055635295.1. NCBI lineage: Bacteria > Bacillati > Actinomycetota > Actinomycetes > Kitasatosporales > Streptomycetaceae > Streptomyces > Streptomyces sp. NPDC111520. The sequence continues at coordinate 25,331 of NZ_JBVKBW010000011.1, read as the reverse complement.
GTGAGCAGCGCCTCGCTGTCCGCCGGGTGCAGCCCGGCCGAGGGTTCGTCGAGCACGTAGACGACACCGAACAGGCCGGAGCGCAACTGGGTCGCCAGGCGCAGGCGTTGCAGCTCGCCGGGGGAGAGGGTGGGGGTCGTGCGGTCCAGGCTCAGGTAGCCCAGGCCGAGTTCGGCGACGACCTCGATCCGGGCGACGAGATCGGCGCAGAGCGTCCGGGCGATCTGCCGCTGCGGGCCCTCGGGGAGGTCGTCCACCGTGCCCCGCGCGGCCGGGCGCAGGACGTCGGCGAGCCGCGCGAGCGGCATCGCGTTGAGCTCGGCGATGTTCCGTCCGGCGAAGGTGACGGCCAGGGACTCCGGGCGCAGCCGGCTGCCGCCGCAGGCGGGGCAGAGCGAGCTCTCCAGGAACCGTTCCGCGCGGGCCCGCAGCGCCGGGCTCTTGGAGTCGGCGAAGGTGTGCATCACGTAGCGCCGCGCGCTCTGGAACGTCCCCTGGTACGGACGCTGGATCCGGCCCGCCTCCCGCACCGGGTGCACGGTCACCACCGGCTGCTCGTCGGTGAACAGGATCCACTCCCGGTCACGCGGGGGCAGGTCGCGCCACGGCCGGTCGACGTCGTGGCCGAGGGTGCGTGTGACGTCCCGCAGGTTCTTCCCGTGCCAGGCGCCCGGCCAGGCGGCGATGGCCCCCTCCTGGATGCTCAGCGAGGGGTCCGGGACCATCAGTTCCTCGGTGGCCCGGTGCACCCGGCCGAGCCCCTGGCACACCGGGCAGGCGCCGGCGGCCGTGTTGGGCGAGAAGGCGTCGGAGTCCACGGGGTCCGCCCCCTGCGGGTAGCGGCCCGCGCGGGAGAAGAGCATGCGCAGCGTGTTCGACAGCGTCGTCACCGTGCCCACGTAACTGCGGGAGGTCGGTGCCCCGCGGCGCTGTTCCAGGGCGACCGCCGGTGGCAGCCCCAGGACGTCGTCGACCGCGGGGGCGCCCACTTGGTGGATGAGGCGGCGGGCGTACGGGGCGACGGACTCGAAGTAGCGGCGCTGCGCCTCCGCGTAGATCGTGCCGAACGCGAGCGAGGACTTGCCCGAGCCGGAGACCCCGGTGAACACCGCCAGCGCGTCCCGGGGCACGTCCACGTCGACGTCGCGCAGGTTGTGCTCGCGGGCGCCGCGCACCCGGACGTACGGGTCGTGGGCCGAGTTGTTCATGCCCCTCCGGGGAACGGCGTACCGGTACGGGACGGACGCGCGGCGCCGCGCCGCCCCCGGCACCAGTGTGCGCGCCGGCCGGGGCGCCCGCAGGTCAGCGGCGGGGCCGCCGGCCGGGGCGCGGCAGGCGAGGTCACGGCAGGCGAGGTCACGGCAGGTAGGACAGCAGCGTACGGGCGGCGGGGGAGACCCGGTCCTCCTGGGGCAGGGCGGCCGACACCTCCCAGACGTGCTCTTCGGCGCCCGCCAGCGGCACGGTGCGCAGCCCCGCGGCGTGTTCCTTGCGCGCGATGGGCCGCGGCACGACGGCGATCCCGAGCCCGTGGTGGACGAGGTCGATCAGGCTGTGCACGTCGTTGACCTCCAGGGCGACCCGGCGCTGCACGCCGTTCGCGGCGAAGGCCCGGTCGGTGAGCCCGCGCGCGCCCCAGTCGGGGTGGAAGTCCACGAACTCCTCGCCGCCGAGGTCCGCCCAGCCCGCCGTCTCCGCCCCGGCCAGCCGGTGCCCGGGATGGCACAGCAGGACCATCGGGGCCCGGGTGATCGGCCTCAGCCGCACCCCCTCGGGCGCCTCGCCGCTCAGCGCCGTGAACGCCACGTCCAGCCGGCCGCTGGTGATGTCCTGGACCAGGGCGGCCGACCCGGCCTGCCGCAGCCGGACCTCGACGCCCGGGTGCCGGGCGCGGAAGCGGGCCAGCAGCGCCGGCACGTCGACACCGGCCAGGCACTGCTCCGTGCCGATGGTGAGCACACCGCGCATCAGTCCCTGCACGGCCGCCACCGCCTCCTTGGCGGCGCGTACGCTCGCCAGCGTCCGGCAGGCCTCGTCCAGCAGGGCCCGGCCCGCCGCGGTCAGTTCCACGCTGCGGGTGCTGCGCACGAACAGCGGGGTCCCGAGCTCCTGCTCCAGGGCGCGCACGGAGGCGGACAGGCCCGACTGCGAGATCATCAGACGCTCTGCGGCACGGGTGAAGTGGTGCTCCTCCGCGACCGCGACGAAGTACTCGAGATGGCGTAGCTCCATGATTCAGAAGCCTAGCTCCTGAATGTGTTCGCTTTCTTCTATTGGACGTGTGGCCGCAGCTCCGGCGAGGCTTGGCCCGTGCCCGCACGGCCGCGGCCCGTTCCCGTCCGTGCCGGCACGCCAACAGCGCTCCATCCGTACGCGATCGGTACGCCTTCCGTACGCGGGCCCTACGCGTTCCTCACGCGGGCCGCGCGGGATCCGTACGCGGTCGGTACGCGAGAGCCGAGACGCAAGCCGAGAAAGGCCACGGACACATGCAGACTCGACGCATCGGCGACACCGAGGTCAGCGCGATCGGTCTGGGCGGCATGCCCATGTCCATCGAGGGCCGGCCGGACGAGGCGCGGTCCGTCGACACCATCCACGCGGCGCTCGACGCCGGTGTGACGCTGATCGACACGGCGGACGCCTACCACCTGCACGCCGACGAGGTCGGCCACAACGAGACCCTGATCGCCAAGGCCCTCGCCTCCCACGGGCGCGGTTCCGAGGTCCTCGTCGCCACCAAGGGCGGCCACCTGCGTCCCGGCGACGGCAGCTGGACCCTGGACGGCTCGCCCGAGCACATCAAGCGGGCCTGCGAGGACTCGCTGCGCCGGCTGGGCGTCGAGGCGATCGGCCTGTACCAGTTCCACCGCCCCGACCCCAAGGTCCCGTACGCGGAGTCCGTCGGCGCGGTGCGCGACCTGCTCGACGAGGGCAAGATCCGCATGGCCGGCGTCTCCAACGCGAACCCGGAGCAGATCCGGCAGGCCGGCGAGATCCTCGGCGGCCGCCTGGTCTCCGTGCAGAACCAGTTCTCCCCGGCCTTCCGCTCCAGCGAGCCGGAGCTCGAGCTGTGCGACGAGCTCGGCATCGCCTTCCTGCCCTGGAGCCCGCTCGGCGGCATCTCCCGGGCCCACGAACTCGGTTCGGCCTACGCGCCGTTCGCCCGGGTCGCGCAGGCCCACGGGGTCAGCCCGCAACGCGTGTGCCTGGCGTGGATGCTCGCCAAGTCCCCGTACGTGATCCCGATCCCGGGCTCCAGCCGTCCGGAGACCATCCGCGACTCGGTGGCCGCGGTGGAACTCGTGCTCACCGCCGAGGAGATCGCGGAACTCGACGCCGTCTGACGGATGTCCGTGCCCGGGACGGGGCGGGGCGGTGCGCCGCCCCGTCCCGGCGCACGCGTCAGGCGTTCGGGTCGAACGGGATGCCCGCCGGCTTGGCCTTCGCCAGGTGGGCGTTGAAGTTGCCGTCCTTCAGGCCGAACACCGCGCTGCCGAAGTCGGCCTGGCTCAGCTTGTCGCGCAGGCCCGCGGGGTAGCCGTTCCAGCCGATCAGGTCGGGGAACTGCCAGCCGTGGTAGTGGTTCTCCGGCGGCTCGTCGTTGGTGTTGGCGGGACGGAAGCAGTGCGTGCTCGCGCCGTCCTTGTGGTACACGACCTTGGGGTGCGTCCCGTCCCAGCGGATCTGGTCGCGGCCGTAGACGTTGAAGTTGCCGTGCGCCGACGTGGACACGTACTGCGCCTGGTTGTCCTTCACCCAGACCACGACATGCTCCCAGTCGTGGCGGTGGCCCCCGAGACTGATGCCGGGTATGGCCTGGTCCTTCTCGAAGTACAGGCCGTAGATGATGGCGCACCAGCCGTTGTTGCACTTGTAGCGGGCGTAGCCGTTGGTGTTGTCCAGGTCGGACTGGTCGCGGCAGTTGCCGTTGAGGGCGCCGGTGGGGTTCAGGCCCGGGTTGATGGTCCCGTCGGGGCCGATGGCGGGGGTGGCGTAGCAGCCGTCCGTGTCGTAGTCGAACGCCGGCTGGAACGTCTGCTCCAGGCCGTCCGCGTTGGCGGGCAGGGCGGTGGGCGGGGCGGCGAACGCCGGACCCGCAAGGGCGATCACCAGCGCGACCGCGCTGCCGACGACAGCCGGGATCCTGCCGAGACGCGAGCTTCTCTTCACTTGCTTCCTCCTGGTCGACCGCGGTGGGGGTATGCACGGCCTGATTGACATGCCCGGATCACCCTGGCCGAACCGCGTTGACGCGTCGAGCCTCGCCGGATGTCCCCTTGATGAAGCGTCAACCAATAGCGGGGGCAAGCCCCGTCGGCCGCCGTATCCCGGGGATCGTGTCGAAGTACGCAGCGCTCACTGCCCTGTTGCTGCTGCTTCTGACCGCGTGCAGCGCCGGACTTCGATGCCGCCGCGCAGGAGGGCCCCCCGAGGTCCGCGAGGCGATCCTCGACGCCACGGGTCACGGCAGCCTCGGGGATGCGGTGGGCGGCCGGGCGGACGAGTACGGCAGGACGTGGGCACCGACTGCGGGCCCGGGGACCGGGGCCGCGACGGGACCGACCCGGCACACTCCACCCGGCACACTCCTCCCGGCACCGCCCCGGCGTCGTTCGGCGCCCCGCACCTGATGCGACGAGGGGCGAGGAGGCTGTGGCATGGCGTCGACGGGGCCGGACTGGTCGGTGCTCGCACCGCGCTGGGACCCCGCCGGGCGCAGCGCGGAGGGCGACGCCGCCGCGGAGGCCGAACTCGCGGCGCCGGCCCGCACCGCCCATCGCGTCACGGGCGGCAGAATCCGGGCGGTCCTGCTGGGCGTCAACGACGGCCTGGTCACCAACCTCTGGCTGATCCTCGGCATCGCCGGCGCGAGCGCCGCTCCCGGGACCGTACGGCTGACCGGCATCGCGAGCCTGCTCGCCGGCGCGCTGTCCATGGCCGCCGGGGAGTGGGTCTCCGTACGCGGCCGGCGGGAGATCGCCGGCGGCATGGAGGACGCGCTCCACCGGGCGTGGACCCTGTCGCCCCGTCGTGCCGGCGCACATGACGCGCCGCATGCGTGCCGCGGCCTCGACAAGGAGACCGCGGTGCGGGCCGGCCGGGGCATCGTCGCGGCCCGGCGCACCACCCGGCAGACGACCCCGCATCCTGTTCGGCGTCAGCGCCCAGGAGGCCGGATCACCCATGGTCGCGGCCGTCAGCTCGCTTCTGCTCTTCGCGACCGGGGCCTTCGTGCCGCTGGTGCCGTGGTTCCTCACCTCGGGAACGGGCGCGGTGGCCGCGTCGGCCGCCGTGACGGCCCTCGCATCGCTCCTCGTCGGCGCCGTCCTCGGCTCCGGCGCCGGCCCGCGCAAGGCGGCCTGGACCGCGGCACGCCAACTGCTGATCGTCGCCGCCGCCTCGGCCGTGACGTACTTTCTCGGCGTCCTGGGCGGGCACGCGGTGAGCTGACGGCGGCCGGTCGGCGTACTCCGCCGCGCGCGGAGCGGGCGCCTCGCCGATGCTGGTGAGCAGCCGTCCGCGGCACGACGCGAGGAGACCCCCATGACATCCATGAGCGCGGAGGCCGGCGCCCAGGACTCCGGCACCTTCCACCTCGGCGGCGACCTGCCCGTCCACCGGCTGGGCTACGGGACGATGCAGCTCACCGGCGAGGGGGTGTGGGGCGATCCCCAGGACCCCGAGGAGGCCGTACGCGTCCTGCGCCGCGCGGTCGCGCTCGGCGTCACCTTCATCGACACCGCGGACTCCTACGGCCCCTTCACCGCCGAGCTGCTCCTGCGCAAGGCCCTCCACCCGTATCCGCCGGACCTGGTGATCGGCACGAAGGCGGGCTTCGTACGTCCCGGCCCCGGCCGGTGGGTCGCGGTGGGCCGGCCCGCGTACCTCAGGCAGCAGGTCGAGCTGAGCCTGCGCCACCTGGGCGTCGAACGCATCGACCTGCTCCAGCTGCACCGCGTCGACCCCGAGGTGCCCGTCGCGGACCAGGTCGGCGAACTGGCCGCCATGCAGCAGGAGGGCAAGATCCGCCACATCGGGCTCAGCGAGGTGAGCACCGCCCAGATCGAGGAGGCCTCGAGGACGGCCACCGTCGTCTCCGTCCAGAACCGCTACAACCTCGCCGACCGCGCGTCCGAGGACGTCCTCGCCCACGCCGAGCGGCACGGCATGGCCTTCATCCCCTGGTACCCGCTCGCCACGGGCGGACTGGCCCGCGAGGGCGGCCCCCTGGACCGCATCGCCGAGGCTCACGGCGCCCACCCGTCGCAGCTCGCCCTCGCCTGGCTGCTCAGGCGCTCACCGGTCATGCTCCCCATCCCGGGCACGTCCAAGGTCGCGCACCTGGAGAACAACGTGGCCGCCGCGGGCATCCGGCTCACCGACGAGCAGTACGAGCAGCTGACGGCAGCGGTCTGACGCGGGCACGGCTCCCCGGGACCGAGGGCGTACGCCGCCACCGGGCCAGGGACGCACCGGCGCCGTCAGGAGCCCTGGGTCTTCCGGCACTGCTCCCCGGGGTCGTGGGCGTCGACCTCGCCGCCGAGGTTCAGGACGCGGCTCTGGAGTTCGTCCGCGTCGTCCGTGCCCTCGGAGGCGGTACCGGCCTGCAGGTCGGCGAGTTCGAGTCGTGCCGAGGTCTGCTCCGACACCCGGGAGAGCCCCAGGGCGAGTTCCTGCCAGTCCGAGTCGAGGCGAGCGGCCTGGGCCGCCTGGCGCGCGCTGTCCTGGAGAGCCGGTACGACCCTGCTGCGGATCGTCTCACGGCCGTCGGGAGTGTCGAAGTCGGACGGGAGGAACATCTCGTACCTCATGCACGCCTCGGCTGCGAGTTCGCGCGCCCGGTCGGCGTCGCCCGATCCGCAGGCGCCGAGGGAAGCCGTCATGGCGAGGACGAGGGCGCAGACGCCCAGGGATGATCTTTGCATGGTCACATCATCCCGGAGCCGGGGATACCGCGTGCGGACGCCCCACCCTCCGCGGGACACTGCGGGGATGACGCCCGAAGCCGCCCCGACACCGCGCGAGCGGGCCCTGCGCCATGTGGCGGGGCTGTCGTCGGGGCCTCCGGTGGATCCGGCACTGCGGGTGACGCTGAACTTCCACCCCGACCGGGCGGCGCGCGGCGAGCCGTTGCTCGCGGCCCTGGCCCAAGGCGGGCTCTACCTCTCGCAGTTCGCCACGGGGACGAGCAACGGCGGACTGACCGCACGCCCGGGAGGCGACCGTTGGCGGTGGGAGAGCCGCATCTTCGCCGGCGCGTACGACGCCGCGCCCGCCGCCGATCGCCCCGTGTACGGGGCGCTGAACTTCCGCCGCAAGGCGGTCGGCGCCGCACCGCGGTTCGGCTCCGCCCACCTCCGCCTGACCGCCCGGACCCTGGCGCGGACGACCTTCTGCTACCCGGACAGCTTCTTCGAGCCGACGGACTTCGGCGTCCGCGAGCGCATGGGCCTGATCGCGCTCGCCCTGGCCGACTCCAAGGACGCCCTGGACGACTACGTCGAGGCGCAGGTCCACGGGCCGCTGCGGCTGGACCGCGACGTCGAGGCGCTCGTGCTGGACCCGTGCTACCGGGGCACGGCCGTCGAGGACGCCGCCCGGCGGCTGCCGTGCCCCCTGGAGTGGCACGGCGGCTTCCGGCTCACCGTCGAGGAGCTCAGGCTCCGACCCGCGTACCGCGGTCAGGAGTACGTGGACCTGGGCGCCGCGATCGCCGTCGACGGGGCGCTCGACCCGCGCGTCGTGGGGGCGGCCGCCGCCACCGGCCGCCACGACCCGCAGGCGCTCAAGAAGGTCTGGCACTGCCTCGCCCGCTTCGGCACGGCTCCCGACGGCACCTGACGACTCGCCGGGCGTCCGGCGGCTGCGGAACCCGGTCCCGCCTCGGAGCACCGGCCCGTGAGCCCGGGTGGCCTCGTGCCCGCCCCGATGCGATAGGAAGACCGAATGACACACCCTATCGTCCACGGTCCCGAAGGTCCCCTCCGTGCCACGGCCGCCGACCGTGAGCCCCTGCCCGTCCGCGCCGTGCTCTTCGACTTCTCCGGCACCCTGTTCCAGATCGCCTCGTACGCGGACCGGATCCGCGCGGCGCTCGGACGGCCCGTGGACGAAGCGGAGATGGACAGGCTGCTGGACGGGCTGGCGGCGGGGCTCACGGATCCCGAGGTCGTGCGTGCGCAAGCGGGCCGGGACGTCTCCTCGGAGGCGCACCGTCACGCCTTCACGACCTGGTACGCATTTGTACCGGAACTCGCGCCCCACGCCGGCGTGCTCTACGACCAGCTGCGGTCACCCGGGCACTGGCTGCCGTACGACGATGCGGGCACCACGTTGGAGGCCCTGCGGGGCGCGGGCATCGCCCTGGGAGTCGTCAGCGACGTGGGCTGGGACCTGCGGCCGACCTTCACCCACCACCGGCTCGACCACCACTTCACCGCGTGGGTGCACTCCTACGCCTACGACACCGAGAAGCCCGACCCCGTCCTGTTCCACCAGGCGTGCGGCGTGCTGGGCGTCGACCCGTCCGAGACGCTGATGGTGGGCGACCATCCTGCCAAGGACGGCGGCGCGGCAGGTGCGGGGCTGCGCTCGTACGTCCTGCCGGCCGGCGCCGCCCCCGGTGCGCGCCGAGGCCTGGACGCGGTCCTCCGGCTGGTCGGGGTGCGTTTCTGAGCCGGTGTCGGCAACCCGGATCGGGTACGTCACACGAGGGGCCCTCGTCGCGCGCCGGACGATCGGCAAGGGGCGGTCTCCGCGCGGGGGTGTTGCGCGGGTTCACCGGCGACGGCGTTCGCGATGCCGCGGGCACAGGCCCCGGTGGTCATGTGCGGCTCCACTCGAGCCGCAGCTCGCGGCCCTGGGCCCGACCCGCTTCGGCGGCGGGGCGGCGGGTGGCGGGGTCGAGCGGGTTCGTGCCGATCGCCGCCACCGACGCCTCGTCCGGTCCGACCATGGCGACCTCCGCCCCGGCGGCCCGCAGTTGGGCCACGGCCTGCTCCAGCGGCCGCTCGCTGGGGAACAGCTCGGCGGTCCCCATCGGCAGGATCGCCAGCACACGCGACGCTCCCGCGGCGTAGTCGGCGTTCGATGCCGACCGCACACCGCCGTCGACGAAGCGGCGCCCGTCGATCGTCACGGGCGGCCAGATCCCCGGCACCGCGCAGCTCGCGGCGACGGCGTCCACGAGGTCCACCCCGGACGAGGCGTCGAAGACCTGCGGCCGGCCCGTGTGGGCTTCCACCGCCACGATCCGCACCGTCCGGGACGCGGGCCAGACGTGGGAGGGGAGCCGCGACGCGATCACACGTCGCCGTTCGGCCTCCGGCACGGTCTCGGCGCCGAGGGCGTACTCACCGACCGCGCGCCGCATGTCGGGGACGGAGGCGGCGCCCTGCAGCACCTCGGCGATGCCCGCGCCGAAGTCCGTCAGGTCGACCTCCGCCATGATCTCGGCCGACTGGAGTCCCGGCTCGGTCTGCCGGGCGTAGAGCTCGTCCAGGGACAGCCCGCTGCCCAGTTGCGCCGCGACGGTCGCCCCCGCCGACGTCCCGACCAGCACCTCGGCGCCCGTCACGTCCTGCCCCGCGTCCGCGAGCCCCGCCAGTAGTCCGGTGGTCCAGGCGATCCCGGCGACGCCCCCGCCGCCGAGCACCAGTGCGTCGGTCATCTTCCGTCGTCTCCCTCGGTGTTGTCCGCGCGAGCCCTCGCCCCATCCTCTCCCATGCCGCCCGGATCCTCCGGTTGCGCGAGGGGGCAGGGTGCCGCCGGCGACCGTGGGTGACCGGACGCTCACCGACGTCGCCCGGGGTGCCGGGTTCCCTGATCGTGGATCCCTTCGGGCGGATATACGATGAATTGCCCGGGCAGTGGGCAGCGGAGACCACCGCGGACCGAGCCGAGGACCCTGAGGGTGCCGGCTGCCGCCGCCCGACGTGACGCCGTGCGGAGCGGGTTCCCCGCCCGCCAGAGGAACGTCCGGAGTGGTGAGCATGTCCGACACACTGATGACCCCCCGGCCCTTGACGGGCCCCATGATCGGCCCGGCCTCCGGTGCCACGGCCGGCACCGCGGCCCGGTCCGCACCCGCCCTGCACCCGCACCGCGAGCGGACGGATCCCACTCCGACACCGGCCTGCGAGGAGAGCACCACGGCCGGCATCTCGTTCACCGAGCCCCCGGAGGTCCCGAAGGCGTGGGAGGTCGTGGCCCTGGTGGCGATCTTCGCCGTCACACTCCTGATCGCCGTGGGGTTGTTCGCCCGGATCTTCTCGCTCTGACTCCCCCGCCGGCCCCGTGGGGGGCCTCAGGTGGGGGACGGCGACGTCTCCGCACGTCCGCCGACCGCGGCGGGGGCGGGCGCGGGGGCGGCCTCCGGGCCGTCGCTCCGCGCGCCGGCGAGTGCCAGCCCCGCCTCGAGTTCGTCCAGGGCCCGCCGGGCGGTGGCGATGCGTTCGCGCAGGTGGTCTGACGTCCCGCCGTCGGGCGTGCGTTCCTGTGCCTCCCGCTCGTGCTCCAGCTGCCTGGCCTCCTCCAGCGAGCTGATCACCACGCCGATGAGCAGGTTGACCAGCACGAACGAGCCGAGCAGTACATAGGAGGCGTAGTAGAGCAGGCTCCAGCGCGAGATCTCCAGGCCGCCGCGGACCGCGTCCCCGATGCCGTCCAGGGTGATCAGCAGGAAGAGCGACAGGGCGGCCCGTCCGATGGAGCCGTAGTGCTCGGGGTCGGCGTCGGCGAAGAAGACCCAGCCGGTCATGGCGTAGACGTACAGCAGCAGCGTGCCCACGAGCAGGAAGCTGAACGTGCCCGGCAGGCTCTTGCCGACGGCGACGATGATGATGCGCAACTGGGGCAGGAAACGAGCCGCGCGCACGACCCGGGCCAGCCGGAGCAACCGCAGCACCGTGGCGTTCTCGCGGGCCAAGGGCAGGTAGGCCAGGGTCACGACGGCCAGGTCGAAGACGTTCCACGGGTCGCGGAGGAAGTCCCGGGGGCGGTCGGCGTGCGCGCAGGCCCGTAAGAGCACCTCGACGGTGAAGACCGCCAGGAAGCCGTGCTCCACCAGTTTCAGGGCGCCGTGCCAGCGCCCGGTGATCCCGTCGTACGTCTCGACGCCGAGGACGGCCGCGTTCGCCAGGACGAGGACGAAGACGGTGACGCCGAACCACTCGGAGTCGACGACGCGGCGGCAGCGCACGGCGAGCGCCGCTCGGCCCGGGGGAGTGGCAATGTGTTCTGCCATGTGCGTGTACCCGGTCCTCCGCTGCCGCCTGCCCTGCCGATCCGACTGAAGTCGATCTTATGCCGGGCGGGCACGCCGGAGGGCCCGCTCCGGCACGGAACTACCCTTCGGACGTGGGTGGTTCGGCGCACGGCGCGTCGACCGGAGGGCCTGGGGCGGAAGCCGGGAGGCCCGCACCGTCGCGGACCCGCCGCCGGGGCGGGAATGACCGCCTCCGCCCGGCGGTTGCAGCGGGAAGCGGGTGACCGGTGGCGGGAGTACGCCGCCTGGCGCCGTGGGGGCCGTGACAGCGGTCGGGTCCCCGCGCGGCCGCCGGCGAGCGGCGACCGGCACCCGCCTGCTTCCCGCGCCGGTCCGGCGCCCTCCGGACCGGCGCGGGCTCCGCGTCCCGGGGGATTGTCGGTGCCGGGTGACACCGTGGAGCACATGGACGAGCTGATACGACCCAGGGTCTACGGTGCCGACGTCGACGACCCGGATCCGGGCCCGCGGCCCGGGCACGTCTACCGGGAGCTGGTCGGCGGCCCGCTGGACGGGCTGCTGCTCGACGTGACCGGCTGGACGGGGCCGCAACACCTCGCGGGTGCCGAGCTGCGCACCGACATCGGGCGTTTCGGCGCGGGCGGGCGCGCCCGGTACGCCCCGCGGGAAGGGGACCCCGTCCACTGGGACTGGTGCGGTGACAGCCGCTGACCACGCGCTCGTGCCCGGCGTCCCGGACGTCCCGTCACACAGGTGTCCACCGCGCGGGGTTGCGCATCGGCACGGGCGGAACACCGTGCGGCACCCGGGTGGAACGCGCGCGGAACCCGGGTGGGTCAGTCCGGCTCGCCGGATCACGCCGCGGGGTGTCTGATGAACACAGCGGTCCCGGGGCCCCGGAGTGGCCCCCGGCGGTCCCGGGCCGCTCCTCTCGTCGCGCACGGCCGTGTTCGGGACCCGCCCGGCGCGGCAGGCGCCCCGCGGCTACGGCTTCCGGGCCATCCCGGCGGCGATGAGGCGCTCCCAGACGGTGAGTTCACGTTCGGCGTCGCCGATGCGCGCGACACCGTCGTCCGGGTCCGGGCGCCACAGCGACGCGGCGACGATGCCCGGCTCCAGGAGCTCGAGGCCGTCCAGCAGGTTCTCGATCTCCTTGTCGGTGCGCCACCGGCCGCGGCCGAAGGTCTGCTGCAGGATGCGCTCCGACTCGGCGGTCTCCGGGTTGTTGCCGGACCGGAAGTGGCTCACGAAGAAGTAGCTGCCGGAGGGCACTTGGTCCCGCCAGTAGCCCACGATGCCGGCCGGGTCCTCGTCGTCGTTGACGTGGTGGAGGATCGCACTGAGGATGACGGCCACGGGCTCGTCGAAGTCGATCACCTCGAGGGTGTCCGAGTGGTGCCGGATGACGTCGGGCTCGCGTATGTCGGCCTGGATGACCCGCGTGTCGTCGTTCTGCTCCAGCAGCGCCCGGCCGTGGGCGAGGACGATCGGGTCGCTGTCCACGTACACCACCGTGGAGCCGGGCGCGTGCCGCTGGGCGACCTGGTGGACGTTGTCCGCGGTCGGCAGACCGCTGCCGAGGTCGACGAACTGCCGTACACCGGTCGTGGTGGCGATCTCCCGGATCGCGCGGATCAGCGCGGCGCGGTTGGCGAAGGCGATCGCCACCGAGCCGGGCAGGTCCTTCTTGAACACGTCGCCGATCTCGCGGTCGACGGCGTAGTTGTCCTTGCCGCCGAGCAGGTAGTCGTAGACGCGCGCGATGCTTGGTCTGGTCTGGTCGACCCAGGAGACGTCGTCCGTCATGACAACCATCCTTCTCCGCGATGACGCCGGGCAACCGTCATCCTAGGGAAGAGCGCGCGTGGTTCACCCCCGGCGGCGGTGCTCAGCCCATCCGGTCGATGAGCCGGGTCAGGATCCGTCCGGTGTTGCGCGGCGGCTGCGACTCGGCCGCGAGCCGGTCCATGACGGTCAGGTAGTGCTCCACGTCGTCCTGCTTGTCCAGGTAGAGCGCGCTCGTCAGCTGCTCCAGGTAGACGATGTCGGGCAGGTCGGGCTCGGAGAAGCGCAGGATGGTGACGGGTCCGCCCGCGGCGGCCAGGCCGCCGATGTCGAACGGGGCGATCTGCAGCGTCACGTTGGGGAGGGCGGCGACCTTCATCAGGTGCTCCAGCTGACCGCGCATCACGTCCACGCCGCCGAGCGGCCGGTGCAGGCAGGCCTCGTCGAGCACGACCCACAGCTGCGGCGCGTCCGGCCTGGCGAGCAGGTCCTGACGGGTCATCCGCAGGTCGACCCGGCGGCTGATCTCCCGCTCGGTCGCGCGGGGATGGCCGAGCCGGGTGACGGCCCGGGCGTACGCCTCGGTCTGCAGCAGGCCCGGCACGAACTGCACCTCGTAGGTGCGGATGGTGTGCGCGGCCTCCTCCAGGCCGATGTGCGTCTCGAACCAGCTCGGCAGGACGTCGGCGTACTGGTGCCACCAGCCGGGGTTGTTGGCCCGGCGGGCCAGCGCCAGCAGGTCGGCGCGCTCCTGCGCGTCGGTCACTCCGTACAGGGTGAGGAGGTCGGCGACGTCGCGCTCCTTGAAGCCCACCCGCCCCAGCTCCAGGCGGCTGATCTTCGCGTGCGACGCGCGGATGGCCTCGCCGGCCGCCTCGCGGCTGATCCGCCGGGACTCGCGCAGCCTGCGCAGCTGCGTTCCCAGGACGATGCGCAGCACGGTCGGTCCCCCGCGCTGCACGGCGAGCGGCGAACCGGTGGCGGGCTCGTGGCCCGGCCGGGCGGCAGTCATGTCGGATCCCCCTGAACGACTGGTTGCGGACTCAGTGTTCCATCGCGGGCGCCCTCAGTACAGGCACATCGGCACCACGGCCGTGCGCGCCGCGCCCGCCCCGTCCGTGCCCGGGGCAGCGCCCGGGACTAAAGAGGCGGCCGGGACGGTTGTCGTCGGCATGCACGGTGAGTACAAGGTGCCCGGCGGGAAGCTCGTGGTCGTGGACCTCGACGACCACGACGGGATCCTCCGCAACGTCCGCGTCGCAGGCGACTTCTTCCTCGAGCCGGACGAGGCGATCTCCGCCATCGACCGCGCCCTCGAGGGCGCTCCCGCCGACACCGACGCCGCCGGCCTCGCGACCCGGATCGAGGCCGCCCTGCCCGAGGGAACGGTCATGTACGGCCTGACCGCGGAGGGGATCGCCGTCGCCGTACGGCGGGCCCTCGCCCAGGCCACGGACTGGACCGACTACGACTGGCAGCTGATCCACGAGGGACCGCAGTCCCCGGCCCTGCACATGGCCCTCGACGAGGTCCTGACCGCGGAGGTCGCGGCCGGCTGCCGCCCGCCGACCCTGCGCGTGTGGGAATGGGGTGCCCCGGCGGTCGTGATCGGCAGCTTCCAGTCCCTCGCCAACGAGGTCGACGCGGACAATGCCGCGCGCCACGGTCTGACCGTCGTCCGGCGGATCTCGGGCGGCGGCGCGATGTTCGTGGAACCCGGGAACACCATCACCTACTCCCTCTCGGTCCCGGCCTCCCTGGTGTCGGGGCTGTCGTTCGCCGACTCCTACGCCTACCTCGACGACTGGGTCCTCGACGCCTTGGGCGACATGGGCATCAAGGCCTGGTACCAGCCGCTGAACGACATCGCGACCGAGGCCGGCAAGATCGCCGGCGCCGCGCAGAAGCGCGTGGTCGCCCCGGACGGCGGGGCGGGGGCGGTCCTGCACCACGTGACGATGTCCTACGACATCGACGCCGGCAAGATGCTGGAGGTGCTGCGCATCGGGCGGGAGAAGATGTCCGACAAGGGCACGCGCAGCGCGCAGAAGCGCGTCGACCCGCTGCGCCGCCAGACCGGGCTGCCGCGGGAGGCCGTCATCGACCGCATGATCGAGTCCTTCCGCGCCCGCTACGGCCTCACGGACGGGAGCGTCACCGCCGAGGAGCTGGCGCGCGCCGAGGAACTCGTCGCCGCGAAGTTCGGCTCCCCGGAGTGGACCGCCCGGGTGCCGTGACACCGGGTGCGGTGGCGGCGCGTGCCGCCTCCCGGCTGCGTGCCGTGACCTGCCGGGACGCAGTGGCCCAGGCGGGTGCCCCGAGCCCGTCGGTGCCACGTTGACATTGCTCACTTTTGCACTGGGCAATGATATTCTGGAAGCAGGTCCCGGTGCGTAAGTCCCCGTGGAATCGCGGGGCGGGGCCGGGTTGTCGCACGCGAAGGGAGCGTGCCCGATGTACTGCTTCGACTGTCTCCTGGGCGACCGGCCCGCCACCGCGGTGGCGGTGTGCCGGCAATGCGGCGCCGGCGTCTGCGCGGAGCACGCCCGCGTCAAGGGTGTCTCCGTCGAACGTCTAGCGGCCATGGGGATGGCCACCTCCCACAAGGCGGCGCGCGAGATCACCTGCTTGACCTGCGCGGCCGCGCGGGAGAGCGCGGTGGCCGAGACGGCGCGCTTCGAGGTCACCTGACCCCGGGGCGGGTGGCGGTCCGCCCGCCCCGCGCCGCGCCCGTTCCGGGGCGCGGAGCGCCTGCCTCCGCTTGTGGCTTGGTCCGGGTGCCGGCTCGGGTTCGCGGGCGTCGACTTCGGCACCCCGTTGGTGCGCCCGGCCGCGTCCCCCCGTCGCCGTGGGGCTCAGCGCACGGCCCGGAAGTCCTGCCGGTCGGTCCGGGTGCCCGGACGCGACTCCGTGCGGACGCCCTGTCCCGCGAGCGGGGCACGCCACAGCGGGACGACGACCAGGGTGCCGTCCGTGCTGCCACCACTGTCGCCCGAAGAGGGGAGCGGGCCGTTCATTTCTGCCTCCGGTTCCGTTGTGATCGAACGGAGGGAAACAACCGGAAGTTATCCTTCCGGTATTCCGGTGAACAGCGGTGGGGAAGGTCACAGGAATGCGCCGGGCGTCGGAGCGGTGTCCCCGCATGGGTGGCGGCGGGAATCCGGACGCTTTTCCTGTCTGCGCAGTGTTATGTGACGGCGCGTTCGTTATCGCTGGTCCGGCGTGGTGAGACCAGGTTGAATTTGACAGGACGCGTCGTCCCGTGTCCACGCGGCGACGGCTTCCCCGCACCGTCCGGGTGATTTCCGGAACGGAATTCCCGGCAGACCCGCCGCGGGCTTCCCAGGCGCTGAACTCACCGTTTTCGGCGCGGAATTCACCGTCACCCCCCTCCGCGGCCGGCGCGGCACCGATGCGCCGATATCCAAATCCGCTCACCCACGCCGTCCCGGCCGCCCCGCGTGTCCCGAAGGCGCGTCCCGTCAGGGACGTGCGGCGACGGCGTCCTCCAGCGTGGTGGACGCGGCCGCGACCCGGGAGGGCAGCAGTCGTGTAGCCAGACCTTATGCAGGCAAGATAGTCTGTTAAGCAGACTGTATGTCGTACCGAAGTGAATTAGGGTGTGCTCGTGACGTCACAGCGCAGCCTCGGTGCGGAGGCCCCGGAGCCCGGCGCGTCCGGCGCATCCGGCCCGTCCGGCCCGTCCGGTTCATCGGTCCCGTCCGGCCTGGACGACGACTTCGGCTTCGCCATCGGTGCGGTCTTCCGTGCGTACGCCAAGGCGGTCGACGCCGCCGTCGGCGACATCCCGGGCGGCCCGCGCGGCTACTTCGTGCTCGCGGCCGCGGCCACCGGCGAGGCGGGTAGCCAGAAGTCCCTCGCCGAACGCCTCGGCGTCGACCGGACGGTGATGACCTACCTCCTGGACGACCTGGAGGCCGCCGGCCTCGTGGAGCGCAGGCCGGACCCCGCCGACCGCAGGAGCCGGCACGTGTTCGCCACCGAACGCGGTGCCGAGCACTGGGAGGAGCTGCGCGCCCGCGTGGGCCTGGTCGAGCGGCACCTGCTCGGCGTCCTGCCGGAGGGATCGCGGGAGGCGTTCCGCGGCATGCTGTGCACCCTCGCCCGTCATGTGACCGGGCGCGACGCGATGACCGACCCGTGCCAGGTCGTCGTCGAGTTCGGGATCGCCGAAGAGGCGCCCCGCCCGTCCCGTTCGCCCCGCCGCGGACGGCGCGGCTCCGCGAACTGACCGCCGGGGTGCCGTGGAGGCGCCCCCGCGCTTCCCGCCGCCCCGGCCGCACCGCCGGCGACCTGGCGTGCTCGCGCACACCCGTGGTCCCACTCCATGTCCGCCCCGAGCCGGCCGAGGAATACGTGGGTCCACAGATGTGCTGTGATCTATATTATTTGCGAGGCAGATAAGCTGCTCGACAGCAGAACCAGAGGAACGACGTCATGCCCGACCACGGTCACGAACTCCTGCTCGGCACCTTCATCACCCCGACCGCCCACGACCCCGCGCAGGCCGTGGCCCTGGCCGAACTCACCGAAGCCGCGGGCCTGGACGTCGCGACGTTCCAGGACCACCCCTACAACCCGGACTTCCTCGACACCTACACGCTCATGACCTGGGTCGCGGCGCGGACGAGCCGCCTGCGCGTCGCGGCGAACGTCACGAACCTGCCGCTGCGCCCTCCCGCGATGCTCGCCCGCACGGCGGCCGGCCTGGACCTGCTGTCCGGGGGACGCTTCGAACTCGGCCTCGGAGCGGGCGCGTTCCCCGACGCCGTGCACGCCATGGGCGGCCGGCGCCTGACGCCGGGCCAGGGCGTGGAGGCGCTGGAGGAGGCCCTGGACGTCATCCGCGGTGTCTGGGCCGACGACACCCCAGGACCGCTGCGCCACGAGGGCCGGTACCACTCCGTCCCCGGGATGAAGCGCGGCCCGCGTCCCGCCCACGACATCGGGGTCTGGCTCGGTGCGTACAAGCCGCGGATGCTGCGGCTGACCGGCCGCAAGGCCGACGGCTGGCTGCCCACGCTCGAATACCTGCGGAGCCCCGGGACGGCCGAGGCCGGCAGGACGATCGACGAGGCCGCCCTCGCCGCGGGCCGCGACCCCGGCGAGATCCGGCGCCTGCTCAACATCCTCCGGGTGGACTTCTCCCCGGTCCGGCGCGGGCACCTCCAGGGGCCTCCCGCGCAGTGGGTCGAGGAACTGCTCCCGCTCGTCGTGGAGGACGGCTTCTCGGGGTTCTTCATCGGCGGGGACGACCCACGTGTGATCCGCACCTTCGGCGAGGAGGTGGCGCCCGCCCTGCGCGAGGCCGTCGCACGCGAACGCGCGGCCGCCGGCACGAGCACCGCCCCGCGCCGCCCGGCGGCCGTGCTCGCCGCCCGGCACGGCACCCTGGACTACGACGCCCTCCCGGAGTCCCTGGCCGGGAAGGCCGTCGAGCCCGGCGACCGCGGCTACGAGGACGTGCGGCACACCTACACCCGCACCGGATCGCCCGCCCTGGTCGTCCGCGCCGAGAACGCCGACGACGTCGTGGCGGCCCTCGGCTACGCACGCGCCCAGCACGCGTCCGTCGCGGTGCGCAGCGGCGGCCACGGCATCAGCGGCCGGTCGACGAACGACGGCGGGGTCGTCATCGACCTCTCCCGGATGAACGCGGTCGAGGTCCTCGACCCGTCCACCGGACGCGTCCGCGTGGAGCCCGGCGCGCGGTGGGGGGACGTCGCGCGCGCACTCGCCCCGTACGGACTGGCCATGAGCTCCGGCGACTACGGCGACGTGGGCGTCGGCGGGCTCGCCACCGCCGGCGGCATCGGCTACCTGGCCCGCAAGCACGGCCTCACCGTCGACCACGTCACCGCGGCCGAGATCGTCGTCGCCGACGGCCGCAGGCTCCGCGTGGACGCCGCCCACCACCCCGGCCTGTTCTGGGCGGTACGCGGCGCGGGCGGCAACTTCGGCATCGTGACGGCCTTCGAGCTGCAGGCCTACGAGGTCGAGGACGTCGCCTACGCGACGCTGGTCGTCGACGCCACCGACACCGCGGACTTCCTGGTGGAATGGGGCCGCCTGGTCGAGGCCGCCCCGCGGGAGATCAGCAGCTTCCTGTCCCTCTTCCCCGGACGGCGCGGCGCCCCGGTGACCGCGCGGATCACGCTGGTGTACGCGGGGGACGACGTCGAGGAGGCGCAGAAGGCCCTCACGCCCTTCCTGTCCACCGGGCCGGTCCTCGACCAGCAGGCGCAACTCGCCCCGTACCACGCGATCGTGGCGCCTCCCGGGAACCGGCACCGCGGGCAGGGCCTGGAGGACACGCGCAGCGGACTCCTCCCGCACATGACCCGCGAGGCCGCGGAGACCGTCGAGGCGATGATGAGGTCCGGCGACCTCCTGATCATGCAGTTCCGGTCGATGGGCGGCGCCGTGCACGACGTCCCCGCGGACGCCATGGCCTGGTCGCACCGTACGCAGGAGTTCTCCGTCCTCGGCGCCACCGCCCCGGACCTCGTCCCGCGCATGAACGCCCAATGGGCCCGGCTGCGGCCGCACCTGGACGGCATGTACCTGAGCTTCGAGACGGACACCGACCCGGCCCGCCTGACGGACGCCTTCCCCGAGCCGGCGCTCACTCGGCTGCGCCGGCTCAAGGCCGAGTGGGACCCGCAGAACGTCTTCGACCGCAACTTCCCCATTCCGCCCGCGACTTCGCCCGGAGACGGCGTCGCCGAGCGGTAGGGACGCGGTCCGCGCCGCCCCCGTACGACGGCATCCGGAGGAGACTGTCCACTTGGTAAACTGGGGCCATGGCAGCGACCGAGAGCCCCCGATCCGCCGAACGGGGACTGCGTGCGGACGCCGCGCGCAACAGGCGGCGGATCGTGGCGGCCGCGCGCCAGATCTTCGAGGAACGCGGCCTGGACGCGCCGCTGGACGAGGTCGCCGAGCGCGCGGGTGTCGGCGCGGGCACGCTCTACCGGCGCTTCCCCTCGCGCGAGGAACTCGTCGAGGCGGCCTTCGAGGAAGAGCTGGCGCGGGTCGGCGCCATCGCCGAGGAGGCGCTGCTCTGCGAGGACCCTTGGACCGGCTTCAGCACGTTCGTCGAGCGGCTGTGCGCCGCCATGGCGGCCGACCGCGGCATCAGCGACCTGCTCGTCCTCAGGCTCCCCAACTCTCCGGTGGCCGCGGGCTCCTGCGAACGCCAGAGCCGGGCCCTGGCCGAACTCGTCGGCCGGGCCCAGGAGGCGGGAGCCCTGCGCGAGGACGTCGTCCCGGAGGACGTCCTGCTCTTCCTCATGGCCAACGCCGGCGTCGTCGAGGTGACCCGGGACGCCGCGCCGCACGCCTGGCGGCGCCTGGTGGCCTTCCTGCTGGAGGCCTGCCGGCCGGTCCACACCGGCCCCCTGCCGGCCGCGCCGACCCCGCTCCAGACCCGGCGCGCCCTTCTGGGGAACGCCGAGGCCAAGGGCCTGCGGGGGCCGGACCGCGAGCGGCACGGCCTCAACTGACCGCCGTGCCGGCGGGCGCGTGCGCTGTTAGCTGCGTCACGGTGGAAATAAGCGGAGAGCCAAGTCCGGTTGCCTGATCGGAAGACGATGTCGACGCGCCGCCGTGGCGACGCGGACCCGGCTGATCAGGAGACCGCCGTGAACCCACCCCCCTCCGCGAGAGACGGCTGGACGGCGCTGGGGCAGGACGTGGCACACGTGCTCGACCGGATCCACTCCGTGGCCCCCTGGCCCCTGATGGCGGTGACGCTGCTGTGGCTCGCCCACCGGCACCCCGCGGTCTACGTCCGCGTCGCCGTGGCGCTCCTGCTGTCCAGCGGTGCCGGGCTCGCGCTCTCCGCGTCGATGGGGCGGGTGCCGGTGCGCGGGACGTCCCCGGCCCGCGACTACCTGGCGGACTACTTCGCGCTGCCCGGTGCGGGAGCCGGCTGGTACCTCCTGACGGCGTTCGCGGTCGTCGCCACCGTGCCGGCCGCCTGGGCGCGGATCGCCGTCGCGGCGGTGGCCCTCTCCTCGGTGGCCGCGGCCGTGGCCACCGCCGACGACCCGGTGGCCGGCGCCCTCCTGGCCGCGGGCGTGCCGGTGCTCGCCTGGTTCACCGCACGCCTCCTGCCCCACCGGCGGCGCTCGCGAGGCTCCGCACCCGACGCGGCCCCGCTGCGGCAGGCGGGCTGACGGCCGTGCACGTCGACGGTCTGATCGAGGCGGCCGGTTGGTGGACGTACATCGTCGTGTTCGCCGTGACGGCGGGGGAGACCAGCGCGTTCGTCGGACTCCTGCTTCCCGGCGAGACGGTCATCCTCCTGGCGTCCGCCGTCGCCGGCCGCGGTGACCTGGACCCCCTGCTCCTGGCCGCCGCCGTGGTCACCGGCGGCATGGCCGGGGACAGCCTCGGTTACGCACTGGGCCGGCACTGCGAGCGACACCCGGGTACCCGGCTCCACCGCATACGGCCCGACAGCCGGGTCGGACGCGCCCAGCACTTCCTGGTGCGGCACGGCGGCGCGGCCGTGTTCACGGGCCGGTTCGTCGGCTTCGTCCGCACCTTCCTGCCGTTCGTCGCGGGGGCGTCCGGCATGCCGTACCGCCGCTTCTTCCTCTACAGCAGCGCCGCGTCGCTGGTCTGGGGCGTCGGCAATGTGCTGCTCGGCTACTTCGCCGGTGCGGCCGCCACCGAACTGCTGCACCGCGCCGGGCTCTTCGCGATCCCCGTGCTCGTCGCCGCGGGCGCGGCCGCGCTGGTCGTCACCCGCCTCCTGTCCCGGCGCCGCCACGGGACGGCGCGGGCCGCGTCGCGCGTCGTGGCGAAGGGCGGAACCGCCCGACGCACGCCGGAACAGGCCCCGACGGACGCCTACACCTCCGCCCGCGAGTCCTGACCCCCGGCCGGGGCGACCCGGCCCGGGCGAACCGCCCGGTATTCGTTCGCCCGGCGTTTCCCCGGCCGCGTACGGTCGGGGCATGACGAGGACGACAACGGCCAGACCAGTGTCCGTGGAAGCGGTGTTCCCCGAACTGGCCGCCCACCGGGGTCGTACGACCCGGCTGCACCCCAGGCCGGGGCGGCCCGGCCGGTACGACAGCCATGTCGGCGGGCCCGTGCTGTGGCCCGAGGGCGAACCCTGGCCGGTCTGCCCCGAACCGCACCGGCCCGGGACGAAGGGCTACGCGCCGGAGGACATCCGCAGGGCCCGGGCCGCGGACACGTGGCCGCCGCAGCGGCCGTGGCCCGGCACGGCAGCTCCCGGCGAGGACGGACCGGTGCCCTTCGTGGGACTCGCCCAGATCTTCCGCCGGGACGTCCCCGCTCTGGCCTCCGGCCCCGGCGGCGCGGATCTCGTGCAGCTGTTCCGCTGTCCCTTCACCCACGGCCCGTACCTGGAACGCCGTTACCACTTGCGGTGGCGGCGCTCCGCGGAGGCCGAGCGCGCCGGACAGCACCTGAACACCGCCCCCGAAGTGCCGCTTCTGCCGTGGGAACACGAACTCCCCGAACCCTGCGTCCTGCATCCCGAGGAGGTGGACACCTATCCCTGGGCGGAGGGCGACACCCTTCCCGCCGCGCTGATCGCGCGCATCGACGCGTGGGACGACGCCCAGGTGCCGGAAGGCGGCCGCGAGGCCCTCAGTTACCAGTCCGACTTGTCCGTACCACCCGGCTGGCGTGTCGGCGGCTTTCCCAGCTGGGCGTCGACGGGCCCGATGACCGTCGACTGCGGGTCCTGCGCGGCCCCGATGCGGTTGCTGCTGACCGCCGCGGGTCACGAGACGGAGGCCGCCCCGCACAGCTGGGTGCCGCTGGAGGACCGTGAGCCGACGACGCACGGGACGGGCCCGATCCGCGGCGGGCGGGCCGTCGTGAGTCCCACCCGGCTCCGCTTCGGCCGTGACCGGGACCTCCACGTGTTCATCTGCCCGGCCGGTCCAGCGCACCCGCCCCGGTGGGTGCTCAGCTAGCGCCGTGACGGGCAACAGCCGCCCCACGGCGACGGGGTGACGGCGCCACCGCCGGCGGACACGGCTCGGTACGGGACGACGACTTCCCTCGTCCCGGGTCCTCAGCCCGTGGTTCGCCCCCGCCGCGCGACGGGGCTAGGCTCCCCGCGTGCCCGAGACGGAGATCGTGACAGCCGGCGAGCGCCCCGACCTCCGTGCGGAGGCGAGGGCCGCACTCTGGGGCGGGTGGCCGGAGTTCATCCTGCACGCGCCGTCCTCGGCGGAGTACCGGCGCCGGGCGCTGGAGTACTTCCCGCGGTTCGACGTGCTGCTGCTGGACGATGGTGAGGTGGTGGCCGGCGGGGCGGGGGTCCCGCTGCGCTGGGACGGCGAGGCCGGGACGCTGCCCGGCGGTTACGACGGCGCCCTGGCCGCGGCGGTGACCGGGCACGAGGCCCGCGTGGTGCCGGACACCCTCTGCGTCATGGTTGCGGCCGTCCGTCCGGACCGCCTCGGGGGCGGGCTCGCCGGCGAGGTGCTCACCGCACTGCGCGAGCGCGCCGTGGAGGCCGGACTGCGGCGTGTGATCGCACCGGTACGGCCCACCCTCAAGGCGCGGTACCCGCTGGTGGGGATGGAGGACTTCGCCGGCTGGACGCGCCCCGACGGGCTGCACCTGGACCCCTGGATCCGCACCCATCAACGGCTCGGGGCCACCGTCCTCGCGCCCGCGCCGCGCTCCATGGTGATCCCCGGCACCGTGGCCGAGTGGGAGGCCTGGGCGGACATGGCCTTCCCGCGCACCGGCGGTTACGTCGTGCCGGGCGCGCTCGACCTCGTGGAGATCGACCGCGAGCGGGACCTGGGCGTCTACGCCGAGTCCAACCTGTGGATGCGGCACCTGTAGCCGCCCCGGGGCGGCCGGCTCAGGCGGCGCTGACGAGGTCGTCGCGGCCGAACAGCGGGGCGTAGTCGCAGGGCAGCTGGTGCAGGACGCGCGTGGTCAGGTCGCGGCCGGCCAGCCGGGCCACCACGGCCAGCACGGTGCAGCTGTCCCAGCGGGCCGTGGCCGGGGTGCCGCCGGTGCGGGCGGCCAGGTCCTCGACGAAGGCGCCGCAGGTGATGGGCCGGATCTCCGGGATCTCGGCGGTGAAGACCAGGGCCGCCTCGACGGGGAGGCACGCGGCCAGGGCGACGCGTTCGTCGCCGATGAGCCGCCTGCCCAGGGCGGCGAGCACCGCCCGCACGGCCTCCTCGGCCCGTTCCCGGGTCGGGTAGACGCCGTCGTACCGCACCCGCTCCAGCATGTGGTCGAACGTCATGGACACCGTGGGCCGACCCGTTCGGGGCTGGGGGGACATCGGTGGACCTCCGCTGTGGGTGTGCGTGCCGGCCGGTGGGCCCGGCCGTTCGCGCCCCGTCTACCCCCGAGAGCGCGGAGTATGACCGACGGCCCGCCACCCGGACGGCAGGACCGCACCGTCATGGAGCGGACCGGGCTCCTCCACCATCGGATTCCCGCCGAATGTCTTGACTTGTGCACTACAAAACCGTACATTCCGCCTGCTCGCCCGCTCCGGACGGGCATCGGGTCGTCGACCTTGGGGGGTTCCGCATGCACTGGTACCTGGACGTGCTCAGGAAGTACGCCGTCTTCGGCGGGCGCGCGCGCCGCACCGAGTACTGGATGTTCGCGCTGGTCAACCTGGTGATCAGCATCGTGCTGCTGTTCGTCGGCCGCGCCATCGGCTTCGACTACCTGCAGTCGGTCTACGCGCTCGCGGTGCTCCTGCCCACGCTCGGCGTCTCCGTCCGCCGCCTGCACGACACCGGTCGCTCCGGTTGGTGGCTGCTGATCGGCCTCGTGCCGTTCCTCGGCGCGATCGTCCTGCTGGTCTTCTTCTGCATCGAGGGCGGGCCCTCGGAGAACGAGTACGGCGCGAACCCGAAGTTCAGCGGCGCGCCCGCCTGATCGCCGCGCGCCCCGCGTGGACCCGCTCCCGGCCCACCCGGCCGGGAGCGGGTCCACGCTGCCCGGGACGTGCGGTGTTTGATTCGCCGGTCGGGGGGTGTGGGGGGATGCTGGTGTATATGGGTACGCGTGTTCCTGCGGGGTCGGTGGCTCGGTCGGATCTGCCCGCGTGGTCGCCGATGCTGGCGGTGGCGGGTCCGTTGCCGGGGGCGGGGGTGGAGGCGGAGTACGGGTTCGAGCCGTTGTTCAACGGGGCGCGGGTGCTGGTGTATCTGCCGGGGGACGGGCAGGTGCGGTTGGTGTCGGGGATCGGGCAGGACGTGACGGGGGGGTATCCGGAGTTGCGGGGGTTGGCGGGGGTGTTGCCGCCGGGTCTGGTGGG